>NZ_JBEPJZ010000001.1:0-676169 GCF_040496035.1 Agromyces sp. SYSU T00194 | reverse complement strand
GTTCTCCGCGCAGCGCGGCTCGCGCACGTGGCCGGTGCTGCGCCGTGCCGGCCGACTCGGCGTCTCGGTGCTCGCGCAGGGCCACGAGGCGGCGTGCATGCAGCTCGCGTCGCGCTCGCGCGACCGCTTCGCCGGACTGGCCCTCACGCCCGGCACCGACGGCGCCCTCACGCTCGACGGCGCGGTGCTGACGCTCGAGTGCTCGGTGCGGGCGGAGATCCCGTCGGGCGACCACGACCTCGTCGTGCTCGACGTGCACGACCTCGCGGTGACCGACGACACCGAGCCCCTCGTCTACCACGGTCGCGCCTTCCGATCGCTGCTGTCCGCCACGAACGCCGCCGCCTGACGACGTCGACCTCCAAGGAGCACCGTATGACCCTGAACGTGATCGTCGTGGCCGGCAACCCGAAGGCCGACTCCCGAACCCTCGATGCCGGGCGCGTGGTCGCGCGGGCATTCGCCGAGCGCTGGAACGAGATCGACCTCGTCACGCTCGGCCCCGGCCTGATGGGCTGGGGTGATCAGGCCGTCGGCGACGCGGTCGCCACCGTGAAATCGAGCGACCTGGTGGTGATCGCGTCGCCGACGTTCAAGGCGACGTACAGCGGCATCCTGAAGCTGTTCCTCGACCAGTTCGAAACGGGCGACGGGATGGCCGGGGTGACGGCGATCCCGCTGATGCTCGGTGCGGGTCCCGCCCACTTCATGGCGCCGGAGCTGCTCCTGAAGCCCGTGCTCGTCGAGCTCGGCGCCACGACGCCGACGCAGGGCCTCTACCTCTCGGACAAGCACTACGCCGAGGAGGGCGCCCTCGACGAGTGGCTCGCCCGCTGGGGGGCATCCGTCACCGCGACCGCCGGCGCGATCCGGGCCGTGGCCGCGGACGCCTGACGAGACCGAACCGAGGAGACGCACATGACCATGGACATCGCACCCGAGGCGGGCTTCGACCCGCGCGACTTCCGCGACACGCTCGGCCACTACGCCTCCGGCATCACCGTGATCAGCGGCATGGCCGACGGGGCGCCGACCGGCTTCACCTGCCAGTCGTTCTACAGCGTCTCGATGGAGCCGCCGCTCGTGTCGTTCAGCGTCATGACGACGTCGACCACCTACCCGGCGATCCGCGACGCGGGCCGGTTCGCGGTGAACGTGCTGGCCCACGACCAGGACGCCGTGTCGAGCCAGTTCGCCCGGAAGGGCACCGACAAGTGGGCCGGCATCGAGTGGACGCCGAGCGAGGCGGGCAACCCGCTCATCGCGGACTCGCTGATGTGGCTCGACTGCGACCTCTGGGCCGAGCACGAGGCCGGCGACCACTACATCGTCATCGGGCGGGTCAACGCGATGAGCCCGGCCGAGTGGCACACGCGCGAGCCGCTGCTGTTCTACAAGGGCACCTACCGACACCTGAGGGGCGTGGACGCATGACCGACACCGAGATCGCCGTGCCGCGCCTGCGGCCGGTCGCCGAGCAGTACGCCATCATCGACCTCGACCGTGACGAGCCCGTCGTCGCGGGCACCGTGGTGCCGGGCGACCAGCGCGGGCGCACCCTCGGCTTCCCGACCGCGAACCTCGTGCTGCCGACCGGCCTGCGCATCCGCGACGGCGTGTGGGCGGCCGACGTTGTGGTCGAGGGCGGCCGGCGGTTCGCGTCGGCGGTCTCGATCGGGCACCGGCCCACCTACTACGGGCGCAGCGGGGTGCGCCTGCTCGAGGCGTACCTGCTCGACTTCTCCGAGAGCCTCTACGGCACGCAGATCATCGTGACCCTGCGCAAGCACCTGCGCCCGCAGCGTCGCTTCCGCTCGTCGGAGGAACTGGTCCGCCAGCTCGACCGGGACGTCGCCGCCACGGCGCGCTGGGCGAAGGCCGAGCGGGTCGGCCAGCCGGGGGACCGGCCGCGGCGTGGTGAGTGGGGTGCCTCGGAGCGTCGGCCGGTGCGCGACACCGCGGGCGCGATCGCGGCCCGACGTGAGCGGCGGCGAGACGCCATCGCGGAGGCCGCGCGGCAGGCGAAGCACGACGGATGCCTCACGCACGAGGCCGTCTCGGAGCGGGCGGGCGTGCCCGTCGGCCTGCTCCGTTGGTCGTACCCGACCGTCGGGGACCTCGCCGAGATGGCCGAGGGCGCCTGAGCGGACCTCCCCCTGCCGCACAGGCCGGCCGGGGCGGCGGACGGAGCGCAGCGTGGCGCCACCTGCCTCCCCGGCCGCATGCGTGCGACGGGTGCGGGGGACTCCGCGCCTACAGCGTGCCCTCGTGTCGCGGGTCGAGCGTGAACACGACCGAGCGCCCGGTGACGACCTCGACGTCGATGCGCACGAAGTGCGGCTTGTCGGTCGGGATCCAGGGCTTCAGCGGCGCGCCCTCCGCGTCGGCGATCTCGCCGGGCGTGGTGAGCGGCTTCGCGGTGCCGCGCACGACGATGCTCCACCCGCCGTCCTGGTCGAAGTGGTCGACCTCGAAGGCGACGGCGTGGTTCGCGGTGACGTCGTCGAACTTGGTGCCGCCCGCGGTGCGGAACAGGATCGAGCGGTCGCTGGCGTGGTAGTTGACCGGGAAGATGTCGGGTCGGTCGTCGACGCTCACGGCGAGCCGGCCCATCTCGTTGTTGCGCAGTCGCACCCAGCACTCCTGCTCGGACAGTTCGCTCATGAGGGTCGTGGCATCGTCCATGAGGTCATCCTCGCAGGCTGGCCCGTCGTGTCAACGGTCGTGACCCGGCCGCAGTGCTACACGACAGGTGTAGATTAGAGCGTGACGACGAGGTCGACACCCACTGCGATGCCGACCCCCGCCACCCGGGGTCGACCGACCCGCGGGAACCTCGATCCGAAAGGTCTGTCAATGGCACGCGTCAGCGGAAAGGTCGCACTCATCAGCGGAGGAGCCCGGGGCATGGGGGCGTCGCACGCCCGCCTGCTCGTCGACGAGGGCGCGAAGGTGGTGATCGGCGACATCCTCGACGAGGACGGCGAGGCGCTCGCGGCCGAGCTCGGCGACGCGGTGCGCTACGTGCACCTGGACGTCACCGACTACGCGCAGTGGGAGGCGGCCGTCGCCGCCGCGGTCGAGTCCTTCGGCCGGCTCGACATCGTCGTGAACAACGCCGGCATCGCCAACTTCGGCCCGATCGAGGACTACACCCTCGACGCCTGGGACCTCATCCTGAAGATCAACCTCACCGGCGTCTTCTACGGCATCAAGGCGGCGATCCCCGCGCTGAAGGAGTCGGGCGCCGGCTCCATCATCAACGTCTCCTCGACCGCCGGCCTGCAGGGCTACGAGGCACTCCCGGGCTACAACGCCGCCAAGTACGGCGTGCGCGGCCTCACCAAGAACGCCGCACTCGACCTCGGTCGCTACAACATCCGCGTGAACTCCGTGCACCCGGGCGTCATCCGCACCCCGATGACCGAGGAGCTGGACACCCCGCAGAGCCACGTCGCGCTGCACCGCGTGGGCGAGCCGATCGAGCTGTCGAACCTCATCCTGTTCCTCGCCAGCGACGAGTCGAGCTTCTCGACCGGTGCCGAGTTCGTCGCCGACGGCGGCGAGACCGCCGGCCTCGCGCACTACGCGGACTGAGGCGACGGATGCCGCGGGGCGGTGCACAACTCAGTGCACGCCCTGCGGATCCGGCGGAACCCCTCCGGCTAGGCTGGCCCCCGTGACGACGAGCGCGCCCGATGCACCACGCCTCGATCCCCGCGCCGAGCGCACGCGCGCGGCGCTCGCCGACGCGCTGCGGCGGCTCCTGGCGACCACCGCGATCGACGAGATCAGCGTCTCGGCCCTCTGTCGCGAGGCGGGCGTGCACCGCACGACCTTCTACGGCCACTTCGAGAGCGTGCAGGACTTCGCGATCGAGCAGTACGGCTACGAGTTCGACTCGATCTCGGTGGTCGACGTGGATCCCTCGGAGGGTGACCCGCAGCAGGTCGCCGTCCGGTACGAGGAGTCGCTCCGCGGACTGCTGGAGCACGTCGTCTCCGAGCGCGCGGGGTACCGGGCGCTGCTCGCCTCGCGCTCGCGCTGGCTGTTCCACTCCGTGCTCGACGGGCGCATCCGCCACCGGGCGCTGCTCGCGGTCGAGGTGTGGGCCGCCCGCGACGTCCCGGGTGCCCCGCAGGAGCGGTGCGCGCAGGAGGAGGCGGCCGCGTACATCGCCGGCGGCCTCATCGGTGCCATCGAGACCTGGGCCGTCGGCGACGAGGACGACCTGGAGGCCGCGGCCGAGCGGTTCACCGCCCTGCTGCCGTCGTGGTGGCCGCACCCGACCGACTGACCCGTCCTCGCCCGTCGGGACCCGTCGCGATGCGTCGGGACCCGTCGATCGACTGCGTTCCCAGCGCGGGATGCGCAGGTTCCTGACGGGTCTCGGAACTCGGGGAGGCCTCAGCGGCCGCCGCCGCCCCCGCCTCCGCCGCCGCCGCCGGAGAACCCGCCGCCTCCCGAGCCGCCGCTGGAGCTCGACGACGCCGCCGCGACGCGCGCGGCCGCGGCGGACTGCAGCGCGTGCGAGCCCGCGACGTTCATCGCGATGAGCGCACCGTAGGGCACGTGGTGGTGGCGGTAGCGCAGGCGGTCGTCGTCGACCTCGCGCACGAGCGCGTCGAGCTCGCGCGCCCACGAGTCCTCGATGCCCCACAACTGCGCCCAGGGGAGCAGGTCCTCGTAGAGGTGCACCCGCTCCGCGGCATCCGCCGCCGCCGCCCGCCCGCGCTCGGCGGACGAGGCGATGGGCCGGCGCTCGGCGGTCTCGACGCCCTGCAGCACGCGCATGCGGTCGCGCTCGGCGAGCCGCATGTAGTCGCGCAGGCCGCGCAGGTGGTCGCGCAGCGCCGCCCCGCGCTCGGTGAGCAGCGACGGGCGCGACGCGATCATGAGCGCGAAGATGAACCCCACCACGCCGACCACGAACCCGCCGACGATCCAGATGTTGAAGACCTCGGAGAACATGGCGACGATGAAGACGATCCAGAGCAGGATCGACGAGATGACGGCGATCGCGGTCAGCCACCCCATCGGGCCCCTCGCCGGCTGCGCGCGCAGGCCGAGCCGGTGCGTCTCGAGCACCACGCCGTCGTCGACCGCCATGAGCCGCCGGGCCTCGGCGATCGGCATCTTCTTGTCGATCGCGCGACGCGCCCCGGGCTGCATGGTGGGGAACATCGCGAGCAGCAGCTTGAGGTCGCGCGGCTCGACCTCGGTCGGCACCTCGAGGAGCTCCGCGTGCAGGTCCTTCGACTCGCGTCCGAACCAGCCGGACTCGCCGGTGGTCTCGACGAACTGGATGCGGTCGTCGAGGGCGAGGCGCAGGATCTGCGCCTGCAGGCCGCGGTCGGAACGCCCGATGATGTTCGCGCCGAGGATGGGATCGACGCCCTTCGGCGGGCTGTACTCCGGCACGATGATGCCGCGGCCCGGGTGGTCGCGCCAGCGCGTCAGCCGCACCACGAGCATGATGATCACCACCACGAGGACGAGCACCGCGAGGACGCCCGGCACCCACGTGAAGAACAGCGAGTCGCGTGCCCGCTCGGGCACCACGAACGTGCCGCGCTCGAACGCGATCGCCACGGTCACGCCGGAGTACGGCCCGAGATCGCTCTCGCTCACGCTGAAGACGCCCGCCGCCGCATCCGCCTGCATCTCGCACTGCACGTCGGAGCCCTGCACGCCGCGGTAGCACGCGGTCGCGCCGGTCAGCGAGGGGATGAGCTGCTGGTCGACCTGGAGGTGCATGGCGACCGTGCCGAACGGCTGCGGCCAGCCCGTGCCGTTGACGTCCCAGTAGAACTCGTCGGCGTCGGTGTCACCGAAGCTCGCCACGACATCGTGCTGGCGATAGCTGATCACGTACGTCTGCACGCCCCGCACGAACTCGTCGGTGCCGAGCGCGAGGTCGATGTAGTCGCCCTCGCGGGTGGCGTCGGCGAACACCGGGGCGCCGTTCTCGTCGGTGACGACGATCTGCTCGGTGCGCAGGTCGACGCCGTCGTAGCGGTCGACGATGCTGCGGATGATGCCCCGGTTCTGGTCGAAGTCGGGGAACCGCGCCACGATCGTCTCGGTCACGTCGAGCACCGAGTGGCCGTCGGCGTCGCGGCTCAGCGCGTAGTCGGCGCCGAACGAGTCGAACGTGAAGTCCTCGACGCCGGTCGCGGCACCGTGCGCGACGTCGGCGGTCGCGGCCGGGGCGGTGGCCGCACCGCCGAGAAGGCCGAGTGCGAGTGCGACGGCGGCGGCGGCGACCGAGATGCGGAGGGGCGAGCGGATGCCTCGGGTCTGCATGCCTCGAGTCTGGCAGTCCGAGCCCACGGGAGCGACGGTGGATGCACCGAGTCGCGCGTGGGTGATCGATGCGGCCACCATCGCGGCGCAGCCGTCGCGGGAGGTGACGCGCGGCCGGCGATCCGCCAGAATCGGAGGTGAAGGTCACTGCGAGGGTGGGAGCGGCATGACGGACCAGGCGGGCGGGCCGCCCGAGGGCTGGTACCCCGAACCGGGTACCGGTCGCATGCGCTGGTGGAGCGGCAGCACGTGGGGCGCGTACGAGGCGCGGCCGTCGTGGGAGCATCCGACGCCGCCGCCTGCGCCGCCCGGCAACGGCATCGCGATCGCCGCGCTGGTGCTTGGTGTCTGGGGCATGCTGACGACCTGGATCCCGCTGTTCATCGGGCTGTTCCTCGGGCTCGTGCCCGACGTGCTGGCGATCGCGTTCGGCGTCGTCGGCATCACCCGGGCGAACCGCCTCGGCGGGCGGGGCCTCGTGCCGGCGATCATCGGGCTGGTGCTCGGCACCATCGCGTTCGCATCGATCTTCTTCGGCGCCGGCACGACCTGGTAGGTCTCGGCCGGCCGGCACCGCTCAGGCGCCGAGCACGCCGTCGGGGTCGCGGATCTCCACCCGCGCCCGGCCGTCGGGGTTCGTGCCGGCGACATCGACCACCGTGCGGAAGAAGCGCCCGGCGCCGGGGGCCACACGGGTGACGCCGGAGAAGTCGAACACGAGGCATCCGTCGTCGTGCACCAGGGGGAGCAGGCGCGTGAGCACCTCCTCCATGCCGGCGAAGCGGATGTCGCCGCGCAGGCGCGCGATCGTCGTGCCGTCCTCGGCGTCGAGTGCGCCGATCGGGGAGAGCGCCGTGCCGCGGCCGGCGAGCAGGTGCAGCCCGTAGCGGGTCGACAGGGTCTCGAGCATCGCGATGCCGCGCACGCTGTTGCCGCGCTCGTCGAGGCGCGGGCTGAACGTGCCGACGCCGAACTGCTCGGGCTGGAGCGCGACGATGCCGCCGCCGACGCCGCTCTTGGCGGGCAGCCCCACCTTCAGCAGCCACTCGCCGGAGGAGTCGTACATGCCGCAGCTGGTCATCATCGCGCTCGTCCAGCGCGCCGCGTCCTCGCTGATCACCCGCTCGCGCGTGACCGGGTTGACGCCGCCGGTCGCGAGCGTGGCGGCCATGATGGCGAGGTCGCGCGCGGTGACGGCGAGCGAGCACTGGCGGAAGTAGGTGTCGGTCGCGACGTCGACGGATGCGGCGAGCGTGCCGGCCGAGTGCGTCAGGTAGGCGAGCGCGCGGTTGCGGTCGCCGGTCTCGGCCTCGGAGGCGTACACCGACTCGTCGAGGTGCAGCCCGCGGGCGGCGAACCGGCTGAGGCCCTTCCGGATCACGTCGAACTTCTCGGCGGTCGACCTTCCCGGGATCAGCGAGGACGCCACGATCGCCCCCGCGTTGATCATGGGGTTGTCGGGGCGGCCGGATGCCTCGAGGCTGATGGCGTTGAACGGCTCGCCGCTCGGCTCGAGGCCGACGTGGCGGGTGACCTCGTCGAGCCCGATGGCGTCGAGCGCGAGGGCGAATACGAACGGCTTCGAGACCGACTGGATGGTGAACTCGGCCCGGCTGTCGCCGGCCTCGTGCACGGTGCCGCGGGCGCTGACGAGCGCGATGCCGAGCTGGTCGGGGTCGACGTCGGCCAACTCGGGGATGTACCGCGCCACCTCGCCGTCGGTGCGCGGGCGCGCCGCCTCCATCACGTCGCTCAGCGTGCGGTGCACGGGGTTGGTCAGCTCGGTCGCATCCTGCCCGTCGTCGGCCATGCGGTCAGCATACGGCGGGGAGGTCCGCGCGCGCCGGGGCGGAGGCGGGCGGGATCCGCGCCCGGCCCGGGGCATCCACCCGCCCCTGTGCACCCGGCGCACGGGGGTGGATACTGGGGGAGCGCGACCGGCCGGTGCGGTGCGGCCGCGCCGCACCGGGGAACGAGGGGGCCGGATGTCCGCTGCGACCAGCACCGACGGCGTGCACGCGCTGCTCGTCACGCACGTCGACAACGCGGGCGTCTCGCGGGTGAAGGTGCTGCCGCGGCGTCGCATCGCCTCGGCCGCCGAGACCGGCGTGAGCATCTCGAACAGCGTCGGCATGCTCTTCTCGGTGGACGACCACCTGAACTCCACGCCGGAGATCGATGCGATCGTGGGCGACCTCAAGGGCATCCCCGACCTGTCGGCGCTCGCGATGCTCGACGCGGCGACGGGCCTCGCCTGGGCGCCGGCCGACCTGCGCGCGCTCGACGGCTCGGAGCATCCGACCTGCCAGCGCTCGCTGCTGAAGCGGGTGGTCCGGGCGGCCGAGGAGGACGGGCTGGCATTCCGGGTCGGGTTCGAGCTGGAGTTCACCGTGTTCCGCGAGTCGGCCGATCCGGCCGTGCCGGGCGAACTGCGCAACCCGAGCGAGTTGGAGCATCCGGGCGTCGTGCCCGAGTTCGCCCATGACGGGCCCGCCTACTCGACGCGTGCGGTGCTGGCCCTCGAGCCCTGGCTGCTCCAGGCGATGGCCGCGCTCGACGCCGCCGGGGTGCCCGTCGAGCAGGTGCACCCGGAGTTCGGCGACGGGCAGGTCGAGATCGCGCTCGCGCCGCGCGACCCGCTGCGCGCGGTCGACGACGCCGTGCTCGCGCGCCTGGTGATCCTCCGCACCGCAGCGGAGCACGGGCTGCTCGTCTCGTTCGCGCCCGTGCCGGTCGCGGGCGCCGCGACGAACGGCTGCCACGTGCACCTCTCCGCCGCGCACGAGGGTCGCCCGCTCTGCGCCGACCCCGACGGGCCGCACGGCTTCACGCCCGAGGCGGGCATGATGATCGCCGGCATCCTCGACCGGCTCGAGGAGGGGCTCGCGCTGCACGGCGGCAGCGTGCTGTCGTTCGAGCGGCTGCGCCCGAACCACTGGGCGGGCGCGTACCGGTGCTGGGGCCCCGCCAATCGCGAGGCCGCCGTGCGGGTGGTCGAGGGACAGGCCGGTCGCGAGGCCGCGCAGGCGAACCTGGAGTTCAAGTGCGCGGATGCCGCCGCCAACCCGTACCTCTCGGTCGCGGCGCTGCTGGCGTCGGCGCTCGACGGCATCGCGCGCGGCGCCCGGCTGCCCGAGCCCGTGCACGTCGACCCGAGCACGCTGCCCGAGGGCGAGCGGGAGGCCCGGGGCATCCGTCGCCTCCCCGCCGACCTCGGCACCGCACTCGACCTGCTCGAGGGCAGCGCGTTCTTCCACGACGTGGTCGGGACGACGCTGCTCGACGCGTACGTGGCGTCGCGGCGGCACGAGTGGGACGCGTACGGCGGGCTGGACGCGGCGGCGGTCGCGGAGCTCGTGCGCTGGCGCTACTGAGCCCGGGACGTTCGCCCGCTGGTTGGATTACCGGTAACACGATCGGCGAACGATACGACATGATGCTGGTATGACCCGTCCGGATCCCGACCGTCCCGCCACGATCTACGACGTCGCGGCCGCCACCGGCGTCTCGCACCAGACGGTCTCCCGCGTGCTGCGGAACATCGGCACCTACCGGCCCGAGACACGCGAGCGCATCTTCGCAGCCGTCGAGGCGCTCGGCTACCGGCCGAACGTGGGTGCCCGCGAGCTCGCCCGCTCGCGGCAGAAGCGCATCGGCGTCGTCGGCTACGAGACGTTCGAGTCGAGCACGAGCAAGGTGCTGCGCGGCGTGAACGAGGTCGCCGAGGCTGCCGGCTATCGGCTGGAGATCGTGAACGTCGACCCGCTCGGCGACATCGACACGCTGAGTGCCGCGCTCGAGGGGCTGAACGCGTCCGACGTGGCGGGTGTGCTCGCGACCTCTCCCACGGCGAACGTGCGCGAGGCCCTGGAGCGCGTCAAGTTCCGCAAGCCGGTGTTCCTCGACGTGAACGGCGACCAGGTGGCCGCCGAGCACGGACGTCCGACCCGCAGTATCGCGGCGGGGCTGGTCATGGATCACCTCCGCGAGCTCGGGCACGCGCGGATCGGCTTCATCGCGGGCCCCGAGGGCTGGGACTCGGCGACCAATCGCGAGGCGGTGTACCGGGAGCGCATGGCCGATGCGGGACTCGCGCCGCTCGTGCTCGGGCGAGGCGACTGGTCGGCGGCGTCGGGCTTCGACGCGGCTCGGTCGGTCGATCGTACCGGCGGCATCACCGCGATCTTCGTCGCGAACGACCGCATGGCGCTGGGCGTGCTGCGCGCGCTGGCGGAGCAGGGCATCCGGGTGCCCGAGGACGTCAGCGTCGCGGGCATCGACGACATCCCCGAGGCGGCCTACTTCCTGCCGCCGCTGTCGACCGTGCACATCGACTTCACCGAGGCGGGGCACGTCGCCGCCCGCAGCCTGATCGGTCTGATCGAGCGGCCGGATGCGCCGGTGCCGGCGTATCCCGACCGGCGCCTCGTGGCCCGGGCGTCGACCGCGCTGGTCGGCTGAGCCGGCCGAGGGTTGCGTCGGTCGGGGGCGCGCGCTAGGTTACCGGTAACCCGATCTACGTTACCGGTAATCCTCTCGCACGGAGTTACCGGTAATCCACGGGCCGGACGCACACCCGTCCCGTCCTGTACCTGTTCGATTCGACAAGGAAGTTGCACCATGAACAGTCGCTTCACCAAGCTCGGCGGCATCGCCGCCATCGCCCTGGCCACCTCGCTCGTGGCCGGTTGCGCACCCGCATCCGGCGGCGGGGAGGGATCGGACTCCGACGGTCCGATCGTGCTCCGTTACTGGTCGTGGGCGCCCAACGTCGCCGCCATCGTCGACGTGTGGAACGAGGCCAACCCCGACGTGCAGGTCGAGGTCAACACCTCCACCGGCGCCGGGGACATCGTCGCCAAGCTCTCCGCGGCGAAGGAGGCCGGCACGCTGCCCGACGTCTCGAACACCACCTACGAGAACCTCCCGAACCTGGTCGTGAACGGCGTCGCCGACGACATCACCGACGCGTTCGGCGACTACGAGGACCAGGTCGCGACCGCCGCGTGGGACCTCACGACCTTCGACGGCGTCAACTACGCGGTGCCCCAGGGCACGAGCCCGATGTTCCTCTTCTACCGGGCCGACATCTTCGAGGAGCTCGGCATCGACGCGCCCACAACCTGGGACGAGTACGCCGAGGCGGCCCGCACGATCCACGAGGCCGACGAGACGAAGTACCTCGCCACCTTCCCGGCGAACGACGCGCAGCTGTTCGCGGCGCTCAGCCAGCAGGCCGGCGCCGAGTGGTGGGCGCTCGACGGCGACTCGTGGTCGGTCGACATCGACGGCGACGCCTCGAACCGGGTGGCCGAGTACTGGCAGGGCCTCGTCGACGAGGGCACCGTCGCCACGTTCAAGACCTGGACGCCCGAGTGGCAGGCGGCGCTGGCCGACGGCACACTCGCGAGCTGGATCAGCGCGGTCTGGGCGCCGCCGCTCATCCTGCAGAACGCGCCCGACACCGTGGGCCAGTGGGGCGCCGTGCGGCTGCCGCAGTGGAGCGAGGGCGACGCCGTCTCCGGCGTGCTCGGCGGCTCGGGCACGATCGTCACGACCGGCACGAAGCACCCCGAGGAGGCGCGCGAGTTCGCCATCTGGCTGAACAACTCGGAGGAGGCGCTGCAGGCGTACATCGAGAACGCGAGCATCTGGCCGGCGAACCTCTCCGGGCGCGAGCTGCCCGCACTGCGTGAGACCACGCCCGCCGCCCTGCGCGAGACCGACCCGACCTTCTACGACCTCGCCGCGCAGATCGACGACGAGACCGTGACGGTCACCTGGGGGCCCGACGTGGCGCTCGCCTACAGCGCGTTCAACGATGCGTTCAGCTCGGCGATCACCGGCGGCGGCAGCTTCCCCGACGCCCTCACCACGGTGCAGGACGCGGTCGTCGACGACATGACCTCGCTCGGGTTCACGGTCGAATGACCTCGCCGCACCAGTCCGTGCACGGGTCCGGGCGCCTCGCGTCCGGCCCCGTGCCCGGGGCGGGGGCGACGGATGCCTCCGGCGACGCGCCCGCACCGCCGCGTGCGGCGCGCGCCGGCGTGGCATCCGCCCGCCCGTCCGGTCCTGCCGCGACGTCCGACCCGGCGACGCCCGCCGGCCACGTGGCATCCGCCCGCCCCGCACCGCCCGTGCGCCGCCGCCCGCTGCGTCCTCGCGTCGCGCCGTGGCTGTTCGTCGGTCCCGCCGTCGTGCTCGCCGCGGGCCTCCTGCTCGCGCCGCTCGTCTACACGCTCGTCCTGAGCTTCCGGGGCCGCCAGGTCGCCGGCGGCGGACTCGGCCTCGCGACCGAGGTGTGGGTCGGCCTCGACAACTACGTGCGTTCGCTGACCGACCCGGCGCTCTACGCGTCGTTCGGCCGCATGCTCGTCTACGCGCTGATCGCGGTGCCGGTGACCATGGGGCTCGCGCTGCTGTTCGCCCTGCTGCTCGACCACCTCGCGACCAGGTTCCGCCGCTTCTCGCGGGTGTCGATCTTCGTGCCGTACGCGGTGCCGGGCGTGATCGCCGCCCTCATGTGGGGCTTCATGTACCTGCCTGGGGTCAGCCCGATCCGCGACGCGTTCTCGGCGGTCGGCCTGCCCGAGCCCGACCTCATGGGCCCGGTCTCGGTCTTCTTCGCCGTGGCGAACGTGACCATCTGGGGGTCGGTCGGCTTCAACATGGTGATCCTCTACACGTCGCTCCGCGGCCTCCCGCAGGAGCTCTACGAGTCGGCGCGGCTCGACGGGTGCAGCGAGCTGCAGCTCGCGCTCCGCATCAAGGTGCCGCTCATCGTGCCGGGGGTCATCCTCACCGGCCTCTTCACGATCATCGGAGCGCTCCAGGTGTTCAGCGAACCCAACATGATGATGACCCTCACCAACTCGATCACGTCGGACTGGGTGCCGATGATGCTCGTCTACCGCGACGCGTTCGTCACGAACGACCTCTACGGCGGCGCCGCCACGGCCATGATCATCACGGTCGTGACGCTCGTCGCGAGCCTCGGCCTGCTGAAGGTGCTGCAGCGGCGCGCGTTCGGGGGCGAGTCGTGAGCGCCCCGGCGATCGCGGGGCACCGCAGCCGCGCGACGGGCGGGGGCGGCGCCCCCGCCCGCGGCGTACGCCGCGGCGGCATCCTGCCCACCGTCGTGCTGCTGGTCGGCGCGGCCTACGCGCTCGTGCCGGTCTACTGGCTGGTCGCCGCCTCCACCAAGGGTGCGGGCGAGCTGTTCACGACCTCGACGTTGGTGCCGAGCTTCACGGGCGGGTTCGTCGAGAACCTGACCGCGCTGTTCGCGTTCAACGACGGGGCCTTCCTCGTCTGGAGCGGCAACAGCGTGCTGTACTCGGTCGGCGGCGCGGTCGCCGCGACGGTCGTGTCGGCCGCGGCCGGCTACGGCCTGGCGAAGTACGACTTCCCTGGCAAGCAGTTCGTCTTCACGTTCCTGCTGATCGGCGTGCTCATCCCGGGCGTGATCCTCGCCATTCCGCAGTATCTGCTGCTGGCGAAGATCGGCATCGCGGGCACGTACTGGTCGGTGCTGCTGCCGTGCATGATCAGCCCGTTCTCGATCTACCTGGCGCGCATCTACGCGGCGGCGGTCGTGCCCGACGAGCTGCTCGAGGCGGGCCGGCTCGACGGGGCGAGCGAGTGGCGGCTGTTCCGCTCGGTCGCGATCGTGCCGATGGTGCCGGGGCTCATCACGATCTTCCTGCTGCAGTTCGTGGCGATCTGGAACAACTTCCTGCTGCCGTTCATCATGCTGAGCCGCGAGGAGACCTTCCCGCTCACCGTCGGCTTCTACTCGATGATGAACCAGGGCACCGACCAGCTGAACGTGTACAACCTCGTGATCATCGGATGCCTCATCGCGATCATCCCGCTGATCCTGCTGTTCCTCTTCCTGCAGCGGTACTGGCGCCTCGACCTCGTGAGCGGGGCGGTGAAGGGGTGAGCGAGCGGATGCTGCCGGGCGGCGCCTGGCCCGTCATGCTGACGCCGTTCCACGACGACCGGTCGATCGACTGGGACGGCGTGGACGCCTACGTCGACTGGCTCATCGAACTCGGCGCGTCGGGGCTGTTCGCCGTCGCGCTGTCGAGCGAGATGTACGACCTGAGCGACGGGGAGCAGCTGGCGCTCGCGCGCCGGGTCGTCGACCGCGCCGCGGGGCGCGTGCCAGTGGTCGCGTCGGCGGTGACGTCGGGTGCAGCCGAGCGCCAGGCCGACCGGGTGGCCGAGGTGGCGGCGACGGGTGTCGACGCGGTCGTGCTGATCTCGTCGCTGGTCGTGCCGCCCGAGGCATCAGCCGCGCAGTGGATCGTCGCCGCGACGACCGTGCTCGACCGCAATCCGGGGGTCGACGTGGGCGTCTACGAGTGCCCGTTGCCGTCCAAGCGCCTGCTCGACCTCGACACGGTCGGCTGGCTTGCGTCGAGCGGTCGCTGCACCTTCTACAAGGACACCAGCCACGACCTGTCGGTGATGGGCGCGCGCATCGAGGCGTCGGCGGGGTCGCGGCTGCGGCTGTACAACGCCGCGATCGCGTCGCTCGTGCCGTCGCTGCGGCTCGGCGCCGCCGGTCTCTCGGGGTACGCGGCGAACGTCTACCCCGAGCTCGTCGCCTGGCTGTGCCGGCACGCGGAGGAGGATGCCGCCGATGTGACCGCCGTGCAGCGACTGCTGACCGTCGCCGAGCACGCTGTCAACCTGCGCTACCCTTCGTCGGCGAAGGTGCTGCTCGCCGAGTCGTCGCGGCTCTCGTTCCGCCCGCACAGCCGCTGGAAGCCGGAGCGCATCGGCGACCACGAGCGCGAGCCGCTGCGGCAGCTCGCCGACTACCTGGCCGCGCTCGACCTTGAGCGCGTGGCCGTGCACCCCGCCCGCTGACGGGCGCCACGATTGGAGAACCTTCGCGTGCAGTCCCCTCCCGCCGGCGTCTGGCCGGTCATGCTCACCCCCTTCACCGACGACGACCGGGTCGACGTCGACGTGCTCGACCGGTACGTCGACTGGCTCATCGAGCGCGGCGCCGCCGGGCTGTTCCCGGTCGCGCTGTCGGGGGAGATGTACGAGCTGTCGCGCGCCGAGCGCCTCGCGGTCGCCGGGCGGGTGGTCGCGCGCGCGGCCGGGCGGGTGCCGGTGTGCGCTGCCGTCGCCGAGCCGGGGTCGACGGCCGAGACCGCGGCGCGCGTGGCGGAGCTCGCGGCCGTCGGCGTCGACATCGTGGTGCTGGTCGCGTCGGTCGTGCTCGCCGAGGGCGACGACGAGGCTGCGCTGCGCGCGATCGCCACCGAGGTGGCGCGGGCGCAGCCCGGCGTGGCGCTCGGCATCTACGAGTGCCCGCTGCCGTACCACCGGGTGCTCGGCGACGACACCGTCGCGTGGCTCGCGCGCACCGGGCGCTTCGCGTTCTTCAAGGAGACGAGCCACGACGTCGAGCGCATGCGCGCCCGGGTCGCGGGCGCCGACGGCAGCCCGATGCGCATCTACAACGCGGGCATCGAGTCGTTCGCCGAGTCGGTCGCAGTGGGCGTGGGCGGCCTGTCGGGGTGGGTGGCGAACGTGTACCCGGATGCCGCGGGCGAGGTGTTCGACGCGGCGCGGCGCGGCGACGCCGACCGTGCGGCGGCGCTCCAGGCGGCCCTCGTCGAGGTGGAGGAGCGCATGGGGCCGACCTATCCGGGCTCGGCAAAGCACTTGGTCGAGCTGCGCGCCGGCATCGGCATGCGCACGGCGTCGCGCTGGCGGCCATCGGAGGTCGATGCGGCCGAGCTCGCGCGGGTGCGCGACGCGGCCGAGGCCGCCGTGTCGGCGGTGGCGGCCCGATGAGGTTCGCGCAGCTGGGGCGCAGCCGGCTCGAGGTGTCACGGCTCTGCCTCGGCACGATGAACTTCGGCGCGCACGCCGACACGGCGGCCGCGCTTGCGGTGCTCGACGCCGCGCTCGACGCGGGCATCTCCTACGTCGACACGGCGAACCGATACGGGCCGCCCGACCGGCCGCACGCGTCGGAGGAGATCATCGGCGAGTGGCTCGCTGCCGATCCGTCGCGCCGCGATCGCATCGTGCTCGCGACCAAGGTCTTCGAGCGCACGCACCCGGGGCCGAACGGCGGCGGCCTCTCGGCGCGGCACATCCGCGAGGCGTGCGAGGCGTCGCTCCGGCGCCTGCGCACCGACCACCTCGACGTCTACCAGATGCACCACATCGACCGCGCCGCGCCGTGGCCCGAGGTGTGGGAGGCGTTCGACCTGCTGCGGGCCCAGGGCAAGATCACCTACGTCGGGTCGTCGAACTTCGCCGGCTGGCACCTCGCCGTGGCGCAGGGGTCGGCCGCTGCCCGCGGGGCGCTCGGCATCGTCTCGGAGCAGTCGGTGTACAACCTCGCCCAGCGCACGGTCGAGCTCGAGGTGCTGCCGGCCGCGCGCGAGCTCGGCATCGGCGTGGTGCCGTGGAGCCCGCTCGCCGGGGGACTGTTGGCCGACGCGGATGCCTCGGACGGCGGCCGCCGGCGCAGTGCGGAGTTCGCACGGCGGGCCGAGGTGCACCGGTCGCAGCTCGACGCGACGCGGGCGCTCGCCGGGGAGCTCGGGTTGTCGGTGGCTGTGCTCGCGCTGGCGTGGCTGCTCGCGCAGCCGGGGGTGACATCGACCATCGTGGGGCCGCGCAACCGAGCGCAGCTCGAGGCGCTCGCGGGGGCCGCCGATGTCGACCTCGAGACCGCGGTGCTCGACCGGCTCGACGAGATCTGGCCGGGGCCGGGACCGGCGCCGGAGGCCTACGCCTGGTAGTCGTGCGGCCACCGCGGCGACGGCGGGACGTTCGCCCCTTGCCGGGGTGGTGAACACGCGTTTACCATCGTGCACATGCGTTCACCGACCGCGCCGGAGCACGAGGGGACATCGACGCGGGCCCGCATCCGGGCCGCCGCGATCGAGCGGTTCGCGCGCGAGGGCTTCAGCGTCGGGGTGCGCGCCATCGCGGACGACGCGGGCGTCAGCGCGGCATCCGTCATGAAGGTCTTCGGGTCGAAGGAGGCCCTGCGGGCGGCGTGCGACGGGTACGTGTTCCGCACCGTGCGCGAGGCCAAGCAGGAGGTGCTCGCCGAGCCGGGGGCGCCGGGCGCGTTCCTCGCGCAGCTCGCACGCGTCGAGGAGTACCGGCCGCTCGTGGGGTACGTGCTGCGCAGCATCCAGGACGGGGGACCGCACGCCGCCGAGTTCGTCGAGCACATGATCGCCGACGCGCTCGAGTACATCGCCGAGGGCGTCGCCGCGGGCACGATCGTGCCGAGCCGCGACGAGGAGGCACGGGCGCGGTACCTCATGGGCGCCGTGTTCGGCGCGCTCATGCTCGAGCAGCTGCGGCCCGGGGCATCCGCCCATCGCTCCGCCGACCCGAGCGACACGATGCTCCGCGCGATCGAGCGCATCACGCTGCCCGCGCTCGAGCTCATGTCGGAGGGGTTCCTCACCGACCGGTCGATGCTCGACGCGTACCTCGAGTACGTGCCCGACCCGCCCGCCGACGGCGGCGACGCCGTCTGACACCCGCACCCCCACCCCCTCTCGACTGCGATCGAAGGCGATTCCATGACCACGACCTCCGGCACCATTTCCACCACCCCCGGGCACGCCGCCGGCGCCCCGGCGATCGAGATCTCCGGCCTCACCAAGCGCTTCGGCGCGACCACCGCCCTCGACGGGCTCGACCTCGAGGTCCGGCGCGGCGAGGTGCTCGGCCTCCTCGGGCCCAACGGCGCGGGCAAGTCCACGACCATCCGCATCCTGCTCGGGCTGCTGCGCGCCGACGGCGGCACCGCGCGCCTGCTCGGCGGCGACCCCTGGCGCGACGCGGTCGCGCTGCACCGCCGGCTCGCGTACGTACCCGGCGACGTCGAGCTCTGGCCGAACCTCACCGGCGGCGAGGCGATCGACGTGCTCGGGCGCCTGCGCGGCGGCATCCACCGCAGCCGGCGCGACGAGCTCTGCGAGCGTTTCGACCTCGACCCCGGCAAGAAGGGGCGCACGTACTCGAAGGGCAACCGGCAGAAGGTCGCGCTCGTCGCGGCACTGGCGTCGGACGTCGAGTTGCTGCTGCTCGACGAGCCGACCGCCGGGCTCGATCCGCTCATGGAGGCCGAGTTCCAGGCGTGCATCCGCGAGGCCACGGCCGTGGGGCGCACCGTGCTGCTGTCGAGCCACATCCTCGCGCAGGTCGAGGTGCTCGCCGACCGCATCTCGATCATCCGCCAGGGGCGCAACGTCGAGACCGGATCGCTCGCGGAGCTGCGCCACCTCACCCGCACGTCGGTGTCGCTCGCGACGACCGGCGACACCGCGGGCCTCGCGGCGCTGCCGGGCGTGCACCACTTCCGCGTCGACGACGGGTTCGTCCGCTTCGACGTCGACGGCGAGGCGATGCCCGCGCTCATGCGACGCCTCGGTGCCCTCGAGGTCACGGGCCTCACCGCGACGCCGCCGACGCTCGAGCAGCTGCTGCTCCGGCACTACGGCGACGTGCCGGAGGGTGCGGCGGGGGCGGATGCCGCCGAAGCGACGGGTGCGCTCGAGGCGACGGATGCCCCCGAGCAGGCGCCCGCCGCCACCGACGCGGAGACCTCGCGATGAGCACCGTCACCGCTGCCGCGCGGCGCGCGCCGGAGGCATCCGCTCCGCTCGGCCCGCCCCGCCCGCTCGCGGGCACCGGCGCGCTGGTGCGGTTCATGCTGCGGCGCGACCGCATCCGCTTCCTCGGCTGGACGCTCGGCATGACGGTCATGCTCGTCTACTTCTCGGGCGTGCTGCGGGTCGTGTTCCCGAACCCCGAGGACCTGCAGACGATCATCGGGTTCACCGCGAGCCCGGTCGGCGCGCTGCTCGGCGGGCCCGGGTTCGGGTACGACGAGCTCACACTCGACCGGTTCCTCGTGAGCCAGTACGGGCTCTACCTCATCACCGGCGCCGGGCTCATGGGCATCTTCACCGTCATGCGGCACACCCGCCGCGAGGAGCAGGAGGGGCGCGCCGAGCTCGTGCGCGCGAGCGCGGTCGGACGGGTCGCCCAGCTGGCCGCCGCGCTGCTGGTCGCCGTGCTGATGAGCGTGGTCGTCGCGGTGCTCTACGGTGCGGTGCTCACGGCGCAGGGCACCGACGTCGCGGGCGCGTTCACGTTCGGGGCCTCCGTCGGTGCCGCCGGCATCGCCTTCGCCGGCCTCGCGGCGACCACCGCGCAGCTCACGGCCTTCTCGCGCGCCGGATCGGGCATCGCCGGCGCGGTGCTCGGCGGCGCGTTCCTCGTGCGCGGGCTCGGCGACATGTCGCACGCGCAGGGCGGCGACCTCGGCTGGCTGTCGTGGCTGTCGCCGATCGGCTGGTCGCAGCAGACCGCACCGTACGTGTACGACCGCTGGTGGCCGCTCGCGCTGTCGCTGGCGTTCGCGGTCGTGTTCGCGTGGCTCGGCTTCCGGCTCGCCGGGCGCCGCGACCTCGGGTCGGGGCTGGTGGCCGCGCGGCGCGGCAGCCCGGTCGCGGCGGCGTGGCTCGCGAGCCCGTTCGCCCTGGCGTTCCGGCTGCAGCGGGCGAGCATCATCGGCTGGACGCTCGCGCTGTTCGCCTCCGCGATCGCGTACGGCAGCTTCTCGCAGCCGCTCGTCGAGGGCTTCGTCGACGCACCGCCGGAGCTGCTGGCGATCATGGGCGCGGAGGACGACATCCTGTCGGGCTACCTCGGCCTGATGGGCCTCATGATGGCGTTCTTCGCGACGATCTTCGCGATCCTGTCGGTGCAGTCGCTGCGCGGCGAGGAGCTCGACGGGCGCGGCGAGGGCGTGCTCACCGCGGCGGTCGGGCGCGGGTCGTGGATGACCTCGTGGCTCGTCGTCGCGGCGCTCGCCGTGGCGTGGCTGCAGTTCGCCTCGGGCGTCGGGCAGGCCATCGGCGCGTCGACGTCGACCGGCGACTGGACGATCTTCTGGGACGTCGTGCTCGGCCACGTCGCCCACTCGCCGGCCGTGTGGGTCGTGCTGGCGGTCGCGGCGCTGCTCTACGGCCTGGTGCCGCGAGCGCTCGGTGCCGTGTGGGCGCTGTTCGGCTACGGCTTCCTCGTCGGGTTCTTCGGCCCGCTGTTCGACCTGCCCGAGTTCGCGCTGTGGATCTCGCCGTTCGAGCACATCGGCGAGTACCCGGGCGAGGAACTGTCGGGCGCGGCGATGCTCGTGCTCACCGCGGTCGCCGTCGTGATCGCGGGAGTCGGGGTCCTGGGGTTCCGCCGCCGCGACCTGATCACCGACTGACGTGGTCGTGTGGGGCGAGCGGATGCCCCGGGGCATCCGCTCGCCCGCTCACCCCGGTCGTGCCTAGGCGCCGACCAGCTCGCCGTGGGGCTCGGGTGCGAGCGCCTCGGCGGCGTCGACGTCGGTGCGCGGACGGCGCACGATCGCGCCGTCGTCGCCGACGGCCAGGTCGGCGGGCATCTGGTCGAGGTGGTCGGTGCTCATGCGTGCTCGTTCCTGTCGGTGGTGGTGGTGGTGGTGCGGCGTGCGGTGCGGTGGTGCGCCTTCCCGCGCGGCGGCGGGTTCGGGCGCGCCGGCCGCTTCCCTGCATCCGTCGGAGCCGGTGCGTGCGCAGGGGAACGGCGCGCGCGCCGGCCGCGACCGTGCAGGGCCGAGCCCCACCCCGCGCGGGGGGTCGCGGGGTGGGACGCGGCGATGCAGGGGCACGGCGCTCGAAGGGTCGGGGCGGGGTTTCCCGCCTCGCGTCAGGGGTCCGCGAGGCGGGGCACGGCGTATGCAGGTGGTGCAGGGGGATTCAGAGGGGAGGCGCACCGGTGGCCGGGCGCGACGGGTCTCGTTGGGGGGAGTTGAGACCGGTCGCCTCGACGGCACACCGGCGCGCGACCGGCGTCGGCGCGGCATCCGAGCGCCGCGCCGCCTGGCAAGGGGATTGCAGGCGGGGCGCTATGCCGCGTCGACCCGATCTCGGAAGTGCCGCAGCTGCGCACCCAACGCGTCGACGTGCGACGCGATGCGGGTGCGGATGGCCATGGTCTCTTCCTTCTCTGATCAGGCAGTGGAACTGGGGGAGAGTTCCCGACTGCCTGTGGTCTGACCTTAGCGCGAGATCCTGAGAGCGGGCTGGGGGATCGCCGGAGTTCGGCCCGGAGACCCCTCGGTCGTAGCGTTGAACCGTGAGCACGCCCGCGCCCCCGCACGCCGCCCCGGCGCGGCTCGGCGCGCGCGGCACCCTCGTGATGGCGGGGCTCGTGCTCGCGACGCTCGGCGCGGTGCTGCCGCAGGCGATGAGCGCGCCGACCCTCGCGCTCACCGCGGACGGGTTCGACACCACCGTCGCGGAGGCGAGCTGGGTGCTGACCGCGGTGCTCGTCGTCGCGGTCGCGAGCACCCCGGTGATCGGCCGCATCGGCGACCTCTACGGGCCGCGCCGCGTGCTGCTCGTGCTCATCCCGGTCGTCGGCGTCGGGCTCGCGATGGCCGCCCTCGCCCCGACGATCGGCTGGCTGATCGCCGGGCGGGCCGTCCAGGGCCTCGGCGGCGGCATCTTCCCGCTGGCGTTCGCGATCGTGCCGCACGTGGTGCCCGGGCGCCACCGCCCCGCCGCGATCGGGCTGGTCACCGCGACCTGGGCGACGGGTACCGGCTTCGGGGTGGCGGTCGCCGGGCTCCTCGTCGACGCCGTCGGCCTGCCGGCCCTGTCGTGGGTTCCCCTCGCGATCCTCGGCGTCGCGTGGCTGTGCGTGCTCGCAGCGCTCCCGCGCATCCCGAACCGCTCCGGCGTGCACCTGGGCGTGCGCTCCGCCCTGCTGTTCTCGGGGGCGCTGACCGCCCTGCTGATCGCGGTCACCGAGGCGCCGTCGTGGCCCCTGCCGGCGCTCGCGATCGGCGGATGCCTCCTGCTCGGCGCCGCCCTGGTCGCCCTGTGGCTCCGGCGCGAGCACCGCAGCCCCGACCCGCTGGTCGATCCGCGCACGCTCCGCCGACGCGCGGTGTGGGCGACGCACCTCACTGCGGCACTCCTCGGCGCGACGCTGCTCGGCTGCTTCGTGCTGCTGCCCGCCTACGCGGAGGCGCCCGCAGAGACCGGCCACGGGCTCGAGGAGTCCGTGACGGCCGCGGCGCTCCTGCTGCTGCCCGCGTCGCTCGCGATGCTCGTCGTCGGCCCGCTCGCGGGCGTGCTGCGGCGGCGCGTCGGCACGGGCACCCCGGTGCCGCTCGGGGCGCTCGTGGCCGCCGCCGGGGGCCTCGTCATCTTCGCGGCGACGCGGGACTTCGCGGCGCTGCTCGTCGGCACCGTGCTCGTCGGTTCCGGCATCGCGGTGAGCTCCGCGGGCATGATCAACGTGCTCATCGACGCCGTGCACGACGACGAGGTCGGCGTCACCACCGGCGTCAACGTCGTGGCCCGCCAGGTCGGCGGTGCGCTCGGCGCGGCCGGCGTCGCCGCGCTCCTCGCCGTGCGCGGCTTCCCGCCCGACGCCGCCTCCTTCGGCACCGCGTTCGGGTTGATCGCCGTGCTCGCCGGCGCGGGCGCCGCGGCGTCGCTGCTCATCCCGCGCCGCCGCGCGCCGCTCGCGCGCCGCCGCACCCGCTGACACCGCGCCGCCCGCACCGCAGGAGCACGCCCGAATGCATGCAGACGTGCGCGCACCGCACCGAAGGCATGCACGAGCGCGGCGTGTGGCCCGCCGCGGCATGCGTTCGGGAGGGCGCGGCGGGCGTGGACGCAGGGGCCGGGCTGCCATCGCGCGGCGGTCGCCCCGAGGCATCCGCTCGCCCGAGGCATCCGCCCGCCTAGTGCTTGCGTGCGGCCTCGCGCTGCTCGAGCTCGCCGGCGTAGTCGGGCACCGAGTTCGACCACTGCCGCGGCGGGCGCTCGTAGCCCTCCGACGGCGGGCGCTCGGGAATCTCGATCGTGCGCTGCGGCACCGGCTCCCACGGCACCTTCGACAGGATGTGCGCCATCACGTTGATGCGCGAGCGCCGCTTGTCGTCGCTCTCGATCTCGTACCAGGGCGCCTCGGCGATGTCGGTGTGCACGAACATGCGGTCCTTGGCGCGCGAGTAGTCCTCCCACTTCGTGATCGACGCGAGGTCGGTGACGCTGAGCTTCCACCGCCGCATCGGGTCGTCGAGGCGCGAGCGGAAGCGCTCCTCCTGCACGACGTCGGAGACGCTGAACCAGTACTTCAGCAGGATGATGCCGTCGTCCACGAGCATCCGCTCGAAGATCGGCGCCTGCTGCAGGAACCGCTGGTACTCCTCGTTCGTGCAGTAGCCCATGACGCGCTCGACCCCGGCGCGGTTGTACCAGGAGCGGTCCATCAGCACGATCTCGCCGCCGGCCGGCAGGTGCGGCACGTACCGCTGGAAGTACCAGCGCGTCTTGTCGCGTTCGCTCGGCGCGGGCAGCGCGACGATGCGCGCCTGCCGGGGGTTCAGGTACTCCGAGACGCGCTTGATCGCCGAGCCCTTGCCCGCGGCATCGCGCCCCTCGAAGATCACGACGACGCGCGTGCCCGACTGCTGCACCCACTTCTGCATCTCGACGAGCTTCGCCTGCAGCGACTTCAGCTCGCGCTTGTACAGCGACTTCGGCATCCGATCGGCCATGTGGACCTCCTCGTGCCCGAAAGCCTAGGGGCGGATGCCTCGGCGGCGCAGCCCCTCGTCGGCTGCGTCGTCCCGGTCGGGACGTCGGTGCGCGAGCGCGGCGGCGATGTGCCGCAGCGTCGCGGCCTCGGCGGCCGCGCGCACCTCGGGCAGCCCGGGGTACTCGGCGTGCCCGGCGGGCAGCACCGCGAGCTCGAGGTCGGCGCCGGATGCGGCGATGCCGGCCGCGACCGCGAACTGGCCGGGCGGCGGCACCACCGTGTCCCAGAGCGCCGCCTCGACGCGCACGGGCACGCGCGCGAACAGCGCCGCCGTCGAGGCGTCGAACGTTCGCAGCACCTCGCGCGCCTCGGGGTGGTCGGCGACCCAGCGGCGCAGCGCCTCGCCGCTGCCCTCGCAGCGCAGCCCGAGGCGCACGGCGTGCTGGCCGAAGCTCGGCACGATCAGCGTGGCGCCCATGAGCCGGTCGTCCCACGGCAGCGCGAGCGCGCCGATGCCGCCGCCGAAGCTCTCGCCGACGAGGTAGTGCGGCAGCGGGCCGACCACCTCGTCGAGCACGTTCGCCGCGCTCCACAGGTCGGACGCGCAGCGCCCGAGCACGTACGTCTCGTCCGTCTCGATGCCGTGCACGACGTGCGCGTCGCGCTCCGCGGGCGCGCCGATGCCGACGTTCACCGCGCCGAGCCCGCGCGCCACGGGGAAGACCGCCGCGGCGTCCTCGGGTACGCGACCGAACTCGGGCGCCTCGCGCCCGCCGTACCCGTGGCTGTGCACGATGCCGACCCGCGCGGGCCCGGAGGACGGCACCGCGAGCCAGCCGTGGATGCGCAGCCCGTCCGCCGTGCCGAACGCCAGCGCCGACACGTCGTGCGCCCCGATGCGCCCGATCGGCTCGAGCTCCGGATCGGCGGGCGTGCGTCGAGCGGCCAGGTTCCACGCCCGCCAGCGCTCGGCGAACCCGTCGGGCGGGTCGATCGGAGCGACGGCGCGCAGCGCGGCCTCGTCGCATCCGTAGCTGCCGTCGATCTCCGCATCGGGGAACCACGGATGCCGCATCGAGCCGATCACGCGTCGCATCCCCTCGTCGTGGTCCTGTCCTGCACCCGTGCGCCGATCGCGTCGCGCGCACGTCCGTCGCCGCCTCGGGACGGCGCCCGCGGGGGCGCCCCGTGCCGTGGCAGACTGGCCCGAGGGTCGGAAGGAGAGCCGGTGCTCGTCGCGGAACGCAGGTCGCGGATCGTCGCCGCCGTGCGCCGTCGGGGTGCCGCCACCATCGCCGACCTGGCGGCCGAGCTCGACGTCAGTGCCATGACGATCCGTCGCGACCTCGACGTGCTCGCCGCCGACGGGGCGATCGAGAAGGTGCGCGGCGGAGCGACCGCCCACGGCGTCGGTGCCGATGCGTCGCGCGGCTTCGAGGACCGCACCCACCGCATGCTCGCCGAGAAGCGTGCCATCGCCGCGCGCGCGGCCGAGCTGGTCGAGCCCGGCATGGCCGTCGGGCTGTCCGGCGGCACGACGACCTGGGTGCTCGCGCAGGAGCTGCGACGCGTCCCCGACCTGACGATCGTGACGAACTCGCTGCCCGTGGCCGACCTCTTCCGCCGCCCCGACCGCGCCGACGAGCCGTACACGCAGACGGTCGTGCTGACCGGCGGCGTGCGCACGCCGTCGGATGCGTTGGTCGGTCCGGTCGCAGTGCGCTCGCTCGAGCACCTGCACTGCGACGTCGTGTTCCTGACGGTGTACGGCGTCGACCTGCAGGCCGGACTCACCACCACCAACCTGCTCGAGGCCGAGACCGACCGTGCGCTGGCCGCGGCGGGTCGTGAGGCGGTCGTGCTCGCCGACCACGCCAAGTGGGGGGTCGTCGGCCTGACGACGATCATGGACCTCAACGAGATCGACCGCCTGGTGACCGATGACGGCCTGCCCGACGAGGCACGCGGCGTCATCGCCGAGCAGGTCGGCGAGCTCTGGGTCGTGCCGGTCCCGACGAGTGGGGCGGATGCGGCGACGGACGTGCGCGCCGTGACGGACGAGCTGATCGGCTGACGCCCCGCCGGCGTGCGCCGGCCGGATGCGGCGGGCCCCACCGCTCAGCGCGTCCGCTCGCGGCGGGCCGAGCTCGCCCGCTCGACGATCGTCGCGGGCACGACGACGTGCCGCACCGGGAGGTCGGCGCCGGGCGGGCTGGAGACCTGCCGCTCGAGCTCGTCGAGTGCCGCCTCGGCGATCGCCTCCTTGTCGGGTGCGACCGACGAGAGCGCCGGCACCGCGAACGCCGCGGCGCGCACGTCGTCGATGCCGATCACGGCGACGTCGGCCGGCACGTCGAGCCGGGCCTCGTGCAGGGCGGCGAGCACGCCGAACGCCACGGAGTCGTTGGAGCAGACCACGCCGTCGGGGCGGATGCCCGTGGCGAGCAGTCCGCGCATGGCGCGCCGGCCCTCGGCCGACGTGAACGAGACGACCTGAGCGACGAGGTCGGCGTCCGCTGCGAGCCCGCGGGCGGCGACGGCGTCGCGGTAGCCCGCGAAGCGCTGGTCGGCGGCGTCCGACGGGCTGGCATCGCGCGGGCCGACGAACGCGACCCGCGTGCATCCGGCCTTGGCGAGGTGCTCGGTCGCGGCGCGCGCCGCCGCGCGGTTGTCGATCGTGATGTGCGTGAACGGGCTCACCTGGATGTGCTCGCCCAGCAGCACGAGCGGCCCGGGCGAGGTGCGTCGGGTGAGGTCGCCGACGGTGAGTGCGCGAGGGATGTGGATGAGCCCGTCGGTGGCCGGCAGCCCGACGCCGTTGGCGATGTCGACCTCGCGCTCGTGCGACCCCTCGGTCTGCTGGATGAGGATCGACAGCCCGCGGGCGTCGGCGCGGCGCACGATCAGCGCCGTGAGCTCGGCGAAGTACGGCTCCTCCAGGTTGGGCACGGCGAGGGCGACGATCCCCGTGCGCTCGCGACGCGGCATCGGCGCGCTGCGGCGCGGCGCGGCGGCGGCGTCGGTCACGTTGGTGCTCCTCGCTGCGGTGCGGTCTGAGCGGCGGCGTTCCGCCCCGGTGATCACCGTAGTGCGATTCCGGGTCACGATTGCACCCGGAACGCGATGATGCGCGCCTCGCGGGCGCCGTTCGTCGCCGTCACGACGACCCGCGCGGCGCGGATCGCACCGAGGTCGGCGGGCAGCGCGTGGATGCGGTGGCGCCACCGGTTGTCGCGCTCGTCGGCGATCGTGCGCCAGGTGGCATCCGGCCCCCCATCGATGCCGGCGGGCAGCACCTCGACGCGGTAGTCGCGCACCAGCTGGGGCAGCACCTCGTCGGGGCTGCGGTGGTGGTGCAGCGTGTTCAGCTCGAGGTCGACGTCGTCGTCGAAGACGAGCCGCACCTCGCGGGCGGCGACCGGTGCGTCCCAGTCGAGGCGCAGCCACTCGGGGCGGCCCGGCGCGACGTGCTCCGACGCCCAGAGGTTCGGCCCGCCGTAGGGGCGGTTCGGCCCGCTGGTCGCGCGCTCGGCGGCGAGCGCGTCGCCGACGTCGGCGCGGAAGACGATCGAGCGGCCGCGCAGTGGCTTGGTCGGCCATTGCACGAGCAGCTCGTCCCGGCTGATCTGCACGTTCTGATCGTCGTTGTCGACGCGGTGCACGAGCGCGAGCACGCCCGGCGGGAGTGGGGCGGTCGTGTGCACGACGACGTCGGGATTCGCGCGCAGCACGACGATCGCGTTCGCCGGCGCCTCCGGCGCGAACGGCGTCGCCGCGGTCACCCAGCGGGCCCCGCCGGCGGCGAGCGCGACCGTGGTCGCATGCTCGAGGTGCGCGGGCACGACGTTCTGCGGCTTCCCCGTCGAGTACACCTCCACCTCGAGCGTCGTGTCGCGTTCGGCGGCGACGAGCAGGCCCACGGTGTCGAGCCCGCCGTGCACCGGCAGCACGATGGCGAGGTCGTCGACGAGCGGATGCGGCATCCGCTCGTCTCCCTCGGCGGCACCCGGCGTGAGCTCGACCGTCGTGCTCGACGCGCTCACCCGGGCGAGCCGTGCCAGGTCGAGCGGGTCGGCGTTGGCGACCCCGAGCACGGGGGCGTCCCAGCGCAGCAGGGTCTGTCGCAGGTCCTCGCGGTGGTCGGCGTACAGCTGCCGAGGGGTCACGCCGTGCTCGACGCAGAGCACGGCGGCAGTGCCGGCGGCTTCGCCCATGGCCGCACAGGTGGCCATGACGCGCGCCGCGCCGAAGGCGATGTGCGTGGCCGAGACGTCGCGCCCTGCCATGAGCAGGTTCTCGACGTTCGCGGAGTAGAGCGAGCGGAACGGAATCTCGAAGACCCCGTCGGAGAAGCGCTGGAGCGCACCGGCACCCTCGGCGTACATGCCCTGGGCCGGATGCAGGTCGATCGACCAGCCGCCGAAGGCGACCCCGTCGTCGAACGACGTCTGCTCGATGACGTCGCCCTGGTGCAGGGTGTAGTCGCCGATGAAGCGCCGGTACTCGCGCTTGCCGGGCAGGTTGCCGATCCACTCGAGGGTGAGGGTCTCGGCGTCGAAGTCCCCGGAGTTCTTGATGTAGTCCCAGACGCCGAGGATGACCGAGCGCAGCTCGTCGCGGATCTGCTCGTTGTCGTCGACGATGTCGAGCTCGCCGCCCCACTCGATCCACCAGTAGTGCGCGCCGCTGTCGCCGCTGCGGATGACGCGGGAGGTCGGGATGGGCGTGCGGGTGATGTCCTTCGCCGTCTCGGGCGCGACGTACTTCACGGGTCGGCCGAGGTCGCGCGTATAGAAGAGGAGCGTCGACCCGAGGAACTCGCGCGCGGCCTGCGGCGGTGCCCACTCCTCGCCGAACTCGTCGCGCCCCTCCTTGCCGAGCCGGTACCGGGCGCCGGCGAGGTGGCCGACGATGCCGTCGCCCGTGCAGTCGAGGAAGACCGGCGCGCGGAACGTCGTGCGGATCTCGGCACCCATGGTCCAGCCGGTGACCGACTCGATGCGACGCGCGTCGTCCGGGCCGCTCGCGTCGACCTCCGACACGTCGGTGTTGAGGAACAGCTGCAGGTTCGGCTCGCGGCGCACGGTGTCGAGCACCACGTCGTCCCAGTAGACCGGGTTGCCCTCGGGGTTGCGGTACTGGTTCTCGACGTAGAGCTCGCCGATGATGCCGGTCTCGCGCGCCCAGCGCTGGTTGCCGTGCGCGGTCGCCCCGCA
Source organism: Agromyces sp. SYSU T00194 (assembly GCF_040496035.1). Lineage (NCBI taxonomy): Bacteria > Bacillati > Actinomycetota > Actinomycetes > Micrococcales > Microbacteriaceae > Agromyces > Agromyces chitinivorans. The sequence continues at coordinate 647,043 of NZ_JBEPJZ010000001.1, read as the reverse complement.
GACCCACACCCGCACCTCCGACGAGGAGTTGCCGCCGAGCACCGGGCGGTTGTTGACCAGCACGACGCGGCGACCCTGGCGCGCCGCGGCGACGGCCGCGGCGACGCCCGCGAGGCCGCCTCCGACCACGACGATGTCGGCTTCGACGGTCTGAGTGCGCATGCGGTGCGGGGTCCTTCCGGGGCGGTGCGGGTGATGGTGGTGGGGCTCGGCGGGGGAGGAGGGGGAGCCGGTGCGCCCTCCCCCGCCGTTGTGGAGGGCGCACCGGCCGTCGGTCATCCGCCGCTGCGGATCGCTTCGATCTCGTAGACGCGTGCCACGTCGGTGGACGAGGCGGATGGGTCGGTGATGTGCAGGCGCACCTGGTCGGCGACGAGCCCGTCGGCGGCTGCGAGCACGGTGCCGTCGACGTTGTCGTCGAAGCGGCCGATCTCGATCCACCCGTCGGCGGTGTGCACCTCGACGGTGAAGTCGCGGAGCACGGACTGGGAGGGGATGCCGCCGCTGTAGCCGCTGCGGACACGGACGACCTCGAGCGGGGTCGGCTCGTGCCAGTCCGCGGTGATGCTCGGCGTGAGGTCGTCGAGCGCCGAGATCCAGCGGCTCGCATCGGCGCAGACCCCGTCGACCGCGAGCGTCGCGGCCGTGTTCTCGCGCAGCTCCGAGGACGCCGTCACATCGGCGCCGAGGGCGACGTTCTCCCCGATCACGTCGCCGCCGATGTCGGCCACGGCGTCGGCCAGCGAGGCATCCGTCGCCGCAGGCCCCGCACGCGGAACGAGCACGTGGCTCAGGGTGCCGCTGCCCGGCCCGGCCGCGGGCGCGCTGACGTAGAGCACGTCGTTGCCGTCCTCGTCGACCGCCGCGCGCAGCCGCTGCTGGCCGGTGACGTCCTCGCCCACGAGGTTCGCGGTCCACGCGTCGCTGCCCGCGAACTGCTCGAGCACGATCACCTGGCTACGCAGCACACCGCAGTCGGGCACGCCGAGCACGCCGTAGACGCGGGTCTTGGCGCCGAAGGAGGTGATGTCGATCGCGGCGATCGTGGTCACGCCGACGCCCAGCGACGAGGCGTCGACGAGCATCGTGCGCACCCAGCCGGTGCCGTCCCAGCTCGCGTGCCAGATGTCGTACGCACCCTCGCCCGCGGGGACGAAGCGGTAGGCGATGCCCTCCAGCGCGTTGTTGCGGATCGCGAGCTTCGCGCTCTGCAGGGCCGGTGCGTAGGTCGTGAGTTCCTCGCCCTCGGTGAACGGCTGCCAGATCACGGCGCCCGCGGTGTCGGGCGTGATCGGCCCCGCCAGCGTGGCGCCTGCGACGTCCTGGAACGAGCCGTCGGCAGGGTCGTACACGACGTACGAGCCGAGGTGGCGCGACGGGTCCGCCGGGAACGGGCCCCACTCCCAGAGCAGGTGCACGCGTCCGCGCTCGTCGACCTCGACGTCGTCGGGGTAGAACGACGTGCCGCGCGCGGCGCCGACGACGGTCTCGCGCTCCCAGAGCCCGACCGCGGGGTCGAGGTGGTACAGCACGCCCTCGCGGCGCGCCTGGCTCTCTGCCCCCGAGCGCACGAGCACCCAGGCGTCGCCCTCCGGACCGCGCGCGGTGACCGGGTAGGTGATCGTGCCGTCGAGGTCGGGCATGTCCGCGGTCGCGTCGACGAGCGAGGTGACGTCGCCCGGCACCGTCGAGCGGAAGTAGTTCCACTGCTCGTGGTGCATCGACACGAACGCGTGGATCGTGCCCGTGCCGTCGACGACGACGGACGGCTGGTTGTGGCCGTTGTCGTCGAGGAACGTGGCACAGGAGCCCGACGCCAGCCGGAGGCATCCGTCGACCCAGCTGCCCTCCGCGTCGCGCGCGGCGAGGTGCACCTCGTGGTTCCACGAGCTCGGCCCGGGGGCGTCATAGGCGAAGTAGGTCACGCCCTCGAACACGTCGACCGGCGACCACCAGGCGGCCTGGTTGGACGTGTCGACGGCGTAGGGGAGGGTCTCGACCTGGGCGGGGGGCGGCGCCGCGGCCGCCGCCGGGGCGAGCCCGACGGCGACGGCGGCGACCCCCGCGGCCGCGAGTGCGGCCGTGATGCCGCGCATGCGGCGGGTACGTGTGGAGCGATGCATGGTTCCTCCTCGAATCCGATGCGTGGTGGCGGGAGTCATGGAACGGCCGGTCTGCGTCCGGGTCAGTCGATGAGCTTCTGCGCCGCCTCGCCGGCCGCCTGCATGGCGTCCTTCGGGCTCTGCTGGCCGACGAGCACCGCCTGCACGCGCTCGGCGATCTCGGTCTCGATCTGCGCGTACTGCGCGTAGGCCCAGAACGGGTTGCTGGTCGCCGTCGCGGTGATGCGCTCGCCGAACGCCGTGCCGAACTCGTCGGAGGTGACCTCGGGCGACTCCAGCGCCGCCTGGAGCGCCGGCGGCAGGCCGCGACGCTCGTAGTCGGCGAGGACCGTGTCGAGGTCGGAGGTGACCCACTGGCCGAAGTCGGCCGCGGTGGGGGCCGTGTCGCCGTCGACCACGACGATCGCGCCGCCCCAGACGAGGGCGCGAGGCGTGTCGCCGGCCTTCACGACGGGCCGCGACTGCGGGTCGAGCTTCGAGCCGAGGTCGGGGTCGGGCGACTCGTTCGTGACCGCGCCGCGGCCGACGGGAGCGTCGTCGTAGATCGCCGCGCGGCCCTGCGCGAACAGCGAGCGGGCGTCGAAGCGGTCGACGTCGGGGGCGATGAGGCCCTGGTCGTAGAGCGACTTGTACCAGGTGACGGCCTCGACGCTCGCGTCGTCGCCGATGGTGACGGTGCCACCGTCGACGAGCGGGCTGCCGAACGTCTGCATCCAGATCAGGGCGTCCTTGAGCTGGGCTGCCTTGGTCGACGCGGCGTACGGGATGAGCCCGTCGCCGAGGGCCTTCAGGTCCTTCAGCGCCGCCTCGAACCCGTCGATCGTGGTCGGGAACTCGTCGATGCCGGCCTTCGCCAGGATCTCGGCGTTCGTGACCAGGCCGATCGCGCCGATGGTCCACGGGAACCCGTACTGCACGCCGTCGAACTGCGCGGCGCTCAGCGCCGCGTCGGTGTAGCCGCGGCCGTCGGTCAGCGCCGAGACGTCCTGCAGCGTGCCGAGGCCCGAGAGCGCGCCGAGCCACGCCACGTCGACGTGCGCGGCACCGACGAACTGGCCGCCGCGCAGCTGCAGGGTGAGCTGGTTGAAGTACTCGTTGTACGGGAACGACACCTCGCCGATCGCGACGTCCTGGTTCGACGCGTACGCGTCGAGCAGCGCCTGGATGTTGGGGGCGGATGCCTCCTCCGTCAGCGACCAGCTGGCGAAGTCGAAGTCGGTCGGCGTGAAGCTGCCGCCGGCCGCGGCCGCGCCGGCAGCGGTACCGGTTCCGGTGGGAGCGCAGGCGGCGAGCGTCATGCTCGCGGCGCCGAGGCCGAACAGCTGCAGGGCGCGTCGGCGGTTGAACGGCGTGGCGAGCAATGGGGTGTCGGACATGGGTGTTCCTCCTCCTCGAGGGATGTGATGTGTCGGCGGGTACTGGGGGTCGCGGGCGTCAGCCCTTGACGGCGCCGGCGGTGAGTCCGCCGACGAGGTGGCGCTGGAGGGCGATGAAGGCGATCGCCACGGGCAGCGAGGTCACGAGCGACGCGGCCATCAACTCGGGCCAGGCGGTGGACGCCTCGCCGATGAAGGTGTTCACGAGGCCCGGTGGCAGGGTCTGCTTGTCGGGGCCGGCGAGCGTCAGCGCGAAGATGAAGTCGTTCCAGCCGCGCACGAAGGCGAACAGGCCGGCGGCGACGAGGCCGGGCGCCGACAGCGGCAGCACGATCGAGTGGATGATGCGCATGCGCGAGGCGCCGTCGACGCGCGCCGCCTCGATGAGCTCGTCGGGGATCGTGTCGAAGAATCCCTTCAGCATCCAGACGCAGAGCGGAAGCGTGAAGGTGGTGAACGAGAGCACGAGCGCGGCGTACGTGTTGAGCAGGCCGTACGCGGCGAACACGGTGTACAGCGTCACGAGCAGCAGCGCCTGCGGGAACATCTGCGAGGCGAGCACGAAGTACATCAGCGACCGGCGACCGCGGTACCGGAACTTCGAGAACGCGTAGCCCATGTAGGCCGAGACGATGACCGACAGGACCGCGGTGATGACCGAGACGATGATGCTGTTCTGCAGGTAGGTGAACAGCGCCGGGTTGTTCCAGAGCGAGACGTAGGCGTCGAACGAGATCTCGGCCGGGAACAGGCGCGGCGGGTACGCGAACACCTGGGTGCGCGGCGTGAGCGAGGTGGCGAGCAGCCAGTAGACGGGCAGCAACGCGAACCCGCCGCAGATCGCGACCGCGATCCACGCGGTGATCCGGACGCCGCGGCGTTCCGGACGCTGGGCGTCGGGCTGCTCGCGACGGCGTCGGCGCGGGGCGGGAGCGGTGACGGCGGCCACGGTGTCGTCTGCTGGCGGCGTCGCGGGGGCGGGTGCGGGGAGCTCGGTCGACACGGTCATCGCTCCTCTCCCTTCTCCGAGAATCGGACGTAGATGACGACGAGGCCCATCAGCAGCACCATCCAGAGCAGGCCGATCGCGCCGGCCTGGCCGAGGTCGAAGCCCTGGAATGCCGTCTCGTAGACCGCGGTGGCGAAGGTCTGCGTGGAGCCGGCCGGCCCACCGCCGGTGAGCACGTAGATGATGTCGAAGTGCTGGAAGTTCCAGATGAACTCGAGCAGCAGCACGAGGCCGATGATGCCCTTGAGATGCGGCACCGTGACCGAGAAGAAGCGGCGGACGGTGCCGGCCCCGTCCATCTCGGCGGCCTCGTGCAGTTCGCGCGGCACGGTCTGCAGGCCGGCGAGGAGCATCACCATCATCCACGGGAACGACTGCCAGGTCTTGGCGATGATGACCGCGGCCATCGCCGTCGTCGGGTGGGCGAGCCAGGCCTGCGGCTCGTCGATCAGGCCGATCGCCTGGAGGAGCGAGTTCATCACGCCGTAGTTCGCGTTGAAGATCCACATCCAGAGGAACGAGACGACCACGCCCGGCACGAGCCACGGGATGAGCATGAGGCCCCGCAGCACCTTGGCGCCGCGGATGCGGGTGTTGAGCGCCAGGGCGAGGGCGAAGCCGATCACGAAGGGGAAGATCGTCGTACCGATGGTGAACACCAGCGTCTGCCAGAGCAGCTGCATGAACTCGCCGGTGAGCACCTCGACGATGTTGTCGAACCCGACGAACTCGCGACCCGGCACCACGAGGCTCTGCTCGAAGAAGGCCGTCACCAGGGCGGTGATGAGCGGATAGACCACAACCGCGGCGAGGAGCGCCAGACCCGGGACGACGAGCAGGAACGCGAACGTCCCATCGCTCAGGTGCCGCTTTGTGTGAACTTCTGAGTCGTGGTGTGAAGTCGGTGTGATGAGTGACAAGTGTGAACTTCCTCGCCGTTGAGGGCGATCGGGCCGCTTTCTGGCCGTTTCGCGGGGAAACGTGCTGGATCAGCATGGCTGGCGCGTGGGGTGCGCGTCAACGTGGGCGTGTCACGAAACGGTAACGCTGCGTTCGTAACTGTGAGGTAATGCAAATTTATGGGAACTCAGGTGGGCGCTCACAGGAGACTCATCGAATTCGCCTGTCGGTCCGGCGCAGGTCACCGACCGGTCACGACGGCCCGTGAGCGTGTCTCCGACAGGTGCTTTCGACCGACTGGAGACACAGGATGCCTCGCACCACCCGTTCCACCGTCACCGTGGCCGCTGCCGCGGTGGCCCTGACCGCGGCGACGTTCGCCGCGACCGTTCCCGCCGCGACCGCGGCACCGGCGCCGGGCTCGACGCCCGCCGCCGTGACCGACCTGCTGACCGACCCGTTCCTGCAGGCCCCCACCGAGACCGGCGTGAGCGTCGTCTGGTTCACCGAGTTCGAGGGGTCGCAGCACGCCGTGCTGCTGGGAGACGGCGTCGCCGAGCTCGAGGGCACGGCGCTCGCGCAGGCCGTGCACAAGCGCAACCTCGCCGACGTGCGCTCGGTGCGCGCGACGACCACGCAGCTCAGCCGCACCGCGGAGGACTCGGGCTCGCGTATCCCCGACGAGGTGAAGCCGCTCCCCGAGGACGGCATCGTCGACCGCGCGATCTGGCGGCACGAGGCCGTGGTCACCGGCCTCGAGCCGGGCGACGAGGTGCCGTACCGCGTCGTGAGCCTGCACGGGCAGCAGCTCGCGGCATCCGACGCCTTCACCCTGCAGCCTGCGCCCACGGCCGGCGAGGGCACGAAGATCCTGCTGACCAGCGACCACCAGGCCATGGTGAACACCCCGGCGAACCTGCAGCTGGCCGCCGAGACGATCGGCGACATCGACGGCGTGTTCGTCGCGGGCGACCTGGTGAACATCCCCGACCGGGCGTCGGAGTGGTTCGACGACACCCGCGGCAGCGCGTTCTTCCCGGTGCTGCAGGGCACCGGCGGGCGCGTCTCGACCGGTGGGGTCGAGTACCGGGGTGGCGAGATCATCCAGAACGCGCCCCTGTTCACCGCGATCGGCAACCACGAGGTGCAGGGTCGCCGCGACGGGGCCACGAGCCTCAACGCGTCGTTCAACAACCCCGTGCCCCGGGCCGTCGCCGAGGCGGCGTACGCCGAAGTGGCCGACGAGGTCAACCCGACCGGCGACGCCGACCTGAAGGCCGCGTGGATCGAGGACAACTCGTTCTCGACCCGCACCTACGAGGAGATCTTCACCCTGCCCGAGAGCGCGTCCGGCGGCGAGACCTACTACGCCACCACCTTCGGCGACGTGCGGCTCGTCTCGCTCTACTCGACCCGCATCTGGCGCGGCACGACGGCGCAGGCCGACCCGGCCGCGCGCACCGCGAACTCGCGCTACCAGGAGGCATCCGCCAACCTCGACGACCTGTTCGCGCAGGGCTACGGCGAGCACATCTTCGAGGCGATCGACGCGTCGAGCGACCAGTACGCGTGGCTGGCCGACGAGCTCGCGGGCGACGCGTTCCAGGACGCGAAGTACCGGGTCGTGATCCTGCACGAGGGCCCGCAGGGGCTCGGTGACAACGTCATGCCGCAGTTCGCCGACCCGCAGCGCATCGAGGAGACGGATGCCTCGGGCGACGTCGTCGGGGTGCGCTACGAGTACCCGGCGACCGAGAACGAGTTGCTGTACGACCTGCAGCCGCTGCTCGAGGATGCCGGTGTCGACCTCGTGCAGAACGGGCACTCGCACCTCTGGAACCGCTTCGTCAGCGATAACGGCACGACCAACTGGATCGAGACCTCCAACACCGGCAACAGCTACGGCGCGTACCACCCGCTCTCGGGCCGGTCGCGTCCGGTGCCGCCGGCGCCGTGGAACCCCGCGAACTACTGGGCGCAGGGCAACCCCGGCGGGCTCGAGCCGATCGTGCCGGCGGTCGACCCGTACCTCGCCGCCGACGGCACCCCCCAGCCGTTCGTGCAGTCGAACGACCTGGCCGTCTTCACGGTGTTCGACACGGCGACCGGTGAGGTGACGAGCTACTCGGCGAACGTGACCGCGGGCGAGGCACCGAAGGTGATCGACGTGTTCACGATCGGGGGCTGAGCGGATTCCGCTGCCGGGCGCCGGCCCCGCGACGCGTGTCGCGGGGCCGGCGCCTTCGTCGTTGCGCAGATCCGCGCGCGGCGGCGCCACCCGAACACATGCAGATCAGCGCGATCCTCCGCGAAAGCATGCAGACACGCCGCGCTTCGCGCGCCGCTGCACGTCTTCGCTACGCGCCGCCCCGGAGCTGGGCGACGACCGCGGTCATCTCGGGAACGTGTCGGGAGACCGTCGTCCACAGCACCGCCGCATCGACTCGGTCGTAGTGGTGCACGACATAGTCGCGGTTCCGTGCGGCTTGGGACCAGACCGGGTCGTCGAACCGCGCGGGGTCGGCGCTCGTGAGCCGCTTCGCGAGGTCGCCGACGCGGTTCGAGAGCGCCTCGAATGCAAGCGGTAGCGCGGGGTCGGTGTCGAAGGCATGGCGCCCGCGCGCGACGAGGTCGTGGGTCGTCGCAAGCGTCGTCTCGAGGTCGTCGAGCCACCGATCGACGCGGTCGCTCTCGTTCACAGGGGCTGAGCTTCGTCGAGGATGCTGCGGTCGCGAACGGGATCGAGGGCTCCGTGCGAGACGACGTCGACCTTGCGCTCGAGCAGCGCCTCCATGTCGACCTCGAACTGCGCGAGATCGAACAGCGATGCGTCGTCGTTCGGAACGACGAGGAGGTCGACATCGCTGGCCGGCCCGTCGTCCCCGCGAGCCACCGAACCGAACACCTCGACCGAACCCAGCCGGTTCGCGCGGGCGAGGCGCTCGATCAGCGCGCGCCGCCGGTGCAGGACCTCGCGAACGGACCTGGGCGTTGCAGGTGCGTCGGGGCGGTCGCCGATGGCCGGTGCGACGGAGGAGTAGGGAACGAGCACCGCCTCGGGCTTCCGATGCGAGCCGATGATGACGGGAGCCGCCGTGTCGCCGTGCGCGCGGAACTCGCGCAGCACTGCTGAGAGCTTCGCGCGTGCCTCCGCGACCGGCATGACGGGGTTCGCGGGGCTGGAGACGGTCGTGCTCATGGACTGATGGTAGCAAAGATGTACATATTTACGTACAGAATTGCGGAGTTCTCGGCGGGGTGACCAGCGCCGGGCACGAGGCATCCGCTCGCCTCTGGCAGCCGTCGGCGGGCGGCGGTACCCTCCTCGTGTGGACCTCCACCACGCGGATACCGCCGCGGAGGCGAGCACCGCGTACCCCCGCCACGACGACCGGGCGCACATCGAGGCGATCCGGCGGTCGCCGCTGGTGCGGCGCATCCGCGAGTCGGTGATCGGCGACGACCAGGTCGTGCCGGGGCCGTACGGCCCGCGGCGCGTGACCTACGCCGACTACACGGCGTCGGGGCGGGCGCTGAGCTTCATCGAGGACTTCGTGCGCGACGAGGTGCTGCCGCGGTACGCGAACACGCACACCGAGTCGAGCGGCACGGGCCTGCAGACGACCAGGCTGCGCGAGGACGCGCGTGCGACGATCCGCGACGCGGTGGGCGGTGACGACGACACGGTGGTGATCTTCACCGGCGCGGGATCGACCGGCGCGATCGACAAGCTGGTGGGGATGCTCGGGCTGCGCGTGCCGTCCGCCCTCGACGATCGGTACCACCTCACCGCCGCGATTCCCGACGACCAGCGGCCGGTGGTCTTCATCGGCCCGTTCGAGCACCACTCGAACGAGCTGCCCTGGCGGGAGTCGATCGCCGACGTCGTGACCATTCCGCAGGACGCCGACGGGCACATCGACCAGGCGGCACTCGAGGCCGAGCTGATCCGGTACGCCGACCGCCCGCTGAAGATCGGCTCGTTCTCCGCCGCGAGCAACGTGACCGGCATCGTGAGCGACACCGTCGGCATCTCGACGCTCCTGCACCGGCACGGCGCGCTGTCGTTCTGGGACTTCGCCGCCGCGGCACCCTACATCGACGTCGAGATGTACCACGGCCCGCCCGCACGCGCCCTCGCGACCGGCGCCTACAAGGACGCGATCTTCCTCAGCCCCCACAAGTTCATCGGCGGGCCTTCGACGCCCGGAGTGCTGGTGCTGCGCCGCGAGCTCGCGACGAACCGGGTGCCCGACGTACCGGGCGGCGGCACGGTGGCGTTCGTCAACCCGACCGAGCACGAGTACCTCGCCGACGTCGCCCACCGCGAGGAGGGCGGCACGCCGGCGATCGTCGAGTCGATTCGCGCCGGGCTCGTGTTCGGCCTGAAGGACGCCGTCGGCGTCCCGGCGATTCGCGCGCTCGAGGACGACTTCCTGCGCCGCGCGATCGCGGCCTGGCACGACGAGCCCGCCATCGAGGTGCTCGGCAACCTCGACGCCGAGCGCCTGTCGATCGTCTCGTTCGTGGTGCGCGCGCCGAGCGGCCGCTACCTGCACCACAACTTCGTCGTCGCGCTGCTGAACGACCTGTTCGGCATCCAGTCGCGCGGCGGCTGCTCGTGCGCCGGCCCGTACGGCCACGAACTGCTCGGCATCGACATCGAGCGCTCGCACGAGTTCGAGCGCGAGATCGCCCGCGGCTGCGAGGGCATCAAGCCCGGCTGGGTGCGCATCAACTTCAACTACTTCATCTCGGAGAGCGTCTTCGACTACCTCGTCGAGGCGGTGCGGCTCGTCGCCCGAGACGGGTGGCGGATGCTGCCGGACTACACGTTCGACCCCGACTCCGGCCTCTGGCGCCACCGGCGCGGCCCGGCCGAGCCGCCGCTGCGCCTGCACGAGGTGTCGTACGACGCCGACGGGCGGCTGACGTATCCGCACCACGACGACCGCGCGCCGGAGTCGGCGCTCGCCGGGTACCTCGCGGAAGCCAGGCAGCGGTTCGCGGCGGCGGGCGGCGGCGGTTCGGAGGCAGCGGGGGTGACGGATGCGGCTGCGGCCATGCATCCGTTCGAAGAGGTGCAGGTGACGGATGCCGCAGAATCGCCGCCTCCGCCCGCCGACGCCGATCGGGCCGGCGCCTCGCCGAGGGCGCTCTCCGCCGACTTCGAGCACCTCCGCTGGTTCGACCTCCCGGCGGTCTGCCTGACGAAGTAGCGGTCAGGAGGATGGTTCGAGCGCCATTCGCAGGTCTGTCTGACGGAAGTCGTCGCCGATGCAGAGCAGCGGTTCGCTGCGCGAGCGCGCGAGTGCATAGGCGAAGCAGTCGCCAAGGTTGAGGCGCGCCGGGTGGCCACTGCCCTTTCCGTAGTCGCGATACGCGGCGCGGGCGATGCGCGCGAGCGCGGCGTCGATCGGCACGATCTCGATGCCGGCCTCGGCGACGAGTTCGTCGAAGCGTGCGCTGAGCACGGGGTCGCGGTTCGCGTCGACGACGACGGATGCCTCGATGAACGTGCCGGCCGACATGGACGTGCTGGTCGAGGACGCGAGCGCGGCGATGCAGGCCGGCGCGGCGGGCTCGTTCCGGAGGATCGCGATGAGCGCCGACGTGTCGACGATCACCGGGGGAGTCCGCGGTCGTCGTAGAGCAGGTCGCCGTGGTCCGCGGTACGCAGGTCGTCGCTCCAGCGGCCGGCGGCATCGGCTCCGATGGCGGCGAGCCGCTCGACACGCTGCGCGGAGCGGGAGTCGTCGGTCGCCTCGGTGCGCTCGAGCCGCTCGCGCAGCGCGGTCGTGATCGCTCCGGTGATGCTCTCGCCGGTCGCAGCCGCGAGCCGCCGAGCGAGCTGCTCGGCCTCCGCGCTCTTGATGCTCAACGCCATTCCACCATTCTACCTCGGCATGACTGCCGGTATATACGACCCAGCCCCGCCTCGCAGCATCGCGAATCCGAACGCACGCGCGTTCGAGTGACCCGGCCGGCCGTCTGCATCGACCAGCCCGAGGCGCAGGAGCATGCGATCCACGCGGGTCGGCCCGAACTCGCTCGAGTACTGCCCCGACCGATGCGCGCTTCGCGCCTGCTCGAGCGCGAACCGACGCACCGTCTTGCCGCCGCACGCGAGGTCGACCGCACGTGCGGCGATCTCGGGGTCCGCGCCCGACAGGCTCATGAGCTGACGTGCGAGCTCGTACCAGAGCGTCACGGGTTCAGGGAGGATCCGGTCGCGCACCGCGACGAGCGTGAGCATGCGGCCGCGCTGCGTCCGAACCAGATGCAACGCCTTCAGGTCGTCGCCCAGCTCGCCCGCTGTCTCCGCATCGATGCCGTCGGGCCCGCCGGCCGCCCGGAGGAGCGCACGGATCTGGGCGGTACCCCGCTCCACCTCCTCGATGTCGAGCATCGGCGGGTCGAGTGCTCCGAGCTCGACGAGGTCCATGCGCAGCGCGCGGCGGGCCACCTCGCCGGCGCCGCGCGTCGCGACGTCGAGGGGCTCCCACCCGGGAGCACGCACTGACTGCGTCACCTGGTCGCTCGCCCCGAACCGCAGCGCGAACTCGTGCTGGAGCGAGATGCGGTGCGTCGGGTCGCCGAGCTCGCCGAACGCCGCCTCGGTGCCGGACCGCGGAACCGCGCCCGCGCCGTCGATGAGGTTGGCGGATGGCGCCGACGCATCCGTCGTCGCCTCATCGCGCACGCCGACGGTGATGCGGTGGCGCCAGGTGTGGTCGGACGTGCCGCTGCGCGCGTCGAGCGGACGGTACTCGAACTCGAGCGTGCCGCCGAAGCGCTCGAGCACGTGGTCGAGGTTCCACTCCGGCTCGACGCGCCGCTGTACCTTCGGGTCCCAGTCGACCGCGTCGCCGTAGCGGCAGCGGGCGCACCGGCACCCCTCGTCGTACCCGCCGTACTCGTCGACGGGCGCGGGATGGTGCGGGCGCGCCGGCGTGAGGATGCGCTGCCCCCAGGCATCCGCCTCGCGACCCCACCACGGAGTGTGCATGGTGCCGAACCGCCAGCTGCCGGTGCCGGTCCAGCCGAAGGCGAGCAGGATCGCGTCGGCGAGGGTCGCGAGGCCGAGCGAGGCGTCGATGGCGATCTCGCGCCAAGGCGGGTCGTCGCCGGCGCGGAGTTCGACGCGGACGGTGAGGCGCGGGCGTGGAAGGGTGTCGGATGCGGGCATGCGACCAGCGTCGTTGGCGTGGCGCTCGTCGGGGCGAATCGGACGGGCAGGTGCTCGCGGTGGCGCGGGGACCTGCCTGTGGAGGGGCGGCGAGGGTGAGGGGGCGCAGGGCGGCGAGCGGATGCCTCCGGACGACGACGCGCCAGAGGCATCCGCCCCGCCCCTCACACCATCGACAGCTCGCGCTTCGCCGCCTCGAGCCGGCCGAGCCGCTGCCAGGTGTCGACGACCGTGTCGGGGTTCAGCGAGATCGACGAGATGCCCTGGGCCATGAGCCACTCGGCGAAGTCGGGGTGGTCGCTCGGGCCCTGGCCGCAGATGCCGACGTACTTGCCGCGCGAGACGCACGCCTCGATCGCCATGCTCAGCAGCTTCAGCACCGCGGGGTCGCGCTCGTCGAAGACGCGGGCCATCTCGGCCGAGTCGCGGTCGACGCCGAGGGTGAGCTGGGTGAGGTCGTTCGAGCCGATCGAGAAGCCGTCGAAGTGGTTGAGGAACTCGTGGGCGAGCACGGCGTTGCTCGGCACCTCGCACATCATGACGACCTGCAGGCCGTTCTGCCCGCGGACGAGTCCGTTCTCGGCGAGGGCCGCGATGACGCCCTCGGCTTCGGCGATGGTGCGCACGAACGGGATCATCAGCTTGATGTTCGTGAGCCCCATCTCGTCGCGCGCGAACTTCAGGGCCTCGCACTCGAGGTCGAAGGCCTCGCGGAAGCTCGGCGCGACGTAGCGCGACGCCCCGCGGAACCCGATCATCGGGTTCTCCTCGTCGGGCTCGTAACGCTCGCCGCCTATGAGGTTGGCGTACTCGTTCGACTTGAAGTCCGACATGCGCACGATCACCGGGTTCGGCGCGAACGCGGCCGCGAGCGTCGAGACGCCCTCGGCGATGCGCTTGACGAAGAAGTCGCGCGCGCCGGAGTAGGCCGCGATGCGGTGGCGGATCTCCGTGGCGATCTCGGGCGCCTGGTCGTCGAGCTCGAGCAGCGCGCGCGGGTGGATGCCGATCTGGCGGTTGATGATGAACTCGAGCCGGGCGAGGCCGATGCCGTCGTTCGGCGTCTGGGCGAAGTTGAACGCCTGCTCCGGGGTGCCGACGTTCATCATGACCGCGGTCGGCAGCTCGGGCAGCTCGCCCAGGTCGCTGTACTCGACGTGGAAGTCGAGCACGCCGTCGTAGACGAACCCGGTCTCGCCCTCGCCGCACGAGACGGTGACCTGCTGGCCGTCGACCAGCGCCTGGGTGGCGTTGCCGGTGCCGACGACGGCGGGCACGCCGAGCTCGCGCGCGATGATCGCCGCGTGGCAGGTGCGCCCGCCGCGGTTCGTGACGATGGCGGATGCCGTCTTCATGACCGGCTCCCAATCGGGATCGGTCATGTCGGCGACCAGTACGTCGCCCGGCTGGAACTCGTGCATCTGGTCGACCGAGGTGAGCACGCGGGCGGCGCCGGTGCCGATCTTGTGGCCGATCGCGCGCCCCTCGGCGACGACCGGTCCGCGCTCGGCGAGCGTGAACCGCTCGGTGCGGCCGGTGCGGCGGGCGACCACCGTCTCTGGGCGGGCCTGCACGATGTAGAGCGTGCCGTCGATGCCGTCCTTCGCCCACTCGATGTCCATGGGGCGGCCGTAGTGCTGCTCGATGCTCACTGCGTACCGTGCGAGTTGCTCGATCTCGGTGTCGGTGAGGCTGAAGCGGCGCGCCTCGGGCTTCGTCACCGGCACGAAGTCGACGGTGCGGCCGACGTGCTGCGACTTCGTGTAGACCATCTTGGTCGCCTTCTCGCCGACCGTGCGCTTCAAGATGGCGGGGCGGCCGGCGTTCAGCGCCGGCTTGTAGACGACGAACTCGTCGGGGTTCACGGCGCCCTGCACGACACCCTCGCCGAGTCCGTAGGCCGACGTGATGAGCACGGCGTCGGCGAACCCCGACTCGGTGTCGATGGTGAACATGACGCCCGACGAGGCGAGGTCGCTGCGGACCATCCGCTGGATGCCGACGGACAGCGCGACGTCGAGGTGCGCGAAGCCGTGGTGCACGCGGTACGAGATGGCGCGGTCGTTGTAGAGCGACGCGAACACCTCGTGCACGGCGCGCAGGATCTGGTCGATGCCGCGGATGTTCAGGAACGTCTCCTGCTGGCCGGCGAAGCTCGCGTCGGGCAGGTCCTCGGCGGTGGCGCTCGAGCGCACGGCCCAGGACACGGGGTCGTCGGGGTCTTCGTCGGCGGTGAGCGTGGCGTACGCGTCGCGGATCTCCTGCTCGAGTTCGGCGGGGAGCGGCGTGTCGATGATGTCGGTGCGGATGCTGCGGCCGGCGCGCGCCAGCGCGAGCGTGTCGGAGCTGTCGAGCTCGAGCAGCGTGGCGGCGATGCGGTCTTCGAGGCCGGTCTGGCCGAGGAAGGCGCGGAAGGCATCGGCCGTGGTGGCGAACCCGCCGGGCACGTTGACGCCCGCGGCGCCGAGGTTGTGGATGAGCTCGCCGAGCGAGGCGTTCTTGCCGCCGACGCGCCCGATGTCGTCCATGCCGAGCTGGTCGAGCCAGAGGATGTTGGCCACGGTGGGTGTCCCTTCATGAGGTGGCAGGCACCGGGGGTGTCCGGTCAGACGAGAGTGGCTCATCTCGGGGCGGTTTCGGTGACGGATGCTCCTGAAAGAATCGCCGTTCTTGACTGTGAACCGTTGAAATCACTCTCTTGCCGCTCGCCGAGCACTGAGAACCGCTCGATGTTTCGTGCGCATGTCGGCGGGCTGGGCGCGTGCTGCGCCCTGTGCTGAGCCGCGCCCACCGCTTGACTACCGCACGGTAGTGCTGCAAACTGACTACCGAAAGGTAGTTGTCTCGGGCGACTACTCATCAGTAGTCAGGAGCCGCGATGTCATTCCAGATGCACCCGCGCACCCTTGCCGAGATCGGCCTCGCGCTGCAACAGGCCCGTGCTGCCGCGGGTCTCAGCCAGCGCGACCTCGCCGCCGACCTCGGCATCTCGCAGCGCTACCTCTGGGAGCTCGAGTCTGGGAAGGAGTTCCAGGCGATCAGTCGCCTCCTCGACGCATTCAACGCGACCGGAGTCGACATCATCCTCTCGGTGCCCGAAGGGGCGGACATCGAATCGATCGAAGCCAGGGGAGCCGCAGCTCGCAGCGACGCGCGAGCTGACGAGGAGTCCTGATGCCCGAGACGGTGCTCAATGTCGAGTTGCACGGCGACCACGTCGGCACACTCCGCGGCGACCGCGACGGATTCGACTTCCAGGCCGACGTCGAGGCGGTCCGGAGCTACGGGCTCGGCAGCCGTGTGCTCTCCGTGGCAGTGCCGCTCGTCGCTCGAGCGAACCCGCGCAACCGAGGCATCCGCGCCAACTTCTTCGCCGAGCTGCTGCCGGAGGGCCGTGCACGCGACCGCCTCGCAGTGGAGGCCGGCGTTCGGCGCGATGACGTGCTCGGAATGCTGGCCGCCTACGGCCGCGACGTGGCGGGTGCCCTGCAGATCTGGAACCCCGAACAGCCGGGCGAGCCGCGGACGCCCGCCGTCGAGCCCGTCGACGATGCGGGAGTGCGGCAGATGCTCGCTGAGGTCGCGATCGCACCGCTCGGCAACAAGCCGCGCCGCGGCAAGACCTCGCTGAACGGGGTGCAGTCGAAGATCGTGCTCGTGCGCACCGAGACCGGATGGGCGCGCGCGCTCGACGGCTATCCGTCGACGCACATCGTGAAGCCGATCGTGGGGGAGTTCCCCACGATGATCTTCGACGAGGAGTACGGATCCCGGTTCGCCAGGGACCTCGGGCTCGCCACGTTCGACACGCGACTCCAGGCCTTCGACGGCGTCATGGCGCTGGTCATCGAACGCTACGACCGGTCGGCAGCGTCGCCTGACGGTCGAGTCCACCAGGAGGACTTCTCGCAGGTGCTCGGGCTGTCAGGCGATGACAAGTACGAGACGTACGGTGGTGTCGGCCTGTCGAGCGTCGCGTCGCAGCTGGATCGCGCGGACCGCGAGCGACTCCTCCGCATGCTCACCCTGTCGGTCGCGGTGGGCAACCTCGACTTCCACGCGAAGAACATCTCGCTCCTGCACGACCGCGTCGGTGGCGTCGAGCTCGCCCCGATGTACGACATCGTTCCGCAGACCCACTACGACAACGATGGCGAGATGGCGTTCCGTGTTGCAGGCGAATTCCAGCACCGTCTCCTCACGCGAGCGCACCTGATCGACGAGGCGAACTCATGGAAGGTGCAGGATGCCTCGGCGCTCATCGACGGCGCGCTCGACCGCATCCGGGCGATCGCGACGGCCGAGTCGCCGCACGCCGGCGCCCATCCGGGCCTGCAGCAGACGGTGATCCGGTTCACCGACAACCTCGCGGCAGGTCGCGCTGCGGGCGACGATGGCGATGGCACGTTCGATCCCGAACTCGGAAGTGCTGCACCGCGCCCCACCGGGTGGATCCGCGGCTGAGCTCGCCGCGGAGAGGGCCCGCGATGGTCGGCAGGCCGCGCGCTACGCGAGCAGCGGCTCCAGCCGCGCGGCCGCCTCGCGCAGCACGGCGAGCAGGGGCTCGGGCGACGCCGCGCGGGCGGGCGTGGTCGCCAGCGCGATGCCGGCGACGAGCGCGCCGCGGTCGTCGCGGATCGGCACCGCCAGGCATGCGCGTCCGGGCACGATCGGCGAGGTCATCGACACGAAGGCGGCGGATGCATCGAGCAGCAGCCCGCCCAGCGCCGACACGTGGGGGTCGCGCGAGATGCGCACCTCGTCGCTCAGGGCGAAGTCGGGGTCGGCGTCGACGATCTGCAGGATGCCGCCGTCGTAGCGCACGAGGTGCACGCCGGCTCGCACGCGGCCGCGGAGATCGTCGACCACCTGGCGCACGGCGCGCGGCGGTGGCGCGGTCGGCACGAGCGTCGCGAGCTGCGTCACCTTGCTGCCGAGCGCGAACCCAGACAGGTCGGGCAGCCGCACGAGGTACTCCTCCTGCACGAGCAGGTTGAGCAGCCGGTACGCGGTCGCCCGCGGCATGCCGAGGCTCGTCGAGACCTGCTGCGCGGTGACGCCGGGCCCCAGTCGCGCGACCTCCTCGAGCACGTGCAGCGCGTGCTGGATCGCCTTCGGCTGCCGCGCTCGCAGCTCCACGCCGCTCGCTGATGGTGGGACGGCGGATGCCTCGGGCGCACCCGCTCCTGAATACCGACCGGGCGCCCCTGAATTGCGCTCGTCATCGCGGGCGGCCGTTCCTGAGAACCGATCGCCCGCTCCTGAGAAGCGACCATCGGCGCGCGGCGGCGGCCCCGGGGCATCCGCTCGCCGCTCAGGAGCCGCCACGGCGCCCGCCCCAGACGTCGGCGATCGTGGGCACGTCGTAGACGCCCCGGATGCGCGGGTGCCGCAGCGCGAACGACGCGCGCAGCCCAGCGAGCACGACCGTCACGACGAGCACGCCGACCATGACCCACACCGCGCCGGCGCGCGCGCCGGTCGACTCGACCACGAGGTACGCGACGAGGATCACCGCGACGCCGACCGCCCCGGCCGCGGCGACGACCGTCGAGCGCCAGCCCGACTCGCCGATGCGCCACAGGAACACCGGCGCGGCGACGCACGCGAGGAAGTACGCGACGAGGTATCCGGTCGCAGCGCCCAACAGCAGCCACTGCATGGTCGGCCAGAGCGCCGCGCCGAGCAGCACCGACACGATCGGCACGACGGTGACGAACGACATGCTGAGCGCGACGGCGGCGACGGGGGTGCCCGAGCGGCTGCGGGTGCGTCCGAGTGCGCGCGGCAGCAATCCCTCGCGGGCGAGCGCGAAGAGCACGCGGGTCATCGCGGTCGCCGAGGCGATGAGGCACGCGAAGAGCGAGGCCGCGATCGACAGTTCGAGCACCGCGCCGAGCCAGGGCATGCCGAGCGAGGCGGTGACGCCGTCGACGGGGAAGAAGCCGTCGCCGCCGCGGAGGTCGTCGGCGTCGATGCCGGTGAGCTGGGCGTATCCGGTCAGCAGGTAGAGGCCGGCCGACACGAAGACGGTCCAGACGATCGCGCGGGGGATCGCGAGCAGCGGCCGCTTCGCCTCGCCGCCGAGGGTGGACGCCGACTCGAAGCCGACGAGGGCGGTCATCGCGAGCGCGGTGGCGACCAGCAGCTCGGCGCCCGAGACGCCGCTCGGATCGAACACCGCGAAGGTGCGGTTCGCCATCATCGGGGCATCCGTCGCCCACAGCACCGCGAGCAGCGCGACGGTGAGCAGCGCGATCGCGCCGACCGACACGACCTCGACGATGAGGGTCACGCGGGCAGACCGACGGATGCCCCGGACGAGGATGAACAGCGCCCCCGCACCGAACACGAGCATGAGCACGACGGCCCACACGGCGGGCGCGCCGGCGGTCGGCAGCACGAAGTCGGCGAGCGAGAGGGTCGTGTAGACCGTGCCGACGAGGGCGAACATGGCGACGAATCCGTAGCCGATGAGCTGCGCGACGCCGCCGACGAGGGCGGCCGACGAGCCGAGGCCGCGGGCGATGTAGGCCGAGACGCCGCCCGGCGCGGCCATCCGCCGGCTGAACTGGTTGATGGTGGATGCGACGAGCAGCGTGACGCCCGCCGCGAGCAGCATCGGCAGCAGCGAGGCCGTGCCGGTGACCGCGGCGATGATCGCCGGGATCGTGAGGGCGGCGCCTGCGGGCGCGACGGCCGAGACCGACTGGGCGAGCACCTCGACGGCGCCGACGCTCCGGCGGTCGAGGCCGGCGACGGGGGACTCGGCGTCGAGGCCGGGCACCGGTTCGGGGTTCGCGATCGCGCGTTCCAGGGCGGACATCAGCGGGCTCCTCGGGTGGTGCGGTGGTGCGGGTGTCGCGCCCGCGACGATACCCCGCCCCGGTTTCCCGCACGCCACCCGCGTGTTTCGGCCCCGTGTCGCCCAAATGAGACACCGCCCCGACCCCGGTCCCAATTGGCGCCGACGAACTTTCACCCGCATCCGACACCCCTGCAACACGAGACCACGAGGCTGGCCGCACCAGCCCTGCAACACCCACCCCCGCCTCGTCGAAAGGGATCCCCATGACCACCCAGGAAGGCTCGGCCCCCACGACCGAGACCACCGCGCCGAAGAAGCTGAGCGGTTCGCTCGGCGTCGTCGCCATCGTCTTCATGGTCGTCGCCGCAGCGTCGCCGCTCACCGTCGTCGGCGGCTCGGTGCCGCTCGGCATCGCGTTCGGCAACGGCGTCGGCTTCCCGTCGCTGTTCGTGTTCTCCGGCGTCGTGATGCTGCTGTTCTCGGTCGGCTTCGTCGCCATGACCCGGCACGTGCCGAAGCCCGGCGCGTTCTTCACCTACTCGGGCTACGGCCTCGGCCGCCCGATGGGCCTCGCCACCGCGTACCTCGCCTGGCTCACCTACACGACCGTGCAGGTCGCGGTGCACGCGTACGTCGGCACCATTATCGGCGCCTCGATCGCCGCCCTCGGCGGGCCGGACATCCCGTGGTACGTCTGGGCGCTCGCCGTCGTCGCGCTCGTCGGCCTGCTCGGCTACCGCCACATCGACCTGAGCTCGAAGGTGCTCGGCGTGCTGCTCGTGCTCGAGGTCGGCATCGCACTGATCATGTCGCTCGCCGTGACGTTCACGGGCGGCGCCGAGGGCCTCTCGCTCGACACCTTCGCGCCCAGCGAGATCACCTCGGGCGCCCCGGGCGTCGGCCTGATGTTCGCGATCGCCGCGTTCATCGGCTTCGAGGCGACCGCCGTCTTCCGCGACGAGGCCCGCGAGCCGGGTCGCACCATCCCGCGCGCCACCTACGCGGCGGTCATCGCGATCACCCTGTTCTATGCGTTCGTCAGCTGGGCCGTCGTCATGGCGTGGGGCCCGTCTGAGGTCGTCGCCGCCGCCCAGGCCGACCCGGAGGGCCTGGTCATCGCGACCGCCGCCGCCTACCTCGGCCCGGTCGGCGAGATCGCGATCAACGTGCTGATCATCACCGGCATGTTCGCGTGCGTGCTCTCGTTCCACAACGTCGTCACCCGCTACCAGCTGTCGATGTCGAACGCGGGCGTGCTGCCTTCGAGCCTCGCGAACGTGCACCACAAGCACCTGTCGCCGCACACGTCGTCGCTCGTGCAGACCGGCACCGCCGCGGCGCTGATCGCCCTGTTCGCGGTCTTCGGCATGGACCCGGTGGCGCAGGTCTTCACCTGGCTCGCGGGCATCGCGACGCTCGGCATCATCATCCTGATGTCGATCACGTCGGTCGCGGTCATCGCGTACTTCCTCCGCACGAAGAAGGACTCGCGCGTGTGGAACACGATCATCGCCCCGGTGCTCGGCCTCGCGGGCCTGCTCTTCTCGGCGGGCGTGATCGTCGTGGGCTACCCGATGCTCGTGGGCGACTACGACGCGGCCGGCAACCCGGTGTTCGGCGTAACCACCTGGATCTGCCTCGGCATCATCGTCGCCTTCCCGGTCTTCGGCTACCTGCAGGCGGTCTACCTGCGCAAGGCGAAGCCCGAGATCTACCGGCGCATCACCGAGGCGATCGGCGCGCAGTAGCAACTGAGCGGATGCCCCGGGCGTGCGCCGGCCCTCGGCCCACGCCCGCCCGGGGCATCCGCCCGGCCGCCCGCCCGCGGCCGCCCCGGGGCATCCGCCCCCCACGACTCCGCGGGGTCCGTTCCTCACATCCGGATCCTGCGGCACCCGCCCACGCAGCAGACTTCACGAACCACCGCCCCCGTAAGGAGCACCCCATGACCATCACCGAACACGGACTCCACGGCCACGCGCACGCCGCGGCGGACGCGGCCGCGCCGCATCCGCTCGCCGACCTCAGCGCCGCCGAGATCACGCGCGTGCGCGAGCTGCTGATCGCCGAGCTCGCGCTCGCCGCCTCGACCCGCTTCGCGTACGTGGGCCTCGAGGAGCCGCACAAGCGCGAGGTGCTCGCGTGGGAGGACGGCGGGCCGCTGCCCGAGCGTCGCGTGCGCGTCATGCTGCTCGACCTCGCCGACGGCAAGTCGACCGACCTGCTGGTCTCGCTCACCTCGGGCGCGATCCTCAGCACCGTGGTGCTCGACGGGTCGGAGGGGCAGCTGCCCATCCTCGTCGAGGAGTTCGAGATGGTGGGCGACATCGTCGCCGAGGATCCGCGCTGGCACGAGGCGCTCGCCGCCCGCGGCGTGACCCACGACCAGGTCGTGTGCGTGCCGCTGTCGGCCGGTCACTACGGGTACGAGGAGGAGGCGGGCACGCGGATGCTGCGCGTCTTCGCCTTCCGCATGGACCACCCGAAGGACCACCCGTGGGCGCACCCGGTCGACGGCCTCGCCGCGTACATCGACGTGATCAACCGCAAGATCACGCGCCTCATCGACACCGAGCCGTACCCGGTGCCCGCCGAGCACGGCAACTTCGACGACCCCGAGCTGCAGGGCCCGCCGATGACCTCGCTGAAGCCGATCGTCATCACCCAGCCCGAGGGCCCGAGCTTCGACGTCGACGGCGACGAGGTGTCGTGGGCGAACTGGAAGTTCCAGATCGGGTTCGACCCGCGCGAGGGGCTCATCCTGCGGCGGCTGCGCATCGTCGACGGCGACCAGGAGCGTCCGGTCATCTACCGGGCGAGCGTGTCGGAGATGCTGGTGCCCTACGGCGACCCGCAGGCCACGCGCTTCTGGCAGAACTACTTCGACACGGGGGAGTACCTGTTCGGGCGGTTCACGAACTCGCTGCAGCTCGGCTGCGACTGCCTCGGGGAAATCACGTACTTCGACGCCACCTTCGCGGATGAGCTCGGCAACCCGACGACCATCCAGAACGGCATCTGCATGCACGAGGAGGACTACGGCACGCTGTGGAAGCACAGCGACATGTTCACCGAGTCCGACGAGGTGCGCCGCGCGCGTCGACTGGTGATCAGCTTCTTCACCACCGTCGGCAACTACGACTACGGCTTCTACTGGTACCTGTACCTCGACGGCACCATCGAGTGCGAGGCGAAGCTCACGGGCATCCTCTTCACCTCGGCCTACCCGGAGGAGGGCTACCCGTACGCCACGCAGGTCGCGCCGGGCCTCGGCGGGCCGGCGCACCAGCACCTGTTCAACTTCCGCCTCGACATGATGGTCGACGGCCTGGCGAACGCGGTCGACGAGGTCGACGCGGTGCGCGTGCCGATCGGCCCGGGCAACGAGCACGGCAACGGCTTCACGTTCTCGCGCACGAGGCTCTCGACCGAAGCGGATGCTGCGCGCGACGCGGACGGCTCGGCCGGACGCGCCTGGCACATCGTCAACACCGAGAAGACGAACCGTCTCGGCCAGCCCACCGGATACGTGCTGCACCCGACGCCCACGCCGACGCTGCTCGCCGACCCGTCGTCGTCGATCGCGTCGCGCGCCGAGTTCGCGACGAAGCACCTGTTCGTCACGCAGTACGACCCGGCCGAGAAGTACGCCGCGGGCGACTACGTGCACCAGAACCCGGGCGGCGACGGCCTCACCAAGTACCGCGCGGGCGACCGCTCGATCGACGGCGAGGACATCGTGCTCTGGCACACCTTCGGCCCGACGCACTTCCCGCGCCCGGAGGACTGGCCCGTCATGCCCGTCGACCACGCCAAGTTCACGCTGAAGCCGTACGGCTTCTTCGACCGCAACCCGGTGCTGAACGTGCCCGCCACGACCGCGCACGGCACGGGGTCGCACGCGACCGGGTCTCACGCCGGCTGCGCGCACTGCGCGGGTGACGCGGGCGCGGCGTGCAGCTGCGGGCACTGAGCGCGGTTTCGCTGGGTCTGGCACTTTTCAGGACCGGTATTCAGGAACGGATGCCCCGATGACCGAGCTGCTCCACGCCGGCATGGTGATTCCCGCCTCGATCGGCGTCTGCTGCTCCGTCGGCGCCGGTGCCTGGTCGACCCCCGCTGCGGGGTCGGCCGGGCGCCGCCGCGCGGTGCTCGTCGCCGTGCTGGGGCAGGTGCTGGCCGTGGTGGCCTCGCTGCTCATGCTCGGCGCGATGGTCGACATGGCGTTCTTCGCCGGGGCCGTGCCCGGGTGGGCGGGGCGGTCGGTGGCGTGGGCGGCGTCGATGGTGGCGGTGGCGATCGCCGTCGTGGCGGCGGCGCGTGCTGCCGGCGGTGTCACGCAGGTGGACCTGCACCGCGCGCTCGGGCTCGTGGTGACGGCCGCGCTCGTCGTCGCGCTCCACGCCGGCGCCGCTGGTTCCGGAGCCGCTGCCTCGGGCGCCCATGCTGGCCACTCGCCGACCTCGTTCGCCCCGGTCATCGTGGCCGGCGCACTCGCCTTCGCCGCCTACAGCGCGTGGCACGCGCTGCGCGCACACCGCTGCGGTGCGCGCCTCCGCACCCTCGACGCGGCAGCCATGTCCGCGATGACACTCGCGATGCTCATCGTGTCGATCCCGCTGGGGTGATACGCGTCACGTCGTTCCCGCCCCGCTAGCGATGAGTTCCGCTGCTGGTCACCGCCGGTCCGCAGCGCGCGCGGCGAGGATCTCGTCCGTGGAGATACGCGGATACCGGCGGGCGTGCTCCCGAATCGTCGCCAGAGCGTCCTTCACCGATGGCCCCGCAGCGAGCCGCGCGAGTTCCGCGCGCAGGTACTCCTGCAGTGACCGCCCCGACCGACGAGCCCGCGCAGCGAGTTCGTCCAGCACGTCGTTGGGTACCGCCCGAATCGTGATGTCCACCGGCATGTCTTCAGGCTAGCTTCGCGCCTGCGCTCTTCGCAGTCCTGATCTACGAGAACATGCCCGGTGCGCCGGAAACAACCGAGTTTTCTCGAGAGAACTCGCTTTTCTCTGGAACAGGAAACAACTCCTCCTGGAGGAGAAAACCTACCTGCGGCGTCTGCGCCCGAGCGAGCACGTGATCCAGCCGATGCAGCAGTTCGCGAACACCGTCGGCAAGAACGCGACCGACAGCGCCCTCATCATCGACGCGATGGACCTGATCTACACGGGCCGCTTCCAGGCGTTCTGCATCGTCTCGAGCGACAGCGACTTCACGCGCCTTGCATCCCGAATCCGCGAGGACGGCGTGACGGTCTACGGCTTCGGCGAGCGCAAGACCCTCGGCGCCTTCCGCAACGCCTGCGACCGCTTCACCTACCTCGACGTGCTCGATGAGGCGACGACGGCTGGGCGGACCTCGCCGCCGTCGGTTCCCTCGTCCGCAAGCAGCGCCCCGACTTCGACTCCCGCAACTGGGGTTACGCGAAGCTGTCGGACCTCGTGCGCGAGGTCGGCCTCTTCACGGTCGGCCCGCGCCCCGGCGGCGGCGTGCGCGTGAAGCTCAAGCCCCGCCCCAACGCCAAGTCGGCTCCAGCAGCCTAGGTTCCCGCGACCGCTCCGACCGCCACACCCACAACCGCGAAGAGCGCAACGACCGCAGCCGCCATCACGACCCCGCCCCACATCAACCGGCGCCGTCGCGCCCGCACGACCTCCAGGCGCAGCCGCTCGAACGCGTCGTGATCCGCCTCCACAACCTCACCGCTCTGCCCCCACGTCGACGGCAGGGCAGCGGATGCCACGAGCCGCCCCACCTCCTCGGGCGCGAGCACCACGGGCCGGCCCCGCAGCCACCGCGCCAGCGCATCCGCCGGCAGCACGACCACCCGCGCCGGACGCTCGCGCACGGTCAGCCGCCGGGCGCCGACGATCGCGAGCACCGGCGTCGCTTCCAGGGGCATCCGTGTCGCCGTCGACAGCAGCTTCGCGGTGCGGTTCGCCTCGTGCTCGGCGTTGCGCAGGTGGTCGGTGCGCTGCCCGTTGACGAGGATGCGGCGCGCGCCGACCCACACCGACGCGCCGCGGTGGTGCTTCGTGTTGATCGTGAACACCCCGCCCGGCCCGATCACGACGTGGTCGAGGTCGCTGCCCGCAGTGCCGACCGGAACCGAGTGCAGCACGTGCCACCCGTCGCCGAGTCGCTCCAGCCGCCGCGCGACCTCGAGCTCGCCGAGCGCTCCGACGTACCAGGGCTCCGCCGCCCGCCCGAGCGGCGAGACCCCGAAGATCCGCTGCATCGCGCTGTTCGGCGGCACGCTCGCCTGCTCGCGCAGGCACTCTGCGATGACGGATGCCGCGGGGCGGCGCCGCGCGAGGTCACCCACGCCCACGTATTCGCTCACGAGTCTCAAGCTAGTGCTCGGCACCGACGTCATAGAGTCGAAGCACGAACGGCGTCGCGCCGATCAGTCTGGGGGCCCGAATGACCGACGGAGTCGACGGTGTGGTGCAGGTGGCCCTCGCGGCACGGATCGCTGCGCGCCAGCACTTCGGTCAGCTCGACAAGCTCGGTGCGGCCTACATCTCGCATCCGGCTCGGGTGGCCGCGTCACTGGAACCGAGCGGCGATCTCGTCGCCGTCGCGGCCGGATGGCTCCACGACGTGATCGAAGACACCTACCTCGGCGATCGACGGATGACCGCCACGGACCTCCTGCAGGAGGGAGTCGCTCCGGAGGTCGTGGAGATCGTGGTGCTGATGACGCGAACCGACGACGTGCCGTCCGACGAGTACTACGCCCGCCTCGCCGCGCACCCGGTCGCGCGACAGGTCAAACTCGCCGACATCGCCGACAACCTCCTCCCGTGGCGCGTCGCGAAGCTCGACGACTCGAAGCGTGAGCAGCTCGCTGCGAAGTACGCGCACGCGCGCGAGGTGCTGAGCGCGGGGGCGCGATAGATCCGGCCCAGGCGAAGCTCGACGAGTGTCCGGATGCGCAGCCGCGCCCAAAGCCGCTGGGCATCCTGCGCGGTGGGGGATGTCGGCGTGTGCATCCTGTTCAGCCGTTTCCTTGAGTCGTTCGCACTTCGTTCGTGACCGAGTCGAAAGTCGCTACCGAACCGAACGTGCTCCCAATCAAGGTGATCGAGAACTCACGGTGGTCGGACGACGTGCTGTAGACCAGCTCCGCGCCCGGAGGCAGGGGAGTGAGGAATGTCCCGTCAGGTGCGATGACGGAGGTCGCGTCGGTCGTGACGGCGAGCGATGCCGGCCACTCGGACCCACTCGCGTGGTGGTACTGCAGGACGAAGGCTGCTGAGCCCGCCGCTTGTGCGAGTTGGGCGGCCTCGATCGCAGCGGTCGTCGGCTCGGGGAAGTAAGAACCTGCGGCGAGTGCGCCGAACGCTCATCCTCGGGGTCCGCTGCGGACGGTGCATCCGCTTCAGGAGGTGCTGCTGCTACACCTGTGCCGGACGAGCCGACCCAAGACTGTGGCGCAGGCAGCGGCGAGGCAGTCCCAACACTCGCGATCGCCGCGAGCACGTAGAGCGACACGAGGATCGCACTAGTCCCCGCGACAACACCTCCGTACGTCGCCACCGACGGGCTCGCGGCTCGGCTCCGGAACCTCGGAATAGCTGTGAGGCCCGCCCAGATCGCGAACGCACCGAACCCAGCAGGCCAGAGCACGAGCGACGCGCGTCCCTAATAGGGAGCGAGCAAGGCGAACAACAGCGCGACTACCCCGACGACGAGTGCGGTGGCGGTGAGCGCCCACGCCCACCCGAGCCCTTCGACGTGCCCTTCCCCGCGAAGGACGGTTCGACCGGCCCGCTCCGGCTTCGAACGCCTATTGGAGGTCTCGGGTGGTGACCAATCGCGGGGGCCGCCGGGTGGTGTCATCCAGGTCGGCTCCTCGCAGCTCTCGGAAGTGTCGGCTCATCATCGCAGCTTGCGGCCAGGCGTCCCCCGTTCGGGTGGGAATGATCCGCGGCCAGGCGAGTCACGCCTCACACGAGCTGGACCTTGTCCTGGTACTCGAAGTGGGTACTCACTCGGTCGGAGACGTCGATGTTCTGCAACTTCGGCGAGATTGGGCTGAATCCCACTAGACCCGCGGCCGATTCGCCACCCTGTGCCGTTCGGTAGACGTACTTGAGGATGCTGTCGTTCGTCGAGTGGTAGCCGTAGACGACCTCGTCGACTGCCGCCGTGAGCGCAGCCCAGTCCTTCTTGGCGCCGATCGCCGCTCCGAGAAGATGCGCGGACTGGACCCGTGGGCCGCCCGGCTTCGAGCCAAGTGTTTCCGCCGCAACAACCATCGCCCTCGCCCCGAGACTGTGGCCGATCAGTACGTAGGACTCGGCCTCCGTGCGCGCGAGAAGATCTCCGACGATGACTCCGGTCTTGTCAGCTCTGCTCTTCGCAACGTGCCACGGGTTCTTCATCACGTCGGTCGCCAACATCGCCGGGCCGATCACGTTCCCCAGGAAACGTGCACCACTCTTGGTGCCGACTGCGGCGCCCGCCTTCACTGCGGCGACGGCACCGGCCTTCCCCGCGAGGTTGGCGCCGAGCAGTCCGAAGTCGCGGAGTTCCTTCGCCCCCCACCAAACTCGATACACCGGGGAGTCGGGGTATCGATCATTTACGATCGCCTTCCAGCCTCCCCACTTGTGACCTTCACCGTCGGTGAGAAACCCATTCGCGACGAGAACAGGTATGCCCCCTCGCCCCGGACGAAGCAGCTCGATTCGGAAGGACTTGTCCTCGCGAAGGTACGCATTCGAGACAGAGGCGCCGAGCGCACCGCCGACAGCGGCTCCGACCGCCGTGACTACTGCCGTTCCGCCCGCCATCCCGAGGCCCCCGGCTGCGAGGCTCCCGCCTCCGAGCAGCGCGAGACCATGGGATGTTGCGGCAGCGCCCGATAGGCCACCGAACACCCCGAGTGAACCGATTGCGCCACCGATGGCAGGTGCGGCGAGAAGCCCAAGGGGAACAGCGATGCCCACGGCGGCGACACCACCAACCGCGATCTTCGACGCCCTGTCCAGATCGGGCTTCTCGTATCGGAGGAAGTCCTCATAGTCGTGGAGCTCGCCGAAGTTCCCTTGCGACTTCTCGAACCCGGGAATCTGATGACGGTGCTCGGCGCAGAACTGCGGCACCCGGATCGCGCCGCGGTCACGAACCGCCATGTTGGGGCACCCGACAGCGACGCAGGGGAGTGTCGGTGATCCACATCCCTGGCACACATATACGGGAAGCTGGCCCGCTGGGCGATTCGACTTTCGATGCTCGTTGATGAGAAAGCACGATGAGCACCAGCCGTGCTGAATGTCCAGCATCGAGACGTCGTCAGCAACGTCGGCAATCCACTGGGCGGTCTTCGCGTAGGCGTCGGCTTGCTTCTGGGCCGCCCGACGCACTTCGTCTGCCCGCTTCAATGCGGCCTTCTGTTCCGCCGGATCGGCGAGGGCGAGCGCGTCGTCATTCGACGTCGCTCGGGCCGTGTACCACGTCTTCGCATACGCCCACATGTTGGTGCACAGCGCGTGATTGGATTCGAGCACACCGCCGACCTCGACCACCGGCTCCAAGTCAGTCAGCTCGCCGATGAGGGAGAGCGTTGCTCCCTGATCCGAAACCACATTGACCTTGAGCTGCGTTCCTTCGACGATGTGGGCATGGAGGGAGCCGGGCATGGCTCGATCGTGCCATAAGTGGGGAACGGCTCACGGAGGTTCCACCCGAACTGGGGCCGTAGTCAGCGTGCACGCTCGCGCAAGATCGACGAATCTCCGTTCGCCCGCAGGAGTGAGCGGTCTGCTTGCGCGGGTGTGTCACCCCTATTGGGGTAAGGGTCTTGAGCTACGGGCCCCTGCCCCCGGAACAGAGCTGAAGTCGCAACTTCCCCTGGTCGGTGCCGCGGGCACGAAACCGCCGGGCGACGGGCAGCTCGGCACTCGACCCCGCTACCATCGCCGGAAAAGGGGGCCCGGATGCAGACCCACGACGCCCGCCATGGTCCAGACGCCGTGGCGAGGTTGCGGCGGCTCGTCGCCGACGCGAAGGGTGGCGAACCGCTCGCACCGGTGACGGTCATCGTCCGCGACAACATCGCCGCACTCACCGTGAGGCGATCACTCGCGCGCGGTATCGGTGGGCGAGGCGGTGTTGCCGCGGTTCAGGTAACGACACTTCGTCGACTCGGAGAGCAGGTGCTGGCTGCAGCTTCCTTGACTGGGCAACCGGTGACTACCGCGCTCCTGACGATGCTGTGGCGGCGCGAGCTCTCGGCGGACCCCGGAAGCTTTGGCCCCGTTGCGCGGCACCCGGCCACCGTCCGCTCGCTCGTCCGAG
Source organism: Agromyces sp. SYSU T00194 (assembly GCF_040496035.1). Classification (NCBI taxonomy): domain Bacteria; kingdom Bacillati; phylum Actinomycetota; class Actinomycetes; order Micrococcales; family Microbacteriaceae; genus Agromyces; species Agromyces chitinivorans. The sequence continues at coordinate 617,324 of NZ_JBEPJZ010000001.1, read as the reverse complement.
CGGGTCGCGAACTCCGACACGTACCCGATGCGGTCCTTCACGACATTGGAGAAACAGGAGGCCTGCGCGCCGACCTCGTTCGTCTGGGGAGTGGGGTCGCCAGGCGATCGCTGGTGGGGCGGCGCGACGACGCGGCCGTGCTGCGGGACGCGGCCGACCTGATCGCTCAGAACTCGACGGCACTCTCTCGTTTCGGGGCGGTGATCGTCTACCTGCCCGATGAACCAGACCCTCTCGAGCGTGCGTTGCTCGGTGCGATCGATGAGGCGACCGAAGTGACGGTCCTTCTCGGGCGGACCGGACACCAGGAGGTTGATGCGCCTCTTCAAGCGGCCCTGAGGTGGGATGCCGACATCAAGGAGGTCCAGGCTCCAATCGCGACGCGCGTGGTGCATGCCTCTGATGCCGACGAAGAGGTGCGAGATGTCGTGCGCGAGCTTCGCTTGCGGCTGGCCGAGGGAGTGCCTGCGCATCACATTGCCATGCTGTACTCAGTCGCTGCCCCCTATTCGCGACTGGCTCACGATCACCTCGCGGGCGCTGGCATCGCCGCGAATGGCCCAGGCGTGAGGGCGCTGCGGGACCGGGCGGTCGCTGACGGGTTCCTTGCTCTCCTCTCGCTCGACCCTGATGACCTGCAACGCATCGCGCTCTTTGCCTGGCTCAATCGCGCGCCGGTGCGCCGGTCGGAGGCGGGCGGCACAGTGCCAGGCACTCAGTGGGAGCGGCTTGCACGCGAGGCAGGCATCACGGGAGGAGATTGGGCGGCGCGGCTCGCTGACCACGAAGCGCGCCATCGGGCTCGGCTCGAGGCGGATCAGGCGAATCCGGATGCAAGCAAGAGTTCGATCGCCTACCGCGAGCGTGCGATTGCGGCGACCAAGGAGCTCAACGCATTCGTCGGGGAACTCCAGTCGCACCTGCGTGATGGCTCGCAGATCGAGGGTTGGGCAAGCCTGGCCGAGTGGGCGCGCGAGATGTTCCGTCGGTACTTCGCGGTTGAACGACTCCCGGAAGATGAGCAGCGCGCGGCCACCGCGATCGAGTTGACGCTGTCGGGTCTGGCGGAGCTCGACGATGTTGGTGACGCTGCCTCGGTGTCCCAGCTCATCGAGATTCTCGACATCGAACTCGATTCGCGCCGATCGCGCGTCGGTCGTTTCGGTGAAGGTGTCTTCGTAGGGCCAATCACCCAGGCGCCGTCACTCGAGGTGTCGCATGTGTTCGTCGTCGGTCTGTCCGAAGACCAGTTCCCAGGCCGGCTGCTGCCTGACCCCCTGCTGCCGGAATCGGTGCGAGCGTCATCCGGTGGAGCGTTGGCGACGGCACGCGATCACCTCCGCCGGAGTCACCGTGCCCTGCTCGCCGCATTCCAGATCGGCGATGACGTGACCGCATCTTTCCCGCGGGGTGACCTTCGCCGGGGCTCGGAACGGCTCCCGAGCCGGTGGCTCATGCCAACTCTCCGCGCGCTTGCCGGCTCACCTGATCTGGAGGCTACTCGGTGGTCAGAGGCGTCCAGCGAGACGATTCGGTCAGTCGCTTCCCACTGGCAGGCCATGACCGGCACGCCTCACCCCGGCACCGAGCAGGAGTGGCGTGTTCGACACCTCGCGACCGGAGGCCGTCACGATGAGGATGCAGCGCTCGGAACCGCGATCGAAATGGTGGGTGCGCGGCGGTCGAGTACATTTACGCGGTTCGACGGCAACCTGAGTGACGTCGCAGGACTCCCAGACTTCCTACAGAGCGGCGTCGTTGCACCGACCACCCTCGAACGATACGCGGGCTGTCCGCATGCGTACTTCGTCGAGCGATTGCTCCGCGTCTCACCCGTCGACACGCCGGAGGACATTCTCAGCCTGCGTCCCTGGGATCTGGGGTCGATCGTCCACGAGGTCCTAGACCAGCTCGTGCGAGACGTCCTGACTGACGGCGGTCTGCCTGACTACGGTGAGGCATGGCGTCCTGAGCATCGTGAGCGGATGCGCGCGATTGCGGAAGAGGTCATGTCGGGCTTTGAGAGGCGCGGACTGACAGGTCACCCACGCCTCTGGGCGAATGAACGTGAACGACTCCAAGACGACTTCGAAGCGATCCTCGACCTCGACGACCAGGCGCACGCCGAACACGGGTCTCGAGTGATCGCCAGTGAACTCACCTTCGGGATGAACGGCGAACCGCCGGTGCGCATCGAGCTCGCGTCCGGCGCGATCGCGATGAAGGGCAGTGCGGATCGGGTCGACGAACGAGAGGATGGCCGGCTCATCGTTACGGACTTCAAGACCGGCAGTGCACGCGGATTCGCCGACATCAGGAGTGATCCGGTGGCCGCCGGGCGGAAGCTGCAATTGCCGCTCTACGCCGCAGCTGCGCGTGAGCGGTTTGGCAACGGTCGGGTCGAAGCAGCCTATTGGTTCATTGGCCGTCGAGACCGGGGCGAGCGCATCCCCATCGAACTGACGGATGAGATCGACGCGACCTACCGCTCCGCACTGGAGACCCTCGTCACGGGCATCAGAACTGGCTCCTTCATCGCGAGGCCTCCGGCCACGGACGACTTCGCCTGGGTGCAGTGCCAGTTCTGCAATCCGGACGGCGTCGGATACGGCCACATCCGGCGACCCAGCGATCAGAAGCGCACGGACCCGGCCCTCGCAGACCTCTTCCGGCTCCTCGATCCAGCCGCGCTCGAAGACGACGAGGAGACGCCCCGATGACGCTCGCCGATGCGGAGGCCCGCCAAGCCGTCACGGAGCACCGCGATGAGAGTCTCTTTGTGGACGCCGGCGCAGGTAGCGGCAAGACTTCCGTGCTCGTCCAGCGGGTCGTCGCGTCCGTACTTGAGGACGGCATTCCGCTGTCGGAAACCGCCGTGGTCACCTTTACCGAGAAGGCCGGAAATGAGCTGCGCGACCGACTCCGGGGAGCCTTCGAGGACCGACTCCGCACTGCGCAGGACGGCGAGCCCGTGGCGCGCGCGAAGACTGCGCTCGACGACCTCGACGCTGCCGCCATCGGCACGCTCCACTCATTCGCGCAGCGGATCCTCGCCGCGTTCCCAATTCAGGCGGGCATGCCACCGCTGATCGAGGTGCTCGACGAGGTCGCGTCGTCAGTAGCGTTCGATGCTCGCTGGGCGGCGATGTGGCGTCGCCTGCTCGATGACGACGCCTTGGCTGAGACGCTCCAGTTCGCACTGGGTGTCGGGATCGACAGCGAGAAGCTTCGCTCGCTCGCGCGGGCATTCGGCAACGACTGGGACCTCATCGAGTCGCACGTGCTCGCCCATCCCGCGCAGTCGCCTCAGTTTCCAGACACTCAGCCGCTGCTTCGACAAGCGATTCTTGTCAGCGAGCAGGCGAGCGGATGCCGCGATGAATCGGACCGCTTCCTGCGCGTGATTCGCCGCGTTGCGCACTGGATCGAGCGATTCTCCGGCGACCAGGACGATCGCGAGCGCTATGCCTTGATCAGCGAACTCTCCGCCCTCAAGCCGGGTGTCGGCGGCAGGGGGGCCAACTGGGAGGGCAACCTGGCCGAACTGAAAGAGCAGGTCAGGGACCTCGCATCTGCTGCTGGCACCTTCCGACGGCAGTATGCGGATGCAGCGTTGCGGCCGATCGCACGATGGGTCGCCGCTGCTGTGCTCGACGCGGCGCGGGAACGTGTTGCATCCGGTTCGCTGGAGTTCCACGACCTACTCGTGGCGTCCCGTGATCTGCTTCGGCACGACGGGGACGCCCGCGCTGAGCTGCAGCACACGTACCGCCGACTGTTGCTCGACGAGTTTCAGGACACCGACCCAATCCAGATCGAGCTCGCGCTGCGGATTGTGGGCGGCAGGGCTGCGGACGCGGAGGACTTGCGCGACATCGATGTGCCCGCCGGGTCGGTGTTCGTCGTTGGCGACCCCAAGCAGTCGATCTACCGTTTCCGGCGTGCGAACATCGCCACCTATCTCACCGCAAGCGAGCATCTCGGTCGTCGGGTCACGCTTTCGACGAACTTCCGCTCGGTGCCCGCTGTGCTCGAATGGGTGAACCAGGTCTTCGGCTCCATGATCCAAGCGAAACCGCTTGCGCAGCCCGCCTACGAGCCACTGGGCGCACATCGCACAGTGCTGGACCTTGACGGTACGTCGTTTACCGGCCCGGCGGTCACCCTGCTCGGAGCCGAGGCACACGCGGGACGCCCGTCGGCCGCAGATCTTCGCATCGCGGAGGCGCGAAACGTCGCATCGGTCATTGCGAAGGCGCTCACCGAAGGGTGGACTGTCCAGGATGCGAAAACCGGTGTGTGGCGGCCGTTGACGCTGAGGGACATCGCGATCCTCCTTCCTGCGCGAACATCGCTGCCATTTCTCGAAACAGCGCTCGACGAGATGGGAATCGCGTACCGCACCGAGTCGAGCTCGCTCGTGTATCAGTCCGATGAGATTCGATCGCTGATGGCAGCGGCTCGAGCCATCGCGGATCCGAGCGATCAGCTCTCCGCGGTGAGTGCGCTGCGTTCGCCACTGTTCGGTTGCGGTGACGATGATCTGTTTGCCTATCGCCGAGACGGTGGGTCCTTCACGGTGAGCGCGCCGGTCAACGACGAGCTTGCGGGCCATCCGGTCGGCGTGGCGATGTCGTACCTCAACGACCTGTACTACCGCAGCCGCTGGCTCACCCCAGCCGAGGTGCTGACCGATCTCGTGGTTGAGCGTCGCGTGCTTGAGACCTCGTCAGCGACTGAACCGTCATCGCGGGCGCGCGACCAATTTGGGCGCGTGCGCTTCGTGATCGATCAGGCGCGTGCGTGGTCCGAGGTGGAGCATGGCGGCCTGCGCGCCTATCTGGCCTGGGCGGCACATCAGGCGCAGGATGCCGCGCGGGTGGCCGAATCGCTCCTGCCCGAGACCGACCTCGATGTGGTTCGCATCATGACGGTGCACGCGGCAAAGGGCTTGGAGTTCGGAATGGTCGTGCTCTCTGGTATGACGAGTCAGTCTCGTCGCCCCAGCGGTGTTCAGCTGCTCTGGCAGGACCACTCATACGCCGTGAAGTTGTCGGCCACGGTCGAGACCAACGACTTTGCTGAGGCCGCGCCGCTCGACGAGCAGATGGACAGCGAGGAGCGCCGTCGGTTGCTGTACGTTGCTGCCACCCGAGCTCGCGACCATCTTCTTGTGTCGCTGCACCGCAGTGAGAGCGGCCCCGAAACCGCCGCAAGGCTCTTCGAGCAGTGCGGTGCACTCGGCGTCGACGGGGTGATGCGCTTCGACTCCGGAGGCGCGGACCCACTTGCCGCTGGAATTCACCCGGAGCCGGCTCCGAGCGTGCAATGGGACGAATGGTGGGCGGCGACCGAGACCGCTCGCCGCCGTTCGCGAACCGCATCTGTGCGTACGGCCTCGGGCCTCGAGGGAACCGAGCCAGATGTGGTGTGGGCGATCGGAGACGCGGACGGGTCAGGCGACCAGCAAGCAGCGGAGCTCGCTGCCGGATCCGCAAAGGGGCCGCGCGACGTTGAACTCGCTCCCTGGTTGAAGGGCCGGTACGGCAACCTCATCGGTCGGGCGGTGCATGGCACGCTCCAGGCCATCGATGGGGATACATCGCTCGTTGATCAGGTTGCGGGTGCCCAGTCTCTTGCCGAAGGCGTCCCGAGTCTGAGCAGCGCCGTGGCATCGTTCGTGAGATCAGCGCTCGCAACCGACGTCGTCGCGCGCGCCTTCGTTTCTGAGCACTGGACCGAGGTCTATGTCGGCATGGTCGAGCACGACGGCATCGTGCTGGAAGGATTCATCGACCTGCTCTTCCGTGACGCCGACGGGTCGCTCGTCATCGTGGACTACAAGACCGACACGGTGACGGATGCAACGGACTCGCTCGCGCAGCGGGCAGCGCACTATGCACCGCAACTTCACGCCTACATCCGCGCGCTCGAGGCAGCGACTGGCGAACTGGCGAGGGCGCAACTCGTGTTCCTCGATGGATCAGGTTCCGCAGGACTCGTCATTCCTGTCGAGGCGCTCACCACCACGGGCCGCTAAACGGGTCCATCCCTTTGCGCGCTTGGCGGAACAGGCTGGCATCGTCGTCGTGCGCCCACCGATAGAGCATCAACCACGAGGCGGGGCAGGAACGAGATGTCGTCGAACAAAGTCTGCCCCCCCCGTTCGGGTGTGGTGCCGCTCGATTGGCGCTCCTGCGACCGTCCAGAGGTGATCGGTTGGCTACGATCGGCTGGGAGTGAGAGTGCGTTGTACGGCCTCGTGCTACGACGTCAGAGCGGGTGGTTTCGAGTGTCGTGGGTCAGCTGTAGTCTGAGAAACTTTCGAATCGTCATTCGGGCTCACTGGAGGTGTCGGTGAACGTCACACGTGATCCGCAGCGGTATCAGCTCTCATTCACCTCGGGAGCGCTGTACCTCGGCGGCGCGCAGATCGGGGCCGACTTATACCTGCAGTCGGGCGACTGGGTGAAGGTTCGAGCCCAACTGCGGTCCGGCAATCTGCTTCAAGCGCGAACGTTGGGAACCTCTACGCGCTGGGCGCGCGAACTCGTCCAACGCTTGGAGACGCTCACGCCCGAGGAGATTGCGCTGCTTGCTGACGCCACGGGTGAGGAACTGGCGCAACTCATGTGGACAGCCACGTGCCGACGCTACGAGTTGATCGGCGAGTTCGCGGAAGAGGTACTGCGCGAACGATTCCTTCTCATGAAGCCACACCTCTTGGTCGGGCACTTTGATGAGTTCGTGCGTGCAAAGGTGCTCTGGCACGAAGAGCTCTCGGTGCTGGAACCGTCAACCCTTCGAAAGCTTCGGTCAAACCTGTACAAGATGCTGCGGGAAGCAGACCTGATCACTGAGGAGGGCGTGATCGTCCCAACCGTCATCGCGCCTCGCGTTCGCGAGCACCTCGTTCGGCGGAGTCCGAGCGATCTTCGCTACTTCCCGACGAGGGATGCCGCATGAGTTCCAACGATGTCGCGAAGTGGGAGAGCCACCTGGTTGCCGTCATGTCCGGGCCCCGGTTCCTCAACAATGAAGGGCTTATCGGCGAGGACCCCTACTTCATCTATCCCTATGATCCGCGCGATGCCCTTGAGGTTGCCGCGTCGAAGAAGCGGATCAAGACGAAGCTTGCTCAGCGGGGGATCGAAGTCCTGGAGGTGAACCTCTACGACCTGGTCGTCGAAGTACTCCAGGACCGCGGAGTGTGGGCCGACTTGGTCGAGCTGGAGCCCACGATCTCCAAGGTGGACTTCCGCGAAGGGCTCCAATCGATGCTTGATCCCGGAGACGATCTCGCCCCGGCGATCAGGGCCCGATTTGCCGCACATTCGTTCGACATCTTGTTCCTCACTGGCATCGGCGAGGTATTCCCCTTCATCCGTTCGCACAGCGTGCTGAACAACCTGCAGAACGTTGCCGACGACAAGCCGATGCTCATGTTCTTTCCCGGGAGCTACGAGCAATCCAAAACACTCGGTTCAACTCTGGTGCTGTTCGGGAGCGTTCCCGATGACAACTACTACCGGGCCAAAGACATCCGCGAACAGGAGGCATGACCCGTGATCCTCAATGAGATCTTCGAGAAGGACGTTCAGCGACCCATCGAGGGCGTCATCAAGGCAGACGACGCCGAGCACCTCGGAACCGAGGTTGAAGAGTACGTTCTCACCAACGAAGCGGCAAAGGAGCTCGAGAAGCTCCTCGAGGAATACGCGAAGTACACGACGGCCAACGGCGTGTGGATCTCGGGCTTCTTCGGCTCGGGTAAGTCGCACATGCTGAAGATGCTCGCGCACCTCCTCGGTGACGTCGACGGTCAGGACTTCCCGCGCGATCAGGTATCGCGGGCGTTCCGTGCAAAGGCCGAGGGTGCCTTCCTGCCTGGCTTGATCTCCAAGGCCGACAAGATCGCCGCGCGGAGCATCCTCTTCAACATCGACCAGAAGGCGACGGTGATTACGAAGGATCAGACCGACGCCCTCCTGAAGGTGTTCGTCAAGGTATTCGATGAGTCCCGCGGGTACTTCGGCAACCAGGGACACGTCGCGCGCTTCGAGCGGGATCTCGACCAGTCGGGTCACTACGCGGCGTTCCAGGATGCCTTCCTGAAGATCACCGGTAAGGCATGGCTTGATGAGCGCAAGAACTACATCATCCAGGGGCGCAACATCGATCGGGCTTACGCGGAGGTTGCCGGGGGCGACGCGCCCACCGACATCCTGAAGCAGTACAGCAACGACTATTCGGTGTCCATCGAGGACTTCGCGGACGAGGTCGTCGCTTGGCTGGACCAGCAGCCGTCAGGGTTCCGTCTCAACTTCTTTGTTGACGAGGTAGGCCAGTTCATCGGCGACGATCGGAAGCTGATGCTCAATCTACAGACGATCGCCGAGTCTCTGAACACGAAGGCGAAGGGCCGATCGTGGGTGTTCGTGACCTCCCAGGAGGATATGGAAAAGATCATTGGCGACCAGACGAAGGAGCAGGGACAGGACTTCTCGAAGATCCAGGGCCGGTTCAAGACCCGGGTGAAACTTACTAGCCAGGATGTCGAAGAGGTCATCCGCAAGCGCCTGCTCGAGAAGAATGAGCAGGGAGCATTCGCTCTTCAAGGGATCTACGCCGCGGAGTCGGCCAACTTCAAGACCCTCTTCGGCTTCGCGGATGGTTCGAAGACGTACAAGAACTACGTCAACGAGGACCTGTTCGTAGGAACGTATCCCTTTGTTTCTTATCAGTTCCCGCTCTTCCAGCAGGCGATCGAGGGTCTCTCCGAGCACAACGCGTTTGAGGGCAAGAACTCCTCGGTCGGCGAACGTTCCATGCTCGGCGTTGTCCAGCAGGTAGCCAAGGAGCTCGGTGCGGTTGACGTTGGCTCACTCGCGAGCTTCGACCACATGTTCGCCGGCATCCGTTCGTCTCTGAAGTCCGCGCCGCAGAAGCAGGTGCAGCTCGCCGAGCAGAACCTCGACAACCCGCTCGCCGTGCGACTCCTGAAGGCGCTCTTCCTCGTGAAGTACGTCGAGGGTTTCAAGGCAACGGTGCGGAATCTGACCGTGCTGGTCTACAACCGCTTTGGCCTCGATCTCCCTGCGTTGCAGGAGCAGGTGCGCGAAGGGCTCGCGCTCCTCGAGCAACAGACGTATGTCCAGCGCACCGGCGACACATACGCGTACCTCACGAACGAAGAGCAGGACATTGAGAAGGAGATCAAGAACGTCGACGTGGATGGGTCGGAGGTGAGCGACCGACTCTTCCAGCTTCTCCACCTGCACGTCATGAAGCAGCAGTCGAAGTTCCGCTACAGCAAGACCAATCAGGACTTCCCGCTGGGCTACATGCTGGATGACGTGGCGAAAGGGCAGCCGAAAGACCTGACCATCCACTTCATCACGCCTGCCAACCCGAACATCTCCGTGGCGAACTCAAACGATCTCACGAACGTTCGACTTCAGGGAGCGGGCAAAGCAGAGCTGCGTGTGATCCTGGGGGCGGACAAGCGCCTACTGACGGACCTCGCATTGCTTCTGAAGACGGCGAAGTACGTCAAGCACAAGCAGGGGTCTGCCATCACCGACAGCGTGAAACGAATCCTGGATCAGAAGACGCAGGAGAGTGCGTCCCGCGAGAAGGAGCTCGCCGCCCGAATCAAGACGGCCGTCGGTCAGGCACTGCTGATCCACAACACCGTCGACATCTCGTCGTCATCGTCGATCGCTGAGGCGCGAGTTGCGGACGGCATGAACGTGCTGGTGGCCAAGACATTCCCGCAGCTCGACATGCTCGGGGGCAGAACGTTCCCCGAGGTTGATGTCGCCAAGTACGTACAGCCCGACGACAGCTCGCTCAGCATTGTTGGTGACGAGTTGGAGGGACCCTCCGACGAGATCTACAAGATGGGCGTCCTCGCAAAGGACAAGCTCGGCGAACAGGTAACGGTGAAGAAACTCGTCGACCAATTCCAGGCGCGCCCGTACGGGTGGGACTACGGCTCGATTCTCTGCGCCATTGCCTATCTATACGGTGCTGGGAAGATCACCATTGAGCTCGACAACGTCCTCCGCAAACGCACTGAAGTGCCACAGGACCTGCGAACGGCGCCGCGGCATGCCGTGCTCATCGTTCGTAAGCAGGCAGTCTTCGACGCCGCAAAGGTCAAGGTTTTCTCGGACTTCGTGAAGGAGTTCTTCGATGAGGCGAACCCGCCGAAGGATCCGATGGAGCTCGCGCACTTCGGCTTGGAGCGGCTGAAGGCGAAGCTCGACCAGTTGAAGAGCATCGTCGCTACCTCGCGGTACCCCTTCATCGCAGCGCTCCACGAGCCGATCGAACAACTCGATGCCGTCGTCGGAAAGGCTCCGACCTGGTACGTCAGTGAATTCACCGGGGGCGATGAGCTCATCGACGCAAAGAACGACGTGCTCGTCCCGATCGACCAGTTCCTCAACGGCCCGCAGGTGAAGACCTATGACGCCGCGCAGAAGTTCATCAGCGGCGCGGCGGGAAATCTGGGGTATCTCCCCACTGGCGCAGCGGACTCCGTTGAGAGGCTTCTCGCAGATCTCGCCATCTTCCGAGGCAACAAGGCGCATCAGCTGAAGAAAGCCGCTGATGAGCTCGATGTGAAGCTCGGCGCGCTACTTGAAGAGGAGGGGCAGAAGGCGGTCTCTGCCATCCTGGCGAACCGGGAACAACTAGAGGCCACCGAGTACTTCAAGCTCGCCTCACCAGGAGCGCAGCAGAAGGCGATGGACGAGATCGACGCGCAGGTGATCCTGATTGAGCAGCAGTCGAGCATCGCGGAGCTTCGTCTTGCGCCCGCCAACTTCGCGAACGTGGTGTTCCCACGAATCCTCCAAGATCTTGCGGTGGCCAAACCTGTGACGGTGCCCGCGTATGTGGAAGGGGCCGACGAGAGCGGCGCTTCAGGGCAAGGTGGCACCGCGCCTCATGTCGATGTTCCACTGGCGCAGAAGCCTGCTCCCGTGTTCGTCCCTATCACGCAGCTCTCGGTGTCAAGGGGAAAGACTGTGCTGGCGTCGATGTCTGACGTCGAAGAGTACGTGGATGAGCTTCGGGCGGTACTCAACACGGCGATCCAAGAAGGGAAGCGGATCACTCGCTGATGGATACGGGGTTGTTGAAGGGGTTTGCGGCGGGTGCGCGTGTTGATCTGATCAAGGAAGTTGGTGCGCGTCTGGATGTGGTGTTGGCTTCTGGGTCGGTGGCGCGTGCTGAGGCTCCGGAGTCGGTGGCGGCCTTGGAGCGTGCGGTCGGGAAGGATGGCCGTGAGGCGGTCGTGGACCGGGTCGCGTATACGTGGTTCAACCGGATAATCGCGCTGCGTTTCATGGACGCGAACGGTTACACGGGCGTCGGTGTTGTCTCTCCCGAGCCGGGGAAGACTGCGGGCCAGCCGCAGGTGCTCTCGGACGCGAAGGGTGGCGACTTCGACGCTGACGTTGTCAGCGTGAAGACGCAGGCGACGGTCACGGCGCTGCTGAACGACACGCGCCCGAGCACGGATCCGCAGGGCGAGGCGTACGGGTTGCTGCTGGAGGCGTATTGCCGGTTCTGGAACAAGGCGATGCCGTTCATGTTCGAGCGGGAGGGTGATTACACCGAGCTGCTTATGCCGACCGCTCTGCTCGCCGCCGACTCTGTTCGCGATCGTGCGGTGCGGACGCTCACTGATGAGGTGTGTGGTGAGGTCGAGGTGATCGGCTGGCTGTACCAGTTCTATATCTCGGAGCGGAAAGACGAGGTCTTCGCCGGGTTCAAGAAGAACAAGAAGGCCGGCGCTGCTGAGATCCCCGCGGCGACCCAGTTGTTCACCCCGCACTGGATCGTCCGCTACCTGGTAGAGAACTCGCTAGGCCGGCTCTGGCTGCTCAACCATCCGGAATCTCAGCTTGCTGAGCAGATGGACTACTACATCCCGCCGGTCGACGAGGAGACCGATTTCCTGCGGGTGTCGTCGCCGGAGGAGTTGAAGGTTGTCGACCCGGCGATCGGGTCGGGGCACATGCTCACCTACGCGTTCGACCTGCTCTACGCGATCTACGAGGAGCAGGCGTACAGCCCGTCCGAGATCCCGTCGAAGATACTTGAGCACAACCTGTACGGTGCGGAGATCGATCCTCGGGCCGGTGCGCTTGCCGCGTTTGCGTTGACGATGAAGGCTGCCAAGAAGCGCAAGCTGTTCCTGAAGAAGCCGGTCCAGCCGCACGTCTGTGTGTTGGAGAACGTCCGGTTCGAACAGGCGGACCTGGACTATCTCTGGTCGCTGACGTCGGGTTCGGTGGTGCGTTCGGATGCGGATGGGTTCTGGAACGCGTTCGAGCATGCTGACACGTTCGGGTCGCTGATCCAGCCCAACGAGGCGCTCATCCCGGTCCTGAAGCCGGTCGTGGAACAACTCGAGACCACCGGCAACCTCCTCGCTACCCCAGCCCGACGGGTCCTCGACCAAGCCGAACAACTCAGCACCCGCTACCACGTCGTCGTCGCCAACCCCCCATACATGGGGACAAAGAACATGAGCCCGGTGCTTCGTAGCTATCTCGAGTCCACATACCCGTCTTTCACCGCTGACCTCTTTTCCGCGTTCATCTCGCGATGCTTCGTGCTGGCGCGCCGGCTTGGCCGAGTCGCCATGATCGCACCCAACGTGTGGCTCACCCTCAAGGGCCACTCGGGCGTGCGAGATCTGCTGTCGCGTAGGGCGCTGTGGAGTCTGTTGGACGTCTCGACCTCATTGTTCGAGGCGGTCTCTGTGGCGACGGGCGCGTGGGTCGCGACGAATGGTCCTGCTGTGCTGCCGACCCGGTTTGTCGATCTGAGCATGAGTAGCAGCGACGTGCTCGGACGGCTGGCGCATCTCCCCGCGGGGGTGGGTCTCCCGCTTGCTCTCGAGGCTGAAGGCATCGAGAGCTTCTCGCACCTGCCCTCGCAGTTCACTCGAATCGATGGTGAGCCCTTCGTGTATCGACTTACCGACGACGAGATTGGGTTGTTCTCTCGTTTTCCGCCCCTAGGCGACCTGGTTGAGGCGCGCGTCGCAATGGCGACCGCCGACAACGATCGATTCTTGCGAGGGTGGTACGAAGTCGCAAGTAGCCGCACATGCCGCGACGCGGGTGACGTCAAGGCGGCGTTGGCATCCACGAAGCGATGGTTCCCAGTCAACAGAGGAGGAGAAGCGCGCGCCTGGTACTGGAACCGCGACAGTGTCATCGACTGGGAGGACGATGGCCGCCGGATTCGCCAGAACATCGACCCGAAGACTGGCCGTGTCCGCTCGCACAACTACAACGGACCGTTTGCCTTCCGAGAGGGACTGACTTGGGGGGCCTTTGGGTCCGGTCTACGAATGCGATACACGCCTGCAGGATCATTGTTCGTCACGCCCGGATCCAGCATGTTCGGGCGGTCGGCGCACCTCGATATGCGTTCGATTCTGGTGCTCGCGAACAGTGCGCTCGCAACTCGACTTAGCCGGGCGGTTAGCGGCACAATCAACCTAGAGGTGGGGGACGTTCTCCGAGTGCCGGTGCCGAATCTGCCCGAGCAGGTAGCTCTACTAGGTGCTGACTGCATCGACATCTGCAAATCTCTCTGGGATATGCGGGAGACATCGATGGACTTCAGGTCGTCTCCACTCCTGGGCGACCATGAGCCGAAGCTGGTGGGGGCTGTTGAGAGCGTTCAAGCTCTCGTGGGAGGTCTCCGCGACGATCTCCACGACGCTGAGCGGGCTGCATCCGAACTGGTGGACGACGCCGCGGGGGTGAGCTCTCCGGCGGCGTTCCTGACAAGCATCACGATCCCCTCGCCGTCGTCGCTCATTTCCGATCTGGTGTCATATGCGGTGGGGTGCATGTTCGGGCGCTACAGCCTGGATGAACCTGGGCTTGTTCTCGCGAATGAGGGTGACTCGTTGCAGGAGTATCTCGAGAAGGTGCCGAGCCCGTCGTTCATGCCTGATGCGGACGGGGTTATCCCGGTTGTGGATGGGGAGTGGTTCGAGGATGACATTGTGGCGACGTTCCGGCAGTTCCTGCGGGTCGCGTTCGGTGAGGAGCACTTCGAGGAGAACTTGAAGTTCGTCATCGACAGCTTCGGTGTGAAGGATCTGCGGGACTATTTTGTGAAGTCGTTCTACAAGGACCACGTGCAGCGGTACAAGAAGCGTCCGATCTATTGGATGTTCTCCAGCCCGAAGGGTTCCTTCAATGCGCTGGTGTATCTGCACCGGTACACCCCGTCGACGGTGTCGACCGTGCTGAACGAGTATCTTCGCGAGTTCATCAAGAAGCTCGAGGTGAGCTTGGAGCAGCAGGAGCGCATGATCGTCAGCGGCGCGAACGCGCGCGAGGTCGCCGCGGCGCAGAAGGAGGCAGAGCGGCTCCGCAAGGTCCTGATCGAGCTGGGGGACTATGAGCGGGCCCTCTACGACCTCGCGAGTCATCAGATCGACCTCGATCTTGACGACGGGGTGCTGGTGAATTACCAGAAGTTCGGTGCCGCTCTGAAGGACGTCGGCCTCAAGAAGAGTGGTGACAGTGCCTAGCTCAGACCCGCTGATTCGCAGCCTCGCCTCCCGCTTCGAGCACGGACCGAGCGCCGACGGGCGTCACGTGGCAATCTGGCATGATCCAGCCGGAGAGTACGCCGACCGCCTCGATGCAATCGCCGCCGAGATCGGCAACGTGAAGGTCATCCGGGTCGAAGGCGACGAGTTCGCGGTCAAGCACCGCCTTCTGGTTGACGAGCGGACGCAGCCGTTCATCGTGTATCGGAGCGGTGAAGTGCCGCCCGGGCTCGGCAACTGGCTGCTCGACCTTGAATATGCCTACGGCGTGTTCACGGCCGACAAGGCCGCGCTCGTCGGCGAAGGCCTCGGTCTCGAGGATCCCGCCGCGCGATCTGTGGTGGCCGAGCATCCGGAGTTCTTCAACGCTGCCGATCGCCGCGAACGCCTCAAGAAGCGTCTCGCAAGCGAGGACAACCGAACTGTCGTGCTCGCCAAGATGTGTGCGGTGCTGCTCCGAACCGAGCAGCACTCCTTGAGCGAGCTCACGCGTGAGCTGCTCGTCGAGGCCGCTCGGGGCGATGACTCGGGTCTCAAGCAGCTGACCGACTATGGATTGCTCGAGTTCTACTGGACTGGGGTCGAGACCACATACGGTTACGCGTCCGACGCGCCGACCATGGACGACTTCATCCTGTGGGTGTTCCGCTCGGCCTATGAAGGCTTCACCGGCGACACCCGCGGTCGAAACATCCAGATCGACTACTCCCGCTGGCGGGATTCGAAGTCGAGCGGCTCCGCGATGGCCGAGCTCGCCGGCAAGGCCGAGGATTCGCTTCAGATCGCGGCCGGACTCGAGACCAGGAGTTGGGAAGAACTCCTCGATGACGACACCTTTGAGTCGACTGACCGCAAGATCCTGAGCGACCTGGCGGCAGGAGTCGCGGGGAAGACGATCAGTGCGCGGGAGGTCGTTGAAGCTGATCGCCGCCGCCACTCAACATTCTGGTATTCCGGGTATGAGCCGCTTTACACGGCGATCCGGTCGGCGAGCGAACTGCTCGCAGCGATTGACGCATTCAACCCCGGCATTGACAGCTTCGATGATGGCCTCCAGAAGTACGCTTCTGGCTGGTCGAAGATCGACGGCCTCTATCGGCACTTCGTTCACGCCGCGCGGTCGACGGAGCACACCAAGCCGCTGGAACCGCTCGTCGAGCAGGTGGAGAACTTCTACTCGAACAAGTACGTCGGCCCGCTCGCCACGGCTTGGCAGGCGCAGGTCGACGGCATCGATGGGTGGGAAGCGACAGCTGTGCCCTCGCAGCGTGCGTTTTTCGACCACTACGTCGCGCCCCTCGTGGCGAAGGGCAAGCGCGTCGTCGTCATCATCTCGGACGCGCTGCGCTACGAAGTCGCCGAGGAGCTTGCCACGAGGCTGCGGCGCTACAAGGACTCGCGGTCCAAGGTTGGCTTCGAGGCAAGTCTCGACCCCACTCTGGGGGTTCTCCCGAGCTACACGCAATTGGGGATGGCTGCGCTGTTGCCGCACGGGACGATCGGCTTCACTGGCGTCAAGGCGCTCACCGAGGTCGATGGCAAGAAGGCCGACGGGACCGCGAACCGGTCGAAGATCCTTCAGCCGCACGGCGGCATGGCCATTCAGGCGGAGGATCTTGCGGGGTACACCGTCAAAGAGTTGCGTTCCCTGACGCAACAGCAGCAGTTCATGTACGTGTACCACAACCGGATCGACGCAACCGGCGACAAGATCGGCACCGAGCGGCAGGTCCTCAGTGCGGCGGCGAGCTCCGTCGATGAACTGGTCAAGCTCACGAAGCAGTTCGCCAGCGCTGATGTGGGAGCGATCTTCATCACAGCGGATCATGGATTCCTCTTCCAGGACCGCGAACTCGACCCGGCGGGCTACCTATCCGCCGAGCCTCAGGGCGATGAGATCCACGACCGGGATCGGCGTCGCGTGATCGGCCGGGGGCTCAAAGCTGCCTCGGCGTTCCGGCACTTCACTCCTGAGCAGTTGGGTCTGTCCAGCGACTACGAGGTGCTGATTCCCAAGGGGACCAAGCGGCTCAAGCTCCAGGGCTCCGGAGCGAGATACGTGCATGGCGGAGCGACGCTTCAAGAGATCGTTGTTCCAGTCATCAGCGTCACCTACACCGACAGTGGCAAGAGCACGGTCCGCCCGGTGAACATCGCGATCCAGCAGAAGTCGCCCAACATCAGCACCGGCGTCCTCGCGGTCGACATCCACCAATCCGAGCCTGTGACCGACAAGGTGCAGGGGCGGGAGGTCCGCGCGGGGATCTACCTCGGCGACGAACTGCTGTCGAACCACGTGCAGCTCAAGTTCAGCTCGGAGTCGGATGACCCGAGAGAGCGTTTCGTGCCTGCGAGAATGGCCCTGCGGTCCGAGGCGGACGCACACAACAACGAGGACGTCGAACTTCGGCTCGAGGAACAGATCCCCAATACGACTCAGTGGCGAATCGTCGCGAAGGCCGTATACAAGCTGAAGCGCTCGTTCCAGATGGACTTCTAAGGGGAACGCCACGCATGACTGATCTCGACGCCGCACTGAGCGATCTTGATGCGATCGTGGAGGAGGACGTCTACGTCCCCGTGGAACCCCCCGAACAGTCCGAACTCGATCAGAAGATCAACCAGTACTTCGAGGGTGTCGTAGTCCGTAAGGACCTCGTCAAGGCGGTTCGCGGGAATGCCGTCGTACCCGGCTACGTGCTGGAATACCTGCTCGGGCAGTACGCGGCATCTGACGATGAGGCGACGATCCAGGAGGGCATCGAAACAGTACGAAGCATCCTCGCCGAGCACTATGTGCACCGCAACATGCACATGGCAGTGAAGTCGCTCATCCGAGAGAAGGGCCGGTTCCGGGTCATCGACCGCGTCACCGTCAGCCTCAACGACAAGGATGACGTCTACGAAGCATCATTCGAGAACCTGCAGATCACGAAGGTCGTCGTCGACCCGGACACGGTCAAGGCCAACGAGAAGCTGCTGGTCGGTGGTGTGTGGTGCATCTGCGATATCGAGTATGTCCACAACGACAGCCCGGGGTCCGTGCCGTGGCAGTTGGGAAGCCTGAAGGCGATCCAGATCGCTGGCGTCGACTTCGACTCCTACTACGAAGGACGTCGGTCATTTGGCACCGAGGAATGGATCGACCTGCTGGTGCAGTCGATCGGATTGAACCCGGAGCAGTTCACCCCGCGCGGAAAGCTCATCGCGCTGACCCGCCTCGTGCCGTTCGTCGAACGCAACTACAACCTCGTAGAGCTCGGCCCGAAGGGCACCGGAAAGTCGCACACATTCAGCGAGTTCTCCCCGAACGGCGCACTGATCTCGGGCGGCGAGGTCACCGTCGCGAAGCTCTTCGTGAACAACGCGAGCGGCAAGATCGGCCTGGTCGGCTAC
Source organism: Agromyces sp. SYSU T00194 (assembly GCF_040496035.1). Lineage (NCBI taxonomy): Bacteria > Bacillati > Actinomycetota > Actinomycetes > Micrococcales > Microbacteriaceae > Agromyces > Agromyces chitinivorans. The sequence continues at coordinate 599,329 of NZ_JBEPJZ010000001.1, read as the reverse complement.
TGGGACTGCGTCGCGTTCGACGAGTTCGCAGCCAACCGGAAGACCGACCAGAACCTCGTCAACATCATGAAGAACTACATGGCGAACAAGGTCTTCAACCGAGGCAACATTCAGCTCGGCGCAGAGGCATCGATGGCCTTCATCGGCAACACGTCTCACACCGTGCCGTTCATGCTGAAGAACTCCGACCTGTTCGACGAACTCCCGGACTCTTACCGCGACAGCGCGTGGCTCGACCGCATCCACCACTACATCCCCGGGTGGGAGGTCTCGCCCATCCGGTCCGAGATGTTCTCGGACGGATACGGCTTCGTCGTCGACTACCTGGCCGAGGTGCTGCGCTCGAAGCGCTCCGAGGACTTCTCGGACAGGTACACGCCCCACTTCACGCTGGATTCGACGATCTCGACGCGTGACCAGGACGGCATCCGCAAGACGTTCTCTGGCCTGATGAAGCTGATTCATCCGAACGGCGAGGCCACCGAAGACGAGGTTCGGGATCTGCTCGAGTACTCGATTGAGGGGCGGAAGCGCGTCAAGGACCAGATCCTCCGTATCGACGCCACCATGCGCGACAACCCCGTGCGATTCCGCTACAGCGACCAGGCGGGCGCGTGGCATGAGGTGACTACCGTCGAGGAGCGGCAGTACCCGCAGCTCTATCGGCGGAGCTGGGGTGCCGAAGCCGCGGATGCTGGCGACGGCGATCTCGAGACCTACACGCCGCCGATCGTGAATGCCACGACGTCGTCGCGGAGCGTGCGCTCGGTTGCGCCGCCCCTGCCGATCGTTCCAGAGGGCGGCGGGGCCGCCGTCGTCCCTGAAGACGATGAGCCGCTGTTCGAAGGCATCCGCGACTTCAAAGCTGGACAGAAGGGCGTCTCCTACGAGAACCTGCTCCTCCCGTATCTGGTCGGCGCGACGAAAATTCAGATCGTCGACCCATATGTGCGTGCCTGGCACCAGGGACGCAACGTAGGGGACTTGATCGGCCTCCTGGCACTGGCGAAGGATCCGGCGGAAGAGATCGAGGTCACCCTCATCACGGGAGAGACCGACAAGCAATACCAGAAGCATGATCAACTGCGCATGCTCAAGTCGCTGAAGGACGCTGCCGAGGCGGTCGGGGTCGTGCTGGAGATCTCGCTCGACAACACCAAGCACGATCGGTCCATCATCACGGACCACGGGTGGAGGATCCTGCTCGGGAAGGGTCTGGACATCTGGGAGAAGCCAAACAACCCCATTGCCGACGCCCGACAGGAGTTCCGTCAGATCAAGTCGGACACGACCTTCACGTACGCACGGATCCCGGTGAGCTGACGTGACGTCGCAGCATCCCGCCCAGGAGTCCCTGCGGGAAGTGATCCGGTCCGGTCAGGCTGGCAACTGGAAGCTGACCGAGAACTTGGGTCGCGGTGGACAGGGCACCACGTTCCGGGCCGTCTGGACGAAGGAAGCTGCCTCGCTCACGCGGATCGCTCTGGGTGGCGAACACCAGCAGCGTTCTGTCGTGAAGCTGATGATCCCGCCCGATCCGACGGACTACCCCATCCCGTCGGCAAAGTTCGAGCAGCTGCTGGATCACCTTGTCAACGAGTTCATCGCCGAGTGCATGGTGCTCGACAGCCTCGACAACCCGTACATCCCAGACTTCTATCAAGCGAGCCGGCAGAGCGCGAAGGCTGGATGGGCCGTGCCGTGGTTTGCGGTCGAGCTCATTGAGGGTCGCAGCCTGGCTGCGCAGCGGAAGATCGCGGGCCCGCTCGACCAAAATCAGCTGCTCGAGCTCGCGCACGACATGCTCTCGGCTCTGAGTGCCCTTCATGCCGCTGGACTCGTCCACCTGGATCTCAAGCCCGACAACGTGATGCTCGAGCCCGGCAAGTCACGGCTGATCGACTTCGGACTCGCAACTCAGGCGAATCGCGTGCAACCCGGTATCAGTGGCACCCCCGGCTTCTTCACGCCGGAGCAACTCGACCAGGTCGTTGAAGAACGCGACTTCGCGCCTGAGGTGGATCTCTTCAAGCTCGGGGTGACCCTCGCCTGGGCGTCAGGCATCGACCTACCTGATCTCTGGCAGGCGGACCCGTTCGGGCCAACACCAACTCTGCTCACAGCCATGAAGCGCGGCGCGCATCTTGGGGCTTTGAAACCCGCGGTGCGTGAGGTGATTGCGCCGCTGCTGTCGTTCGAGCCGGCCCGCCGGGGCTCCGCCGCGATGGCGCTCGAACAAGTACGGGCACTGCTTCCGCCGGGCAGCTCCCGATCATCAGCCAAGGAGACTGGCGGAAGCGCCAAGCCAGCTAGCCGCCCGCAACCGGCATCACCGAAGCCGGCCCGACCTCGCGCGGCCGCAACACCACCGCCAAAGCCGCAGCGTCAGGTCGGCGGCCGCGAAGCGAACGTTGGCGCTCGAGTCGTCGTGGTCGATCGGCTGGGCCTCGATTGGGCGGGAGTTGTGGTCGGTGCCGACTCGAAGCGGCCCGGCAACATTCTTGTTCGGCACGAGTCGACTCGGGGGAACGAGAACGTCCGCTCCTACCCCCTCGAGCAGGTCGTTCGCGGTTCGCCGCTCAAGTAGAAGTACTTGATTGTGACGCCAGCGATCCACTTTCCGAGGTGCGCCAGGGGGCTTCGGATCTGGTCGCTGAGGGGCCGGCTACGGGTCGGCATCGTGGCGGTCGGCCAAGCCATGCGCCTGGCCGACCGCCGCGCGCACTACAGCATCGCGAACGCCTCGAAGGTCACGTCGCCCGGCAGCGAGTCGACGTCCCAGAGGCTGGACTCGAACTGGGCGGTGCCGCCGGCCGGGAGGCGCTCGATGTAGGCGAAGTCGCTGCCGACGATGGTGCCCGACGAGTCGCGGGCGATCACCGAGACGGTGACGTACTCCTGATCCTCGGCGAACGCCGACGTCACCTTTCCGGTGACGGTGACCCAGCCGTACTCCTGCGTCGTCGCAATGTCCGACGTGCTGAACGAGCCGGTCTCGCCGGCGGGCGACGACGTCGCGGCGAGCGCGGTCGGGCCGCGCACGTCGAGCTCTGCGATCGCGCCGGATCCCACCGAGAAGAAGTTGCCGACGAGCACGGTCTGCCCCTGCAACACGGTCGTGTAGTTGCTGTCGGAGTCGAGGATCACGCCGTCGGCGTCCACGGCCTCGACGGTGATCGCCGCCGAGGGGAACACGTGGTCGGCGTTCGGGTTCTCGAGCACGACGGCGTACCACCAGCGATCCGAGTCGACGTCGGAGCCGAACGCCGTCTCGAGCACGGCGAGGTCCTCGATGGCGGGGGCGGCGGGCTCCTCGGGCTCGGGTTCGCCAGAGGCATCCGCTTCGCTCTCGTCGTCGCTCTGCGACGACGTGGTGGTCGTGCTCGAGCTGTCGCTCACCGCGTCGACCGCGCGGCCCGCCGCGCTCACGCTGCTGACCATGATCGACAGCGCGACGAGGGCGCCGGTGACGATCCACGCCATGGTGCGGAACTTCGCGTAGCCGTCGAGCGGGCGGCCGAGCTTGTCGCGCTGCGCCCCGGCGAGCACGAGGATCACGTCGATGAGCACCCAGACGCCGAGCCCGCCGAGCGTGAGGAGCTTCGCGATCGCGGTGCCGATCTTGCCGAGGTAGAACCGGTCGACCGCGAGGCCGCCGAGCAGCAGCGCGAACAGCCAGGTGGCGAGGAACGACTTGTCGCTCGTCTCGGGCGGCGGCGCGGTCGTCGCGGTCGCGACGGCGGGGGCGGATGCCTCGGGCGCGGCCTGTGCGCCCGGCTGGTCGCCGGTCGGGGGAGTGGGTGTCTGGTCGGTCATGGTCGCGTCTCTTTCGCTGTGAGATCGGATGCCGCCTGGCAGCGCGCATCGCCGCCGGGTCGACAGCTTTCCGACGGTAGTGATGGGGGCCGTCGTTTCCGGGGCTCGGGCGGCGAATCGGATGCCTCTGGCGCGCGGGGATTCGGCGTGTGATCTGGGGGTTCGGGGCGGTCGTCCCCCACAACGGGGCACACGACCGGCTCGGGGCATCCGATCGGTGTTGCTGGGCCGATGTCGGAGGCTGCCTCTAGCGTCGTGATCTTCGGCTGCGGCTGGAGTCCCCGAGGAGTCTCAGATGAGCTCGGACTCGCACCATGACCTCGCCCCCGACGCGGACCTGCGCCGCGTTCCGGGTGCCCCGCTGCCCCGTGGCATCCGCGATCAGTTCTTCACCGACGTGCAGGAACTCGAGCTGCGGCTGCTGGTGCTCGACGATCGGCTCGACCGTCTCGCCGCGCGCCCGGAGCAGGCGTTCCAGACGTTCCGCCACGACACGGTGCTGCGCGTGCAGTCGCTCGCCGCACAGGCGAGCACGCTCGACGCGGCCGGCGCGCTCGACCCGCACCAGCGGCGTCGGGTCGCGGCGCTGCTCACGGTGATGCGGCGGCGCATCGCGCTGCTCGACGAGCGGCGGGCGGCGCGGGGCGGTGCGGGGCGGCGGGCGCGGGATGGTCCGGTGCACCAGATGCCCCAGATGCACCAGACAAACGGGTGGGGAGCGCCGTCTCCGACGCTCCCCACCCGATGAACGACCTACTGCGCGTCGTCGAGCGCGGTCTGCAGCTCGTCGAGGAATCCTGCGGCCGCCTCCGCGGGAGTGCTGGTCTCGAAGATCACCTCTTGGGTGTAGCGGGGGAGGATGCTCAGCGTCTGGTTGCCGCCGGGCGGGGTCGCCGGGGCGGCGGAGCCGAACGTGACGACGTCGAGGAACTCGATCGCGGCCTGGTCCTGCGGCGTCAGCTGCGGCGCGAGGTACTCGCGGATGTCCTCGTTGTTCGGGATGCCGCGTTCCGTGCCCTGGATGTCGGCCTGCGCTTCACTGTTCACCATGAAGTCGATGAACTCGGCGACGACCTCGGGGTGCTCCGTCTGCGCGGAGCCGACCCAGTTGGCGGCCGGCTTCAGGAAGTAGTCGTTGACCGACTCGGGCACCGGGAGCATCACGAGGTCGTTGCCGACGGCATCGGTGACGGCGGTGAGCTGGCTGTTCCAGAAGCTCCCCATGCCGACCGACCCGGTGGCGAAGAACGTCTCGGAGAGGCCGACTCCCTGCCCCTCCGACAGGGTCGCGGCACTCGGCGACCCGCCGTTGGCGATCATGTCGGCGGTGAACGCGAAGTACGACTCCATCGTTTCGGGGCTCACGCCGATGCCGCCGTCTTCCGTGTAGAGGGTCTCGCCGTGCTGGCGAGCCCACAGCCGGATCGAACCCTCGTCGAAGCCGAAGCTGCTCGCGAAACCGTAGTAGTCGCCGGCTCCCGCCTCCGAGAGCTGGACGGCGGTGTCCTCGAACTCGTCCCACGTCCAGTTCGGGTCGTCGGGCACGGGGATGCCGGCCTGTTCGAAGATCGCCGGGTTGAGGTAGATCGCGTACGTCGCGACTCCGGACGCGAGCGTGTACAGGCGTCCGTCGATGATGCCGGCGTCGAGCGTCGCGTCGGGAATCGCCGACGTGTCGATGTCGTAGTCCGTCAGGTCCAACAGCACGCCCTGGTCGACGTACGTCGTCAGGTACGGCTCGTCGAACTGCATGATGTCGGGGGTGTCACCCGCGGCGACCTGCGTCGCGAGGCGGTCCCAGTACGACCCGTAGTCGGTGTAGCTGGGTTCGATCGTGACGTTGGGGTGTTCCTCCTGGAACGCCTCGATGATCGCCTCGGTGTTCGCCGACCTGGTGTCGTTGCCCCACCACGCCATCGTGAGCGTGATCTCGCCGTCTTCGCCTCCTTCGGAGGCGCTGTCGGTACCGGAGCATCCGGTGATCACCAGGCTGGTCGCGAACAGTGCGGCGACGGATGCCGCGAGCTGATGTTGGTTCCTCATCTTCGAGTCCTTTCGTTGGGGGTTGTGTGTGCAGGCGTGCGTGAGTGCGGGGGTTGGTCGATTCGGAGCTCCTTTGCTGTGGTGGAAGCGACGCTTCGTCACTTGATTCCTGTCGTCGCGATCCCCTTGACGAGGAACTTCTGGCCGAACAGGAAGACGAGGAAGATGGGGACCAGGGAGACGACGCTCATCGCGAACATCTCGGCGTAGTTGGTTGCCGACTCGGCGTCCTGGAACGCCGAGAGTGCGAGCGGCACCGTGTACAGCTCGGGCTTGGTGAGGTAGATCAGCTGGCCGAAGAAGTCGTTCCAGGTCCAGATGAAGGTGAAGATCGCGGCCGTCGCGAGCGCCGGCACCATGAGCGGCAGGATGATCTGCAGGAAGATGCGCGGATGCCCCGCCCCGTCAATCCGCGCGGCCTCGTCGAGCTCGCGAGGGATGCCGCGGATGAACTGGACCATGAGGAACACGAAGAACGCGTCGGTGGCCAGCAGCTTCGGCACGATCAGCGGCAGGAACGTGTTCACCCAGCCGAGCTCGGAGAACAGGATGTACTGCGGGACGATGATCACGTGGATCGGGAGCATGATGCTCAGCAGCATGATCGCGAACCACCACCGCTTGCCGGTGAACTCGAGGCGGGCGAACGCGTACGCCGCCATCGAGCACGAGATCAGGTTGCCGACGATCGAGCCGAGCACCACGAGGGTGCTGTTGAGCAGGTACAGGCTGAACGGGAAGCTCAGCGCGTTCCACCCCTCCACGTAGTTCGAGACCTCGAACGTGTCGAGCAGGATGCCGGGCTCGCGGAAGATCTCGTCGTTCGGCCGAAGCGACGACACGATCATCCAGATCACGGGGTACAGCATGAGCAGACCCATGGCGATCAGGACCACATGGCGGATCACGCTGGTCGCGGGTCTGCGCAGGCGCTTGGGTCGACGCCGGCGTGCGGGCGTTCCGGTCACGATCGCCTCGGTGGAGAGGTCGACGGATGCGGTCATGGGCCGGTCCTCAATCCTGGTCATCGTAGAAAACCCAGTACTTGCTGGTCCAGAAGGCCAGTGCGGTCAGTGCGGCGACGATCAGCAGGAGCACCCAGGCCATCGCCGAGGCGTACCCCATCTGCAGGTTCGCGAAGCCGCGGTCGTAGAGGTAGAGCGTGTAGAACAACGTCGAGTCGACCGGTCCTCCCGACCCACCGGAGACGATGTACGCCTGGGTGAACGACTGGAACGCGCCGATGATCTGGAGCACGAGGTTGAAGAAGATGATCGGAGTGAGCATGGGGATCGTGATCCTGAACAGCTGCTGCACGCGTGACGCGCCGTCCACGGATGCGGCCTCGTAGTACATGGTGGGGATCTGGCGGAGACCGGCGAGGAAGATCACCATCGGCGATCCGAACGTCCAGACGTTCAGGATCATCAGTGTTCCCAAGGCCGTGTCGGGGTTGGAGATCCACCCCTGACCCTCGATGCCGAACCAGCCGAGGACCACGTTCGCCAGCCCATCGACGCCGAAGATCTGGCGCCAGAGCATCGCGATCGCCACGCTCGAGCCGAGCAGGCTCGGCAGGTAGAACGCGGAGCGGTAGAAGGCGAGGCCCCGCATGCCCCGGTCGAGCACGAGCGCGAGCAGCAGCGCGACGATCAGCTGGATGGGCACCGAGACGAACACGTAGGTGAAGGTCACCTCGAGCGACTTGTGGAGCCGCTCGTCGCCGAGCATCTTGAGGTAGTTGTCGAGGCCGTTGAAGCGGGGCGGGCTCAGCAGGTTGTATCGCGTGAACGACAGGGCGAGGGAAGCGACCATCGGCCCGATCGTCACCAGGCCGAGCCCGATGAACCAGGGCAGCATGAAGGCGTAGGCGGCCTTGTTCTGCTTCTTGCCCTTCGTCGGGGCCGCCTCGAGCTTGCCGAGCTCACCGATGGCGCTCATCGGACACCTCCGTGCGTGCGCGCCACTGCGGGTGCGTGAGGTGGTGCTTGAGGTCATCCGAAGGGTCGCGTGCGGAGTCGATCGCGATGCGCACGTCGTTGAGTTCGAACTCGCGCACGCCGATGATCTGGCCGAGGTTCGTGGCCTGGATCTCGACGTCCTCCAAGCGGATTCCGGTCATCGGGTTCTCGGGGTATCCGTCGAGCTCGAATGCTCGGGACTCCCCGGTGTAGTCGTCCGAGAGTCGGGACACGGCGCGGCTGATGGTCATGCCGCGGACCGTGGTCGGTGCGAGATCGTCGGGGATCGGCGTGGCCAGCACGTGCCACCAGGGCGGGATATCCCCGGTGAATGTGTCGGGGATCTCGATCTGGTTGAACCAGGGGTACCAGTTGAGCGCGAAGCTGAACGGGAACACCACGTCGGTCATCTCGAGGTCGGTGACCGAGATGTTCTCGACGACCCCTCCCCGCGCCCGCGACGACTTGATGCGGAACCCGTAGTCGGTCCCCTCGAACCGGAGGTCGGAGATGCGGACGTCGCTGATTCCCCCGGAGAGGTCGGAGCCGAGTGCGACGCCGAGGCCCTCACCGATGGTGCAGTCCCTAATGTCGATGTCACGGCACGGCCGGTTGACGCGTCGACCGTCGGCATCTCGCCCGGACTTCAGGACGATGTTGTCGTCGCCGCACGCGATCGAGCAACGCTCGACGAGGACCCGCTCGCACGAGTCGATGTCGATGCCGTCGGTGGATGGTCCGAAGCTGTCGGCGATCGTGATGTCGGCGATCGTCGCGTCGGTGGTGTAGCAGAGGTGGATCGTCCAGAACGGCGACTTGCGGATGTGCAGTCCGCTCACGGTGATGCGGCGGGACTCGTTGATGAAGATCAGTCGGGGGCGCACTGTGTCGTAGTCGGCGGCCCACCGAAGGCCGCGGCTGTCGTAGTCGGCGCGTACCCCGCCGTCCCCGTCCGGGCCCCAGTAGCGATCCCACCAGAACTGGCCGTTGCCGTCGATCAGCCCAGCGCCGGTCAACGTGACGTCTTCGCAGTCGAGTGCGTTGATGACCGCCGCTGGGCCGTCCATCTCGATGCCGGCGAGCCGGGAGTGGATGTTCGGGTACTGGTCGTCCTCCGTGGTCGCGAGGAGCGTGGCGTCCTCGGCGATCTCGAAGGTGATGCCGCTGCGCAGGAACAGGGCGCCGGTGCGGTAGGTGCCGCCGGCGAGGATGACGCGGCCTGCGACCTTCGCGGCGACATCGATCGCGCGCTGGATCGCCGCGGTGTCGATGTGCACGCCGTCCGCGGCGGCACCGTAGAGACGAGGGTCGTGAATGGTTTCAACTTCGATGTCGGTCATAGCGTCGTTGCTCTCTTGTCGATGTCAGCGGTGTGTCGGCCACGCCGCGATGGCGGCATGGAGGGCGCGCTTGGCGGATGGGGTGAGCTCGGAGTGGGGCGCGCGAACGGGACCGGTCTCGATGCCCGAGCACCGGAGTATCTCCTTGAGCACGGCGACGTTGAAGCGTCCGTTCCCCTCGGCTCGGATGTCCTCGACCGGTGAGAGCGGTGCGACTGCGCGTGCGAGTCGTGTGTCGTCTCCGACGACGAGCGCCTCATGGACCCGCAGCGCGAGGTCGGGTCGAGCGTTCGCGATGCCGGAGGTGAAGCCGGTGAGCCCCAGGGTGAGGAACTCGGGTGCCCGTGCCTCTGCTGCACCGTTGATCCAGACGCAGTCACCGTTGGCGTCCGCCAGGAGCGTGGTGAGCGCGTCGAGACTGCGTCGTGCGTACTTCACTCCCGCGATGTTCGCGTGGTGCGAGAGGTCGGAGAGGGCGAGCGTGTCCAGTCGCTCGGTGCGGAGGTAGATGACGAGGGGCAGCGCCGACCTGTCGGCGATGTCGAGGTAGTAGTCGGCGAATCCCGCGGAGTCGCCGAACGGGTCCGCAGGCTCGTGCACCATCGTCAGGTCGTACCCGAGCGCCGCGGCTGCATCCGTGTTCGCGAGCACGGTGGCGCTCGCCCCCGCGACGCCGGCGATGAGCAGAGAGCCGTCTGTGCCTGCTGCGACGGCGCGCAGGTGGGCGACGCGCTCCTCGGCGGTGAGCTGGAAGACCTCGGCGGTGTTGCCCAGCGCGGTGAGGACGTGGATGCCGGCGTCGTCCAGTCGGCGCGCGATCCCGGTCAATGCGGAGACATCGACGGTGCCCTCGGCGTAGGGAGTGATGAGGACTGCGATGACCCCTCCCAGGGCCTCTCGGATCCTCGTGCGGTTGGTGCTCATCGCTTCAGCCCACCCGTCTCGAGGTCGAGCTCGGAGGTAGCCTGACGTGCCTGGACGCTCAAGCCGCCGTCAACTGCCAGCACGTGCCCCGTCACGTAGGACGCGTCGTGCGATGCGAGGAAGGAGACCACGCTGGCGAGTTCGTCGGCGGTGCCCGCGCGTCCGAGCGGGATCGGCGTGACCTCGGCCGCACGCACGTCGTCGGGCAGTCGCTCGTAGCGGTCGTTCGAGATGGCGCCTGGCGCGACCGCGTTCACGCGGATGCCTCGATCGGCGAACTCGAGCGCGGCGGCGCGGGTGAACGCCTCGATGGCGCCCTTGGTCGCGTCGTAGGCCGATGCCGAACGATGGGCCTTCGTCGCTCCGATGGACGAGACGTTGACGATCGACGCGCCCGGTGCCCGCATCAGCGGCAGCGCGGCGGTGGTGCACAGGAACATGCCCCGCGCATTCACACCGAAGATGACGTCCCAGTCGGCGAGGGTCATCTCCTCGATCGGCACACGGCCCCGCATCGTGACGGCTGCGTTGTTGACCAGCACGTCGACCTCGCCTGCCGTGCTGCGGATGAACTCGAACATCTCGGTGACGGCTCCCGGGTCGGCGACGTCGGCGTCGTACCCGTGGGCGTCGAATCCCTCGTCGCGAAGTCGTCGCGCCGCGTCCTCGGCCTCCCCGGCGACGATGCCGTTGATGACGACGCGGGCGCCCTCTCTGGCGAACCGCTGCGACATGGCCAGCCCGAGGTTGCGGCTGCCGCCGGTGACCACGACCGTCTCGCCTGCCCGTGATGGGACCTGCCGGCTCATGCGCGCTGCTCCCCGGTTCTGTCGACGATCGTCGCGAGCTGCGCTCCGCGCCAGGTGAGGTCGTCGCTCGCCGCTGCGAGCGCGTCGTCGGAGATCGCGAGCCCCAGCCCGGGGCCCTCCGGGGGCACCAGGTCGCTGTCCTCGTAGAGGACCGGCGATTCGACGACATCGCGCTGGTAGAGCAGCGGGCCGACCGGGTCGCTGGCGTGCATCGGCCCAGCGACGCAGGTCCCGACGTGAGCGGCTGCCGCCGTGCCGATCGACAGCTCCTGCGTCGTGCCCATGAGGCACGCGACACCGGCCGCTTCGGCGACGGAGATCGTCCGGAGCGCTCCCGTGATGCCGCCGAGGACGAACAGTCCCACATTGAGTACGTCGACCGCACCGGATGTCACGAGGTCGAGTGCGGATCGCGGGCCGACGGCGTGCTCGCTGACGGGTACGAGTGTGCGCTCGCGAACGAACCGCAGTCCCGCGAGGTCGCCGGACCTGGCCGGCGCCTCGACGAACTCGTAACCGAGTTCGGCGGTCCGCGCGATGAAGCCGGCCGCGGCCCGCGCGTCGAGCAGGTTGGAGAAGTCCAACGACTTGATCTCGATGCGGTCGCCGAAGCGGTCGCGGGCCAGCATCAGGAAGCGCCGGTCGAGTTCGAGGTTGCGCCCGACATAGACGCGGAACCTCGACATCCCGTCCTGCAGCCTGAGTTCCATGACCTCGAGGTTCGACTCGACATCCGACTCTGTCTGCTGGCGGAAGATGGGGTACGCGATCGGTAGGCGCGCGCGTGACCGGCCTCCCAGCAGCTCGGACACGTTGGCGTCGAGGAGCTTGCCACGCAGGTCCCAGATCGCGAGGTCGACGCCACACCTGATGAGGCTCGCCTTGTCGTACAGCGACTCGGCAGACGGGAACGCGCGATCCATCGTGGCGGCGATCGACGAGCTCTCCATTGGGTCCCGGCCGACGAGGATGTCGGTGAGTGTTGCCTCGAGCCCTCGTACGTCGATGTGGTACATCGGGAGGTGCTGGAAGTCGGACATCTCGCCGATGCCGACGAGTCCGTCGACGTCGGTGGCGAGCTGCACGATGATGTGGCCGCAGGTGATGCCTGAACGCGGCGACGTGACCGCGGTGAGCGTGACGGCGGTGATGCGACTCACGGGCGCCCCGACTCCGAGCGCCCCTGTGCTTCGAGCACGCGCAGCAGCGACCGGGAAGCCTCGAGGATGTGCTCGCGCACCAGCGATTCCGCCCGTTCCGCGTCGCCCGCCTCGACCGCGTCGAGGAGCAGCTGGTGCTCGTCGGCTTCGACGCCGAACGTGGGCTCGATCCGCCAACCGGCGGTCGCGAGGAAGGTGTTCAGCAGCTGCAGCTTGTCGAGGAAGCTGATGAGCCACTCGTTGTGGCAAAGGACATAGATCTCGCGGTGGAACCGGCGGTTCGCCAGGCCCAGTTGTGCGGGGTGCTCCCCGCCGAGGAGCGCTCGCGCCTCGCCGAGCGCACGACGTGCAGCGTCCTGACGGCCGGGCCCGCACCGTTCCACCCCCATCCGAACCGCTTGCGGCTCGACCGCGAGCCTCGCGGCGTAGAGCTCGTGTGCTGTCGCCGCTTCGAGCGTGCGCACCGCAACCCCCTGATACGAGGTCGCGACGACGAGGCCACTGGACTGGAGCTGCTTGAGCGCCTCGCGCACCGGCGTCTTGGAGACCCCCAACATCTCGGCGATCTCGCGCTCTACGAGCGGCGCCCCTTGGGGGAGGCGGCCGTCGAGGATCGCCTGCTGGAGCGCCTCGCGCACGCGATCACCGCGAGAGAGCACGCGCTCCGTGGTCAGGGGCTGCAGTGCATCCGAAGCGAGAGACGTCGTTGGCATGGTGAGATACTAATATCTTGGTATACCAAGATGCAAGAGGCTCTTCGAGATCCCGTGCAGGACGTGGAATGATCTGCCCAGAGACTGCAGGAATACTTCGGGCGCAGTCGGAACCGACGACTCGGGGTTCATGGAGGCGGTGGTATGGATCAGGCCCAGATTCAAGCGTTGGTTCTGACGTTCGTCGTGACAACGGTGCTGGGCGGCTTCGTTGGGGCCTTGTTCCAGCGAATGGCGTGGAAGCGGCAGGCGCGCCTGGACCAGGCGCGGGCCTCGTACGCTGAGCTCACCGACGTCTTCGAGAAGATCACGCTGCTCATCGACGCCCGCTACTACGGAATGTTCAAGTGGCAGCAGGCGCTCGCAGAGGGACTTCCGGACGAGGAGGTGCAGCGCCGTATCGATGCGTACTTCGTGATCGTCGCCGACTGGAACAGTCGGATTCGCCTCTTCCACAATCAACTCCGAATCCACTTCGGTGACGATCGAGCGTTGGCATTCCTCGACTACGCCGATGACTTCGACATCGACACGGCCGTGAGCCTGCACTACCGATTTGTGCGGGTCACCCGCCGCTTGTCGCAGGCGACGAAGGACCGCACGCAGTTGGCTGCGGCAACCGAGGACATGCATCACCTGAACTGGGCGCTCGCAGCGTTTGCGAAGGGCACTGCGGATGAGTTGGTGAGTCGCGCGTCTCAGCTACGACGACTGAGATTCGAGACAGCGGCGAAGACGAACGAAGGCGGAATGCTCGTCTCTGGCCCTCAGCACCCGGGGCTACCGAGGAACACGCCCGACAGTGCGATTGCGCGCCGATAGCCGCGGCCGAGGCCTTACGCTCTGAGCGCTGAGGCTCGTGTCATGTATCGCGGCAACCGACAGCAGAACTCGCACTCGCCGCTGACCGGGAGCACCATGGTGCAGGTCGGGCAGATCGACTCGACGCGCTCGGGGACGACGACGCGCGGAGTGCGGGGCGCGCGAGAGGTGCCGGAAGAGCGGGACGAACCAGCTGCGCGAGCCCGAGCCGCGGTGAGCGGCGTCAGCTCAGCCTCGCCCTTCGCGGTGCGCCACGAGATGTAGTCGCTGTGGATGAACGCGGTCGCGTTGCCCTTGCGGGGGACCGCGGCGATGTAGGCGCCAGACGCCGGCACGTAGAACTCGGCGTCGTCGCGGCGGGAGAGGAAGCGGCGGGCGGCGTCGATGTTGCCCAGCGGGAGGGGGCGGGCCTCGAGGGCCTCGTCGAAGGTGAGGAAGGTCTGTCGGGACTTGCGGTCGTCGATGCCCTCGATCGCGTAGCCGAGCTCGGCCAGGCGGCCGGCGGCGCCGGTGCGGCCGCCGCTGAAGACGTCGGGGCCCGGCTTCACGCCGAACTGGTTGTGGAAGGCCACGCCGAAGATCGCCTTCGAGTCGTAGCGGCCCGACTCCGTCACCAGGAAGTAGTCGCGGTCCTCGCCGAATCCGTACGTCGCCAGGAACTGGTGGCGGCCGAGGCGGTCGAACTCCTCGAGCGCGCGGTCGACGGCGGAATTATCGGTGAGGTGGGTGTACGAGAACACCCAAGGACCCTATCCGACGGGTCCGGCTCCGAGCTGTGCCCGTGAGCGCCTCCGGCGAGACCGTCTACACCTGTCGGGGAACCGCCCCGCACATTGCCGCCGCGATTCCGCTGCGCGCAATATGCGACGGAAGAGCAAAAAGAGCCGGTCAGCCCAGATAACAGCAATTCGACACGAGGCGAAATACGCCGCTACGCGACAGACGTGCTCGCGAAACACTGCCTCCTTAGCCTCGTCTCCAAGCAGCCGACGGCGTCGCTGAAGGGGTTCCTCCGACGACCGTCGCATGGCCCCGACGACGTCCGCACCACGTCAATCGAAAGGGTCATCAGTCGTGACTGAGCGTTTCCACCTCGGGTGGTTCATGAACTTCGCACCTCCGGTCTGGGAGGGCATGTACAGCGGCCACATCGGATCCACCTGGGCCAACGGCCGGTTCTACATGGACATGGCGAAGGCGCTCGAGCGCGCCGGATTCGACTACATGATGCTCGAGGACTCCTCGATGGTGTCGGATGCCTTCGAGGGCAGCTCGCGCGCAGACCTGAAGCACCACCTGTACGCGCCCAAGCACGACCCGCTGCCGCTGGTGCCGCTGCTCGCGTCGGTCACCGAGCACCTCGGCATCGTCGCCACCGCGTCGACCAGCTTCTACCCGCCGTTCCTCCTCGCGCGCTCGATGTCGACGCTCGACCACCTCACCAAGGGCCGGGTCGGCTGGAACATCGTCACCTCGAGCGAGGACCGGGCCGCGCAGAACTACGGCCTCGACGCGCTCTACGAGCACGACGCCCGCTACGACCGCGCCGACGAGTTCGTCGAGGTCGTCGACAAGCTGTGGTCGTCGTGGGAGCCCGACGCGCTCGTGATGAACCGCGAGACCGGCCACTACGTCGACCACACCAAGGTGCGCACGATCGACCACAAGGGCGAGTTCTACTCGGTGCGCGGTCCGCTCAACACCCTGCCGTCGCCGCAGGGCCGCCCGGTCATCTGCCAGGCGGGCGGCAGCCCGCGCGGCCGCCAGTTCGCCGCCGAGCACGCCGACACGATCATTACGCAGTCGCGCGGCGTCGAGCGCATGAAGGCGTACCGCGACGACATCCGCGCCCGCGCTGCCGCGGCCGGCCGCAACCCCGATGACATCAAGCTGCTCTACATCGTGAGCCCCGTGCTCGGCGTGACCGACGACGAGGCGTGGGCGAAGTGGGAGGCCCGCAAGGAGGCCGCCGAGACGAACGTCGAGAAGGCGCTCGCGCACCTCAGCGCCCTCACCGAGGTCGACTTCTCGCAGTTCGACCTCGACAAGCCCATTCCCGAGGACGTCGAGACCAACGGCCACCGCACGACGCTCAAGGAGTTCATCAAGCTCGGCGACAACGGCACCAAGACCCTCCGCGAGGTCGCGGCCGGCTGGAACATCCACGCCGTCGACCTCGTCGGCTCGGTCGAGACCGTCGCCGACCAGATGGGCGAGGTCATGGACGCCGTGGGCGGCGACGGGTTCCTCATCTCCGGCCCGATGACCCGCGAGTACATCGGCGAGGTCACCGACGGACTCGTGCCGGCGCTGCAGCGTCGCGGGCTCACCCGTACGTCGTACACGCACGACACCTTCCGCGAGAACCTCCTCGAGTTCTGATCCGGCCCGCGACGAAAGGAACAGCAGTGAGTAGCACCTCCACTCTTCCGCGGATGCGGCTCGGATGGTTCGTGAACTTCCTCGTGCCCGCGTGGAACCTGCCCTGGTCGGGCAACGCCGGCGCCGAGTGGATGAACGGCGAGTTCTACATCGACATGGCGCGCAGCCTCGACCGCGCGGGCTTCGACGTCATGATGCTCGAGGACTCGACCTACGTCTCCGACATCTACAACGGCACCTTCGAGGCCGAGCTGAAGCACACGGTGCGCGCCCCGAAGAACGACCCGATCCCGCTCATCCCGCTGCTCGCGGCGGCGACGCAGAAGCTCGGCTTCGTCGGCACGATGTCGTCGAGTTTCTACCAGCCGTTCCACCTCGCACGGCTCGTCTCGACCCTCGACCACCTGACCGAGGGCCGCGTGGGCTGGAACATCGTCACCTCGGCCGGCAAGATCGCCGCGCAGAACTTCGGCATGGACGACCTGCCGCCGCACGACGAGCGGTACGAGATCGCCCAGGAGTTCGTCGACGTCGTCGAGGCGCTCTGGAACTCGTGGGACCGCGACGCCGTCGTGATGGACAAGGCGACCGGCACCTACGTCGACTCCGACAAGGTGCGCCCGATCGACCACCACGGCACGTACTTCGACGTGCGCGGGCCGCTCAACAGCCTGCCGCCCGTGCAGGAGCGTCCCGCGATCTTCCAGGCCGGCGGCAGCCCCCGCGGCCGCGAGTTCGCCGCGCGCAACGCCGACGTCATCGTCTCGTCGGCCAAGGGCGTCGACCAGATGAAGGACTACCGCGACGAGGTGCGCCGCCGGGCGGAGCTCAGCGGGCGGAACCCCGATGACATCCGCATCCTCTTCATGATCTCGCCGTTCCTCGAGAACACCGACGCACTCGCGCAGCAGCGCCGGGCCGAGCGCATCGCGATCACCGACGAGCGCGCCCAGCGGCGCCTGCTCATGATGAGCGACGAGTTCGACTTCGCGCAGTTCGACCTCGACCAGCCGCTGCCCGACCACATGGAGACCAACGGCAGCCAGAGCGTGCTCGAGCAGTTCCAGCGGTGGGCGAAGGGCCGGCCGCTGCGTGAGGCCGCGGCATCCGACGAGTTCGAGGCCATGCCGCTCGCCGGCACCCCCGAGACGGTCGCCGACGAGATGGAGGCCGTGTTCCGCGAGGTCGGCGGCGACGGCTACCTACTCTTCAGCGGCGGCGGCGGCATGCTCACCCGGCGCTACATCGACCAGGTCTGCGAGGGGCTCGTGCCCGAGCTGCAGCGCCGTGGCCTGGTGTGGGCGGATGCCCCGAGCGCACCGCTCGCGGAACGACTCGCCATCGGCTGATCCCACGTGTGCGGGCGACGTGCCGCCGTCGCCCGCACACCCCCCGACTCGCTCGACCCCCCGGACGCACCACCCGAGACGCACCACCCACCCCGAGAGGAACCGCATCCACATGACCACGAACCGACCGAAGGCGCGGGTGCGACTGCGCCGGCGCCTGCTGCTCGCGACGACCGCCGCGCTGACCGCCGGCTCGCTCGTCGCCTGCGCCACCACCGGCGCGGAGGACGCAAGCTCCGACGGCACCACCATCACGGTGCTGACCCCCGACCAGGCCAGCCAGCTCTCGTTCGACGCCGGGTTCGTCGGCACCACCGACAACTTCGAGGTGCTCGAGAACATCAACGCCACCCTCATCCGCAAGCCCTACGTCGAGGGCGACCAGGCGGGCACCCTCGAGCAGAACCTCTACGAGTTCGAGGGTCTCCTCGCCGAGAGCTACGAGGTGAGCGACGACGGCCTCGTCTACACGTTCCACCTCCGCGAGGGCGTCATGAGCGAGCACGGCAACGAGCTCACCGCCGACGACGTGCTCTGGTCGTACCAGCGCAAGTTCGGCTCGCCGACCTCCGTCACGCCCTACGTCGTGGCACCTGCGATCACCGACCCCGACCGCCAGATCGCGGTCGTCGACGACTACACGGTGACCTTCACGGTCGACCGCGAGGGCGACGGCTTCACCCTGTTGGCCGTGCTCGCCGACGTGACCGGGCACATCTACGACTCCGACTACCTCAAGGAGCACGCCACCGACGACGACCCGTGGGCGACCGAGTGGTCGACCGGTCGTTCGGACTTCGGCTACGGCGCGTACCGCGTCGAGTCGGTGACCGAGGGCAGCGAGATGGTGCTCGTCGCGAACCCCGACTACGCGCTCGGCGAGCCCGAGGTGACGCGCATCGTGCGCCGCGTCGTCGCCGACCCCGGCGTGCGCGCCACGACCCTCCGTCGCGGTGACGCCGACGTGGCGCTCGCGATGCGTGCGACCGACCAGGCGAGCCTCGAGTCGGAGTCGTCCATCATCGTGCCCGACGCGGAGTCGAACAACTTCATGGTGTTCTCGCCCGTGCAGAACAAGGCGCCGTTCGACGACGTCGAGGTGCGTCGCGCCATGGCGTACGCCATCCCGTACGACGAGATCGTGGAGCAGACCTACCAGGGCCGTGCGACCAAGCAGAACACGTTCCTGCAGTCGGGTGGCGAGGGCGGCTCGGGCGAGCCGGACTGGACGTACGACCCCGAGCTCGCAGCCGAGATCCTCGCCGACGCGGGCTACGCCGACGGCGTGAGCTTCACGCTCTCGATCGCGAGCGACAACCCCGCCATGGAGGATGCCGCCACGCAGATGGCGTCCTTCGCCGCCGAGGCCGGCTTCGACATCGAGATCGAGAAGCTGAACCCCGCACAGTTCGCCGAGGGCTACCAGACCGGCACGTTCCAGGCGCACCTCAAGACCGACAGTGCGATCAGCCTGGCGCCGCCGTACGAGCTGCTGCTGTACACGACGCCGGGTTCGTCGGGCAACCTCGGCCAGTACGAGAGCCAGGAGTTCCTCGACACGGTCAACCAGGGCATCGAGGCCGGCGACGCGCTGAGCCCCGAGGCCGCGGAGTACT
Source organism: Agromyces sp. SYSU T00194 (assembly GCF_040496035.1). Taxonomy (NCBI): domain Bacteria; kingdom Bacillati; phylum Actinomycetota; class Actinomycetes; order Micrococcales; family Microbacteriaceae; genus Agromyces; species Agromyces chitinivorans. Next base: position 580,394 of record NZ_JBEPJZ010000001.1, on the reverse strand, counting down.
GGAACGCCGCCCAGGACATCTGGCTCGCCCAGGACGTCGCGAACATCTTCGTCGCGAAGATCAAGCCGATCGTGGCGCTGTCGTCCGACCTCGAGGGCTGGGCGAACCGCACCGACAACTGCATCGACTACTCGGTGCTGACCGTCGCTCCCTGAGAGGACTGATCGACATGACCGAACTGCATGACTCGACCCCCGGCGCGCAGCTCGTGGTGGACGGACTGACCGTGCGCTACGGCGGGCCCACCGGCCCGGCCGCGCTCGACGACGTCTCGTTCACCCTCGAGCAGGGCTCGCGGGTCGCCCTGGTCGGCGAGTCCGGCTCGGGCAAGACGACGCTGGCACTCGCGATCGGCGGGTTCCTCACGACGTCGACGGTCGACGTGCAGTCCGGTCGATTCGAGTTCGAGGGGCGCGCGCTCTCCGCGCGCCCCTCGGGCCCGTCCCCCCTCCCGAAGCGCATCCCGGGCATCGCGATGGTGTTCCAGGACGCGATGACCTCGCTCGACCCGACGTGGACCATCGGCAGCCAGCTCCGCGCCGTGCTCCGCGGCAACGAGAAGGCGAGCCGGAAGGCGCTCGACGCCCGCGCCGCCGAGTGGCTGCGCAAGGTGCGCCTCGACGACACCGACCGCGTGCTCGCGGCCCGCCCGTACGAGCTCTCGGGTGGCATGCGACAGCGCGTGATGATGGCGCTCGCGCTCTGCGGCGACCCGCGCCTGATCATCGCCGACGAACCGACGAGCGCGCTCGACGCGTCGCTCGCCCGCTCCACCATGGACCTCCTGCTCGAACTGACCGAGGAGCGCGGCGCGAGCCTGCTCCTGGTCTCCCACGACATCCAGCTCTGTCGCGAATTCACCGAGCGGATGCTCGTGATGTACCACGGCCGCATGGTCGACAACGTCGACTCCGACGCCGCGGACCGCGAAGCGCAGCATCCGTACACCAAAGGCCTGCTGCGGTGCGTGCCGACCCTCGACAGCGTCGACTCGCCCCGACTGCCGACCCTCACCGACTACTTCGACCCCAGCACGGAGCGTGCCGCATGAGCGATCGATCCTGGCTCGACCCCACCCGCCTCGACCTCCGCATGAAGGGCGTCAGCCGCCGCTTCGGCAGCGCCTCGACCGGCCACCTCGCCGTCGACGACGTCTCGCTCGAGTTCTCCCCGCGCACGTCGATGGGCATCGTCGGCGAATCGGGCTCGGGCAAGTCGACCACGGCACGGATGCTGGTGGGCCTCGACACCCCCACGAGCGGCACGATCGACTTCAACGGCCGGTCCCTGGCCCGGATGCTGCCCTACCGGCATGTCAGTCGAGTCTTCCGCCGCGCGGTGCAGTTCGTCGGGCAGGACACGACGTCGACCTTCGACCCGCGGCACTCGCTGCTCGACTCGATCATCTACCCGACCCAGAAGCTGCACCGGAAGCGCACGAAGGACGCGGTCGCCGACGCGGACGCGCTGCTCGGGGAGCTGGGCCTCGACCCGGCGCTCGCCCGCCGCCGCCCGCACCAGGTCTCGGGCGGCCAGCGGCAGCGCTTCGCCCTGGCCCGGGCGCTCATCGTGCAGCCGAAGCTCCTCGTCTGCGACGAGGTCGTCTCGGCGCTCGACGTCTCCGTACAGGGCAGCATCCTGAACCTGCTCAAGGACTATTGCGCGAAGCACGAGGCCGGCCTGGTCTTCGTATCGCACGGGCTGCCCGCGACCGCGTTCGTCGCGGACGAGCTCGTCGTCATGTACCACGGGCGCGTCGTGGAGCGCGGCCCGTCGGCCGACGTGATCGCACGCCCGACCCACGAATACACCCGGTCGCTGCTCGACGCCTACCGCGGGCTCGGCGACGGCGGCGCGGCGACCGAGAACCGGAAGGTGGCATCGTGACGAGGTTCTGGCGACGCAACGCGTGGTGGCTGACGCGCGTGCTCCTGCTGCCGGTCAGCCTGCTGGCGTTCGCGATCGTGAGCTTCCTGCTCGTGCGATCCATCCCAGGCGACCCCGTGCTGCACGTGCTGGGCCCGAACTACACGCAGGAGGCGTACGACGCGATGCAGGCCGAGCTCGGCCTCGACGGTCCGCTCATCGCACAGCTCGGTGCGTACCTCGCCGAGCTCGCCACCGGGAGCCTCGGCACCTCGATCTCCACCGGTGCACCCGTGCTGGAGGAGTTCCTCGCCCGGCTCCCACCGACGCTCGAACTCGCGACGCTCGGCCTCGTCTCCACCCTCGTGGTGACCGCGGTGCTCGGGTACGTGGCTGTCTTCCGGCCGCGGTGGCTGCTCTCGCGCATCGTGGTCTGGTACGCCCGGGCCGCCGGGGCGATCCCCGAGTACGTGTTCGCGATCGCGGGCCTCTTCGTCTTCTACACCGTGCTCGGCTGGGCGCCGGCGCCCGTCGGCCGCATCGACTCGTCGATCTCGACGCCGCCGACCGTGACGGGCTTCCCGCTGCTCGATGCGGCGATGAGCGGCTCGTGGCCCGCGGTGGTGTCGATCCTGCAGCACTACGTCCTGCCGATCGTCGTGCTCGTGCTCGCGAACGCGCCGATCCTGCTGAAGATCCTCATCGCCGGGCTCGAGGAGGGCGTGTCGGCCGCGCCGACCCGGTTCCGCATCGCGTCGGGCGCCACGCACGGCGCGGTCGTCGCGAGCATGTTCCGTCGCGCGGCGCCGCCGGTGATCACCATGTCGGGCACGCTGTTCGGCTACCTGCTCGGCGGCGCCGTGATCCTCGAGACGCTCTTCGGGTTCGTCGGCGTCGGCCAGTACGTGGTCGCGGCGGTGAACGTGAACGACGTCATCGCGATCCAGGGCTTCCTCATGGCGGTTGCCGCCCTCACCATGATCGTCTTCCTCGCGGTCGACATCATCACCATGGTCGTCGACCCCCGCAGGCGGGCCGGCGCGAGCGTCGAAGGAGCCTGACGATGGTCACCACCCTCATCCCCGTGCGCACCGCGACCGAGCGGCCGGTCGGCCGGCGGTTCCCCACGAAGAAGCTGCTCGGCCTCATCCCGCTCGCCGTACTCGTCGTCGTCGCGGTCGTCGGCCCGCTCGTGGTGCCGTTCGACCCGACGAAGGTGGCGGGCGCCGCCTACCTGCCCCCGGGCGCCGAGCACTGGTTCGGCACCGACTCGGCGGGCCTCGACGTCTACTCGCGCACGATCGCGGCGACCGGCCTCAACGTCTTCATCGGCGTCATGGTCGCGCTGCTCGCGACGGCGATCGGCATCGTCATCGGGGTCGTGCTCGGCCTCAACGAACCGGCATCCGGCTTCCGCGGCATGGCGGCGCGCGGGCTCTCGCGGGCGGTCGACCTGCTCCAGTCGGTGCCGGCGATCCTCGTCGGAGTCGTCGCCGTCGCGTTCTACGGCGCCGAGGTGGCGAGCATCACGATCGCCGTCGCGGTCATCCTCGCGCCGATCCAGATCCGCCTCGTGCGCACCGAGACCCTCCGCGTGCGCAGCGAGGGCTATGTCGACGCCGCCCGCATCGCCGGGGCGATCGGCCCCGAGGTCGCGGTGCGGCACGTGCTGCCGAACTCGCTCGGGCCCGCGCTCCAGAACAGCTCGGTCATCTTCGGCCTCGCCGTGATCGTGACCGCGGGCCTCGGCTTCATCGGCGTCGGCCTCGCCCCGCCCACCGCGGAGTGGGGCGCGATGCTCTCCCGCGGCGCCGCCGACGCGCTCGTCGGCAACTGGTGGGCCGCCGCGTTCCCGGCGACCGCGCTCGCCCTGACCGTCGCCACCGTCGCCTGGACGATGCGCGTGCTCACCACCCCGAGCGAGTGACCCCCGAACCACCGAACGACGAGGAGCGTGACATGTCGAACCCCGCGCCACAGCAGTACGGCCGTCTCGTGCCCCTGCCCCCGATCGACGACGCCGGCCACCCGCGCTCGGTGCGCGGGGCGCGGGCGGGCCGTCGCGACTCCGCCTTCCAGGTGCACAGCACCCTGCGCGCGTTCATCCGCACCGGGGTCATCCGCACCGGGCAGGTGCTCCGCGAGGAGGACCTGATCAAGCCGCTCGGTGCCAACCGCGGCGCCGTGCGGGAGGCGCTGCAGCTCCTGGTCGACGAGGGGCTGATCGTGCGGCGGCGGCGCTCGGGCACCGTCGTGGTGCGGTCGGTCGAGGAGGTGCCGATGGACCAGATCCTCGTCGACCCGAGCCGCGCCGACGACCCGCGCTACAGCGTGCGGCGTCTCGGTGGGCGCACGCTCGACGACAACATCGACCTCGCGCAGCAGCTCGAGGCGGCTGACGGACGCGTGCGGCTGACCGAGTGGCTCGTGGAGGTGGACGGGCGCCCGGCGTGCGCGCGGACCTCGTTCGTCGCCGAGGGCCCGGCGGCCGACCGCTTCGTCGAGTACGTCGCCGACCTGCCGACCACGTTCCGCCACGTGTTCCGCGAGGAGTTCGGCGGCCTGGAGGCGACCATCGAGGCGGTCGCGCTCGAACCCCGCATGGCCTCGCTGCTCGCGGTGCCCGTCGGCTCGCCCGCCCTGATGCGCGAACTCGTGCTGAAGGACGTCGACGGCCGCATCCGCGAGATCAGCTACACCCTCTACCGCGGCGACACGTTCGCGGTGCGCACGGCCACCAGCGCAGCGGATGCGCCGGAGCCGACCCCGTTCAGCGACCTCGGCGGCACGCCGGGTTCCGAACCCTGATAAGGAGAAACACATGTCCCAGTTCCATCTCGGATGGTTCCTGAGCTTCCGACCGCCGGTCTGGAACAACCCGTACTCGGACGGCCCCGAGGGCGCCGACTGGACCGACGGCCAGTTCTACGTCGACATGGCCCGCGCCCTCGAGCGGGCGGGCTTCGACTACATGATGTTCGAGGACTCGTCGATGGTGTCCGACATCTACGCGGGCACCCACGAGGCCGACCTCAAGCACTCGCTGTACGCGCCGAAGCACGACCCCGTGCTCCTGGCGCCGCTGCTGGCCGCTGCGACCGAGCACCTCGGCATCATCACCACCGCGTCGACGACGTTCTACCCGCCGTTCCTGCTCGCGCGGGCGATGTCGACCCTCTCGCACCTCTCCGACGGCCGCATCGGCTGGAACATGGTGACCTCGAGCGAGGACCGCGCCGCGCAGAACTACGGCCTCGAGACCCTGCCCGACCACGACGAGCGCTACGACCGCGCCGACGAGTACGTCGACGTCGTCAAGGGCCTCTGGAACACCTGGGACCCCGACGCCGTCGTGATGGACCGCGAGACCGGCGTCTACGTCGACCACACGAAGGTGCGCACGCTCGACCACGAGGGCACGTACCAGTCGGTGCGCGGGCCGCTCAACACGCTGCCGCCGTACAGCGGTCAGCCCGTGCTGTGCCAGGCGGGCGCGAGCGCCCGCGGCAAGGACTTCGCGGCGCGCAACGCCGACACGATCCTCGCCTCGGCGCACGGCCCGGCGGCGATGAAGGCGTTCCGCGACGACATCCGCGCCCGCATGGAGAAGTTCGGTCGCGACCCCGACAGCATGAAGATCATGTTCATCGTCACGCCGATCCTCGGCGAGTCCGAGAAGGAGGTGCGCGCGCTCACCGAGCTCGCCGAGCGCCCCGACGACGTGCGCGTCGAGGCGACGCTGGGACACCTCAGCTCGCTGACCGAGAACGACTTCTCGACCTACGACCTCGACGCCATCGTGCCCGAGGTCACCACCAACGGCCACCGCAGCACGCTCGAGAGCTTCCTCGCCCGTGGGCAGGGCAAGACGCTGCGGCAGATCGCCTCGGAGTGGAACCTCAACTGCGTCGACCTCGTGGGCACCCCCGAGTCGGTCGCGCAGAAGATGGGCGACGTGATGGAGGAGGTCGGCGGCGACGGGTTCCTCCTCACCGGGCAGCTGAGCCGACGCCACATCAGCCACATCACCGAGGGGCTCGTGCCCGCGCTGCAGGCGAAGGGCCTCGTGCGCACCGAGTACACGGGGTCGACGCTGCGTGAGAACCTCATGGCGTTCTGACGCGGTCGGCGCCGGGCGGGCAGCATCCGCCGCCCGCCCGGCGCCCCACGCTCCCCACTCGCACGCCCGGCGCCCACCCGAGAACATGCAGATTCGGCCGTTCCTCCGCGAGAGCATGCAGACACGCCGCGGTTCCACCGGCGTTGCATGTTTTCGGGAGACCGGCCGCGCGGACGTCGATCGCGTCGAGCCGGCGCGCGGGAGCGCAACCGTCGTAGAAGCGGGCGGCGAAATCATCGCGAAACACCGCCCGCTTAGCCTGACCTCATGACGGCACCACCGCGCTCCATCGAGGTGGAGCCGGCCAGGAGCCGGTTCCCCGACGACTCCGTCGAGGCCGCGATGCTGCGTGCGCTGGGCGCGCAGCTCGGTACGCCGCTGATCCCGGCGAGCATCACGGTCGACGAGCAGACGCGGTTCGAGGTCGAGGGGGCGGCGACCGATGGCAGCGTGTTCGTGCAACTCGTGGGCAACACGGGGGAGTTCAAGTCGGCGCACCGCAACCGGGTCACGGCGAACCTGTTCAAGCTTGCGTGGGTGAAGCAGGCGCTCTTCCCCGGGGCGCGGCTCGCGCTCTGCATCACGCCGACGGTCGCGAAGGCGTTCGTGCCGAACGGGTGGACCACGGTCGCCACCCGCGACCTCGGCGTCGAGGTGCTGCTGTACGACGTGGACAGCGACACCATAGAGACACTCCACGACGGCGAGCCGAACCCGGCACCCAGCGCCGCGACCCCGCCAGCCCCGTGAGTTCATGAGCACGAAACACGACGGCGAGAATCGCGAAACAACCCCCGCCTACAGTCGAACCCAGTTGGACCTCCGCAGGGCACATCGCACCGGCACTCGCCGCACCGATTCGCCCCGCACGCTCTCCACACACACCAGAACCATGGATTGAGTCGTGGAGGCTCCAATGCATTCGATCGTCGTACTCTCCGGCAACCCCAGAGCCGGATCCAAGACCACGGCAACGGCCCAGGCCCTCGCCGAGGCCATCAGCACGGCCACCCAAGCCGACCCCGCAATCGAGACCATCGAACTCGCCGACCTCGGCGGCGCGGTGCTCGAGTGGGGCAACGCCGACGCCCAGGCCAAGCGCGAGCTCGTCGCATCCGCCGCCCTCGTCATCGTCGCCACTCCCTCCTACAAGGGCAGCTACACGGGCCTGCTCAAGGGCTTCATCGACGGTTACGGCCCCACCTCGCTCGCGGGGGTCGCCGCGCTGCCCGTCACGGTCGCCGGCTCCCCGGCCCACGCGCACATCACGGGCGAGTTCCACCTCACTCCGCTCATGCACGAGGTCGGCGCGTCCACCCCGCTCGGCGCGCTCGGCCTGCTCGAGGCGCAGGCCGCCGACCCCGAGGCCCGCGACACAGCCATCAACAGCTGGGTCAGCGAGCGGATGCCCCTGATCCGCGCCCTCGCCCAAGCGAGCGCAGCAACCACGAACGAACCGGCGACCCCCGCCGAGGAGGTGCAGGCATGACCATGACGGCCCCCGACCCGCTGCGCCGCGCACTCGGCCACATGGCCACCCCGGTCACCCTCGTGACCACCGTGCACGACGGCCGCCAGTACGGCTTCACCGCGAACAGCTTCACGTCGGTCTCGAGCAACCCGCCGCTCGTGACGGTGTTCCTCGCCGACACGGCCGACTGCTACGGCGCGTTCGCGGCCACCGAGCAGGTGGCGGTGAACATCCTCGCCGAGGGGCAGGGCGACCTCGCGAAGCACTTCGCGACCAAGGGCGCCGACAAGTTCGCCGCGGTCGACCTGCACCCCGACCACGACCACGTGCCGGTCGTCGCCGACGCGATGGCGACCATTCTCGGCCGGGTTGAGCTGCGCCAGACCGCCGGCGACCACCTCATGCTGCTCATCGCCGTCGACGACGTGATCCACAGCGACCGCGAACCACTCGTCTACCACAACCGCACCTTCAGGAGGCTGGTCTAGATGGCCCCGCACGATCTGTCCGCACCCGCGATCCGCATCGACGGGGCCCGCAAGGTCTACGGCACCGGCAGCACCCGCATGGTCGCCCTGCACGACGTCGAGCTCGACATCCCCGCGGGCCGGTTCGTCAGCGTCATCGGGCCGAGCGGATGCGGCAAGTCGACGCTGCTCCGACTCATCGCGAACCTCGAGGCGACGGATGCCGGCAGCGTCGAGGTGTTCGGCGAGTCGCCGGCCGCCGCCTGCGACGGCAAGCACATCGGCTTCGTGCCGCAGACGCCGGCGCTGCTGCCCTGGCTGAACGTGCTGCACAACGTGACGCTGCCGCACCGCGTGAACCGTCGCGCGTCGAGGAAGCGCAAGGAGGGGGCATCGGCCGCCCGCCCCATGCCCGACATGGAGCAGCTGCTGCGCGATGTCGGCCTCGGCGACGCCATGCACAAGCTGCCGCCCGAGCTCAGCGGCGGCATGCAGCAGCGCGTCGCGATCGTGCGTGCGCTCGGCCTGCAGCCCGACGTGCTGCTCATGGACGAGCCGTTCTCGGCGCTCGACGAGTTCACGCGCGAGTCGCTGCAGGGGCAGCTGCTCGACCTGTGGGACGACACCACCGCCACGGTCGTGTTCGTCACCCACTCGGTCACCGAGGCCGTGCGCCTCAGCGACCAGGTGGTCGTGATGGCGCCCCGCCCCGGACGCATCGTCGACGTGATCGACGTCGACCTGCCTCGTCCGCGGAGCGCCGAGCTCCTCACGAGCGACGCCTTCCACCACTACGAAGACCTGATCCGCGAGCGCCTCCAGTCGGCCTGGCACTCGCCCGACCTGCCGAACGCCGCCTAGGAGCAGAGGATGACCACCATCGACACCTCCACGCCCCGCATGGACGACCAGCCCGCCCAGCCGAAGACCGCAGCGCAGACGGATGCCACGAGTGAGACGTCTGCCACGAGCTCGGCCGCCCCCGAGGCATCCGCCGCTTCCGCAGCATCCGTCGCCGCCGGCACCGACCCCGCCAACCCGGCACCCGCCGCGACCGCGGCCGCCGCCTCCTCCGATGCCGCCGCCGACGGCACCGCCCGGAAGCTCCCGAAGTTCCTCCGCCCGAGCCGCTGGGCGCCGATCACGCTCATGGTGCTCGCCCTCGGCGTGCTCTGGCAGATCGGCGCCGAGCAGATGCCGTACCTGCTGCCCCCGCTGCAGGACATCTGGCGCACCCTCAGCGGCAACCCGCTCTTCTACGTCGAGAACGCCTGGATCACCCTGCAGGAGGCGCTGATCGGGCTCGTCATCGCGTTCGCCTGCTCGTCGGTGCTCGCGATCGCGATCAGCGAGGTGCCGCTCATCCGCCGGGCCGTCATGCCGGTCGCGGTCGTGCTGAACGTCACGCCGCTCGTCGCGATCGCACCGGCGCTCGTCGTGGCCTTCGGGTTCGGGCCCGAGCCGAAGCTCATCGTCACCGCGCTGATCTGCTTCTTCCCGATCCTCATCAACGTGGCCGTGGGCCTCAGGTCGGTGCCGACGCCGGTGCTGCAGTTCTACCGCACGGTCAACGCCTCGCGCGCCGAGATGCTCTGGCACGTGCGCGTGCCGAGCGCGCTGCCGTTCCTGTTCGCCGCGTTGAAGATCGTCTTCCCGCTGTCGATCGTCGGCGCGGTCGTCGCCGAGATGTTCGCCCCCGGCGCGGCCGAGGGCCTCGGCACCACGATCAGCCTGGCCAGCTCGAACAACCAGCTCCAGGTCATCTACGCCTCGATCGCCATCCTCGCGCTCATGGGCGCGAGCCTGCTCGCGATCGTCAACGCCGTCGAGCGGCGCGTCCTGCACTGGCACGAGACGCACCGCCACGAACCGGAGTAGGCCACCGCCCGCTCCGGGGCCCGCACCGGGCATCACCGCACCGTTCCGCACCACTCACGCACCACCACTCCCTGCACCGCACCGCCCGCGTCGCCGCGTCCCGTGGACGAACGCGCCCTTCGCGCACCCCGCGCACACCCCCGAAGGAGAATCACATGTCACGTCGAACCGTCACCCGCGCCGGCATCGCGCTGGCCGGCGCCACCGCGGCGCTCGTCGCGCTCGCCGGCTGCGCCACCGAGGAGAGCGCCGCCGACGACACCGCCGACTCGGGCACCGCGGCCATCTCGGCCGAGCGCTGCGCCGAGAACGAGGCCGCCGGCAGCATCACCTTCCTCACCGGCTACCAGTACCAGGCGTCCGCGTCGATCCTCGACGTCGTCGCCGCCGAGGAGCTCGGCTACTTCGACGACCTCTGCCTCGACCTGGAGATCCAGCCGGGCACCGGCGACACCGGGCAGAACACGCAGCTCGTGGCATCCGACCAGGTGCAGTTCACCTCGGTCAGCCAGCAGAACCTGCTGCAGGCCTACGACACCGGCATCGAGCTCGTCGGCATCTCGTCGTACTCGAACGTCGGCCTCGAGATCCTCATGACGATGCCCGACATCGAGGACCTCTCCGACCTCGACGGCACCATCCTCGGCCACAAGGGCGGGCTGCCGCCGGCCGTGCAGGCCATGCTCGACGAGGCGGGCGCCGACGTCGACAGCATGCAGCAGGTCGTGGTCGGCTACGACCCGTCGATCCTGCCGCGCGGCCAGGTCGACTCGCTCACCGGCTTCATCTCGAACGAGCCGAACCTGCTCGCCGCGGCCGGCGAGGACGTCACCGTGTGGCGCCCCTACGACTACGGCGTGCCGTCGTCGCTCGGCGCGTTCGCCGCGAACCCCGAGTTCGCCGCGGAGTTCCCGACCGTGGTCGAGGACTTCCTGCGGGCCACGTTCCACGCCTTCGAGTACTGCGAGGACAACGCCGAGGAGTGCGTCGGGTTCACCGCCGAGCTCTCGGGCGAGGGCTACGACGTCGACCACAACGTGAACATCTGGAACACCGAGGCCGCCATCGTGCGCGAGTCGCAGCCCGAGGGTGCCGCCCTCGGCGCGATCGACACCGAGAACGTGGTCGCGATCGTCGACATGCTGAACGACTACTCGCTGCTCGCGAACGACCTCCCCGAGGACGTCGCGCTCGGCCTGTTCGACACCTCCTTCGTCGAGGCGATCTCCGCCGACGGCGAGCTGGTCTGGCCCGCGCCGTAAGGCGCGAGGTGAGCGGATGCCCCGGGCCGGTCACGACCGGCGGGCACCGGATGCAGTCGCCGGGCGTGCGGCCCGGGGCATCCGCCACCACCCCCTACTTGAAGCACGAACGAACAGGAGCCATCACGATGGGTGAGCACAAGGACTACGGCGTCTTCCTGCCGAACGCGGCCGGCGGCTGGATGATCTCGAGCACGGCGCCGTACCCGCCCGCGAGCTACGACTACAACCGCCGGGTGGCACGCCTCGCCGAGGACGCCGGGCTCGACTTCATCATGGCGATGGCGAAGTGGCGCGGATTCGGCGGCAGCACCGACCACTGGGGCGAGACGCTCGAGTCGATGACGATGATGGCCGGCCTCGCCGAGGCGACCTCGCGCGTCAAGGTCTGGGCGACCGTGCACGCCAACATGCAGAACCCCGCGTTCGCGGCGAAGGTGTTCACCACGCTGCAGCAGATCAGCGGCGGGCGCGCCGGCATGAACATCGTCAACGGCGCGTACGCCGACGAGTTCCAGCAGATGGGCATCTGGGACGAGACGATGAGCCACGACGACCGCTACGCCATGACCGAGGAGTGGACCCAGGCCGTGCTGCGCCTCTGGTCGGAGCCGTCGGTCACCATGAACGGCAGGTTCTTCACGCTCACCGACTGCGAGTCCAGGCCGCTGCCCGACCCGCGCCCCACCATCATCTCCGCCGGTCGCTCCGACCGGGGCCGGGCGTTCCAGGCCGAGTACTCCGACGGCGCCTTCCTCGGCGCCGAGACCCTCGAGGGCATGCGCGACCTCTCGCGCGACGTGCACGAGCGCGCCGCCGCCAACGGCCGCACCGTGCGCACCTACTCGATGATGACCATCGTGCAGGGCGACACCGACGCCGAGGCCGAGGCGACCGCCGAGCGCTACGGCGAGGGGCTCGACCGCGAGGCACTGTCGAACATGCGCCGCTCGTGGGGGTGGGACGCGCAGCGCGCGCTCTCCTGGGCCGAGGGCGCGAAGGGCGAGGAGGCGTTCCAGACGCCGTACGTGACCGGGTCGGCCGAGACGCTCAGCGAGAAGGTGCTCGACATTCTCGAGCGCGCCGAGCTCGACGGGCTCATGCTGATCTTCCCCGACTACCTCGAGGGGCTGCCGCGCTTCGGCGAGTCGGTGCTGCCCGCGCTGCGGGCGGCCGAGGGCGGTTCGGCTGGGGCCGGGACTGGGGCGACGGATGCTGCTGGGGCGACGGATGCCGCTGAGTCGACGGATGCCGCTGAGCCGGCCGCCGCCGCGGAGACCGAGGTCGCATCGTGACCGACCTGCTCCACCGCCAGCTCGGGGCGCTGCGTCCCGACGCCGGCGCCCTGCTCGTGATCGACGTGCAGCGCTCGTTCGGCGACCCGGCGCTCCTCGGGGGCTACGGGCTCGACGAGGCCGCCTCCGCGCACGTCGCCGCCGCCGTCGAGCGGTGCGCCGACCTGGTCGGGGCCGCGCGGTCGGCCGGCGTGCCCGTGTACTGGATCGAGCTCGCGACCCCGGCCGATGAGCCGTGGAAGGCGAGCAAGTGGCTGCGCTCGGGCTCGCTGTCGGAGCCGGTCGGCGACGATGAGCCGTGCGTCATCGGCACGCCCGGCGCCGAGTGGTACGGGGTCGCGCCCGCCGAGGGCGAGCCGCGGTTCGGCAAGCGCGGGTACAGCGGGTTCCTCGGCACCGGCCTCGCCGAACGGCTCACCGCCGACGGCGTCGAGTGGGTGGCCGTCGCCGGCCTCACCACCGAGTGCTGCGTGGCCGCGACCGCGACCGACGCACTCCAGCTCGGCTGGCCCGTCGTGCTCGCCGAGGACGCGACCGCTGCGTACTCGCTGGAGCTGCACGCGGCGGCCGTGGAGTCGCTCGCGCTGAACGTCGCCGTGATCGGCGACGTGGCGACCGTCGCCGACGTGTGGGCGGGCGGTGCAGCGGTGCCGGTCGCGCCCGAGGCAGCCGCTGCTCAGGAGGCATCCGTCACCACCGCACCCGCCGACGGGGTCGTCGCATGAGCGGCGGGATGCACGTCGCGTTCGACCTGTCGTTCACGCACACCGAAGGGCGCTGGGCCCGTGCCGGATCGTGGGTCGGGCGCACCTTCCCGGACGTGCGGATGTTCCAGGAGATCGCCGTGACCGCCGAGCGCGCGGGCATGCACCTGCTGTTCTTCGGCGACGGCAGCGGCATACCCGACACCTGGGGCGGCTCGATCGCGCCCGCCGTGGAGTGGGGCGTGCAGTGGCCGCGCCAGGACATGAGCCCGTTCATCGCGGCGATGGCCGGCGCGACGAGCGACATCGGCTTCGGGCTGACGTATTCCTCGACGTTCATGCACCCGTTCTACGTGGCCCGCCTGCTGAACTCGCTCGACCACGTGACCGGCGGGCGCATCGCGTTCAACGTCGTCGCGTCGAGCCGCAGCGCCGACGCCGCGAACTACGGATTCGACCAGCTGCTCGAGCACGGCCTGCGCTACGAGCGCATGGAGGAGTTCATCGACGTCTGCAAGGCGCTGTGGGACTCGGTGCCGCCCGAGGCGATCGTGATGGACCGCGAGACCGGCCGGTTCGCCGACCCGGCGCTGGTGTCGGCGATCGACCACGAGGGCGCGTTCTTCAAGGTGAAGGGGCCGCTGAGTTCGATGCCGAGTCCGCAGGGGCACCCGGTGCTCGTGCAGGCGGGCAACTCGCCCCGCGGCATCGCGACGTCGGCGAAGTTCGCCGACGTGATCTTCGGGTTCGGAGGGCCGCTGTCGGCGCAGCAGCGCCACCGGCGCCTGCTCGACGAGGCGCTCGTGGCCGAGGGGCGCGACCCGTCGGGCGTGGGCATCCTCTGGGCGACGCAGGTCATCGTCGGCCGCACCCACGAGGAGGCGCTCGCGCGCCGCGACGAGGTGGAGGAGTTCTGGAGCGAGGACGCCGTGGGCGCCTACCTCTCGCACAACGCCGGGTACGACTTCTCGGGGCTGCCCGCGACGATCGTGCTCGGGGAACTCGCGGAGTCGGTCGCGGCTGCGCATGCGACGCCGGGTGGGCTCGTCGGCAAGCTCGTCGACGAGTTCGGCGCCGACCACGCGATGAGTCGCGCGGAGTTCTTCGAGCACGGCTGGCAGCACGCCACCGGGCTCGACCACACGGTGCTCGGCACGCCGGCGTCGATCGCCGACGCGCTGGAGGAGAACTTCGCCGCGACCGGGTCGCGCGGCGGCTACATGTTCACGACGCCGTTGCCGACACCGTCGGGCCTCGCCGACATCGCCGAGCTGCTCGTGCCCGAGCTCGCCCGCCGCGGGGCGCTCGCGCCGCGCACGTCGGGTGCGCTGCTGCGCGAGAACCTGGCGGCGTAGGCGTGCCGGGCCGAGTGGCGGCATGAGTCGGATGCGGGTGGGCCGGCCGCGCGCCGCGGGCGGCGCCGGTGCGGATGACGCCTCGGCATCGCCCGCATCGGCCACGGCCGCTGGGCCCGGCATGGGCCAGGCGCTCCTGATCTGCGCGCTGATCGGCACCGCGCAGATGACGTGGGGCGTGGTCGTTCCCGTGCTGCCGCTCTTCGTCGACGACCTGGCGGTGCCGGTGGTGCTGCTCGGCCCGATCATCGCCGCCTTCGCGATCGGCCGCGTGATCGCGAACGTGCCCGCGGGGCTCGCGCTGCGCCGGCTGCCGGCGCGACCGATGGTGCTGACGGTGCTCGTGCTGCTCGCCGCGGTGACCGCGGTGACCGGGTTCGTCGGGTCGGCCTCGTGGCTGATCGGGCTGCGTCTGAGCGCGGGGCTGCTCGGCGGCGCGGCGATCACGCTCGGCTTCGCGGTGCTGTTCGCGGGGGCGCCGGCTGCGCGCCGTGGTCGCATCATCGCGATGGCGACGATCGTGCAGATGGGCGCGGCCGCCGTCGGCTCGATGCTCGGCGGCGTCGCGGTCACGCTCGGCGGGGTGCCTGCCGCGTTCCTGGCGGCCGCCGTGCCCGTGCTCGTCGCGGTCGGCATCGACCTCGTGCGCCCGGCGCGCGGCTACTGGGCGGCGCTCGCTGCGCCGGCGACCGACGCATCGCCCGCGGAGGCCACGGACATCGCGGATGATGCCGACGGGCCCGCGTCCACGCCTGAGGCATCCGTCTCCTCTGCGCCCGCGCGCCCAGCGGATACGCGCCGCGTCCTGGTCGCGCTCGCGGTCGTGTCGTTCGCCCTCTTCTTCGCGCGGTTCGCGGGGGAGCAGGGGCTGATCCCGGTGCTCGCGTACGAGGTCGGCGGACTCACGCCCATGACGCTCGGCATCGCGTTCGCGCTCGGCACGGTCGCGAGCGCCGGGGCGTTGCCGCTCGTCGGACGATGGGTCGACGGGGGCGCGAAGGTGCCGGTGGTGATCGTCTCCGCGCTCGGCGCGGGCGGGGTGATGCTCCTGTTCGGCGTGCTCGGCTCGCCATGGTGGTTCGGCGCGGCGATCGTCGGCTACGCCGTCGCCACGAGCCTCGCGAACGTCGTGCCGAGCGTCGTGACAGCCGAGGCGTTCCCCGGCCGGTCGTCCGGCGCCGCGGTCGGCGTCACCCGCACCGCGGGCGACATCGGCGCCGCCGTCGGCCCGCTCGCGGTGTTCGCGCTCGCCGATCTCGCCGGCGCCTGGGCCGGACTCGCGCTGCTCGCCGCCGTGCCGATCGCGGCGATGGCGTGGTTCCTCCTGGTGCTGCGCCGCCGCTGACACGCCCTCCGCGGGACGTGTGCCGGCGGCGCCCGCGTCAGCGGTGCACGTGCGCCGGCTCGCCCGTGAGGTTCGTGATGTCTCGCTCGGTCGTGTGCAGCAGCCGCTCGGAGAGGTCGCGCAGCGCGCGGGCGACCGCGAGTTCGTCGCCGATCGCGGGCACGTCCGGGTCGAGCGGATTCCGCGCGGCCTTGCCGCTGCCGGTGACCTCGCGTCCCGATGGGGTGAGGATGCTGGCGAGTGCGGTCGTGCTGTCTTCTTCTTCGTCGATCTCGACGGTGACGTCCCAGAGCTTCGTCGCGTGCATGGAACTCACCACCTTTCCGTGTGTGGTTCCTCCTCCAGCGTAGCCACGCCCGGTGCGACCCGCCAGAGCCGCGGAGCGCCCCGGCCGGCAGTGGGCACATGCAGGTTCGACGGACGGCGGCGGAGGCAAGCAGACACGCCGACCTTCGGCGCGAAGCGCTTGCCTCCGCCGCATGCGGGCCGTGGCTACGCCACCGGCGCCAGCCTCCTCACCGCCTTCTCGACGAGCTTCGTCGCCTGCTTGATGTCCTTCGCCGACGCCGCGGACCCGGCGAGCACGACCGCCCCGATGGCGGTCGCCTCGTCGAGGGTTGCGAGCGAGGCAGCCGTGAACTGCGAGCGGTCGACGGATGCCGCGGAGTCGAGCGCGGCCGCCAGCCCCGACGTGTCGACCGGCTCGGCGCCCGTCGCGGGCACGAGCCGCACGTCGTCGACGACGCCCCACGCGCCGGCCGACAGGGCGAACGTCGCCGCGATCGCGACGACGCCGTCGGCGCCGACGGTGACGGGCACCGATGCGGTGTGCCGCGCGTTCCACACGGTGAAATCGAGCGGCGCCGACACCGTGCCCGCTGATGTCGTCGCCGACAGCTCGCGCACGTCGGTCGCGGGCGAGTTGGTGCCCTGCGTGGTGGCCAGCAGCACGTAGTCGCCCGCGGGTACGCCCGTGAGGTGCTGCGCGACGGATGCCTCGTACGCCGAGCCGCTCCAGAACGTGACGGCGTAGTCGCCGTCCGATCCGTCGGCGGTCTCGGTGCGTGCGGCCGGGCCGGTGAGCGTCCAGTCGCCCAGGTCGGCCGACTCGAACGAGCCGTTGGCGACGAGGTTCGGCGCGCGCACCTCGACCTCGGCGACGACGTCGATGCCGGCATCCGTCGCGCCCGGGATCTCGAACGACCCCGGCCCGCGGACCCAGTCCAGGGCGGACGACCACGCGACCGGCGCGTCCTCGACGCGTCCGTCGTTCCAGGTCACGGCCACGGTCGCGGGCAACTCGACGGGGTCGCCGTCGGCCACCTGCAGCGACACCCGCTCGACGGACACGACCTCGAGCGGCGCCGCCGCGCCGGTGTAGACGTACTCGAAGGTGCGCAGCGACTCGAGGGGCGTGCCGTCCCACGCGAACAGCGACTGGTTGTCCCACGCCGAGCCGCCGTACCACTCGCCGACGTGCACGGGGTCGTAGGCGGATGCCGCGGAGGTCGCCCAGCCCGACCCGAACTGCTCCCAGAGCAGCGCGTTCGCGTCGTACTCGGTCGGCGGTCCGACGGGCAGCCACGCCGGCTCCCAGTAGTAGACGCCGAGCCCGGCGTCGCCGACCGCGGCGACCGCCGCGATCACGTCGCGCAGCTCGGTCGCCTGGCCCTGCACGCTCGCCGGGTAGGCGTCGCCGATCGTGCCCGACCCGATCACGTTCGAGAACCCGTCCCCGTCGTCGAGGGTGTGCGCCCACGACGTCTCGGCGACCATGACCTGCTTGCCGTACGTCGTCGCGATGCTCGACAGCACGCTCGTCAGGTTCTCGGTCGAGCCGTGCCAGTACGGGTAGTACGAACTCGCGAACACGTCGTAGTCGACGCCGAACGCATCGAGCCCGGCGGCGTAGGTGCCATAGCGGCCGGATGTCTCGGGGTTCGTGAAGTGCACCGCGACGAGCGCGTCGGGCAGCACCTCGCGCACCGCGGACGTGCCCGCCTGCAGCAGTGCGGCGAAGGTCGCATCGATCTCACGGCCGGGGCGCGTGTAGCCCGCGATGGCGTTGTTCGTCTCATTGCCGACCTGCACCATCGTCACGTCGACGCCCGCGGTGTCGAACCGCTGCAGCGCGTCGACGGTGAAGTCGTGCAGCGCGGTCGCCGTCTCGGCGGGCGTCAGCCCGGCCCACGCCTTCGGCGCGAGCTGGCGACCGGGGTCGGCCCAGAAGTCGCTGTAGTGGAAGTCGACCAGCACGCCGAGGCCCGCGGCCGTCGCGCGCTCGCCGATCTCGATGGCGCGGTCGACGTCGACCGTCCCGCCGCCGTAGCCCCGGCCGTCGGCGTCGTACGGGTCGTTCCAGACGCGCACCCGCACGCTGTTCACGCCGTGGTCGGCGAGCACGTCGAACAGGTCGGCCGGCTGTCCCGCGTCGTCGCGGAACGCCACGCCGCTCTCCTCGAGCGACAGCACGGTCGACACGTCCACGCCGTGCACGAAGTCGGGGGAGAGCCCCTCGACCGCGTTCACGAAGATCCCTGCATCGACCGGACCGTCGCCCGGCTCGGCGGCGAGCGCCGCCCCGGCGCCCACGGGTACGGCGAGCGTCGCCGCGAGTGCCGCGGCGAGTGCCGCGGCACCCCTCCTCATCCTGCGAATGCGCACGTTCCCTTCCTCTCGGTTGGTGCAGCGCGCCCGCTCCGAGGGGAACCGCGTCGCTGCGGTGGGCCGCCCGGCCCGGTCGGGCGGACGGGTGGTGCTGGTGGTGCTGGTCTGGCTGGTGGTGCCGCGTTCGGATGCCCCGGGTGGGCGAGCACATGCAGGTCTGACGCGGGCGCCTACTCGAGTCGGATGATGCGACTCCCCCCTGCCGCGACGAGCGTCTCGGCGCCGGTCGGCCGGCCCGAGGCGAGGTCCACGCCGGCGGCGTCGATCACGGCGTCGGCCGCGCCGTGGTTGATCGCCACGACGTACCGCGTGCCGTCGGCCGCGACGCGTTCGACGCGTTCGACGCCGGGCGGTGCGGGGGCGACGGGCACCGAGGCATCCGCCAGCACCCGCCGCACGAAGCCGCCGAGGTCGGCGCCGTGCAGCACCGTCGACAGGTACCAGGCCGCACCAGCCCCCGCAGCGTGCCGGGTGATCGCGGGCAGCCCTGCGGCCGGGCCGTCGATGTAGTGCTCGACCGCCTCGGCGCCCTCGAGCACGATCTCGTCGCTCCACACCGCGCCGGACGCACCGCCGGTGAGCACCACGCGGGCGTCCTCGCGCAGCGGCAGGAACTCCTCGATCGACAGGCCGAGCACGTCGCGCAGGCGGCCCGGGAACGGGCCGGCCGGCACGGTGTCGTGCTCGTCGACGATGCCCGAGAAGCAGCCGACGGCGAGCGTGCCACCGCCCGCGACGTACGCCGACAGGTTCGCCGCCGAAGCCTCGTCGAGCAGGTACAGCGAGGGGGCGAACACCGCCGAGTAGCCCGACAGGTCCTGCGACGGGTGCACGAAGTCGACGGTCACGCCCAGCGCGAAGAGCCCCGCGTAGACCGCCTCGATCCGCTCGCGGTGCGAGAGGTCGACCGACGGGCGCCACTCGAGGTCCTGCGCCCAGAACGACTCGGTGCTCCAGACGATGGCGACGGATGCCTCGACCTGCGAGCCGCGCAGCTCGGAGGCATCCGACAGCAGCCCGCCGAGTTCGACGACCTCGCGCCACACGCGCGACGACCGGCCGGCGTGGGGGAGCATCGCCGAGTGGAACTTCTCGGCGCCGAAGCGGCTCGCCCGGAACTGGAAGAAGAGGATGCCGTCGGCGCCGCGCGCGAGGTGCGACAGCGAGTTGCGGGCGAGCTCGCCGGCGCGCTTGGCGACGTTGCGCGGCTGCCAGTTCACGGCCGACGTGGAGTGCTCCATCAGCACCCACGGCTTGCCGCCGGCGAGCGAGCGGGTGAAGTCGGCGTCCATCGCGAGCATCACGTGCGCATCGAGGCGCGAGGCGGTGAGGTAGTGGTCGTTCGCGATGATGTCGACCTCGCCCGCCCAACGCCAGTAGTCGATCGACGGGCAGCTGGTCGCCATGAAGTTCGTGGTGACCGGTTGTATCGCGTGCCGGCGGATCGCGTCGCGCTCGAGCACGAAGCACTCCAGCAGTGCGTCGGAGGAGAATCGCGCGAAGTCGAGCCGGTGCGCCGGGTTCGACACGCTCGCCGACAGGCGCGGCGCGTCGACCTCGTCGAACGAGCCGTACACCTGCCCCCAGAACGTGGTGCCCCAGGCCCGGTTGAGCCCGTCGATCGTGCCGTAGCGGGCGGCGAGCCAGGTACGGAAGTTCGCGACGGATGCCTCGTCGTAGCTCTCCGAGACGGGCGCGCCGTACTCGTTGTGCACGTGCCACATCACGACCGCGGGGTGGTGCGCATAGCGCTCGGCCAGGCGCTCGGCGATCGCCTCGGCCGCGCGACGGTACTCGGGCGAGCTCGGCGAGACGATGCCGCGCGAGCCGAAGCCGAGGGGCAGGCCCTCGCGGGTGACCGGGCGGGCGTGCGGGTACCGGGTCCAGAACCAGGCGGGCGGCACGGTGGTGGGCGTGCCGAGGTCGACGTCGATGCCGGCGCCGGCGAGCAGGTCGAGCACGTCGTCGAGGAACGAGAAATCGTACTCGCCCTCGCGCGGCTCGAGCAGCGCCCACGAGAAGATGCCGACACTCACGAGGTTCACGCCCGCCTCACGCATCAGCTCGATGTCCTCGAGCCAGGTCGCGCGATCCCACTGCTCGGGGTTGTAGTCGCCGCCGAAGCGGATCGACGAGGTGCCCGGGATCCAGCCCGAGCGCGCCGCGGGGGCGGTGGCGGCGGTTGCCCGGGCGAGGCCGGAACCGGCGGCGGATGCTGCGCCGGGCGTGGCGGCGGCGGCGGTGTCGACGGTGCCGGAGGCGGTCGACGCGGAGTGCGAGGGCATGGAGCGATCTCCCTTGATGACTGTGTGCGCTCACAGTTCTAGCACACCGATCACACGGCATTGCAAGCCGAAACATCGACTTGACAAGCGAAACAGGCTGTGTCTGACTAGGAGCGCTCACAGGCACACCGTCGTCCGTCCCGGTCGCGCGGAGGCCCCGAGCATCCGCAATCACAGCTTTCGACAAGGAGGACGAATGCGTGCAGCATTCCGCACCGGGGCCGTCGCCGCGGTCGCCGCGACGGCACTGATCCTGACCGGTTGCGCCGGCAGCGGTGAGGCCGAGGGAACGGCAGAGGACCCGATCGAGCTCACCTACTGGGCATGGGCGCCCAACCTCGACCAGGTCGTGGACATCTGGAACGAGGAGCACCCCGAGATCCAGGTCACGGTGAACAAGCAGGACGGCGGCGACCCCGCCATCACCAAGCTGCTCACCGCCATCAAGGCCGGCAGCGGCGCGCCCGACCTGATCCAGGCCGAGTACCAGAAGATCCCCACGCTCGTCGCGTCCGACGCGCTCGCCGACCTCTCCGACGTCGTCGGCGACGACGTCGAAGGGCAGTTCCCGGCCGGCGTCTGGCAGTCGGTGACGCTCGGCGGCGATGCGCTCTACGCGATCCCCCAGGACACCGGCCCGATGATGTTCTACTACCGCGCCGACATCTTCGAGGAGCTCGGCCTGACCGTGCCCACCACGTGGGAGGAGTACGGCGACACCGCGCGCGCCCTCCACGAGGCCGACCCGTCGAAGTACCTCGGCACCTTCTCGGCCAACGACGCCGGCTGGTTCGCGGGCCTCTCGCAGCAGGCGAACGCCGCCTGGTGGGCCATCGAGGGCGACTCGTGGGCCGTCGACATCGACGCCCAGCCCACCCGGCAGGTCGCCGAGTTCTGGGGCGGCCTCGTCGAGGAGGGCGTCATCGACAACAAGCCGATGTACACCCCCGAGTGGAACGCCGGCCTGAACGACGGCACGCAGGTCGGCTGGACCGGTGCGGTCTGGGGCCCGGGCGTGCTCTCGGGCAACGCCGCCGACACCGCGGGCCTCTGGGCCGCGGCGCAGATGCCCACCTGGGGCGACGAGGTCTCCAACGGCAACTGGGGCGGCTCGTCCACCGCGGTCACCTCGCAGTCGGAGCACGTCGAGGCGGCGACCGAGTTCGTCACCTGGCTGAACACCGACCCCGAGGCCGTGCAGGCGCTCGTCGAGCAGACCGGCATCTACCCGGCGGCGACGGATGCCGCGGCATCCGCCCTCACCGCGGCGCCGGAGTTCTTCTCCAACCAGCCCGACTTCTACGACGTGGCCGCCGAGGCCGCCGCAGCGGTCGCGCCGTTCCAGTACGGCCCGAACGTGAACGTCACGTTCAGCGCCTACAACGACGAGTTCGCGAAGGCCGCCGAGGCGAAGTCGGCCCAGGCCTTCCTCGACGCGGTCGCCGCGATGCAGCAGATCACGGTCGACGACCTGGTCGCCGGCGGCTTCAACGTCGCCGACTAGCGGATGCGCCGGGGAGCCGCCCGTCGGCTCCCCGGCGTCGTCGCACCCCACGAACGGAAGGACCCCCACGAGATGACCGCCACGGTCGAGGCCGCCAGCCACGCGGCATCCGCCCCGCCCCAGGCAGCGCCCGCCGCCCCGCGCCGGAGGCGCCGCCCCAGCATCGCGCCCTGGGGCATGCTCGCACCGGCCATCGTGCTGTTCACGCTGTTCATGGCCGCGCCGATCCTCTACACGATCGTGCTCTCCTTCCAGAAGGAGGTCGTGTCGGGGCTCGGCCTCGGGTCGGGCTCGCGCACCCGCGAGTTCGCCTGGTTCGAGAACTACGCGAACTCGCTCACGAACCCCGAGTTCCTCGAGTCGGTCGGGCGCGTGCTGCTCTACGGGCTCATCCTCGTGCCCGCCATGCTCGGCCTCGCGCTGCTGTTCGCCCTGCTGCTCGATGCGCGCCGCACCGGCGCGAAGAGCTTCTCCCGGGTCTCGATCTTCCTGCCCTACGCGGTGCCCGCGGTCATCTCGTCGCTGCTCTGGGGCTTCCTCTACCTGCCGGCCGTCAGCCCGTTCTACTGGATCTTCGACCGGCTCGGGTGGGACGTGCCCAGCATGCTCACGCCGGGCCTCGTCATCTTCGCGATCGCGAACATCGGCCTCTGGGGCGGCGTCGGCTTCAACATGATCGTCATGTACACGTCGCTCAAGGCCGTGCCGCAGGAGATCTACGAGGCGGCGCGCATCGACGGGGCATCCGAGGCCCAGATCGCCTGGCGCATCAAGGTGCCGATCATCACGCCCGCGCTGATCATGACCGCGCTGTTCTCGATGATCGCGACGCTGCAGGTGTTCGCCGAGCCGACCACGCTGCGTCCGCTCACGAACAGCCTCTCCACCACCTGGTCGCCGCTCATGCTGGTGTACCGCGACGCGTTCATCCGCGACGACATCTCCTCGGCCGCCGCGACCAGCGTGATCATCGCCGCCGCGACGTTCGCCCTCTCGTTCCTGTTCCTCCGCGTCGTGCAGCGGCGCGCCTTCGGTCAGGAGGACTGACCCATGACCGCCACCCAGTCCGTGACCACCGGCGCCGGCGCCGGCGCCGAGACGCGCGCCGCCGTGCTGCCCGACCTCGACTCCGCCGGCTCCGGCCGCCGCTCGGGCGTCTCGCGCCACGACCACCGCGTGCCCATCGCCGTCGGCCCGACCGCCGTGCTCATCGTCGGCGCGCTCTACTGCCTGCTGCCGGTCGCGTGGGTGCTCATCGCGTCGACCAAGGACGCCTCCGAGCTGTTCTCGACGTTCACCTTCGCGCCGTCGACCCACCTGTGGGGCAACATCGTCGAGCTCACCGCCTACCGCGACGGCCTCTACTGGCGGTGGATGCTGAACACCGCCCTCTACGCGGGCGGCGGCGCGATCATCTCGACCTACGTGTCGGCGCTGTCGGGCTACGCGCTCGCGAAGTACCAGTTCGCCGGCAAGGGCATCGTCTTCAGGATCCTGCTCATGGGCGTGCTCGTGCCCGCGGTGATCCTCGCGATCCCGCAGTACCTGCTGCTCGCCCAGATCGGCCTCACCAACACCTACTGGTCGGTGCTGCTGCCGCAGCTGATCAGCCCGTACGGCATCTACCTCGCCCGCATCTACTCGGCCGCGGCCGTGCCGAACGACGTGGTCGAGTCGGCCCGCACCGAGGGCGCGCGCGAGCTGTCGATCTTCCACCGCATCGCCCTGCCGATGATGGCGCCGGGCCTCGTGACGATCTTCCTGTTCCAGTTCGTCGCGGTGTGGAACAACTTCATGCTGCCGTACATCATGCTCGGCAACGACGAGCTGTACCCGATCACCGTGGGCCTGCACGGCCTGCTCAACCAGGGCGCGTCGCTGCCCGCGATGTACACGCTCGTCATCACGGGCGCGCTGCTGTCGATCGTGCCGCTCATCGCGCTCTTCCTCGTGCTCCAGCGGTACTGGCGGGTCGACCTCGCCGCGGGCGCCGTGAAGGCGTGAGCGGAGCGGATGCCCCGGGGCCGGCGCCCACCGACGCCGATCGCGCGCCGGCGCGGGCGTCGCGGCCGGATGCCCCGGAGCGGGCGCCGCGCGCGGTCGGGCGCCCGGCCCGTGCCCGCGCCTACACTGGCCACGTGAGCGACCACACCCCGCGCCGGCGGCCGACGATCGAGGACGTCGCGCGCGAGTCGGGCGTTTCGCGCGGCACCGTCTCGCGCGTGCTGAACGGCGGGCACTGGGTGAGCGACGAGGCGCGCATCGCGGTCGAGCAGGCGATCAAGAAGACCGGCTACCGGATCAACCCGCACGCCCGGAACCTCGCCACCTCGCGCGCCAACTCGATCGCGTTCCTGCTCACCGAGTCGCAGGACCGCCTGTTCGAGGACCCGAACTTCTCGGCCCTCATGCGCGGGGCCGCGGACGCGCTCGCCGAGCGCGACCTGCCGCTCGTGCTCATCATGGCGGGCTCCGACGACGAGCAGCGCCGCGCGACCGACTTCATCATGGGCGGCCACGTCGACGGCGCGCTGCTGGTGTCGTCGCACGCGGGGCGCGAGCACTTCCTCAAGCGCCTCGTCGAGGGGGAGGTGCCGCTCGTCTCGTGCGGCATTCCGCTCGGCTACGAGCGGCGCATCGGCTACGTCACCGCCGACGACGTGGGCGGGGCGCGCGACATGGTCGCGTACCTGCGCGAGCAGGGGCGCTCGCACATCGCGACGATCACCGGCCCCGAGGACACCTCGGGCGGCGTCGGCCGGCTGGCCGGATACCGCGAGGAGCTCGGCGACGCGTACGACGAGCGCTACGTCGCCCACGGCGACTACTCCCGCGCGAGCGGCGTGCGCGCCATGCGCGAGCTGCTCGACCGGGTGCCCGACCTCGACGCCGTGTTCGTCGCCAACGACGTGATGGCCGCCGGCGCGCTCGAGGTGCTGCGGTCGGCGGGTCGCCGCGTGCCCGAGGACGTCGCCGTGGCGGGCTTCGACGACGCCCCCACCGCCACCCGCGTATCGCCGGCGCTCACCACGATGCGCCAGCCCTTCGAACGCATCGCGCACGAGATGGTGCGGATGCTCCTCGACGTGATCGACGGTCGTCCCGGCGCGCGCATGTCGCTCCCGACCGAGCTCGTCGCACGCGAGTCGGCCTGAGGCAGCGCACCGCGCCCGCCCGGGGCTTCCGCCGCAGGCCGGTATTGGGGGATGGCACTGACGTGACCGGCCGCCCCGAGTGGAAACGTGGGCACCGCGGTGCCGGTGCCGCGGAAGCGGCGGCCGACCACGTGCCCGCGCCGGCGGGGGGGAGTCCGGCCCGAGAGCACTTCACGTCACCAGCCACGAGCACGACCTCGGCCCTGCGGGGCAGGGCGGGGGCCATGGGGGAGCGCACCATGCCGCCCATCGACCCGAACCTCGTCGCGGCGTTCGGCCGCGTCTTCCGACCCGCCGTCGCGATGCCGGTGCGCGCGCACTTCCTCGAACGGATCGGCGCGATCTTCGGCGGGCGACCGCCCGGCGAGAGCCTGCCGTCGGTGCGCCTGTTCCGCCCGCGCGACCTGATCGACGTCGAATTCCGCTTCGTGAACCTCGCGCTGCGCGGTTCCGGCACGCGCCGGGTCGTCGCGCGCGAGATCGCCGGCCGCCCGGCGCAGCTCATCGCAGTCTTCGGGCCGCAGCACCTGCTCGAGCAGGCGTTCTTCGACTCGGCCGGCCCGGTGACGAGCTTCGCGAAGGAACCGGAGCCGCCCGAGCGGAAGGACCCGTCCACCCCGGAGCCGCCGACGTACCCGGTCGAGGCGATCCTCTCCCGGCCCAGCCGCCTCGCCTTCCGCGTCACCGAGGAGGAGATCCCGTTCACCGAGACCGGCCTGCTCGCCGCGATGCGCCTGCTGCCGCTCAGCGTCGCCCCGCACGCCGTCTCGTTCACCCCGCTCCGCCGCTTCCCCGACCTCGTCACCGACGTCGGCGCGGTGCTCGAGGCCACCACGCGCGCATCGGCCTTCCTCGAGGAGGCCGCACGTCGCGCGGTGCTGCGCGAGCGCATCGCGGCGAGGCCCGACGCCGCGGCATCCGTCGAGCTCGCGAACCTGGAGCTGGCTCCGGATGCCTCGGCCGGCGCTCTCGCGGCCGCCGCGGCCGCCGCCCGCCTGCACCGCACCGCCGGCGTCGTCGAGGCGCGCTTCGGCCCGGCGAGCGCGGTCGGCGCCGTCGCATCCGGCCCGGGCGCGATCATCGACCTCTCGCCCGTGCCGGCGCTCGACCTGCGCCCGCCCGCACCGCGCGCACCGACCTCCACCGAGACCGCGATCGAGCTGCCGTGGCGCATGCAGCTGAGCCCGCACGCCTCGGGCGGGTTCATGCACGCGATCGACGACGTCGCCCACGACGGCCGTGTCGAGCTGTGGCACACCCGCCTCGGCACGCGCGACGCCGAGGCCGGTCAGGTGTTCCCGATCGCCGCCGCCACGACCTCGCCGGTCGACGAGGACGACCCCGACACGCGCCAGGTGCGCGCGATCTGGACGCGCGACTTCGTGCCCGGACGGAGCGCGGCCGACGAGGACGCCGCGTTCCCGCTGGAGGAGTTCGGCAACCTCGGCACGCTGCCGCCCTTCCGCGCGAGCCTCTCGGTGCGCGATCGGATGCAGCTGGTGCACCTGACTTCGAACCACCGCTGGTCCAAGCCCGGCCACGTCGCGCGGCCCGCGCAGGTCGAGCACCTGATGCTGACCGGCCTCGGCGGCTGGCTCGCGAGCGAGGCGGAGTTCGGGTTCCCGGCCCAAGGCCTCAGCATCGAGGAGTGGCGTCACCGCGCCACCATGGCGCGCGACCACTACGTGAAGGTCGTCTACGCGGGCATCCTCGCGCCGTTCGGCCACCGGGCGTCGCTCGTGAAGGTCACCGAGCGGCGGGTCGCGGGCGACGGGATGGCGACGCTCTACCAGCGCCTGTTCATCATCGTGCGCGAGCCGGAGCGCTCGTACCTGCATGCGGGAGTGCCCGGACTCGACAACGCGATGCCGTTCCGGTGGGTGCGCATCCTCACGCGGGTGACTCCGCCGCTCGCCCTGCCGCACTCGCTCATCGCCGCGGCCGGGCAGGTGTTCGTGCCCGAGATCGCCACGGCCGATGCCGGGCAGGGCGGTGCGGCACCTGCGGGCAGCCGGCCGTTCCACTTCCGGTTCCTCGCCAACGACGTCGACAACCACCTCGTCGAGTTCGAGGGGCCGCTCGTGTTCGCCGAGAAGACCGCCGTGGAGACCGGCAGCGCGCCGGTGCTGCAGGCGGTCAACGATGCGTCGCCGACCTACCAGCTGGGCGGGCAGCTCGTCGCCTACGCCGAGCCCGACGGCGGCAACGACCCGGGCGACACCGCCCTGCCGACCACCACGGTGCGGTTCGAGGACGCGTACCACGGCGGCAGGCCGAACTACGTCGTACCGCGCCTGCGCGTCGCCACCGCACCGGTGCCCGCGATGGCCGCGTTCACCGGGCAGTCGGGCCCGGTGCCGCTGCGCATCGCCGACGCCTACCGCGGCGGCCGGTTCGCGGCCGGCAACGCGGGCGGGCTGTTCCTCGAGCTCGCCGATGCGGCCGGCGCGCCGCTGCCGACCGCGCCGCCGACCATGGACTTCGGCTCGCAGTCCGACCGGTCGGGCGCGTTCCTCAGCCCGTCGATCGGCGTGAAGGCGCTCGCCCGCAAGGTCGGCCCGGTCGGCGGCGACCTCGCCACGCTCGCCACGAACCCGGCGAACTTCGACATGGGCGCGATGTTCCCGGCGAGCGCGGCGAAGCTGTTCGGCGTCATCGACCTGCGAGACCTCCTGCCTGCGGCGAACGGCGTGCTGCCGAAGTTCGTCACCCAGGTGCTCGACGCCGCCGCAACCGCGCAGCAGACGGTCGCCCGCGCCCAGGCCTTCGTCACCGCGCAGGCGGGCGAGCTCGCGACGCTCGGCGCGAACGTGCAGAACGCCGCCACGGCACTCGCAACGAAGGCGCAGGAGTTCACCGACGCGATCGGCCAGCTCGCGGCCGACGCGGATGCCGCGCCGAACCTCGAGCAGGTGGTCGCCGACATCGGTGCAGCCGCGGGCACGATCGCCACGGCGCTCGACGACGCTGGCCCGAACCTCCCGCTGGCGAGGCCGCAGGTCGAGCAGGCGGCATCCGTCATGCATCGCCTGGCCGATGTCGCGGGCACCGCCGGCACCGTCGTGACCGCGCTCCGCAACCTCTACAAGGGCCTCGCCGTGCCCGAGCAGGTGTCGGCACGCCTCGAGTGGTCGACCGAGCTCGGCCAGTGGCCGGCGAACGCGGCGAAGCCCGTCTTCGAGCCCAAGGACGATCGGATGCTCCGCCTCGTCGCCGAGGTGCAGGCGCCGCTCGACGCGTCGAAGTCGCCCGGCGCGCTCGTCTCCTGCTCGCTCCCGCCGTTCGACCTGCGACTGGTGGGCGACGCCGAGTTCATCATCATCCGCGTCGCGGTCATGGCGTTCTCGGTGCAGGGCGGGAAGAAGCCCGACGTCGACGTGCAGCTCGACGACGCGAAGGGCATCGAGTTCGTCGGACCGCTCGCCTTCATCGAGGCGATCAAGAAGGTCATCCCGTTCGACGGCTTCAGCGACCCGCCGTACCTCGACGTGTCGGCGAGCGGCATCACCGCGGGCTTCGACCTCGCCATTCCCGACCTGGCGGTGGGCATGTTCGCGCTGACCAACATCAACGTCGGCGCCCGGCTCTCGGTGCCGTTCATCGGCGAGTCGCTCGAGTTCCGGTTCAACTTCGCCACCCGCGACGACCCGTTCCGGCTGCAGGTGTCGCTGTTCGCGGGCGGCGGGTTCTTCGCGCTCACGGTCGCACCCGACGGCATGCGCGTGGTCGAGGCGGCCCTCGAGTTCGGCGCCGCGGTGTCGATGAACTTCGGCGTCGCGTCGGGGAGCATCTCGGTGATGGCGGGCATCTACTTCCGCCTCGAGCAGCAGGGTGACGACCAGCTCGTGCAACTCACCGGCTACTTCCGGGCGCGTGGCGAGGTCGACGTGCTCGGCCTCATCTCGGCCTGCATCGAGCTCTACCTCGAACTCAGCTACCGCAACCAGAACGGCAACGAGAAGGCCGTCGGCAAGGCGTCGATCAGCATCGAGGTGTCGGTCTGCTTCGTCTCGTTCTCGGTGTCGGTGAGCTGCGAGAAGCAGTTCGCCGGGTCGAAGGGCGACCCGACGTTCGTCGACATGATGGGCCCGTTCCAGGCGCTCGGCGTGCCGAAGGATCCGTGGGCCGACTACTGCGCGGCGTTCGCGCCCGAGGCTCCGTAGGAGGACGTGATGGACGAGAACGCGATCTTCACCGCCATTCCCGCGGGCCGCATCGACGGCGAGCGGCTGCGCGTGACGATCTTCGTCACGCCGAAGCTCACCACCGGCGCGGGCCCGGGCGTGCTGCTGCCGATCACGGACTTCCCCGCGTTCGCCGACTGGCCGGCCACGGTGCGCGACGCCGTCTGGCAGCTCGAGGTCACCGGCATCGGCACCGTCGAGGCGGCCCCGATGGACACCCCGATCGCGCCCGACTCGAACGCGTGGGCCGAGGTGCTCGGCACCACGAGCGTCGGCGAGGCGCAGTTCCAGCACTTCGAGCAGGCGACCGTGCACTCGTACCCGGTCGGGCAGGTGGCATCCGCCCTGACCGGCCTCTACCGCGATGTCGTCACGATGCACTCCGACGAGCACCCGACGATCGCGGGCCTCCGCGGCATCCTGCAGGAGTTCGACCCGGGGGAGCGGCTCGGCGGGCTCGAACGCGAACTCGGACGCCGCCTCGCGATCAAGCAGATGCTCTCCGACCTGCGCGGGCAGCAGGGCGGGCCGGGGGCTCCGGCGCGCGCGATCGACTTCGAGCAGCTGCAGGGCGCAGCGGATGCCCCTGCCGTGGCGCTCGCCGCAGCGACCGCGTTCTACGACCGCACCGACGACCCGTGGAGCGAGCAGGCCATCGCCGCCGACATGCCGAAGCCGGTGCCGCCCGAGTTCCACTCGTTCGTGTCGCGCTGCGCCGACTACCCGGAACTGCTGCGGCACCTCGGGCTGGCGATCGACGTCTGGATCACCGACGACCCGGCGATCCAGGCGCACGGCGACATCCAGGTCGTCGACGCGGGCGGCGTCTCGCCGCTCGACCAGCTCGTGCACCCGCCCGCGGCGCGCCCGAAGACCTTCTTCCACCGCACCGACGAGGTGTGGGCGCCGGCGTCGCGCACCGAGAACCAGGACATCGTCGACGGCAGCCTCGCGATCGACCTCGACGACCGCTTCGACCTCGAGCAGGTCGACCCCGACGGGGCCGCGATGAAGGTGTCCGAGCTGCTGCGTACGCTGCAGCGGCAGGACGAGGCGCGGAAGGCGCCCGCCGAGCGCTCGATGACGCCCGACGACGCGACCCTGCCGGCGCTGCGATCGACGGGCGTGGTGTTCGCGCGCCGCAACCGGGCCGCCGAGCTGGTCGGGCAGTTCGATCGGTCGGCCGCGCACGAGCAGGCGCGCACCACCGGCGACCCGGCGGACCTCGACGTGGCCGACGTCACCCGCGGCTGGCGCATCGACGTGCAGGACCTCGACGGCGGGCAGCAGGAGTGGTTCTCGCTGCACGAGCGGCGCGGCGAGTACCGGCTCGTGCAGCCCCCGCCGGGCGCGAACCAGCCGGTGCCGCCGCCCGTGGCGCTGTCGGTGCAGCCCGAGGCGGACGAGGGGTACCTCAAGGGCGCGACGACCTCGAGCGGCGACCCCGACCCGGCAGCCGACCAGTACCTGCACGAGACGCTCGCGGGGTGGGACGGCTGGTCGCTCGCGGTGAAGCGGCCCGGTCGGCCGCAGGACGAGCTCGCGACGGTCGACGCCGACGAGCGCGAAGTCGCCGACTCGGGCTTCCCGCTCGCCGCCGAGTTCGGGGTGGTCCAGGGCTCGCTCCCGCGCCTCCGGTTCGGCCGGCACTACCGCTTCCGCATCCGTGCCGTCGACCTCTCGGGCGGGTCGATTCCGTCGAAGCAGCTCGACCCGGCGCACGAGCGCGAGCTCTCCGGCCCCTACCAGCGCTGGGAGCCCGTGCCGTCGCCCGCCGTGGTGCCGCTCACGCAGTTCACCGAGGGCGAGTCGCTCATGCGCATGGTGATCCGCTCGACGCGTGACGTGCCCGTCGCGACGTACGTGGCGATGCCGCGCGTGCAGGGGCTGGACGGGCACGAGCCGAGCGGTCGCGCGGGCATCGTCTACCGCGTCGAGAACGAGCGGCACCTCGCCCCGCCGCTCGGCAGTATGCAGCTCGCCGAGACGCACGGCGAGTTCGACGCCGCACTCGACGGCACCGCGGCCGACGTGGCGGCGCAGTTCGCGATCGCCGCGAAGGAGTCGGGCAACTACCTGACGCTCGCGGGCGCCGAGGTCGTGAACCACCTCGGTGCGCCCACGGTGCTCACCGGCGACCGCGGGCAGCGGCTCGCCGAGGGCGAGTACGTCGTGCACGACACGCCCGCGCTCGGCCTGCCGTACCTGCCCGACCCGCTCTCGCGCGGGCTCTCGCTCACCACGCTGCCGGGTGAGCCGGGCGGCAGCACGAAGACCGAGCCGTGGCCGACCGGCGGCCCCGGCTGGCACGAGCGCCTGCCCATCCGCGTCCGCATCGAGGAGGGCACCGGCGCCGCGCAGTTCGACGCCGCGAAGCGCCTCCTGACGGTGCGCCTGCCGAAGGCCACGCTCGCGGTCGTGCGACTCGCCTCGGTGCTCGACAAGGAGGACCTGCGACTGCTGCGCATCTGGAACCTGCTCGACGAGTCGCTCGCCCCGGCGCCCGACGCGCGGGTGGTCGAGGCGGTCGAGGGCCGCAACTGGATGCTCACGCCGTGGTCGGAGCTCACCGTCGTGCACGCGGTCGAGCAGCCGCTCGAGGACCCGGTCGTCGTGCTCGACGGCCGGCCGCTGCGCGCGCTCGCCGAGACGTTCTCGCGGCTGCCGGGCGCCGTGCACAACCACGCGGCCAGCACCGGGCGCATCGACATCGACGCGACGTGGGTCGACCCGGTCGACGACGTGCTGCAGGAGCGCTGGGTCGAGCACGACAAGGGTGCGCACGTGGGCGACTTCGAGCTCGAGGCATCCGAGGCGAAGGCCCGCATCGACCGGGATGCCGCCCCGGCGACCGGTGCCGTCGGGCCGACGCACCTCGTGCGCCACGAGTTCGGCGACACGAGGCACCGCTGGGTCGACTACCGCGCGACCGCGACCACGCGGTTCCGCGAGTACTTCCCGCCCGAGATCACGAGCCGACCCGACCTCGTGACCGCGGTGGGGCCGGTGCTCGCCCAGGTCGACGTGCCGTCGAGCGCCCGGCCCGATGCGCCGCTCGTGAAGTACATCGTGCCCACGTGGGAGTGGCACGAGGAGCACCTCGGCGTGCGCGGCTCGCCCCTGGCGGTGCGGCGCGTGCGCACGGGCGGGGGCTTGCGCGTGTACCTCGGGCGGCCGTGGTTCTCGAGTGGGCCCGACGAGCTGCTCGGCGTCGTGCTGCGCACGCAGCCGTGGGTCACCTGGCGCGACGACCTCCTGCACGAGATCGCCGGCGGCGAGCTGCTGCGCACGGTCGCCGACGAGTGGGCGGGGCGCGCACTGCGGGCCGAGGGGGAGCGGCCGGTGGGGCCGCAGTCGGCATCGGCGTCGCTCGTCGCGCACGCCGCCGCGCGGGGCCGCAGGGAGTTCGTCGACCCGGTGGCGGGCCTTCGGGTCCGCACGCGCGAGGAGCGGTTCCTCGCCGACGCGGCGCGCGAGGTGGCGTCGCGACGGGCGGCCGACCCGCGGTTCGTCGCCACGGGCGTCGCCGACGCCACCGCGTCGCTCATCGAGGCCCACTTCGGGCTGTTCGCCGGCACCGGCCCCGAGGGGCGCCGGTTCACCACCGCCTGGGGCGCCGACCCCGTGTTCGCGGGCGACCCGATGGGCTCGGGTCCGTTCATCCACCAGTTCGCGCTGCGCACCGCGGTCGGCAGCGTGCGACTCGCCGAGGTGAACGACCACGTCACGGTCGTCGGCCACCAGCCCGAGTACGACGAGGGCCGCGGGCTCTGGTACTGCGACCTGCAGGTCGACGCGGGCGAAGCGTACACGCCGTTCATCCAGCTCGCGCTCGCGCGCTACCAGGAGCACTCGGTGCCGAGCGTCGAGCTCTCGACCGTCGTGAAGGCCGACTTCGTGCAGCTCGTGCCGCGCCGCGAGGCGACGTACGTCGTCACGGCGAAGCGCGACGCGGTGGCGGTGACGCTCGCGGGGCCGCTGGGCGTCCCGCAGCACGCGGCGACGCTGCCGAACCCCGAGACGCGCGTCGCGGCCTCGCGCCGCGTCGAGGCGTGGATCGAGCGGCTGCCCGCCGGCGCGACCGGCGACCTCGACTGGGAGCTCGTCGGCGACACCTTCGGGCTCGACGTCGTGCTCACGCTCGCGCAGGCCCGCGGCGCGGCGCTCGGCAACGTGCAGTGGGCGGGCGTGGTGCCGCTGCCCGATACGCAGCCGGGCGATCGACTGCGGGTGCGCCTGGCCGAGTACGAGGTGCACCGCGGCGACCCGCTCGGCGTTCCGATCCTCGCGTCGGGCAAGGTGCGCGACCTCCGCCTCGTCTACGCGGACGAGCTCGCGCTCACCTAGCGTGCGACTGCGGTGGGCGGATGCCCGGGGCATCCGCTCGCTCGCACCTGCTGCACGACCGGGCTGCGCACCGGCCTGCGTACCTGTAATATCAGGTCACCTGTAATATCAGGTTCGGAATCCCAGCGACGCGGCCCGGCCCGTCGCCGTCGCCGCCGTCTGGAGTCGCGCATGACCGTCACGCTCACCGCCACCTTCACCGCCCTGCCCGGGCACCGCGACGCGGTCGCCGACCTCATCGCGGACTTCGCCGACGTGGTGCGCCAGGAGCCCGGCAACCTCGTCTTCGAGCCGTTCACCGCCGCCGACGACGACCACGCGTTCGTCGTCTACGAGCAGTACGTCGACCAGGCCGCGTTCGACGCGCACCTGGCGAGCCCCGCGGGCGGTCCGTTCAACGCGGCGCTCGGCGAGCACATCGTCGGCGACGGCTCCGAGCTGCACTTCCTGCACCCCGTCCGCCCCTGAGCCCCGCCCGGCGCTGCGGCGGATGCCTCGGGCAACCGGCGCGCGCCCGCCAGCGCGAGACCTCTGATCCACCCGACCCCGACGACCGAGGAGCATCCGCCCGTGCAGAC
Organism: Agromyces sp. SYSU T00194; assembly: GCF_040496035.1. NCBI lineage: Bacteria > Bacillati > Actinomycetota > Actinomycetes > Micrococcales > Microbacteriaceae > Agromyces > Agromyces chitinivorans. The sequence continues at coordinate 545,911 of NZ_JBEPJZ010000001.1, read as the reverse complement.
CCACCGACTGACCCCCGACCTCGAGATGCCGGCGCTCGGCTACGGCGTCTGGCAGGTGCCCGACGACGAGGCCGAGGCGGCCGTCGCCGAGGCGCTCCGCGTCGGCTACCGCAGCATCGACACCGCAGCGATCTACGGCAACGAGCGCGGCACCGGCCGCGCGATCGCGCACTCCGACGTGCCGCGCGACGAGATCTTCCTCACCACGAAGCTCTGGAACGCAGACCAGGGCCGCGACGAGGCGCTGCGCGCCTTCGACGCGAGCCTCGAGCGACTCGGCGTCGAGGCGATCGACCTCTACCTGATCCACTGGCCGGTGCCGTCGGCCGACCGCTACGTCGAGACCTGGCGCACGCTCGCCGACATCGCCGCCAGCGGTCGCGCCCGCGCCATCGGCGTCTCGAACTTCCTCCCCGAGCACCTCGACCGCCTCGTCGAGGAGACGGGCGTCGTGCCCGCGCTCAACCAGGTCGAGTTCCACCCGCTGTTCCAGCCGCACGAGATCCAGGCCGCCTGCGACCGCCTCGGCATCGTCACCGAGGCGTGGAGCCCGCTCGGCAGCGGCACCGCGCTGCAGGATGCGACCATCGCGTCGATCGCGGCATCCGTCGGTCGTTCGCCCGCCCAGGTCATCCTGCGCTGGCACCTCGACCGTGGTCGCGTGGTGATCCCGAAGACGGTCACGCCGTCGCGCATCGCGGAGAACTTCGACGTGTTCGACTTCGCACTGACCGACGAGCAGCTCGCGGCGATCGACGGCCTCGCATCGGCCGACGGGCGCACCGGGCCCGACCCGGCCGTGTTCGGCTGACCCTCAAGACACCGCAGCGGGCGGCGGACGCCCCGGGGCATCCGCCGCCCGCAGTTCGTCGACGAGCCCGCCGCGCATGACGTGCCGCGGATTCCGCCGCCGCTCCGCCGCCTCCCGAACGGATTCCCGCGACCTTTCCGTCGCCGTCTTGACGGAAAAATCGCGCGCGCATTTGATGGGTCGCGAAGCACTTCCGGGGGAGCGCCCAGGCTGCCGACGCGATGACGATCGGGCCGGGCGCGGCTCTCCCATGGTCTCGCGCGCCACCGCGGCGCGCGTGCTGCCGTGCGCCCGCGCGCGGCGACTTCGACGGAGAAGGAGCACACCTGATGCGAACCAGACCAGCCAACCTCGGGGCGGTGGCCGCGATCGCGGCGGCCCTCCTCGTCGGCGGGGGACTCCCCGCCCTCGCGGGGCCGCCCGAGGCGGCGTCGGCCGAGCCGACGCCCGGCACGTACACGAACCCCGTCAGCGCGGGCGTGGTCGACACGTTCCCCGACCCGGCCATGATCCGGGCGAAGGACGGCGCGTACTACGCCTACGGCACCACGAACCCGATCTTCAACAGCGAGGGGGAGGACGGGGAGCACATCCTGCCGATCCTCCGTTCGACCGACATGGTCGACTGGGAGTACGTCGGCGACGTCTACCCCGAGGGCGCCGACCTGCCCTCCTACTGGGCGGGCGGCACGCGCCCGTGGGCGCCCGACATCCGCTACCTCGACGGGCGGTACCACCTCACCTACTCGCTCTCCAACGGCGGGGTGGCCCTGCTGACCTCCGAGACGCCGACCGGGCCGTGGACCGACGAGGGCCGCTACTTCGGCGGCGCGCAGGTGGCCGGCTGCCCGACGGGCAACATCGACCAGGCGCTGTTCACCGACACCGACGGCACCCACTACCTCTACTGGGGCAGCTACGACGTCATCTGCGTCTCCGAGCTGAACGCCGACGCGACCGAGCTGGTCGGCGAGGTCACGCAGATCGGGCAGGCGCGGCGCATGGAGGGCGGCTTCGTCGTGCAGCGCGACGGCTGGTACTACCTCATGTACTCCGACGCCGGATGCTGCGACGGGTCGTTCAGCGGCTACACGGTCAAGGTGGGACGCGCCGACGACCCGCGCGGGCCGTTCCTCGACGACCACGGCGTCGACCTCATGACGCCGGGCAGCACGGGCGGCTACGTGCTCGCCTCGAACGGCAACGGCTTCGCAGGGCCCGGGCACAACGCCATCCAGACCGACCTCGCCGGGCAGGACTGGCTGGTCTACCACGCGATCCCCACGGCAGACCCCGACTTCCCGACGGTGGCCACCCGCGCCGGCAACCTCAACCTGTCGAAGCGGCCGCTCATGATCGACCGCCTCGACTGGATCGACGGCTGGCCCGTGGTGAACGCGGGCGCCGGCCCGTCGAGCGGCGAGCAGGTCGCGCCGGTGACCGAGGGACTTCTCGGCAGCGCGTTCGAGGACGGCGTGCCGGGTGACTGGAAGACCCGCGGCGGTGCCGTGGCCGAGGCGGCCGACGAGATCGATGCGGGTGGCTTCGCGCGGGTGGCGGCGACGGATGCCGGTGCACTGGTCACGTCCGACAAGGTCAGCGGCGACCTGCGCGTGCAGGCCGACCTGCGCCTCGCCGGCGACGGCGCGGCCGGTGCCGCCGGGCTCGTCGCGGGCGACCGCGGCCAGAACGGCGCGACGGCCTGGATCGACCGCGCGGCGGGCGAGTTCCGTCTCGAGGTGCGCCACGGCGACGTGGTCTCGACCGACGTCGCCCCCCTGCCCGACACCTTCGCCTACGACACGTGGCACCAGGTCGCGCTCGAGTGGCGCGGCGACGAGGTCGCCGCCGAGGTCTCCGCCGACGGCCTGCGCGACCCGCTCGCCGAGGTCGCGGTGACGGCACCCGACGACGCCACGTCGAACGGCGCGATCGGCATCGCGGCCGACGGGGCATCCGTCGACGGCGACAACCTCAGCGCCGCAGCCCTGTACGAGCCGGTCACCGAGCGCGTGCCCGACCCGCAGCTCGGCGCGCTGCTGCCCGAGCACTCCGACGAGTTCGACGTCGACGGCGCGCCCGCGGCGGCCGACGACGCCTGGACGTGGGTGCGCGAGCCCGCGTCGGGGCCGAACGTCAGCGACGGCGAGCTGGTCTGGCCGACGCAGGGCGCGGAGCTGTTCCGCACCAACAACTCGGCGTCGGTGCTCCTGCGTGACGCCCCGGCGGGCGACTTCGTCGTGGAGACGAAGCTGACCTTCGATGCGACGCTCGCCGCGCAGCAGGCCGGGCTCGTACTCTACGAGACCGACGACCGGTACGTGAAGCTCACGCACACCGTGCTGCCGCTGAACCGCGTCGGCGGGACGTTCCTGCACCAGCTGGAGTTCGGCAAGGAGGCCGAGCGGCCGACCACGCCGACGCCGACCGCCGTGGCGAACGCGCCGATGTTCGGTGCCGAGGCCGCCCAGACCACGTGGCTGCGCCTGTACGCCCAGGTCGACGAGGCCGCCGACGAGTGGGAGATCCGCATGGCGTCGAGCGTCGACGGCGACGACTGGCAGTGGGGCGGGGTCTGGACGATGCCCGTGCGGGGCGACCTGCGCATCGGGCTGATCTCGATGAACCGCCCGGGCGCCACCGCCGAGTTCGACTACGTGCGCACCTACGACATGGGCGGCGACTCGCGCACCACGCCGGTGAGCTGGCCGATCCCGATGCCCTACGGCACCGCGGACGGGCGCAGCGAGCTGGTGCCGACCGACGAGAACTCGATGGTGCTCGACCTCGAGCTGCGCCCGCAGGACGAGGAGCTCGGTCGGGTCTGGATGCGGGACACGTATGTGAACCGCTTCGAGGTCGACGGCGAGCCGCTCTACGTCGCCACCGGCACCACGCGTGCCGAGGGGCTGACGAAGGCGGCGCCCTGGAACGACGGCATCTACGTCTGGACCGCACCGGCCCTCGACGGACCGTGGACGCTCGCCGACACCACCGGCATCCGCCCCGACGAGCCGACGGGCAAGGTGTGGTCGCCGGAGTTCGTGGACGAGAACACCGCGGACCGCACGGTCGTGGCCGACTGGCAGGCCTGGAAGAACCCCGACGACCCGGCCACGCGGGCCGGCAACGCCTGGGCGCCCGAGCTGCACTACATCGACGGCGAGTGGTACCTCGTGGCGTGCATGGGCGACCAGAGCACGCTGACGGGCTCGTTCATCCTGAAGAGCGAGGGCGGGCCCGAGGGGCCGTACCGCAACATCGAGGGGAGCATCGACCACCCGCTCGGCGAGCCGGTGCGGGCGGGCAACCCGCAGTACTACCACATCGACGGCGGGCTCTTCGCCGAAGGCGACGACGCGTACCTGGTGCTCCACAACGACCTGTACGCGAAGATGACCGCCGACATGGAGGACATCGAGACGCCGACGGACCTGCCGACGTTCACGCAGCGGGCGTACGGTCCCGAGCCCTACCTCGAGGGCGCCACGGTCACGAAGGTGGGGGAGCAGTACTACCTCATGCACGCGGTCTGGGCCCTGAAGTCGGGGTCGGGCGACGACGCGTCGTGGTCGTACCTGCCGGGCACCGGCACGAAGGACCAGTACGACGCGGTCGTCGCGGTGTCCGACTCGTTCGAGGGGCCGTACACGCAGCGGTACACCCTCGGCGTCGGCGCGGGGCACAACAACATGTTCGTCGACGAGGACGGCACCGTCTGGGCGACGTTCTTCCGCAACCCGAACGCCGGGTACTGGTCGGATGCCTCGCGCATCGACGAGGCCGCCGTGCCCGGCGTCGTGCGGCTGGAGCAGTCCGGGCCGACCGGCAACGTGCTGACGGTCGCGCGCCCCGGCAGCTGAGGGCCGCGGCGCCGTCCGACGGGGCGTCCACCTGCGGGTGGGCGCCCCGTCGCCGCGTCCGGCGCGGAGGCGCGCATCCGGTTCTGCAAGGAGGGTCGACCGATCTTCGAAGTTTTTCTGTCGGTCTGTTGACGGAAAAATTCGGGGCTGCGAATCTTGCACGCATGTCGACGACGACCGGAGTCCACGCCCTCGTGAGGCGGACCCACGAGGAGCGGGTGCTCGCCGCCCTGCGCACCCACGGAGCCCTCAGCCGCGGCGAGCTCGCGCGGCAGGTCGGGCTCAGCCGCACGACCCTCTCCGAGATCACCGCCCAGCTGCTGCAGCGCGGCGCCATCATCGTCGCCGACACCGACGCCGCCACCCGCGCCGGCAGCGGGCGCCCCGCCGAGCGCCTCGCCCTGGACCCCGACTCGGGCCAGTTCCTCGGCGTCGACTTCGGGCACCGGCGCGTGCACGTGGCCGTGGCGGACGCCTCGCACGAGGTCGTCGCGCAGGGCGTCGAGCGGTACGCGGACGACACCCCGTGGGCCGACCGGCTCGAGATCGCCTTCGCGGTCATCGACCGCATCAGCCGGGAGACCGGGGTGCACTACGGCGCACTGCAGTCGGTCGGAATCGGCGTGCCGGGTCCCTACACGGGGGCGGCCGCCGGCGCCCCCGCGGTGAACTGGAAGGCCAGGCTCGCGCCCGAGGGCGTGGAGACCGCGTTCGCCGAGCGGTTCGACGCGCCCGTCATGGTCGACAACAACACGCGGCTCGCGGCGCTCGCCGAGGCCATCAACCGGCCCGACGCCGTCGACAACCTCATCTACCTCCGCCTCTCCGACGGCGTCGGCGGCGGGCTCGTCGTCGCCGGGCGGCTCGTGACCGGCTCGCGCGGCTTCGCGGGCGAGCTCGGGCACGTGACCGCGAACCCGTCGGGCGCCGCCTGCCGATGCGGCAAGCGCGGTTGCCTCGAGACCATCGCCTCGGTGCCCGCGATCCTCCGCGCCTGCGCCGACACCGGAGCCGACGTGGCGACCATCGACGACCTGGCCGCGGCCGTCGCCATGGGCGACCCGGCCGTCGACGCCGTGCTCCGCGAGGTCGGCTCCGCGATCGGGCGGGTGCTCGGCGCCGCGGCCATGACGCTGAACCCGCGCGAGGTGGTGATCGGCGGCGAGATCGTGCGCATCGCGCCCGTGCTCGTCGAGCAGGCCGCCGCGACCCTCCGCTACGAGCTCTACTCGATCCCGTCCGACCAGCCGCACATCGTGCGCGCCGCCCAGCTGCGCGACAGCGACGGCGCCCTCGGTGCGATCGCGGCGATCTTCCACCAGTCCCCCCTGCTCGCCGGATACCCCGACCCCGCGGCATCCGCTGAGACCGCACCGCAGCGAAGGAGCGCACAGTGAACCAGGCACCGATACGAACGAGCGAGGTCGCGCCGTGGCGCGGGTGAGCACGATGGACGAGACGCAGGGCACCGAGGACCGGGGCGCGCAGCCCGCGACCGGCACCGAGGAGACCGCGGTCGTCGTCGAGGGGATGCGCACGAGCGCGATCACCTCGGTCGACGACGCGCAGGGCGGCCGGGAGCGCGCACCGCGCGGCGGCGGGCTCTCGAAGCGCATGCGGCTGCTGATCCTCAACGCCGTCTCGATCGTCGGCGGCATCGGCATCTGGTGGCTGCTCGCGCTGAACGGCTTCCAGCTGCCGACACCGCCCGAGGTCGTGGCGAAGGCGATCCAGCTCTGGAACGCCGGCATCCTCCAGGAGGACATCATGGCGAGCCTCGGGCGCGTGCTCGCGGGCTTCCTGCTCGGCTCGGCCGCGGCCATCCCGGTCGGCTTCCTGATGGGCTGGTACACCACCGCCCGCGGCCTGTTCGAGCCGTGGATCCAGTTCTTCCGCACCATCCCGCCGCTCGCCCTGCTGCCGCTCGTGCTCGTGCTGCTCGGCATCGGCGAGATCCCGAAGATCGTGGTCATCTTCCTGGCCGCGTTCCTCGCCTGCGTCATCTCGACCTACCAGGGCGTCGTGAGCGTGGACCGCACGCTCATCAACGCGGCCCGCGTGCTCGGCGCGAAGGACGGCACGATCTTCGTGCGCGTCGTCGTGCCCGCCTCGACGCCGTTCATCCTGGTCGGCATGCGCGTCGGCCTCGGATCGGCGTGGGCCACCCTCGTCGCCGCCGAGCTGCTCGCCGCGCAGGCCGGCCTCGGCCGACGGATGCAGGAGGCGCAGATCTACTACGACCTGGCGACCATCTTCGTGGGCATCGCCCTGATCGGGATCCTCGGTCTCGTGATGGATCGCCTGCTGCTCTTCGCCGAAACCCAGCTGACCGGATGGCAGGAACGCCGATGACCACCACGACCCCCACCTCCACCGCGAAGATCTCGGTGCGCGAGGTCTCGAAGACCTTCCCGCTGAAGGGCGAGGAGTTCGTCGCCCTCGACCGGGTCAGCCTCGACATCGCCGACAACGAGTTCGTCACCGTCGTCGGTCCCTCCGGCTGCGGCAAGTCGACGCTCATGAACGTGCTCGCCGGGCTCGAGACGCCCAGCGGCGGCGAGGCCCTCGTCGACGGGAAGTCGGTCTCCGGCCCCGGACCCGAACGCGGCGTGATCTTCCAGCAGTACGCGCTCTTCCCGTGGCTGACCGTGCGCAAGAACGTCGAGTTCGGGCTCAAGGTCGCCGGCGTCTCGAAGGCCGAGCGCCGCGAGCGCGCCGAGCACTTCATCGAGATGGTCGGCCTGCAGCAGTTCGCCGACGCACTGCCGAAGATGCTCTCCGGTGGCATGAAGCAGCGCTGCGCGATCGCCCGCGCCTACGCCGTCAACCCGTCGATCCTGCTGATGGACGAGCCGTTCGGCGCGCTCGACGCGCTGACCCGCGTGAAGCTGCAGGAGCAGCTGCTCGAGACCTGGAGCGCCGAGAAGCGCACTGTCATGTTCATCACCCACGACGTCGACGAGGCCGTGTTCCTCGCGAACCGGGTCATCGTGATGGCGGCCCGCCCGGGTCGCATCTTCGACGTGATCGACGTCGACCTGCCCTACCCGCGCACCGAGGACATGCGGTTGAGCCCCGAGTTCGGGGAGCTGCGCAACCGCGTCTGGCACTCGGTGTACCACCAGAACCCCGGCAGCGATGCCGGAACCGCGTCGTCCGCTCCGCGGACGGCCTGACACCCACGAGGAGAACATCACCACCATGAGGACCCACAGCAAGCTCGCCGGCATCGTCGCCGCAGGCGCGGCCGTCGCACTCGCGCTCACCGGTTGCGCATCCAACGCCTCCGACGGCGCCGACGCCGGATCGGGCGACGAGCAGGAGACCATCCAGGTCAACTTCGGCTACATCCCCGACTTCAACGGCACCAGCCTCCTGGCCATCGCCGACGACCAGGGCTACTGGGAGAAGTACGGCCTCGAGGTCGAGACCCCGTCGTTCACCAACGGCCCCCTCCAGATCCAGGCGCTCGGCACGGGCGACCTCGACTTCGGCTACATCGGGCCGGGCGCCTTCTGGCTGCCCGCGTCGGGCGAGGCGAAGATCGTCGCCATGAACACGCTCGGCCAGTCCGACCGCGTGGTCGGCCAGCCCGGCATCGAGACCATGGAGGACCTGCGCGGCAAGACCGTCGCCGTCCCCGAGGGCACCTCGGGCGACATGATCCTCACGCTCGCGCTGCAGGAGGCGGGCATGACCAAGGACGACGTCGAGCTCGTGCCGATGGAACCGTCCGCGATCGTCTCGGCGCTGGCCTCCGGACAGGTCGACGGCGCCGGGTTCTGGTACCCCGCCCTCGCGACCGTGAAGGAGCAGGTGCCCGACCTCGTCGAGATCGCCCAGAACTCCGACTTCGAGGACACCGTGGCGTTCCCGACCGCGTTCGTGGCCGGCAACGACGTCGTCGAGAACGAGCCCGAGAAGGTCGAGCGCGTGCTCAAGGCGCTGCGCGACGCCATCACGTTCCGCTACGAGAACCCGGACGAGGCCGTGGCCCTGACCGCCGCGTACAACGCCCTCGACGAGGCCGACGTGGCCGCGGACGCCTCGAACAACAAGGTGCTCTCGCTCGAGGAGCTCGACACCCTGACCGAGGACGGCACCGTCGACTCGTGGCTGAACGGCATGGTCGACTACTTCGTCGGCTCCGGCAAGCTCGAGAGCACGGTCGACACCTCGTTCTACACCGGCGACCTCTTCCTGCAGGCGGGCGAGTAATCCACGATGCCGAGTAACATCCTCTTCCTCATGACCGACCAGCACCGGGCGGACACGCTCGGGGCGTATGGGAACGCGTTGGCGGCGACCCCGGTGCTCGATGAGCTGGCCCGCACGGGCACGCGCTTCGACCGCTGGTACACGCCGACCGCGATCTGCACGCCGGCTCGTGCGAGCCTGCTGACCGGTCAGGCCCCGTTCCGGCATCGCGTGCTCGCCAACCACGAGCGCAACGTCGGGTACCTGGAGGATCTCGACGAGGGCACGTTCACCTTCGTCGAGGCCCTCCGGGACGAGGGGTACAACACGGGACTGGTCGGCAAGTGGCATGCCGGCACCGAGAAGCAGGCCGCCGACTTCGGCTTCGACGGCCCCGACCTTCCCGGCTGGCACAATCCCGTGGAGAACGAGGACTACCTCGGCTACCTGCGCGAGCGTGGCCTGCCGCCGTACGCGATCAGCGACCGCATCCGCGGCACCCTGCCGAACGGTGGGCCGGGCAACCTCTTGGCTGCCCGGCTCCACCAGCCGGTGGAGGCGACGTTCGAGCACTACCTGGCCACGCGCACGATCGAGTTGCTGGAGCGGTACGCCGCCGAGGGCGAGCGGGACGGCACGCCGTTCTTCCTCGAGCTGAACTTCTTCGGGCCGCACCTGCCGTACATCGTGCCCGACGAGTACTTCGACATGTTCGATCCGGCCGACATCGAGTTGCCGAAGTCGATCTCGGAGACGTTCGAGGGCAAGCCACCGGTGCAGCGCAACTACAGCGCGCACTGGACCTTCGACACCATGCCGATCGAGGTGACGCGCAAGCTCATCGCGGTGTACTGGGGCTACGTGGCCCTGATCGACATGGAGATCGGCCGGGTCATGGACGCGCTCGAGTGCCTGGGCCTGGTCGACGACACGGCGGTGTTCTTCACCTGCGACCACGGCGAGTTCACGGGCGCGCACCGGCTGCACGACAAGGGCCCGGCGATGTACGAGGACATCTACCGCACCCCCGGCATCGTCCGCATCCCGGGTGCGCCGGCCGGGCAGGTGCGGACCGAGTTCGTCAGCCTGCTGGACTGCACCGCCACGATCCTCGACCTGGCGGGCCTGGACCCGTCGCCGGCGGTCGATTCGCGCAGCCTGGTGCCGCTCGTGGCGGGGGAGCAGGTCGAGTGGGATGCCGACATCGTGTGCGAGTTCCACGGGCACCACTTCCCGTACCCGCAGCGGATGCTCCGGGAGGACCGTTACAAGCTGGTCGTGAACCCCGACTCGGTGAACGAGCTGTACGACCTCGAGCGCGATCCCGACGAGCTCCAGAACGTGTACGCGCACCCCGAGATGGAGCCCGTGCGCGGCCGGATGATGCAGCGGCTGTACCGCGTGCTGCGCGACCGGGGCGACAAGTTCTACCACTGGATGACGACCATGTACGACGTCGGCGAGGTCGACTACGACCCCACCCAGAGCGGACTCGACGAGACCACCTACCAGGCCGACGAGCGGGCCGCCGCGGCATCCGCGGGCATGGGGCGAGCGGATGCCGCCGGGGCCGACGCGATGCCGGTCGCCCCCGACGCGCCGGCCGTGCCGGCACCCGCCGGGCTCGAGGCATCCGACCCCGCACCGGAACGGCGCACCGCATGAGCGCCGCCCGTCGCCCGAACATCGTCATGATCCTGACCGACGACCACGGGTCGCAGGCGATCGGCGCCTACGGGTCGCAGCTGAACGCGACGCCGCGCATCGACGAGATCGCGCGCGAGGGCTGGCGTTTCGACAACTGCTTCGCGACGAACGCGCTGTGCTCGCCGAGCCGGGCGTCGATCCTCACCGGCACCTACAGCCACGTGAACGGCGTCTCGACGCTCGTGACGCCGATCGACGCGAGCCAGCCGACGTTCGTGTCGCAGCTCAAGGCCGCCGGCTACCGCACCGCCATGGTCGGCAAGTGGCACATGGGCGAGGGCGAGGGCAACACGCCCGAGGGGTTCGACTACTGGGACATCCTGGTCGGGCACGACGGGCAGGGCGAGTACTGGGACCCGCTGTTCCTGTCGGCCGAGGGCGAGCGCATCGCCGAGGGGTACGCGACGGACGTCATCACCGACCTGGCCCTCGACTGGGTCGAGCGGCTGCCGGGTGGCGACCCGTGGTGCGTGCTGATCTACCACAAGGCGCCGCACCGGCCGTGGGAGCCCAAGCCGGAGCACGCGGAGCGGTTCCGTGACACGCTGCCGGTGCCGGAGACGTTCTGGGACGACTACGACACCCGGTCGGCGTCGACCCGGCGGGCGCTGCTGCGCCTCGCCGAGAACCTGAACGAGGAGGACCTGAAGGTCGCCCCGCCGGAGGGGCTCTCGTACGAGGACGCGGCGCTGTGGAAGTACCAGCGCTTCATGGAGGACTACCTCGCCTGCGTGGCATCCGTCGACGACAACGTGGGGCGCGTCATCGACTGGCTCCGCGAGCGCGGCGACTTCGAGGACACGATGCTGATGTACGCGTCCGACCAGGGGTTCTTCCTCGGCGAGCACGGCTGGTTCGACAAGCGCATGATGTACGAGGAGTCGCTGCGGATGCCGATGCTCCTGAGCTATCCGCGGCGGCTGACCGGCGGACGGGTGCACGACGGCATCGTCACGAACGTCGACTTCGCGCAGACCCTGCTCGACGCTGCCGACGTGGCGCACCACCCGCGCATGCAGGGCCGGAGCTTCTGGGGCGACCTCGTGGGCGAGCCCTCGTCGCCGCCCGCCGAGGGCATGTACTACCGGTACTGGGAGCACGACGACGCGTTCCACCACGCGCCCGCGCACTACGGCTACCGCACCGACCGGTACAAGCTCATCTACTACTACAACGACGGACTGGGACTGCCCGGCACCGGCCCGTTCACCTACCCGCCGGAGTGGGAGCTGTACGACCTCGAGGCCGATCCGGCCGAGTTGCGCAACGTGGCGCACGACCCGGCGTACCGCGCCGTACGCGAGGAGCTCGCCGCCGCGATGTGGCGCGAGCAGGAGCGGCTGGGCGACGCGCCCCACCCGAGCCAGCCGCGGCCGGCGGAGGTGGATGCGGTGCCGGCCTCCGGGTGAGGCGGGTCAGTCGATCGTGAAGCCATGCTCCTTCGACAGGGCGAAGGTGGCGATGAGCGCGGGGTCGTACTCGACGTCGTCGATCTCGACCAGCTTCTGGAGCGTCGTGCGGCTGCGGATCCGCCAGCCCTCGTCGGTGCGCACGAAGTCGTCGACGTAGAGCCCCGCGCTGCGGGAGCGCTTGAGCACGCCCTCGCGGTCGGTGGTCTGCAGCGTGACCGCGGTCAGCTCGCTGACGGTGCGCGCGGTGTCGCCGTCGAGGTCGACGAGCACGTTGGACACGGTGTGCTGGCCGGAGACCCGCGTCGCATTGAACTGCCGGAGGAATCCCTGCAGCTGGTCGGGCGTGAACGCCGCGTCGGTCACGCCCGGCATGCGCACGGTGGCGTCGGGCGTGAACACGCGGTCCCAGAGCGACCAGAGCTCCTGGTCCTGCGCCTGGCAGTACGCGATCAGCACGTCGTGGATCTCGGCGCGGGCGGCGAGGTCGTCGGGGGTGAGGGGCATGGGGTCTCCTTCGAGGAATCGGATGGGGGTGTGCGGGCCGGTCGCCACGAAGGCGTCCCGGGTGCCGAGGATCGCGTCGCGCAGCGCGGGCGCCGGCTCGACCGGGCGCTCGTCGAGCGTCTTCAGCACCAGCAGGCGCTCCCGGATGCGCCAGCCCGCGTCGGTGCGCGTCCATCGGTCGAGGTAGAGCCCGGCGGCGGTGCCGCGGACCGTCCGGCCGTCGGCGCCGGTCGCCTCGAGCGTCGTCGCGAGGAACTCGACCGCGCTGGTCGCCTGGTCGTCGGCGAACGTCACGAGCGGGTTGGCGAGCGCGTGCTGGCCCGAGAGTCGCACGCCGTCGTAGCCGTCGGCGAGGAATCCGCGGAACTCGGCCGCGGTGTAGGAGCGGCCGGGGAACAGGGTCATGCGGATGCGCGCGCCGGGCGCGAACGCCGACGCGAAGAGGTCCCAGCGTCGCTGGTCGACGCCCTGGCTGTACCGCGACAGCACCTCGGCGATCTCCGCGCGGTCGCGGAGCGAGGTCGTCGGGGCCCCGGCGGTCGGCGTCGCCGCGAACATCGTCACTGCGGGCGCCGCCTCGCGGGGTCGAGCGGTTCGGTGATGGTGAGGAACTTCCCGGCGTACTGCGGGTCGAGCACCTCGCCGATCGCGAACTCGGCCAGGTCGGCGTAGGTGACCTGCGAGCTGGAGTCGAGCTCGATCGACTCGTGCACGCCGTGGGGCTGCCCGACCGGTCCCTCGTAGATGTAGGGGTTGCGGCAGACGGTCCAGCGGATCGGGGCGTCGCTGGCGGCGAGGAACGCCTCCATGCGGTCCTTGTCGACCACGCGATTGCCGACGAGCTCGAGCAGCCGGACCACGTACGGGCTGCCGTCGTTGCTCGTGCCCGCACCGTGGGTGCTCATGAAGAACATGCGGTCCACGCCGTGCGCCGGGCCGAGGTCGAACAGGTGACGGGTGGAGGTCTCGCAGACGTACACCTCCTCGCCGTCGTCGATCTCGGCGCGGGTGAACCCGGCGGCCGGGCGCCCGAGGCTCGAGACGACCGCGTCGACACCGTCGAGCACGCGGTCGATGGCGTCTCGGTCGGTCGCGTCGCCGACGACGACCGAGAGGTGCTCGTCCTCGACGCCGAGTGCGTCGGGGCGGCGGACGAGTGCGGTGACGTGATGGCCCTTCGCGAGGGCGCGGACGACGATCTCCCGTCCGGTCCTGCCGGTCGCGCCGAGTACGGCGATGTGCGCCATGGGGGTCTCCTTCGTGTGTCTGTCCTGGTGGGGTTCGTCCTGCGAGGCGTCAGTCGACGCTGAAGACGGCACCGTTCTCGATGCCGCTCACCGAACGCAGGTACATCTCGGCGACCCGGCGTGCGGGCACGGGCGTGTAGCCGGGGAGCGGGTTCACGCCGCCGCGCGCCTCGATGGACTCGGTGAGGATGCTCGGCGAGATCGCGTTGATGCGACGGTCGCGTCCGAGCTCGGCGGCAGCGGCCATCACGAACCCGTCGAGACCGCCGTTCGCCACGGACACCCCGGCACCGGTGCGCCAGGGGAAGCGGCTCATGATGCCCGAGATGAGGGTGAACGAACCGCCGTCGCGGACGACGCGCTGGCCCTGGAGCACGAGGTCGACCTGACTGGTCAGCTTGCCGGCGATCGATTCCTCGACGATGGACTTGGTGAGCTCGTCGATCGGGGCGAACGCCAGCATGCCGACCGTGCAGACGATGTGGTCGACCGGGCCGACGGCGTCCAGCATCGCGGCGATCGACGCGCTGTCGGTGATGTCGACGCGCAGGTCGCCGACCTCGTAGTCGGCGCGGACGACGTCGTAGCCGGCCTCGTCGAACAGGTCGACGACGGCGCCGCCGATGGTGCCGGACGTGCCGACGACGAGTGTGCGCTGGGTCATGGGGGCCTTCCTGGTGCCGCAGTCGGGTGTCGCCGCTCGCATCCGTCTCACGGGCGCAGATCGGCGTATTCAACATATGTAGCGAATTGATTCAACATGGTGTCAACGTCGTAAACACGGTGTTACAGAGTTCAACATCCGTAGTAATCGCTTCAACAGGCGCTGCATACTCGCTGCACCGGATCCACTGCTCCGGCGGACACCCGACGGCGTCCCACCGACCCGCTTCCCCGCCGGACCGGCACCTCCAGCTCCATCCCGATCACAGAACAGGAAGACGACCATGCGCTCGAACCCCACCCCGCGCCGATCTCGCGCGCTGCTCGCCGGCGGCGCCGGCGCGCTCGCGCTCTCCATGGCACTCGCCGGATGCGCCTCCGCCGGCGACGCCACCGTCGCGGCCGACGACGACGGTCCCATCGTCATCGGCATGTCCGCCCCCATCGCGGCCGCGATCGGCGCCTTCGGGCAGCCCGCCGTGGACGGCGCGCAGCTCGCCGTCGACGAGATCAACGCCGCCGGCGGCATCGACGGCCGCGACCTCGAGCTCGTCGTCGAGGACAACGCCTGCAACGCGACCGACGGCCAGACCGCCGTCGAGTCGCTCATCGAGCAGGACGTCGTGGCCATCATCGGCGGCCTGTGCTCCGATGCCACCCTGCCGGCGCTGACCGTCGTGCAGCGCAGCGAGATCCCGCTGCTCGTCGACCTCGCGTCGAACCCCTCGATCACCGCGGAGGCCGGCGTCGGCGGCAACGAGTGGGTCTTCCGCTGGGCGCCGAGCGACGACATCACCGCGCAGACGGCCGTCGAGTACCTCGACTCGCTGGGCGGCTACGACGAGATCGCGGTCATCGCGGACGACGGCGCGTTCGGCCAGGGCGGCGCCGAGGCGATCGAGGCCAAGGCCGACGAGCTCGGCATCACCGTGCTCTCGACCGACCTCGTCAACCTCGAGACGCCCGACTTCAGCTCGGTCGTGGCACGCGTCAGCCAGTCCGAGCCCGACGCGGTCGTCGTCTGGCTCAACGCGTCCGCCACGATCGGCTCGTTCTACGAGGCGTACGCCGCGTCCGACCTCAAGTCGGTACCGCTCGCCGGCCAGCTCGACATGACGCAGTCGGCGATCGCCGACAACGAGCTCTTCGGCTACAACTCGGCCTCGTACTCGGCATCGATCGAGTCCGAGGGCAACTCGGCCTACCTCGCCGCGTGGGAGGGTGCCGGCTTCGACGTCGCCAACGCCTACGTCGGCTGGGACGGGTACCAGAGCGTGCAGATCCTCGCCTCCGTGCTCGAGGACGCGCCGGGCATCGACCCCGCGTCGATCAAGGACACGCTCACGGGCTACACCTACGGTCCGATGATCGTCGGCGGCGAGGAGATCACCTTCGACGACCACAACCAGGCGTACCCGAACCTCGTCATCGAGCAGTTCACCGGCTCGGACGTCGAGCCCGTCACCTTCGAAGGGAACTGATCCACCGTGTTCGGCTACGAGCCCGACTTCTACCTCGGGCTGCTGATCGCAGGCATCACGCTGGGCGGCGTCTACGCGCTGTTCGGCTCGGGCCTGACGATGATCTTCGGCGCCGCGAAGCTGATGAACTTCGCACAGGGCGAGATCTTCATGATCGGCGGCTACGTCGCCTGGCTCCTCATCGGGGCCGCGGGATTCGCCTTCGGACCGGCGCTGGTGGTGACGACGATCGCCCTCGCGGTGATCGGACTCCTGCTCGCGACGACGCTCTTCCGGCGGATCACCAGCGACGCCCGATCGCTGGAAGTCGGGCTCGTGCTGACGCTCGGGCTGTCCATCCTGCTGCAGAACGCCGCGCTGCAGGTGTTCGGCCCGAACGCCTACTACCCCGACAACCCGTGGGGCACCGACGGGGTGAGCATCGGCGGGGTGCAGATCCCGTACATCCGGATGCTCGCATTCGGCCTCGCGGTCGTGATCCTCGGCGCCCTCGGCCTGTTCCTGCGGTACACGCGAATCGGGCTCGCCATCCGCGGCGTGCCGCAGAACCGCGACCTCGCGGTGCTGGTCGGCATCCCCGAACGGCGGGTGAACGTCGTGTCCATCGTGCTCGGGTTCGCGCTGTCGGGCATCGCGGGCGCCGCGGTGAGCCCGTTCTACGGAGTGTTCCCCAACATGGGCGCCGGGTTCATCTTCATCGGGTTCGCGATCCTCTACATGGGCGGCATGACCAGCGTGCTCGGCTCGGTGGTGGCGGCGCTCATCGTGGGCGTGCTCACGAGCTTCACCTCCGGGCTGATCTCCGCGAGCGCCGCGGCCATCACGCCGCTGGCCCTCATCGCCGCCGTCCTCCTCTTCAAGCCCGAGGGCCTCTTCGGAAGCAAGGTGCGCACCGCATGACGACTCCCACACTCCTCGATCCCGCAGCACGTCGACGGCGGGCGATCGGCTGGGCGACCAGCGCCGTCCTCCTCGTGCTCGCCGTGCTGTTCCCGGTGCTCGCCGACTCGAACTACCTCGTCGCCGTCGCCTCGCTCGCGCTGACCTACATGGTCATCGCGCAGTCGCTGAACCTCGTGTTCGGCTACGCCGGGTTCTTCGCGCTCGGCATCACCGTCCCGTGGGTGGTCGGCGGGTACGTCACCGCCGTGCTCACCCGCACCCACGAGTGGGAGACGGTGCCGGCGCTTCTCGCGGGCGCCGTCGGCGGCGCGCTCGTGATGGCGCTGTTCGGCCTCGCCACCCTCGGCCGAGGCCGCAACTCGTTCGCCATCCTCTCGCTCGTGCTGATGCTGTTCGTCGAGATCCTCGTGCGCACCTGGACGGAGGTCACCGGCGGTGGTGCGGGCATCGCCAACCTGCCGGTCATCGACCTCGGGTTCACCGACATCGTCACGCCGACGGAGTTCTACTACTTCACGCTCGCGGTGGTGGCGCTCATCATGCTCGCCATGTGGGCCATGGTGTCCAGCCGGTGGGGGCGCACCCTGCGCGCCACGAAGGGCGACGAGCTCCTCGCCGCCTCGATGGGGGTCTCGCTGCTGCACCACCGCGTGCTCGTGCTGGCGATCGCGTCCGCCTTCTGCGGCCTGGTCGGCGGCATCCACGTGCTGCGCATCTCCGTGGCGGTGCCGAGCATGGCGGGCCTGGAGTACCTCGCGCCGCTGCTCGCCATCATCTTCATCGGCGGACCGGGGAACTTCCTCGGCGTCGTGATGGCGTCGGTCGTGGTCACCTTCATCCCCGAGCTCGCCCGCGGGTTCGACGAGTGGCGCCAGTTCATCTACGGCGGCCTGCTCGTCGTGCTGTGCCTGCTGTTCCCACTCGGCATCCCGGCGCGGTTCACCCAGCTCGTCGGCGCCTGGCGCGCGCGTCGTGCGGCCCGGCCCGGGCACGGGTCGGATGCGGCCGAGACGACGGACCCGTCCACCGAACCGACCGCCCCGGTCGACGCCGAGAAGGAGCTGGTCCGATGACCGACGGTACGAATTCCACGGGCGCGGCCTCGACCGGGTCCTGGGCGCTGGAAGCGCTCGGCATCCGCAAGCGGTTCGGCGGCGTCATCGCCCTCGACGGCGTGGACGTGCGCCTGCCCGCCGGGCAGGTGACGGGCCTCGTCGGGGCCAACGGCTCCGGCAAGAGCACGTTCGTCGACTGCATCACCGGATTCCTCGCACCCGACGCGGGCACGATCGCGCTCGCCGGGAGCGACCTCACCCGCGCGTCGCGACGCCGTCGCGCGCTCGCCGGGCTCCGGCGCACGTTCCAGGCCGTGCACGCCTACGAGGGCATGACCGCGCTGGAGCAGGTCGAGGTCGCCCAGCAGGAGACCGACGGCACGGGTTGGTGGGACGCGGTGCTCCGCACCCCGCGCCTCCGGTCTGCACAGGCAGCGGCGATCGAGCGGGCCGAGCACGAGCTCGAGCGGGTCGGGCTCGTCGAGAAGCGGCACGAGCAGGCCGACGCGCTGTCCTACGGGCAGCAGAAGCTGCTCGGTCTCGCCTGCGGCCTGGTGACCGACCCGACCGTGCTCTGCCTCGACGAGCCGCTCGCCGGGGTGAGCCCGCGCCAGACCGACCTCCTCGTCGAGGTGCTCGACGGGCTGCGCGCCGAGCACCGCACCCTGCTCGTCATCGAGCACAACATGGACTTCGTGGCGCACATGAGCGACCACGTCGTCGTGTTCGCCCAGGGGGCGGTCGCGGCCGCCGGCGGCGTCGAGGTCCTGCAGGACGACCGCGTCTTCGAGGCGCTCATGGGAATGGGAGTGACCGCATGACCGACACGCACGCGACGGAGCGCATCGCACGGGACGCCGCCGAGCTCTCCGTGTCCGGCCTCCGCGCCGGGTACGGCCGGGCCGCCGACATCCTGAAGGGCATCGACCTCGACATCGCCCGCGGCAGCATCACGACGGTGATCGGGCCGAACGGCGCGGGCAAGTCGACCTTCCTGAAGGCGATCGCCGGGCTCGTCACGGTGCGGGCGGGCGAGATCCGCCTCGGTGACCGCGTCCTCAGCACGATCCCGGCCACGAGGCGCGTCCGGGAGGGCGTCGTGCTCTGCGGCCAGGGGCGCACCAACTTCGCCGAGCTGAGCGTCGAGGAGAACCTCATGCTCGCCGGGTACACGCTGCCGCGACGCGCGCTGCACGCGCGGATGGCCGCGGTGCGCGCCGCCGACCCGGTCGTCGACTCGCGCTGGCACGCACGCGTGTCGAGCCTCTCGGGCGGCCAGCAGCAGTCGGTCGAGATCTCGATGGCGCTCATGACCGAGCCCGAGGTGCTGCTGCTCGACGAGCCGTCGCTCGGCCTCTCGCCGGGAGCGCGCACGGCGCTCTTCGAGCGCGTGCGCGACATCGCCGACGGCGGGGTCACCGTGCTGATCGTCGAGCAGAACGTCAAGGCGGCGGCCGTCGTGAGTGACCGGCTGGTCGTGCTCGAGCAGGGTGCGATCGCGCTCGACGGCACCCCCTCCGGCGTCATGGCCGACGACCGTCTCCGCGAGGTCTATGTTGGCGGCGTGAACACGCGCGACCACGGAGGAGACCGCACATGAGCGCCCACGACGGCACCATCCCGACCGACCCCGCCGCGATCGGCGACGCCGAGCTCGATCCCGGCGTGGGGGGCGTCACGCACACCGAGCACTCGCGCGTGATCGTCGACGTGCTCTGCGGCATCGCCGAGCCCCTCGCCGCCGCGCTCGGGGAGGACAGCGAGGTCGTCATCCACGACCTCACCCTGCTGCCCGACACGATCGTCGCGGTCGGCGGCGAGCTGACCGGTCGCACCGCAGGCGGCCCGATCACCAACCTCCTGCTCGAGCACCTGAAGATGGGGCGCACCGACGACATCATCCGGTACCGCGCGTCGCCCGCGGACGGCCGCACCTTCCGCTCGTCCACGATCTTCCTCCGCCACCCGGACGGCACGCCCTTCGCGAGCCTGTGCATCAACACCGACCTCACGCAGTGGAACCGCGCGCGCGCCCTGATCGACGCCGTGCTGCGCACCGGCGAGGGGGAGACGGGCGCGGTCGAGCCCGAGGCATCCGGCGAGCTGTTCTCGAACAACGTCGGCGAACTCTCCGAGGCGCTCATCCGCCGCGCCATCGAGCGGATCGACGTACCGCCGTCGCTGATGCAGAAGCAGCACAAGGTGGCGGTCGTGCGCGACCTCGACGCCCAGGGCTTCTTCCTGATCCGCGACGCCGTCGACCTCGCCGCGCAGAGCCTCGGCGTGACCCGATTCACCATCTACAACTACCTCAACGAGATCCGGGAGGAATGACGCCCATGACCATCCACCAGGCGACGCCCGTACTGCAGCCCCTCGCGCTGGGCGCCGGCGCGGCCGGCCCCTACACGCCCGCCGTGCGCGACGCGAACGGCACGATCTACGTCTCCGGGCAGCTGCCCATGCGCGAGGACGGCTCGATCGCCACCGACGCGGCGCCGGCGGAGCAGCTCCGGCTGTGCCTGTCGAACGCGTTCGCCATCCTCGAGTCGGCCGCGGTCGACCGTGCGGCCATCGCCCGTGCCGTGGTCTACACGACGCGACTCGATGCCGCCCCCGAGTTGAACGAGGCGTACGTCGAGGCGTTCGGGGAGTGGCTCCCCGCGCGGTCGATGGTGGAGGTCAACGCGCTTCCCAAGGGCGCGTCGGTGGAGGTCGAACTGACCGCGGTCGGCCCCGCGCCGGCACCGTCGGCGACGGCCGGTGACGCATATCGTGCGATCGCCCCCGCCGCCTCCGAGGTCGTCTACTGCAACACCGGCACCGCCGGCCCGCCGATCCTGCCGTCGCTCGAGGCGATCGCCGCCGCCTCCGCGCTCGATCACTCGCTGCCCCGCACCACCATGGCCCGGTTCGGGACGGTGATGGCGGATGCCGCGCGGGCACGCGCTGCCATCGGCACCATGGTCGGGGCCGACGCGTCGTCGATCGCGCTCACCCACAACACGACCGAGGGCATGAACATCGTGACCTGGGGCCTCGCCTGGCAGCCCGGCGACCGGGTGCTCACGACCGACATCGAGCACATGGGCGGGCTCGCCCCCCTCTACATGCTCGCGCAGCGCTTCGGCGTCGAGGTCGACTTCGTCGCGGTCGAGGACGCCGACCCGGCTGACGTGCCGGGGCTGGTCGCCGCTGCGCTCACCGATCGGACCCGACTGTTCGCGTTCTCCCACGTCGCGTACTCCACCGGCGCGCGGTTCCCGCTCGCCGAGATCGTCGCGGCATGCCACGACAACGGCACGCTCGTGCTCGGCGACGGCGCGCAGAGCTTCGCGGCGATGCCGCTGGACCTCCCGGCGTCAGGCGTCGACTTCTACGCGATGCCCGGCCAGAAGTGGCTGTGCGGCCCCGAGGGCACCGGCGCGCTGTACGTCGCCGAACCGATGCTCGACGTGCTGAAGCCGACCTTCGTCGGGTTCTTCGGAGCCGACTACGAGGCCTATCGCATCGGCGATCCGGAGAGCCTGCGCCCGGCGCCGGGCGCGCAGCGCTACGAGGTCGGGAGCGTCTACCACCCGGGCGTCGCCGGCATGGCGGCGGCCGCCGAATGGCACGTCGCGGCCGACGCCGAGGGCGCCGTCACCGACCGCATCGCGTCGCTCGCCGAGCGCGCGATCACCGCCTTCGCGGCGCTGCCCGGGGTCGAGGTGCTGACGCCGTCGGCGCACGCGGGACTCGTCAGCGTGCGCCTGCCGCGCGACGTCGACGAGGCCGTCGCCTACCTCGCCGACCGCGGCGTCGACGTGCGTTCGGTGCACGAGGTCGACGCCCTGCGCGTCTCGACCGGCTTCCACAACACCGAGGACGAGGTCGACCGGGTGGTCGGGCTCGTCGCCGAGTTCCTCGCGGCGCCCGCCGTCGAGGCCGCCTGACCCGAACCCCGACACCAGGAGCAGCGACATGACCCCCGAGCAGCTGGCCGACCTCGAGCAGATCAAGGTCACCAAGTACCGGTACTACCGCTTCCTCGACACGAAGGAGTTCGACGGCATCCCGGACCTCTTCATCGAGCACCCCACGATCTCGTTCGCCGGCGGCAGCGTGCAGCTGGACAGCCGCGACGAGCTCGTCTCGATGCTGCGCACGCACCTCACCGACCCGAACATCCTCACCTGGCACCAGGTGGGGCAGGCCGACGTCACGTTCACCTCCGAGACGACGGCGACGGCCTGGTTCGCCCAGAACGACGTCGCGATCGACCTGACGAACGACACGACGACCGTCGGCGCCGCGTACTACCGCGACGAGTTCGTGAAGGTCGACGGCCAGTGGAAGTACTCGGCGAGCAGCTACCGGCGCCTCTACGAGGAGACCGGGCCGCGCGCCGGCGCGGGTCTCGACGTGATCGCCTCCTGGACCGGTGCGCACGCGGCCTGAGCCGCGGCCGGCCGCATCGGCATCGGCGTCGGCATCGTGACGCTCGACCGCATCGCGGCCTTCGTCGTCGACACGGCCGCCGCGGGAGCGCCGGCCGAGGTCGATGCCGCCGCTCGCGACCGACTGCTCGACACGCTGGCGGCGGGCGCCGCCGGCGTGGTCGCGCCGGCGTCGCGCGTCGCGCTCGCATATGCGTCGTCGTCGAGCGGGCCCGCGCCGGTCTGGGCGACGGGGGTGCGCGGCGTGCCGGAGCGCGCGGCGTTCGCCGGCGCGACGTGCGCGAGCGCGCTCGACCTCGACGACGGGCACTACGGCGGGGGCGGCATCCACCCCGGGTCGACGGTCGTGCCCGCGCTGCTCGCCGTGGCGGACGACGACCAGGAGGTGACGACGCTGCGCACCGCGCTGGTCGTCGGCTACGAGGTCGCGATCCGTGCCGGCGCCCGGTTCTCGCCCGCCGCCACCGGCGAGACCTACCGGGCGACCGGTCACGCGTCGGTGGTCGGCGCGACGGCCGCCCTGTGCGCGCTGCGCGGTGTCGGCGCGGGCACCGTGCGCGCCGCGCTGCGCATCGCCCTCGCCCACGCCCCGAGTGCCGTGCTCGCCTCCGCGGGTGCCAAGGA
This sequence comes from Agromyces sp. SYSU T00194, assembly GCF_040496035.1. Classification (NCBI taxonomy): domain Bacteria; kingdom Bacillati; phylum Actinomycetota; class Actinomycetes; order Micrococcales; family Microbacteriaceae; genus Agromyces; species Agromyces chitinivorans. Next base: position 523,005 of record NZ_JBEPJZ010000001.1, on the reverse strand, counting down.
GGCGATCGGCTGGGCGGCGGCGACGGCGGTCGCCGCCGTGGAGCTCGCCGTGGCCGGCTTCGACCCGGACGGCACCCCCGTGGGCAGCATCTTCCGCACGACCGCACTCGACGATCCCGCCGTCGCGGCGACGCTCGGTGAGCGCTGGGAGCTGCTCGACGTCTATACGAAGCCCGCGCCGGTGTGCCAGGGCGCGCAGGCGGCGCTCGAGGCGCTCGAGGCGCTCGATGAGCTGGCCGACCTCGCAGACCTCGACGACGTCGCGGGCATCGATGTCGACGTCGCTCCCGGCAGCGCGGCGGTCCTCGGCGATGTCGCGACGCGCGACCTCGCGAGCCGCCAGTTCTCGATCCCCGACGTGCTCGGCCGCCGGCTGGTCCGTGGCCGGCTCGGGCCGCTGGCCCTGCTCACCGAGGATCCGGATGCCGACCGGATCGCCGCGCTGGTGCACGTCCGGGACGAGTCCCTCGGCTCCGAACCCGGGGACGGGTACCCGACGCGGCTCACCGTCCGCACGCGGACCGGCGGCGTGCTCACGCGGGAGGTCCGCATGGCGATCGGTGGTCCCGGCCGGCCGCTCGCACCGGCGGCGTTCCTCGAACGGTGCCGTGCGGCGCTGGCCGTCGCGTTCGACCCGGCGGAAGCTGAGCAGGTCATCGGGCTGGTGCACGGCGGTGACGCACGGGTCGGGGACCTGCGTCGACCGGCACCGCGTGCGTCACGTGCGTGAGTCGAGACCCGCCGTGCCCGCATGCGCCATGCCGGGGAGAAGTTCTGCGCCTCGGCGCATGACGCCCTACCATCGGACGTACGCGGGATCCCGCCCGCAGCATCCACCCCCTCACCGAGAGCACGCCCGAACCCGAACGTCGCACCGACGGAAGCAGCGCACCCTGGAGCCCGGTTGACCATGCCCGCCGACGAGGAGCCCATCTCCTTCTTCCGCGCGCCCAACGTGGCGCGGAACGGTCATGTCGAGGGCAACGGGCAGGGCTCGCGCAACGGTCGCGGCGACGCCCCCGTCGTGGGCCTGCACGGTCGGCGCGTCGGGTCGACGTCCGCAGGCTCCGATGACGCGCCGGCCCACGGCCTCACCTACTACCTCTGCTCCAACGTGCCGGGCGGCCAGTTCCGCTCGATCGTGATCACCGCGCACGACGGCGACCGCGTGCGCTACTTCACCACGCGCGACGGCGCACGGCTCACCGAGATCGACGCGCAGGCGTTCGCGTGGCTCCGCGACGGCGACTCGACGTCGATGCTGCAGGTCGACGAGCGCGAGGTCGGCGCCGTCGAGACCGAGCTGCGGTTCCGGCGCCGGGTGGTCGGGCGCGACCCGATCGCCGAGGCGGACGGAGACGGGGCCGGGCAGCGAGCGGATGCCGCCGAGCCGTCGACCGCCGACATCCCGACCGTGCCCATCGCGACCGTGTCCAAGCCGCGTCCCTGGTCGGAGGTCGTGCCGCCGGCAGCGGCGCCGCCGCCTCCGCCCGCGCCGACGCGGCGCGCAGAGGTCGTGCCGGACGCCGCGGCCGAGGAGGGTGCGGAGGCTGCGAAGGCTGCGGAGCCGGAGGCTGCAGCGGCTGCGGCGGCGGCCGAGGAGACGGCGGCGTCGGATGCGGCCGTGGCGATCGATGCCGTGGCGATCGATGCCGTGGCGATCGACGCCGAGGAGGGCGTCGCCGCGCCGGAGGTGGCCGAGGCGCCGGTGCTGGACGTGCGCCCCCAGGGCGAGGAGTCGCAGTCCGGTGACCCGGTGGCGGCGCCCGCGCAGGTGCCGGAAGCGGCTGCGGAGTCGGCGCGGGTGCCGGACGAGACCGTGCAGGTGCCGGACGAGACCGTGCGGGTGCCGGACGAGACGGTGCAGCTTCCGGAGGACGGGAACGGGGAACCCGACGCGTCTGCGACGAGCGGCGCGCACGTCATGTCGGTCGGGGCGGCGCAGCCCGCGGCATCCGCACCGCCCGTGGCATCCGCACCGCCCGTGGCATCCGCACCGCCCGTGGCATCCGCACCGCCCGTCAACGCCTCGGAGCCCGCGGACCCGGCGGAGCATCACCAGCATGCCGCGCCCGCCACCGACCTCTCGCCGACCGACGCCATCGCCCAGGTCATGCTCGCCAAGGGCATCGCGTTCGTCGCGCACCGCGAGCGCCTCGACCGCAGCGGCACGCCGTTCATCGACCATCCGGGGCGCGTCGCGGAGCGATTCGACCCGTTCCTCGAGCCCGTCGAGTCGGCGGCCGCGTGGCTGCACGACGTGCTCGAGGACACCGCGATCTCGCGGCGCGAGCTCTTCGAGGCCGGCGTGCTGCCCGAGATCATCGAGGTCGTGGTGCTGCTGACCCGCACGCCCGAGGTGACGCCTGACGAGTACTACGCGAAGATCCGGCAGCATCCGGTCGCTCGGCGCGTGAAGCTCGCCGACATCGACGACAACACGGCCGCCTGGCGCACCCGTCGCCTCGACTTCGACATGCAGACCCGCATGGCGCGCAAGTACCGGCACGCGCGGGAGGCGCTCGGCGCCGAGTGACGCGCGGCGGGCCGGGCGATCAGCTGGTGGCGCGGCCTCGATCCGCCAGCACCTCGCGCGCACCACGGGCGAGCAGCCCTTCGTCGGTCGTGGCGGCGACGAAGCCGAAACCGAGGCGCTCCAGCCGGGTCGCACGTTCGGGCGTACCCGCGAACGCGCCGGCGACCAGACCCGCCTGCTCCGCCGCCCGGGCGATCCGTCGAAGGTCGGTCGCGTCGTGGAGCAGGTCGTCGACCGGCATCCCGAGCGCCAGCGCGAGGTCGAACGGGCCGACGAACAGACCGTCGAGTCCTGCGACCGCCGCGATCTCCTCGACCCGATCCAGGGCGCCTCGGCTCTCGATCATGGCGAACACGCGTGCGGGCGGTGCGTCGGCGGCGCCGTAGCCCGAAACGATCGGGCCCCAGCTGCGCCGGCCCGCCGGCGGGTAGGCGGACGCGGCGACCAGTCGACGTGCGTCGTCCGGGGAGTCCACCATCGGCGCGATCACGCCCGCGGCGCCGGCGTCGAGGGCACGTCCAACGAGCCCGTCGTCCAGCGACCGGACGCGTACCAGCACCGGACCCGCCATCACCTCGAGCGCGCGGACCATGCCGGCGTCGTCCCAGCGGCCGTGCTGCATGTCGATCGCGCTCCACCCGAACCCGGCGCTGCTCGCGACCTGTGCCGTGCGCGACTCGCCGAGCAACGTCCAAACGCCGCGGGTGCGACTCCAGTTGGCGTCGGAATTAGCGAATGACAAGTAATCTCCTAGTCTGCTTTACGAACACAAGGAAACGTATCAGTCAGTCGATCGTACGAGACGACGTTCGCGTTACGTTCCCGTGACACCGACCGAGGACCGACGAATGGACGCACCCGCGATGACCTCCCCCGATGCCCTGATCGACGCTGCGGACCCGAGCGCGCTCACGCCCGAGCAGCGCACGATCTGGGCCGAGCAGCTCTCGATGTACGCCGGCTTCCTGACCGGAGACCGCTCGCGGACCGATGCGCACATCTCGGACGACTGCACCATCTGGGACTCCGTCGTTGCGGAGCTTGCGAACGGGATGCGGGAGTTCAACGCGCTCCGGGCGGCGCGACCGAGCGGCCCTGACGTCCCGGTCGTCTCCCGAATCACCGCGAACCACCCGATCATCGACGTCTGGGGCGACACGGGTATCGGTCGGCACACGCTCGTCGTCGAGTATGCGAACGATGCCGCGCCGATGGAACTGATTCGCGTGTCGGCAGCCTGGCGACGTCGACCGGACGGCGCGTGGATGCTGGTGCACTCTCACGAGGATCTTTTCCCACAGCTGTAGAACTGAGCCGACTGCGTTTTCGAATGAAAGGTGGAGGCTCACTTCCGCCTAACGTTTACACAGTCGAAACATCGTTTCACCTGCCGGATACATTCATGCGATTGCATCGACGGCATGCACACCCCCTCATCGGATGCTTCGTCGGTCTCGGAGCTCGGTCGCCGCTTCTGGACGTGGCGCGCCGCGCAGCAGCCGCGCACGAGTGACGACATCCCGCGCATCCAGCGTCCGGAGGGTTGGCTGCCGGCTTGGTCGCGCTCGGACGTCGCCGCCGCTCGCGCGAAGGCCGACGAGTTCGCCGCGGAGTGGACCGCGCTGCCGGTGCCCGCGCCGCGCGGCGACCGCGCGCACCGTGCGGCCGTGGTCGATCACGCGCTCGTCGGGTCGGCCATCGCCCGCGTGCGGTTCGAACTCGACGTGGTGGCACAGTGGGCGACCCACCCCGGGTTCTACGTGGACCACACGCTCGGCGTCGTGTTCGACGAGCTGCTCCAGCTCCCGCCGTTCGACGCCGCCCGTGCCGAGCGGGTCGCGCGTGCCTACGAGCACACGCCGACGGTGCTCGTCTGGGCTCGGGAGAACCTGGCGGGCTCGATGGTACGCCAGTTCGCCGAGCAGACGGCCGCGAACCTCGAATCGATCGGCGTCCGCATCGCGGATTCGACGGCGGCGCTCTCCGCGCAGTTGCCGGAGGCTGTGCGCGATCGCGTCGCCGGCGCTGCCCGCACCGCGGCACTCGAGCTCGAGTCGTTCCGCGAGTGGCTCGTGGAGCGCATCCCCGGCTCTGCGGAGTGGCGGCCGATTGGCGAGGACGCCGTGCGGGAGTTCCTCCGGACGGTGGCGCTCAACCCGCTCGACGCGGACGAGATGCTCGCGATCGGACGCCGCGAGCTCGCACGTGCGGAAGCCCTGTCCGCGATCGAGGGGAGCGGCGAGCAGGCGCCGCTCCTGCCGGATGTCGAGGCGCAGGTGGAGCAGGAGCGCCGGGACGAGCTCGCCATCCGCGAGTTCTACGTGCACAACCGCATCCTGAGCCAGCCCGCCACGCTCGGGCACTACCTCGTCGCGCCGATGCCGGCATACCTCGAACCCCTGAAGTTCCTCGGCGTCACGGACGACCTGACCGACGACGACCGCGTCGACCTCGACGGCGTCAGCTACATGCCGGCGCCGGTCGAAGGGCTGCCCTACTTCTACGATGCGAACGCGCGGGATCCGCGAGCCGGCATCATCCACGAGGGTGCGCACTACCAGCAGCTCGCGCTCTCCTGGCGGCATCCGGACGCCCTGCGCCGCCGCTACTACGACTCGGGTCCCAACGAGGGGATCGCGTTCTACAACGAGGAGCTCATGCTCCGATCCGGGCTCTTCGACGACGCGCCCGGGACACGTGCGGTCGTGCACTCGTTCCTCCGACTGCGCGCGCTGCGCGTGCTGGTCGACCTCGGGCTCGCGACCGGGCGCTACAGCGTCCGCGAGGCGGGCGCCCTCATGGCCGATCGCGTGCCGATGGACCTCGAGACCGCCATGGACGAGGCCGCGTTCTTCGCGGCCATCCCCGTCCAGGGCTCGACATACCAGATCGGGAAGGCCCAGATCGAGGCATTCCTCGCGGATGCCGTGCGCACGCTCGGCGACGAGTTCGACCTGATGGCGTTCCACGACTTCCTCTGGCTGAACGGCAACGTGCCGATCGCCCTGCAGCGCTACGAGCTGCTCGGGCTGGACGACGAACTGGATCGGATCCGACTGTGACCGAAGGGAATGGAATGGGCTACCGCATCGCGATCGACATCGGGGGGACCTTCACCGATCTCGTCGCCGAGGACGCGCACGGCGCGCTGACCACGACGAAGGTGCTGTCGACGCCGCCGAACCTCGTCGAGGGCGTCGTCGCCGCACTGCGCGAGTCGCGCGTGCCGCTCGACGCGATCGAGGTGTTCGTGCACGGCACGACGCAGGGGCTCAACGCACTGCTCGAGCGCCGGGGTGCGGATGTCGCCCTGGTGACGACCGCGGGCTTCCGCGACACCTACCTCCTCGGACGCGGCCACCGCCCCGACATGTACAACCTCCACTACCGCAAGCCCGCACCGCTGCTGGGCCGGGACGCCACGTTCGAGGTGACCGAGCGACTGGCCGGCGACGGGGCGGTGCTCGTGCCCGTCGACGAGGCGAGCGTGCGCGAGGTCGCGGGGCGCATCCGCGCCGCCGGGCACACCGCGGTAGCGGTCTGCCTCCTGCACAGCTACGTCAACCCCGCGCACGAGCACCGGGTCCGGGAGATCCTCGAGGAGGAGCTCCGCGGCGTCTCGGTCGTGACCAGCGCGGATGTCGCCCCCGAATGGCGCGAGTACGAGCGCACCTCGACCACCGTGATGTCGGCGTACATCACGCCCATCATGCGGGCGTACCTCGCGGCGCTCGAGGCCGCGCTCGAGGAGGCCGGTTTGAAGGTCCCGGTCTACATCAACGAGTCGAACGGCGGGGTGATGATCGCCCGGTTGGCCTCGGACCACGCCATCGGAACCCTCATGTCCGGTCCCGTCGGCGGTGTCACGGGCACCGCCGCGCTCGCCGACCTGCTCGGCATGCCCGACCTCATCTCCGCCGATGTCGGCGGCACCTCGTTCGACGTCTCGATCGTGCGCGAGGGCAAGCCGTCGCTGCGCAGCGAATACGAGCTGCAGGAGCTGCCGGTGCTCGCTCCCTCAGCCGAGGTCCACACCATCGGCGCCGGCGGCGGGAGCCTGATCTCGGTCGACGACCTCGGACGGCTGCGCGTCGGCCCCGAGTCGGCAGGCGCCATGCCCGGGCCCGCCGCGTACGGGCGGGGCGGCACCCAGCCGGCCGTCACCGACGCCCACGTCGTGCTCGGTCACATTCCGCTCGCACAGCGGCTGGGCGGCAGCCTCAGCCTGGACGGCGCCGCGGCCGAGCAGGCCGTGGGGGCCGTCGCCGCCGAGCTCGGCCTCTCCGCCGTCGAGCTGGCGCAGCAGTCGCTGCAGATCGTCGACTTCCGCATGGCCGAGGCGATCCGGGAGCTCACCGTGGAGCGCGGGCTCGACCCCCGCGCCTTCGCGCTGGTGTTCTTCGGCGGGGCCGGCGGGCTCCACGCGACCTCGGTCGCCGACGAGCTGGAGATCGATCGCATCGTGATCCCGGCGCTGCCGGGCTCGTTCTCCGCAGCGGGCATGCTCAAGGGCGGCATCCGGCACGACTTCGTGCGCTCCTTCTTCCGCGACCAGGACGCTGCGGCGGCCGAGATCGACGAGGTGCTCGACCTCCTCGGCGAGCGCGCCGGCCACATGCTCGCGCAGGAGGGCATCTCCGACGACGACGCCTACCTCGAGTTCTACGCCGACGTCCGCTACGTCGGCCAGGAGTACTCGCTGACCATCCCGGTCGAGCGCGGCCAGGACTTCGGGGAGCTCATCGACCACTTCCAGGACGTCTACCACGGCCGGTACGGGCACTCGAGTCCGGGCTCGGGCATCGAACTCGTGGCCGTCCGCGCCTCGACGGGTATGGCCTTCGAGTCCCGCGGCGCGACGGTGACCGAGGCCCGCGAGGGGGCTGCCGTCGGCGAGCAGATCGTCCACTTCGGCGACGTGCCCCAGTCGACCCCGGTGTACCTGCGGGAGGACGTGGTCGAGGTCGAGGGACCCGCGCTGGTCCTCGAGACCACCTCGACCACGGTCGTCCCTCCGCACTGGCGGGCCGTCAGCCTGCCCGCCGGCCACCTGCTCCTCGAGAGGAAAGACGCATGACCGCAACGTCAGAGATTGCACCGAGCCCGGCGACCGTGGAGGTCGTGCAGCACGCCTTCATGTCGGGCGCCGAGCAGATGCGACGCAACCTCTACCGCTCGGCCTACAGCCCGATCATCTACGAGGCCAAGGACTGCTCGGTCGGCATCTACGACGCCGACGGTTACCTGCTCGGCCAGGCACCGGGCCTGCCGTTCTTCCTCGGCAGCCTCTCCGGGGCGATCCGCGCCGTCATCGACATCAAGGGGAAGGACTCGTTCACCGAGGGCGATGTCTGGATCGTCAACGACTCCGTCGTCTGCGGCAGCCACCTGAACGACGTCACGGTGTTCGTGCCGATCTTCGTCGACGGCGTCCTCCGCGGCTTCAGCGGTGCCAAGGCGCACTGGAGCGACGTCGGTGCGAAGGAGGCGGGCTACGTCTCCGACTCGGTCGACATCTTCCAGGAGGGCATCCGCATCGGGCCGACCCGCCTCTGGCACGCGGGGGTGCTCGACCAGCAGATCCTCGACCTGCTCGCCCTCAACTCGCGGTTCCCGGACGCGCTCGTCGGCGACCTGCTCGCCGAGGTCGCCGCCTGCCGCACGGGGGAGGAGCGGTTCCACGCGATCGTCTCCCGCTACGGCTGGCCGACCGTCGACGCCGCGATCCAGACCTACTTCGCGCACGCCGAGGCCGACGACCGGCGTTCCGTCTCCGAGATCCCCGACGGCACCTACCGGGCGTCGGGATTCCTCGACGGCGACGGCATCAGCGAGGACGTGCCCGTGCACGTCCAGGTGACGGTGACCATCGAGGGCGACCGGATGACGGTCGACCTGACCGGGTCGAGCACGCAGTCGCGCGGCAGCATCAACTCCGGCCGAGTGCAGACCGAGTCCGCGCTGCAGCAGGCGTTCAAGTTCCTGGTCAACCCGACGAGCCCGGCATCCGGCGGCGCGTTCCGGAACCTCGACGTCGTGATCCCCGCGGGGAGCTGCTTCGATCCGCCCGCCGAGGCCGCGCACCTGCACTACGGACCGCACCTGATGCTCGCGATGGACCTCGTCGTGAAGGCACTCTCCGACGCCGTGCCGGATCGCGCGGCCGCCGGGCACGTCGGCGACTCGTGGAACGTCACGTTCACGAACGCCCTCGGTTCGCCGGTCTTCATGTCGGGCGAGTCCCTGGCCGGCGGCTGGGGCGCATGGGAGGGCAGCGACGGCGAGGACGCCCTGATCCACTCCGCGGCGGGCGACTTCAAGAACACGCCGGTCGAGACGATCGAGCAGCGGTATCCGATCCGGATCCATCGCCACGCGTTCCGGGAGGGGTCCGGCGGTGCGGGCCGCTTCAGCGGCGGTGAAGGCATCGAGCGCGTGTACGAGGTGCTCGAGGACGCGCGGCTGTCCCTCTGGTTCGAACGGTCGAAGACGCCGTCCTGGGGCCTCATGGGCGGTTCCGACGGCCTCGGGCCGGACATCTACGTCACCCGGCCGAACGAGGAGCGTACGCGCCGGCTCAAGACGAACGCACTCGAGGTCCCAGCAGGAACGGTCCTCGAGGTGTTCACCGGCGGCGGCGGCGGCTGGGGCGACCCGGCCGACGCATGATCCGCCAACGACCGATTCACCCCTGAAGCGCACCACCCCACCACCAACCCGAATCCGCATTCGAAAGGCACCAGCATGAAATCCCTGTTCCGCAGCAGCGGCCTCGGCGCTCGCCGTGCGACCGCCGCCATCGGCCTCGCGGTCACCGCGGGCCTCGCGCTCGCCGCGTGCTCCGCCGGCGGCACCACCGACGCGTCCGACTCCAGCGACGACCGACAGCTCGTGATCGGCATCGCGGGTGACCCGGCGACGTTCGACCCGGGCACGGCGAGCGAGGCGATCGCCAACGAGATCATCAAGAACACCTACTTCCAGTGGCAGAAGTACCCCGTCGCCGAGGGCGACGGGTACGGAATCAGCGAGACGTCGGAGACGGTCGCGGAGGCCGCGAGCTACGAGATGTCCGAGGACGGCCTCACCGCCACCTTCACGGTGACCGAGGGGGCGACGTTCCCGAGCGGCAACCCGATCACCAGCGACGACTTCATCTACACGATCGAGCGCGCGCTCGGGATGGGCACGGGTCCGGTCTTCATCTTCAACACGGCCGGCATCACTGACGCGTCGCAGCTGGAGAAGATCGACGACACGCAGTTCGTCGTGACGCTCCCGTCGCCCAGCCCGATGTTCGGCCAGCTCCTGCGCGACCAGGACGCCTCGGTGCTCGATTCGGTCGCGATCGCCGAGCACGCCACCGAGGACGACCCCTGGGCGGCTGACTGGATGGCGCAGAACAGCCTGGGCGGCGGCGCCTACACCCTCGAGAACTACGAGGCCGGCAACCAGGTCGTGCTCCAGAAGAACGAGGACTACCCGTACGCCGACGACGTCTACTTCGAGACCGTCGTGATGCAGATCATCCCGAGCGAGACCGACCGCGCGCAGCTGCTCGCCAACGGCACGCTCGACATCGCGGAGGGGTTGTCCGCCGACGCGATCGCGGGGCTCGAGGGCACCGACGGCGTGACCATCGTCGACGTGCCGTCCAGGGCGCAGAACTACATCGGCCTGGTGCAGGGCTTCGAGCCGTTCGGTGACGTCCGGGTGCGCGAAGCGCTCTCGCACGCCATCCCGTACGACGCGATTGCCGACGAGGTCGGCCTCGGGTACGCCCAGACCCCGCAGGGCCTGTGGCCGCAGAACTCGGCGAGCTTCGACGCGGACGCCGACAACGGCGTCACGACGGAGGACCTCGAGCTGGCCGCGGACCTCCTCGACGACGCAGGCTACGCCGATGGGTTCGAGTTCACGCTGGATGTGTCGACCGCGGACACGATCGGCCAGGCGCTGGCCGTGCCCGTGCAGAGCGCGCTCGCCGAGATCGGCGTCACCATGAACATCAACCAGCTGGCGCCGGCCGCGTTCTCAGAGCGCAGCTTCGCCCAGGAAGGCGACGCATTCATGGTCACGGGGTCGTCGAGCTACGTCGACGACCCGTACTACTCGGTGTTCCTCTTCTTCACGTCCGACGCCGTGCTGAACCGCTACGGGTACGTCAGCGACGAGATGGACGCGCTCGCCGAGCAGCTGGCCGTCGAGCTCGACCCGGACGCCCGCCAGCAGCTCTCGACCGAGGTCCAGAAGGTGCTGAACGCGGACGTGCCGATCCTGAGCCTGGGCGAGCCCAGCTACCTCGTGGCCATGCGCGACGACATCTCCGGGTTCGTGCTCGAGCCCGACAGTCTGATGCGGTTCGAGCCGCTCACCCGCGACTGAGCGAACGAAGGAACACGAGATGACGATCATCCCGGGCAGCGCGATGCGCCAGAGCGCCGTGATCGGCGGGGGCGTGTACGTCCTCCGCAGGCTCGCGACGTCGGTGATCGCGCTGCTCGGGGTGACACTCATCGTCTTCCTGCTCAGCCACAACGTCGGCGACCCGGTCTACCTGCTCGCCGGCCAGAACGCCTCGGACGAGCAGCGCGAGGCGCTGCGCGAGCAGCTGGGCTACAACCGTCCGCTGGTCGTGCAATACCTCGACTACCTCGGCGGGCTCCTGCAGGGCGACCTCGGCACCTCGACCTTCTCCCGACAGCCCGTCTCCGAGGCGCTCGCCGCGGTGTTCCCGGCCACGCTGGAGCTGGCGCTCGCCGCCCTGCTCCTGACCGTGCTCCTCGCCCTGCCCCTCGGCGTCTGGGCCGCGCTGCACCCCGCGACCTGGATCGACCGCTTGATCACCGGGTTCGTGCGGTTCGGCGTCGCGATGCCGACCTTCTGGCTCGGCATCCTGCTGATCTACGTCTTCACCTACACGCTCGGCATCGCGCCGGCACCGACCGGGGAGCTGGACATCGGCATGAGCTCCCCGCCGCATGTCACGGGTATGACGGTCGTCGATGCGGCCATCGCCGGCGACTGGGCGGTGTTCGCCAACGCGATCGCCCACCTCGTGCTCCCGTCGATCGCGCTCGCCTTCGGCGCGTTCCCCGCCCTGCTCGCGCTCACGCGCGACGTCGTCGGCCGGGTGCTGCGGAGCGACCACTTCCGCACCGCCCGCGCGATGGGCCTGCCGCCGCAGGTGGCATACGCGCGGTACGCCGTCAAGTCGTCGGCCGCCCCGATCGCGCAACAGGTCGCCATGACCTTCGGCTACCTCCTGGGCGGCACCGTACTCGTCGAGATCGTGTTCGCGTGGCCCGGGGTCGGCCAATACGCGGTGCTCTCCATGCAGCGCCTCGACTTCGCGCCGGTGATCGGCGTGGCCCTCCTGACCAGTGCCCTGTACCTGCTCCTGTACTTCATCGCCGACCTCGTGTCGCTCGCGATCGACCCGAGGATCCGCCGTGGCAGTTGACACCCCGAAGCCGCCCTCCGTGGAGCGGCCGCGCACGAGTATCGGCCGTGCGTTCCACAGCCAGGTCCTGCTGAGCGGCGCCACCGCCACCTTCGCCGTGCTGGTGCTGCTCGCCGCGTTCGCGCCGCTGATCACCCCCTACGACCCCGTGCAGGCCGACCTGTCGGCGACCAACCAGCCGCCGTCGTCGGCGCACTGGTTCGGCACCGACACCCAGGGCATGGACGTGTTCACGCGGGTGCTTTACGCGGCGCGCACCGACCTGCTGCTCTCGGTCTCCGGCATCGTGGTCGCGCTCCTGCTCGGCCTCGTGCTGGGGAGCGTCGCGGCCTACTTCGGCGGGTGGGTGGACGAGGTGCTCTCCCGCATCGCCGAGATGTTCCAGGCCATCCCGCTGTTCCTCTTCGCGCTCATGGTGATCGCCGCCCTCGGCAACGGCGGTCTCGTGCTGGCAGGCATCATCGCTGTCTTCTACACGCCGGCGTTCTTCAAGGTCGCGCGCTCGGTGGCGGCGCCCCTGCTGCAGGCGGACTTCGTGGCTGTCGCGCGCACGGCCGGCCGAACCGGCTTCGGGGTGATCGTCCAGCACATCGCCCCCAATTCGGTCGGGCCGCTCCTGTCGCAGTTCTCGATCAACACGGGGTTCGCGATCCAGGTCATCGCCGGCCTCAGCTTCCTCGGCCTCGGGGTCCCGATCCCGGAGCCCGAGTGGGGCGCGATGATCGCGATCGGCGCGCCCCGCATCGCCTACGGCCAGTGGTGGATGGCGTTCTTCCCCGGCCTGGCGGTCTTCGTCACCGTGATCGCACTGGACGGCATCGGCCGTCGCATCTCCGATTGGGGGACCCGATGAACCTGGTGTCCATACGCGACCTGCGCATCGAGTCGGTCGGCGGGCGCCCGATCGTCCAGGGCCTCGACCTGGAGATCCCGGCCGGTCGTCGCATCGGCGTCGTGGGCGAGTCCGGTTCCGGCAAGTCGATGACCGCTGGGGCGATCGTGGGGCTGCTGCCGGAGGGGGTCGGCGTGGTCGGCGGCGAGATCGAGCTCGACGGGCGGTCCGTACTCGACCTGACCGAGCACGAGATGCGCTCCGTGCGCGGCAGGCGCGTCTCGATCGTCTACCAGAACGCCCTCAGCTCCCTGAACCCCGTCGTCAACGTCGGCACCCAGATCGCCGACGTCGCGCGCGCGCACCTCCCGATCGGCAAGCACGAGGCGAGGCGCCGCGCAGTGCGCCTGATGTCGGAGCTCGGCATCCCCGATGCCGACCGGCGTGCGCTCGACTACCCCCATCAGTTCTCGGGCGGGATGGCACAGCGGATCGCGATCGCGATGGCGCTCGTGTGCGAGCCCGACCTCGTCATCGCCGACGAACCGACCACCGGCCTCGACGCGACGATCCAGGTGCAGGTGCTGGCGACCATCGCGCGCGAGGTCGGCGAGCGGGGGAGCGCGCTGCTGCTCATCTCCCACGACCTCGCCGCCATCGCGTCGATGGCGGAGGAGGTGGTGGTGCTGTACGCGGGCATGGTGCTCGAGCACGGGTCCGCCGAGCAGATCATGCGGGATCCGGTCAGCCCGTACACCGCGGGGCTCGTGGCGTCGGCCGACCCGGAGGCCGATCGCATCAGCTTCATCCCGGGGCGGATCCCGGACCCGGGGGAGATCCCGGAGGACAGCTGCCCGTTCGCCGCGCGCTGTCCACTCGCGACGGAGCTCTGCCGGACCGAACGCCCCGCCCTGCGGGTCGGGTCCGACGGTCGTCGGGTCGCATGCCACAACGTGGAGGTACCATGACCGAGCCACTGCTGCGCGTCCGCAACGTGCGCAAGGAGTTCCGCGTCCGGGGAACCGTCGGTCGACGCACCATCCGTCCCGTCGACGACGTCTCGTTCGACATCCCGCACGGCCGGACCGTCGCGCTGGTCGGGGAGTCCGGGTCCGGCAAGTCCACCCTCGCGCGCCTGATCATGGGGCTGCACCGACCGGATGCGGGTGCGATCGAGCTCGCCGGCGCACCGCTGTCGGGGCTGTCCGCCCGCCGGTCGCGCGCCCGCCGGCACGAGTTGCAGATGGTCTTCCAGAATCCCCTGCTCTCGTTCGACCCGATGCGGACGATCGGATGGTCGATCGGGGAGGTGCTCCGTCTCGATCCGGAACGCCCGGCGGACCGTGATCGCCGCGTCGCCGAGCTGCTGACCTCGGTCGGACTATCGTCCGCGTTCGCGGGCCTACGGCCGCGCGGGGTCAGCGGCGGCGAACTGCAGCGTGCGGCGATCGCCCGCGCGATCGCCAGCGCTCCGAAGCTGCTCGTGCTCGACGAGCCGACCTCCGCCCTGGACGTCTCGATCCAAGGACAGGTGCTCGCGCTGCTCGAGCGCATGCAGGAGGAGCGTGGGATGACCTACCTGATGGCCACGCACGACCTGAAGGTGGTGCGGCTGACCAGCCACGAGGTGATCGTGCTCTTCCGGGGCCGCATCGTCGAGCGGGCGACGACGAGCGCGTTGTTCGCCGCCCCGAGGCATCCGTACACCCGGCGGCTGTTCCGAGCCGAGCTCGCCGGCGAGGCCGCGGAGGAGACGACCGTCGGCGCGGAGTGCCCGGTCGTCGGCGGGGACTGCCCGGAACCGCACCACGAAGTGGTGCTCTCCGCCGACCACGTGGTCCGATGCTGGCGCCACGACGAGATGAAGGCTGCCGCATGAGCGCGCAGGCGAAGAGAGGTGCATGACATGGAGATCGGACTCGGGGTGTTCAGCGGCGAGGCGCTGCCGGACACCGGTCTCGACCAGTCGGAGGAGCTCGAGCTCTCCCTGCGCGAGATGGAGCACGCCGAACGCGTCGGGCTCGATGCCGTGTGGATCACCGAGCACCACTTCCTCGAGAGCGGCTACGTCGGCAGCGTCCTCCCGTATGCGGCGGCCCTCGCGGCCCGGACCACGAGGATCGGCGTCGGCATCTCGGTGGCGCTGGCCCCGCTCTACGAGCCGATCCGGCTCGCCGAGGACGCCGCGTTCGTGGACCAGCTCTCGAACGGCCGCCTGCGCCTCGGGCTCGCGCTCGGCTACCGCGACGTGGAGTACGAGGGCTTCGGCGTCCGGCGGCCGACCCGCGTGCGGCGCACCGAGGAACTGTGCGAGATCCTGCGACAGGCCTGGAGCCCGGGCCCCGTCGACTTCGAGGGACGTCACTTCACGCGACGTGGGGTCGAGGTGTTCCCGAAGCCGGTGCACGGCTCGATCCCGCTCCTGATGGGCGGTCACGCACCGGCCGCGATCGACCGGGTCGCCCGCCTCGCGGATGCGTTCATCATGGACGGTGGCACCGACTCGGACGTCTTCGCGGAGCGCGGGCACAATCGCGGCATCCTCGAACGGGTGGAGACCGGTCACCGGCTCTACTGCGAGGCGCTCGAGCGGCACGGCCGCGGCGACGAACCGGTGCAGTTCTACCTCACGCTGGGAGGGTTCCTGCACGAGGACGGCGCGGATGCGGCATGGGAAGCGGTCCGTGACGGGTACATGTACACCCGCCGCGTGTACGGCGACTGGTACGGCTTGCGTCCCGAGGAATACGAGGGATGGTACCCCGACCGCATGTCGCCCGACGAGCACGCGCGCAGACGCGGCGAGATGTCGCTCGGCACCCCCGACGACGTGGCCGACCTGCTCGGACGACTGCGCGACATCGTGGGCGACGGCCTGCACGTGATGTTCCGGTCGAAGTACCCCGGCGTCGACCACGACGCGACCATGCGCTCGGTGTCGTTGCTCGGGGAGGTCCGCGACCGATTGGCCTGACCCGCACCCCACGCACCGGATCGACTCCACAGAAAGCAGCTCCACATGCAGAACCACCGCACCGTGATCGTCACCGGCGCCGGCGGCGGGATCGGCGAGGCGACGGCAACCCTCCTCGCCGCCCGCGACTGGGACGTCGTGGTCGCCGACCTCGACGCCGACCGGGCGGGCGCCGTCGCGAACGCGATCCTCGAACGCGGCGACCGCGCGGTCCCGCACGTCGTCGACATGTCCGACCCCGCATCCGTGGCGCAGCTGGTCGACTTCGCCGCGGCGCGGTCGGCGCCGCTCGTCGGCCTGGTGAACAACGCCGGGATCGCCATCGCGAAGCCGCTCGTCGACTACAGCGTCGCCGAGTGGGACCTGCAGCTCTCCGTCAACCTCCGTGGCGCGTTCCTCGCGATCCAGGCGATCGTGCCCCACTTCCGCCGCACCGGGGGCGGGCGCATCGTGAACATCGCGTCGACCGCCGCCTTCGTCTCGTCGTCGACGCCCGAAGCCGCCTACGACGTGTCGAAGGCGGGCATCCGCCAGCTCACGACCTCGGCTGCCGTCGAGCTCGCGCCGCTGGGCATCGGGGTCAACGCCGTCGCGCCCGGGACCATCGCGACACCGCTCACGACGGCGGTGCTCGACGACCCGGAGAAGCTCGCGCGTGCCGGGGCGAAGATCCCTGCCGGGCGACTGGGCGACCCGCGCGACATCGCAGGGGCGGTCGCGTTCCTCCTCGGCGAGGACGCCGCGTACGTCCACGGCCACACGCTGGTGGTCGACGGCGGATGGCTCGCGCTGTGAGTGCGGGGATCGGCGAGTACGCATCGCATGTCGGCGGGTCGGGCATCCGCGAGATCGTGAACCTCGTGGTCGCGCGTCCGCCCGGGGAGATCGATCGGCTCGAGATCGGCGAACCCGACTTCACCACCCCGGTGCACATCACCGAGGCAGCGATGCGGAGGGCGCTGGACGGCGTCGGGTACACCCAGTCCGCCGGCCTCGCCGAGCTGCGCACGCTGCTCGCGCGCCGCCTGCACGAGGCGAGCGGCCTGGACTACCACCCGGACGACGTCATCGTCACCGCCGGCGGCGTGCAGGCCTGCCAGCTCGTCATGGCGGCGACCCTCTCGCCCGGCGACGAGGTGCTCGTCCCCGACCCGGCATGGCCGAACTACGAGATGCTCGCGACACTCGCCGGTGCACGAGCCGTGCACTACCCGCTCCCCGCCGATCGGGGATTCGTCGCCGACCCCGCGGAGATCGCCGCCCTCATCACGGATCGCACGCGCCTGCTCGTGCTGAACAGCCCCGGCAACCCGACCGGCGCGGTGTTCCCGCCGGCCGTGGTGCGCGAGATCGTGGAGGTGTGCGCCGCCCGGGACGTGCTCGTCCTCTCGGACGAGGTCTACGACGAGCTCATCTTCGACGGGACGCCGGCGAACGCGATCGGCGTGGACCGCGACCACGTGATCGGCGTCTACAGCTTCTCGAAGACGTACGCCATGACCGGGTGGAGGGTGGGTTACGTCGCGAGCCCGTCGTGGCTCGCGCCGACGCTCTGGAGGGTTCAGGAGCCGCTCGTGTCGTGCGTGAGCGAGGTGAGCCAGGCGGCGGCGATGGCGGCGCTGACCGGTCCGCGCGAGGAGGTCGATGCGATGCGCGAAAGCTACCGGCGACGGCGCGACCTCGTCGTCGGGCTCCTGCGAGCGGAGGGGATCGAGGTGGTCGTGCCGGACGGCGCCTTCTACGTGATGGTGTCCTTCGCCGCGGGCGTCGACTCCCGTCGGGCCTGC
Organism: Agromyces sp. SYSU T00194; assembly: GCF_040496035.1. Taxonomy (NCBI): domain Bacteria; kingdom Bacillati; phylum Actinomycetota; class Actinomycetes; order Micrococcales; family Microbacteriaceae; genus Agromyces; species Agromyces chitinivorans. The sequence goes on along the minus strand of NZ_JBEPJZ010000001.1, from coordinate 505,413 downwards.
ATCGAGCTCGTCGAGCGAGGCGTCTCGCTGGCGCCGGGCACCGCGTTCGGCTCGGTGGCCGCGTCGTTCGCGCGGATTTCGCTGTCGGCGTCGGAGCCCGTGCTCCGGCGCGGTCTCGCACGGCTCGCGTCGTGGTACCGGGAGACCGAGGGTGGGGCGCGGCCTGCCTTGGGTCGCGTCGGGGCGGTCACGTCGTGACGCGCTCGACGCCGATGTCGGCCCTGGTGGGAGCGGTGGAACGACCGCACGACCCCGTGCGGATCGACGAGACCGACATCGCGATCCTGGAGGTGATCGCCGAGGACTCCCGGCTCTCGGTCCGCAAGATCGCCGCGAAAGTCGAGATGTCCGCGCCCGCGGTCTCCGAGCGGATCGCGCGACTCGAACGGTCGGGCGTGATCCGCGGGTACACGATCGACCTCGACTGGGACCGGCTGGGCCACGAGGTCGTCGTGTACATGCCGGTGACCGTCGACTCCGGCACGGACCTCGCCCCGACGCTGAGCGCCTTCCGCGATATCCCGGAGCTGGAGGAACTCACCGTCATCGCTGGCAGCTACGACCTGCTGGCACGCTTCCGGCTCGCCGACCATGCGGAGCTGCGCGCACTCCTCCTGGACCGGGTCTGGCAGATCCCGAACGTGCTCCGCATCGAGACCCTGCTGAGCCTGGGCGATCTCGCGACCGACCGGTCCGAGGGAGTCCGCCTGCGGAAGACGCATCTCGCGGAGGACGCATGAGCGCCCGCTTCGCGGGTCGCGTGGCGGTCGTCACGGGCTCTGCGTCGGGTATCGGCCTGGCGATCACGCGCGCCCTGCTCGAGGAGGGCGCAGTGGTCTTCGGCCTCGACCTGGCGCCTCAGGACGCTACACATCCGCGATTCACGCCGCGTCGGGCGGACGTGACCGACGAGACAGCGCTCCGGGACGCGATGCCCGCGGAGATCGACCTGGCGTTCAACGTGGCCGGCGCGTCGAGGGGCGCACCGATCGATCGGATGGAGCGGGCCGAATGGGAGTTCACGCTGGGCTTGGTGCTCACCGGCGTCTTCCTGTCGACCAAGGCGGAGCTCGCCGTGATGCGCGACGGCGGGTCGATCGTGAACGTCGGATCGATCAATGGCCGGATCCCGATGCACGCGGGGAGCGCGTACGTCAGTGCGAAGGCTGGTGTGGAGGCGTTCACGAGGAACACGGCGATCGAGGCTGCGCCGCGAGGCATCCGTGCGAACTGCGTGCTCCCCGGCCTGGTCGTCACCCCACTGACCGAGGGGTATCGGTCGGTCCCCGAGCTGGCGGCGGCGATGAACGACCGGATCGCGCTCCGTCGCCCCGCCGAACCGGACGAGATCGCGGGGCCTGCGCTGTTCCTCGCGAGCCCTGCGGCGTCGTACGTGACGGGTGCGTCGATCGTGGTGGACGGCGGCTGGGAGGTCGGGAACTACCCTGACGTCGCGGCGATCCTCGCCGACTAGACTGTCCCACCGAGTGCGACCGGGATGGGGAGCGGATGACCAGCAGGAGCCCGATGTCGGCGTTCGTCGATGCGGTCGACCGTCCGTCCGAATCGGTGGAGATCGATGACATCGACCGGCTGCTGCTGATCGAGCTCTCGCGTGATGCGCGTCAGTCGCAACGTGCGCTCGCCCGCGCGGTCGGCATGTCGGCGCCTGCCGTGGGCGAGCGGATCGCTCGCCTCGAACGGCTCGGCGTCATCCGCTCCTACACAGTCGATATCGACTGGGATCGCCTGGGGCACGACGTGGTCGTGTTCATGCCGGTGACCCTCGACTCCGGGAACGACCTCTCCGAGACGCTCCGCGCGTTCCGGGAGATCCCCGAACTCGAGGAGCTCACGGTGGTCACGGGCCAGTTCGACCTGTTCGCGAAGTTCCGCCTCAGCGACCACCGCAACCTCCGGAAGCTGCTGCTCGATCGTGTCTGGCAGATCCCGAACATCCGGCGGTTCGAGACCGTGCTCGCGCTCGGCTCGCTGGTCGAGGGGATGTCGATGGAGCGCTTGGGTTCCTCGCGGCCGGTGCCGGGGCTCGAGGACACGCCGACGTGATCCCGAACGACGGCGGGTCGGCGTAGCCTCGCGGCATGAGCGAGTTCGCGCGTGCACTCGAAGCATCCGCTCCCGAACCGTCGCTGGCCGGTGAGCTGGCGCTGTTCGGCCGGTTCGTCGGTACCTGGGCGGTACGCAATCGCTACCGGCCGGGTCCGGAGGCCGACTGGGTCGAGAGCGAGCGCACCTGGATCTTCTCGTGGATCGCGGGCGGACGCGCCGTGCAGGACGTCATCGTCGGAAGCGACCGCGGCGCCGAGCCGGTGACGGCGGGCACGACGGTGCGGGCGTACGACCCGGCGCTGGGCGCCTGGCGGGTGCAGTGGTTCGGCACGCTGCACGGCAACCACTGCGCGCTCGTCGCGCGGGCGCACGGCGACGACGGCATCCGTCAGGACGGCGTGGAGTTCGTCGACGGCGCGGAGGTGCCGATCCGGTGGAACTTCAGCGCGATCGGCGACGACGCGTTCGAGTGGGACGGATGGTCGTCGGCCGACGGCGGCGCGACCTGGTGGCTCGAGCAGCACATGCGTGCGACGCGCGTCACGGGCGGGGTCGCCGGCCGCTGATTCGTGACAGGCTGAGCCGTAATGCGGCCCGGCGCGCAGGCCGGCGTACGTCGGGGTGCCGAGGCGCTGCGAGGTGCGTCGCTCGGCACTCCCGGTCGGCGGCAGCGGGGATCAGACCGCGAAGCCCGGCGAGCGACGCACGCCGGGGATGCCGAGCCAGCGCTCGACGGTGCGACGCGCGGTCGTGCCCGCGGGCAGCACCGGGGTGCGCGCCGGCCGCTCGGGTGCTGCGCGGTGTCGACCCCGCTCGGTGTAGGTGCGACCGCCGCGCGTGGCGGCGATGTGGTCGCGGGCGGCGACCGGCACGGTCTCCGGTCGATGCTCGGCCGGCAGGTCGGCGGGGAGTTCGCGGGTCGGGCCCGCGGTGACGACCCGCGAGGGTCGGACTTCGGTGATCGGTCGAGCGGATGCTGCGGACATCGGTTCCCCCTGGTGCGATGCGACTGCCGGTGATGCGACTGCCGGTGATGCGACCGCCGGCGAGCGGCGACTGCGACGGCGCGGGTGCGGCGCGCGCCGTGACCCCAGTCTTCGCCGATCGACGTCGCTGCGCGTCGGGAGCAGCCCGGGAGGGGAGTGGGGGTCGGCACTGAGCGTGGCCGTCGGCGGCCACCCGTGGGCGTGCGACTTCCCGTCGTCGCGGGAATTCGGCCGACGGGCGGCGGATGACTCCGGACCGCCGAACGCGCGTCGGCTCCTCCACAGGTGCGTCGCGGAGGGCGTGTCAGCGAGTGCGGGGGAGTGGTCTCCGCAAGACGGCTGAATGGTGTAGAAAGCGCCGCTGACCGGGCATTCGATGCGCGATCCGGATGTCGGTGGCATCCGTCATGATGCAGGTATGGAGGAACTCCGCGAGGCGCTCGATCGGGCCCGGGCCGTGCTGGCCGCCGGGCTCGACGCCGACGCCGCCCGCGGCCTGCGTGACGACGACCTGCTCGGCGTCGCGGGCGAGGTCGAGGCGCTGCGGCGCCGGGTCGACGGGTTCGCCGCGGTCGTCGCGGGCGAGGTCGCCGAGCGCTCCCGGGTCGAGCTCGGTTCCGCGCGACTGAGCGCCCGGAAGGGCTGCCGGTCGGTGTCCGAGCTCATCGAGCGGGTCACGCAGGTCTCGGGTGCCGAGGCGCGCCGGCGCGTGCTCGTCGGGTCGGCGATCCGCGAGCGCGACGGGCTCACGGGGCATCCCGCCGCGGCCGAGTTCCCGGTGCTCGCCGCCGCCGTCGATGCGGGCGAGATCGGGGCGGATGCGGCGCACGTGGTCGTGCGCGAACTCGCGAAGCCGCGCCGGGTGGCCGACCCGGCCCACGGCGCCGCCGCTGAACGGGCACTCGTCGCCGAGGCGACCGGCAGGGGCGACGGCGCTCCGATCCGCGCGACCGCCGACGAGCTGCGCACGCAGGCGCAGGCGTGGGCCGCGTTCCTCGACCAGGACGGCGACGAGCCCGCCGACGAGCGCGCCATGCGTCGTCGCGGCGTGCGGCTCGGGCGCACGCGCGACGGCCTCGTCTCGCTCACCGGCGAGCTCCTTCCCGAGGTCGCCGCGGGGCTGCGCCGGCTCTTCGACGCGCACCTCGCGCCGCGGTCGGGCGGCGGGTTCCTCACGGCGGCGGAGCGCGCCGACCTCGAGCGCGAGTCCGAGGTGCGTACGCCCGACCAGCAGCGCCACGACGTGGTCGCCGGCATCATCGACGTCGCCGCGCGCGCCGCCGACAGCCCGACGATCGGAGGTGCGCCGCCGACGGTGCTGGTGAGCGTGCGGGCATCCGACCTCGAGTCCGGCCACGGCGTCGCGCACGCCGACGGCATCGACGTGCCGGTGTCGCTGCGCGCCGCACGACGCATGATCTGCACCGGCGGCATCCAGGCCGTCGCGGTCGACGACGACGGTCGCATCCTGCAGCTCGGCTCGCCCGAGCGGTGCTTCACCCCGCACCAGCGGCGCGCGATCACCCTGCGCGACGGAGGCTGCCTGATCCCCGGATGCTCCGTGCCCGCGTCCTGGTGCGAGGTGCACCACGTCGTGCCCGACGTCGACGGCGGCCCGACGCACCCCGACAACGGGGTGCTGCTCTGCTGGTTCCACCACCGCAGCATCGACACGTCGGGGTGGGGCATCCGCATGCAGCGCGGGTCGCCGTGGATCCGCCCGCCGAGCTGGCTCGATCCCGACGGGGCGTGGCGACCCGCGCCGGGCTCGCGCACGCGTCTGGCCGACCGCATCGAGCGTGAGCGGCATCCGCTCGTGCAGTAGGGCACGCGGCATCCGCTCGTGCAGTAGGGCGTGCGGCATCCGCTCGTGCGGGAGGGCACGCGGCATCCGCTCGTGCAGGAGGGCGTGCGGCATCCGCTCGTGCAATGGCGCCTGTGGCATCCGCCCGTGCAGGAGCGGGCGCTCCGGCATGCCCGGGTGCAAGACTGGCGCATGGCCAGGAACTGGACCCCGCTCGCCCTCGTCTACCTCGCGCTCTCGATCGTCGGCCTCGTCGGCACCTGGACGTTCAACGCGCTCGCCATCGTGCAGCTGCGTGACTTCGTCGGCGACTGGGTCGGGTCGGGCCCCGCCGTGTCGTCGCTCACGGTCGACCTGCTGATCGTCGCGACCGCCGGCAGCGTGCTCATCATCGTCGAGGCGCGGCGGATCGGCATGCGCTTCGCCTGGCTCTACGTCGTGGGCTCGGCGCTCACGGCCTTCGCGTTCACGTTCCCGCTGTTCCTCGCGATGCGCGAACGGCGCCTCGCCGCGCAGCGGGCGGGGGAGCCCGGCGACGGCGGGGCGGCATCCGCCGCCGACGCGCCCGGATAGGCTCGATCGCATGGCGAGCGCGGCATCCGACGACTGGAGCTTCCCCCGCCTGCACGACGGGCAGCGTGCGGTCCTGCTCGACGTGCTCATCCACGGCGAGCGGTCGCGCGCCGAGCTCGCCCGCCGCAACAACCTCTCGCGCGCGAGCCTCGCGCGCCTCACCCGCGAGCTCGTCGACCTCGGCTTCGTCGAGGAGGTCGCCCCCGCGACGCCGCCGAACGGCCGCGGGCGTCCCTCGGAGATGCTCCGCATCCGACCCGACTCCGCGCACTTCGTGGGCGTCAAGCTGACCGGCGAGGCCCTCTACGCCGCCGTCACGAACCTGCACGCCGAGGTGCTGGTCACGGAGGAGCATCCGCTCGCCTCACGCGAGGTCGCCGACGTCGTGGCGCTGATCGCCGACGTCGTCGCACGTGCGCGCACCGCCTCCCCCCGCCTGTCGGCCGTCGGCGTCTGCCTCGCCGGCGACGTGCACCTCGAGCGCGGCAGCGCGGTGGTCGTCGGATCCCACTTCCTCGGCTGGGACCAGGTGCCGCTCGAGGCGCTCGTGCAGCGGGCGACCGGGCTTCCGGCGACGATCTCGAACGACGTGCAGGCCCTGACGCTCGCCCACCACTGGTTCGGTGCGGGGGTCGGCCTCGGCACGCTCGCGGTGATCGGCCTCGGCGCGGGCATCGGCGCCGGGCTCGTCGTGAACGACGAGCTCGTGCGGGGCTCGCGCGGCCACCCCGGCAAGGTCGGGCACCTGCGCGTGAGCGAGACCGGTCCGTCGTGCGACCGCGGGCACGTCGGCTGCGCGAGCGCGTACGTGACCATCCCGGCGCTGCTGCGCAACTCCGGCGTCGACGGGTTCTGGGAGACCATCGACGCGGCCCGGGCCGGCGAACCCCGCGCGTCCGCGGCGGTGGCCGGCGCCGCCCGCGCCCTCGGCATCGTGATCGCGCAGATCGCGAACCTGATCGACCCGCAGAAGGTCATCGTCAGCGGCGAGGGCCGCGAGGTCGCGAACGTCGACCGGGGGCTGCTCGACCGGGTCGTCGCCGAGTACCTCGACCCGGCCATGGAGCCGTTCGAGCTCGACGTGCACGACTTCCGGTTCGCCGACTACGCCTGGGGCGCGGCGATCAGCGCGATCCGCCGGGTGGCCTGAGCGTCGAGCGGATGCCTCGCGGCGCCCGCCGCCGGGAGGCATCCGCTCGCCGGCTCAGCCCAGTCGCGGCGGCAACCAGGCCGCCTGGCGCAGCCACTGCGCGGTCTGGCCGCCCTCGTGCCCGTTGAACGCGTAGACCTCGAGCTCGCGGTCGTCACTGCGCAGCGCGTTGTACGACGCGAACACCGTCGAGGGCAGCACGATGTCGTCCATCAGCGCGACCGAGTACAGCGCGGGCAGCGAGATGCGGCGGGCGAAGTTCACGCCGTCGAAGTACGAGAGGGTCTCGAACACGCGCTCGTCGGTGCCGCGGTGCACGGCGAGGAAGCGCACCAGCTCGCTGTACGGCGCGGCCGCGGTCAGCTCGGCCGACCGGCGGAAGTCGGCGAGGAAGGGCACGTCGGGCATGACCGCACGCGGCACGTCGGAGAGCGCGGCGGCCGCGACGGAGATGCCGCCGCCCTGGCTGCCGCCGGTCACGGCGATGCGCGACGCGTCGACGCCCGGGAGGTCTGCGACGACGTCGAGCAGGCGCACCGCGTCGGTGTAGACACGGCGGTAGTAGTAGTCGTCGCGGTCGAGGATGCCACGGGTCATGAAGCCGGCGACCGCGGGGCCCGAACCGTGCGGGTCGGGGGTGTCGCCGCCCGAGCCCCACCCGCTGCCCTGGCCGCGGGTGTCCATGATCACGTGCACGTAGCCGGCCGACGCCCAGAACAGCTTCTCGCCGATGAGGCCGCGCCCTCCGTTGTACCCGAGGTACTCGACGACGGCGGGCAGGTCGCCGGTCGCGTCGGCGGGGCGTACGATCCAGGCACGGATCGGGTCGCCCGCGTATCCGGAAAAGGTCAGATCTTCGACGGTGACGGTGCGGAACGGCGCGTCGACGTCGGCGACGACGGGAGCGGTCGCGACCGCACGCGACTCCGCGAGCGTCCGCGCCCAGAAGTCGTCGAAGTCGACGGGGTCGTGCACGTTCGCGCGGTACTCGCGCAGGGCGTCCAGAGAGAGGTCGGTCAGTGCCATGGGAACGGATTCATCCAATCTCCTCGCGAAGAGGGGGTTGACTTTATGTTTCGAGGTGCGACAAAATAACGACGAACGTCAGACTACTCACCCGAGACGCAGTCTGGCATCGCACCAAGGGGAACAGGTCGCGCCGCGACCTTTCCGACAACGTCGTCTGGAAAGGACACACGAGATGAGACTCATGACGCGCACTCGACGCGTTGCGGCCGTGGCACTCGCCGGGGCCGTCGCAATCACCGGACTCGCCGCCTGCTCCACGGGCGACGACGGGGGCTCCGCCTCCGCGGACGGCCCGGTCGACATCGACTTCTGGGGCTGGGTCCCCGGCCTCGAGGACCTGGTCGACCAGTGGAACGACGAGAACCCCGACATCCAGGTCTCGTTCCACCGCATGACCGGCGACGACGGCCAGAAGGTCGAGGCCGCGGTCGACGCCGGCGCCGGCCCCGACCTCGTGCAGCTCAGCACCCACAACCTGCCCGACTACGTGATCGCCGGCCGCGTGCAGGACATCACCGAGTTCGTCGCCGACGACGAGTCGAACTACACCGCGAGCTCGTGGGCCTCGGTCAGCTTCGACGGCCAGGTCTACGGCGTGCCGCAGGGCATCGGCCCGGCGGCCACCATGTACCGCACCGATATCTTCGACGAGTACGGCATCGAGATGCCGACGACCTGGGACGAGTACGTCGACGCGGCCCGCGAGCTGCACGAGGCGAACCCCGACGTCTACATCGCGAACATGTCGCCCAGCGAGATCGGGCAGTGGTCGCAGGAGATCCAGCAGGCCGAGTCGAGCTGGTACGGCATCGACGGCGACAGCTGGACCGTGGGCGTGAACGATGCCGGCAGCCAGCTGGTGGCCGAGCGCTGGCAGACCCTCCTCGACGAGGGACTCGTCACGACGGAGCAGGTCTGGACCCCCGAGTACTGGGCCCTCGTGAACAACGGCACCATCGCCACGGTCACCTACGCGGCGTGGTTCCCGAGCCTGCTGGCCGAGAACGCGGCCGACACCTCCGGCGACTGGGCGATCGCGCCCATGCCGAAGAACGCCGGCTCCGACAACTCGGGCGACTCCGGCGGCGCGGCGGTCGTCGTGCTCGCGGGTGCCGAGAACCCCGGTGCCGCCGCCGAGTTCGCGAGCTGGCTGAACGGGTCGGACGACACACAGGAGGCGCTCATCACGGTCGGCGGGCTCTTCCCGTCGACGGTCAACGGACTCGCATCCGACGCCCTGCTCACCGAGTCGGAGTTCTACGGCGGACAGGTCATCAACGAGGTGTTCATCGAGTCGGCCGAGCAGACGCCCGCGACGTGGGTCGACGGACCGAACTACGGCACCGCGCAGACCGCGATCACCGACGAGTTCGCCAAGGTGATCAACGGCGAGGAGACCTTCCTCGAGGCGCTCGACAACGCCCAGGCGATCACCGTCGCGGACCTCGAGGACCGCGGCCTGAACGTGAGCGAGTGACGAGCGGATCCATGACCGCAGTCATCGCTCGTCCCACGGCTTCCCGGCGCCGCTTCACCGGCGCCGGGAAGCCGTGGGTGCCCTACGTGTTCGTCGCGCCGTTCGTGCTGCTGTTCCTGGTGTTCCTGGTCTCGCCGATCATCGTCGCGGTCTGGAACAGCCTGTTCTCGCAGCAGTCCAGCGGCCTCGGCTTCGGCGGCACCACCACCGAGTTCGTCGGGTTCGAGAACTTCGCCCGCGCGCTCGGCGACCAGGACTTCCTCGTGAGCTTCGGCCGGGTCGCCCTGTACGGCCTCGTGCAGGTGCCGGTGATGATGTTCATCGCCGCGACCCTCGCACTGCTCTTCGACAGCGCGCTCGTGCGCGGCCGCCGGTTCTTCCAGTTCGCCGCGTTCCTGCCGTACGCGGTGCCCGGCGTCATCGCCGCGCTGCTCTGGGGGTTCCTCTACCAGCCGTCGGTGAGCCCGCTCATCCAGGCGCTCTCCAGCCTCGGCGTCGACGCGGACCTGCTCGCGCCCGGCACCGTGCTCTGGTCGATCGCGAACGTGAGCATCTGGTCGTACACCGGCATCAACATGATCATCATGTTCGCCGCGCTGCAGGCGATCCCGCGCGAGATCTACGAGGCGGCGCGCATCGACGGCGCGAGCGACTTCCGCATCGCGGTCGGCATCAAGCTGCCGATGATCGCGCCGGCCGTGCTGCTCACGACGCTCTCGTCGATCATCGGCACCCTGCAGCTGTTCAACGAGCCGCAGGTGCTGAAGAACGTGACCGCGAACATCTCGAGCGACTACACGCCGAACATGGCGATCTACGCCGCCTCCACGCTCGGCAAGGACCCGAACCTCGCGTCGGCGATGGCCGTGATCCTCGGCATCGCGACACTGATCGTCTCGGTCATCGTCCTCCGACTGAACAACCGCACCACGAAGCGAGCGAGCGATGGCCTCTGACACCCTCTCCGTGACCGCGGCGTCGACGATACCGGATGCCCCCGAGCCCGGCGCCGCACCTCGCGCGCCGAAGCCGCCGAAGCGCCCACGCGGCGCCACGACGTTCGTGAACGGCGACCGCGTGAGCCGCGTCGGCATGATCGTGACGACCGCCGCGCTGCTGATCCCGACCGCGTACTTCCTGGTGCCCGTGCTGTGGCTCGTCGTCGCCTCGACCAAGTCGACCGGCGACCTCTTCTCCACGCCCGGGTTCGCGTTCGCCGACTTCCACCTGTGGGACAACCTGGCCGAGCTCAGCACCTACGACGGCGGCATCTACTGGCGCTGGGCGTTCAACTCGGTGATCTACTCGGTCATCGGCTCGGCGCTCACGGCGTTCGTCTGCGCCCTCACCGGGTACGCGCTCGCCGTGTACCGGTTCCGCGGCCGCAACGTGCTCATCGGCATCGTGCTCGGCAGCATGCTCATCCCGGGCACCGTGATCGCGCAGCCCACCTACGTGCTGCTGGTGAACCTCGGGCTGAACAACACCTACTGGGGCATCCTGCTGCCGGCGCTGGTGTTCCCGTTCGGCGTGCTGCTGTCGTTCATCTACGCGCAGTCGTCGGTGCCGATCGAGCTGATCGAGGCCGCGCGCCTCGACGGCGCCGGCGAGTTCCGCATCTTCGCCGGCATGGGACTGCGGCTGATGTCGACCGGACTCGTGACGGTGCTGCTGTTCGCGTTCCTCGGCAGCTGGAACAGCTACCTGCTCCCGCTGCTCGTGCTCACCGACCAGGAGCTCATGCCGCTCACGGTCGGCCTCACCGGCTGGAGCCAGGCGTCGATCACCATTCCGGGCCTGCAGGTCCTGACCGTGGTCGGGTCGCTCGTCTCGGTGATCCCGATCGCGATCGTGTTCCTGTCGCTGCAGCGCTACTGGAAGTCCGGCCTCACCGCCGGCGGCGTGCGCGGCTGAGCGCGGGAGACGAGCGAGACGATGAGCGAACTGCGCTACGACGCCCCGGCCGAACGGTGGGTGGAGTGCCTGCCCCTCGGCAACGGGCGCCTCGGCGCGATGATCGACGGCGCGCTGCCCGCCATGACGTTCCACCTGAACGACGGCACCGCGTGGTCGGGCTCGCCCGCGAGCGAGCTGCGCGACGCGCCCGACGCGGCGCGGTCCGCCGATGCGCTCGCCCGATCACGGGCGGCGCTCGCCGACGGCGACGTGCGGGTCGCCGAGCAGGCGGTGCGCGGACTGCAGTCGCGGTACTCGCAGGCGTTCCTGCCGTTCGCAGATCTGGTGCTGACGATCGGCGGAGCGGATGCGGCGGGGCCGGGGGGCCCGCCGGAGGCGACCGCGGGTACCGGAGCGGCCGGGTCGGGGGGCCCGGTCGCGACGGCCACGGGGGCGGGCGCGGCTGGGGCGGATGCCTCCGGCGCGTCGCCCGCCCCCGCCGGCCGTTCCGCCTACCGGCGTCGCCTCGACCTGCCGTCGGGCGTGCACGAGGTGCGCTCGGGCGCGCTCACCGTGTCGTCCTTCGCCTCCGGCACGGACGGCGTGCTGGTGATCGTGGTCGACGGGCTGCCGCCGGGCGCGGTCGCGGGCACGACGGTCGCGCTCTCGTCGCAGCTGCGCGTGCTCGACGCCGTGGCACAGGGCGACGAGCAGGTGCTGCACCTGCGGATGCCCTCCGACGTCGCACCCGGCCACGAGCCCGACCTCCCCGCCGCCGAGTGGGACGACGCCCCCGGCGCCGCGCTCGAGGGCGCGCTCGTCGTGCGCCGCGTCGAGGCCGGCGATCGCGCCGGGTGGCTCGTGGCGACCGAGACCACCTACACCGCGCCGGGTCGCGCACCCGAGGGCGACGCGACCGCCGCCGCGGACCGGGCCCGGGCGCGCATCGACCTGGCCGCCGCCCACGGGCTCGACGGCCTCCGCACCCGCCATGAGGCCGAGCACCGCGCGGCGATGGATCGCGTGCGCATCGACCTCGGCGAGGAGCCCGCGGGCGCACCCGCCACCGACGCGCGGCTGCGGGCCGCCGCATCCGCTCCCGAGGGCGCCCTGGCCCACGATCCCGCGCTCGTCGCCCTGGTCGTGGAGTACGGCCGGTACCTGCTCTGGTCGAGCGCCCGGCCGGGCGGCCTCCCGCCCAACCTGCAGGGCATCTGGAACGCCGAGATGCGTCCGCCCTGGAGCTCGAACTACACGGTGAACATCAACACCCAGATGAATCACTGGGCGTCGTTCACCGCGGCGCTCCCCGAGACCGCCGCGCCGCTCCGCGACTTCGTGCTCGCGCTCGCCGAGCACGCCGTCGCCGCCACGAGGCGCCTCTACGACGCACCCGGCTGGACCGTGCACCACAACACCGACGCGTGGGGATTCGCCGCACCGGCCGGGCGCGGCGGCGCCGACCCCCGCTGGGCCGCCTGGCCGATGGCGGGCGCCTGGCTCGCACGGCACCTCTGGGAGCCCGTCGCGTTCGGTGCGGCATCCGACGACGAGCTCCGCGAGGCCTGGCCCGCGATGCGCGGCGCGGCGGAGTTCGCGCTGCACTGGCACCACCGGGACGGCCGCGGCGACTGGTCGACCGCGCCGTCGACCTCGCCCGAGAACGCCTACCTCGCCGACGACGGCGCACCCGCCTCCCTCGACCGCGCGTCGGCCATGGACCTCGCGCTGCTGCGCGACCTGTTCGAGATCGTGGTCGAGGCCGCCGAGCGGCTGGGCCTCGCCGACGACGCGATCGCCCACGACGCCCGCGCACGCCTCGGCGACCTGCCCGCCGCCCCCGCGATCGACTCCGCCGGGCGCCTGCTCGAGTGGTCGGAGCCGCGTACCGAGGAGGACCCGCACCACCGGCACGTCAGCCACCTGTACGGGCTCTACCCCGGGGCCGGCACGTGGGACGAGGCGCACCGCGCCGCCGCCGCGGCGACGCTCGAGCGGCGCGGCGACGAGTCGACCGGCTGGTCGCTGGCCTGGAAGCTCGCGCTCTGGGCGCGCCTCGGCCGCGGCGACAAGGTCGGCGACCTCCTCGAGCTGCTGCTGCGCCCCGCCGACGACGTCACCGGCGAGTGGGCGGGCGGCCTGTACCCCAACCTCCTCGCGGCGCATCCGCCGTTCCAGATCGACGGCAACCTCGGATCGGTGGCCGGCGTGCTCGAGGCGCTGGTGCAGAGCCACGACGGATGCATCGAGCTGCTGCCCGCCCTGCCGCCCGCGCTCGCCGACGGCAGCGTGCGCGGCGTGATCGCGCGACCCGGCATCGAGGTCGACGTCGAGTGGGCGAGCGGCGCGCTCGTGCGTGCGACCGTGCGCGCCCACGCCGGCGCCGAGGGCCTCCGGGTCATCCGGTACGCCGGCATCGACCGCTCGGTGCGGCTGCGCGACGGCGAGTCCGTGCGCCTCGAGCCGTCGGCGTTCGACGGTCCGGCGTTCGCGGGCCCGTCGCATGCTGCCGGGAGGACCGGCACACGCCCGACCGCGCACGGCCGGCCGGCCGCGACCGTGCCGCCCGGGGCATCCGCGTCGCCCTGACCGCCTCCGACCGCATCCGCCCAGCCCGCCGCAGCCCACCCGCCTCCGCCACCGTCGCCCCTCACGAGAAAGACCCCGATGACCAGCTTCACCTCCCACTCCGCCGACCTGGCCGGCCCCACGGCGTTCCCGTGGCTCGCCGACGGGCTCGCCTACGGCGGCGACTACAGCCCCGAGCAGTGGCCCGAGGACGTATGGGCCGAGGACGTCGCGCTGATGCAGCGCGCCGGGGTGAACCTCGTGAACCTCGGCGTGTTCAGCTGGGGGCTGCTCGAGGTCGCCGACGGCGTGTTCGAGTGGGGCTGGCTCGACCGCATCATGGACCTGCTGCACGCCGGCGGCATCGGGGTGAACCTGGCCACGCCGACCGCCGCGCCGCCGATCTGGCTGCTGCAGGCGCATCCCGAGATCGCGACCGTCGACGCCGACGGCCGTCGCACCGCGCAGGGCGGCAGGCTCGCGTGGTCGCCGAGCTCGGCGACGTTCCGGCGCTACGCGCTGCGCATGGTGCGGGCGATCGCCGAGCGCTACGGCGACCACCCCGCGCTGCGCATGTGGCACGTGAGCAACGAGCTCGGCAACGAGAACGCGCGCTGCTACGGCGAGGAGACGGCGGTGGCGTGGCGCGACTGGCTCGCCGCGAGGTACGGCGACGTCGACGCGATGAACGACGCCTGGGGGAGTGCCTTCTGGGGCCACCGCTACACGTCGTTCGCGCAGGTCGAGCCGCCCCGGCACAACCGCACCCAGCACAACCCGGGCCTGCTGCTCGACTTCGAGCGCTTCACCTCCGACGCGCTGCTCGGCCACCACCTCGCCGAGCGCCGGGTGCTGCGCGAGGTCACGCCCGGCATCCCCGTGACGACCAACTTCATGGTGCAGGCGAACCCCGGCGTCGCCGACTACGCGCGCTGGGCCGAGGAGGTCGACCTCGTCGCCAACGACCACTACACGATCGGCGCCGACCCGCACCGCGAGGCCGACCTGGCGTTCTGCGCCGACCGCTCGCGCGGCATGGCCGGCGGTCGCCCGTGGCTGCTCATCGAGCACTCCACCGCGGCGGTCAACTGGCAGCCCGTCAACCGTGCCAAGGAGCCGGGCGAGATGGCGCGCAACACCCTCGCCCACATCGCGCGCGGCGCCGACGGCGCGATGTTCTTCCAGTGGCGGCAGTCGACCGCCGGGTCGGAGCAGTTCCACTCGGCGATGGTGCCCCACGCCGGCGCCGACTCGCAGGTCTACCGCGACGTCGTGGCGCTCGGCGCCACGTTGCGTGCGCTCGCACCCGTCGTGGGCTCGCGCGTCGCGCGCGCGCAGGTCGCGCTGCTCTTCGACCACGAGGCGGCCGCCGCCTGGGCGAGCGGCCGCACGCCGAGCGAGCTCGTGACCGCGGTCGACCTGCCGCGTGCGCTGCACCGCGCCCTCACCGAGCTCGGCATCGCCGTCGACGTGCTCCGCCCGGGCGACCCGCTCGACGGGTACCGGGCGCTCGTCGTGCCGACCCTGTTCCTCGCGACGGATGCCACAGCCGACGCAGTGCTTGCCTTCGCCGAGTCGGGCGGGCACGTGCTCGTCAGCTACCTCTCCGGCATCGTCGACGAGACGAACCGCGTGCGCACGGGCGGCTACCCGGGCGCGTTCCGCGACCTGCTCGGCGTGCGCGTCGACGAGTTCTTCCCGTTGTTCGCCGATGAGCGCCTCGCGCTCGACGACGGGTCCGTCGCGACCCTCTGGACCGAGCGCGTGGAGGTCGGCCCGGGCACCGAGGTGCTCGCCCGGCTCGCCGACGGCGCCCTCGCCGGCACGCCCGCCGTGACCCGCCGCACCGCCGGCGCCGGCAGCGCGACCTTCCTCGCGACCCGCCTCGACCACGACGGCCTCGTGGCGCTCGCGCGCACGTTCGCCGCGCACGCGGGCGTGACCCCCGTCGCCGACGTCGACGGCCCGGGAACGGAGGTGGTGCGGCGCGTCCACGACGACGGCCGCTCCTACCTGTTCGCGATCAACCACGCGGCATCCGACCGCACCATCATCGCGACCGGACGCGACCTGCTCGACGGCACCGCCGTCGACGGCGCGCTCGTCGTGCCCGCCGGCGCCGTGCGCGTGATCGAGGAGGACCCCCGATGAAGTTCACCGACGGGTTCTGGGCGCTCCGCCCCGGCGTCGACGCGCTCTACGCGCAGGAGGCGTACGACCTCGCGCCGCGCGAGCACGCGCTCGAGGTCACCGCGCCCACCAAGGTCATCGACCGCCGCGGCGACACGCTGAACCGGCCCACGCTCACCGTCACGCTCACGTCGCCGCTGCCCGGCGTCATCGGCGTGCGCGTCGAGCACCACCGCGGCGCGCACGAGCGCGGCGGCTTCGACCTGCCCGGTGCCGAACCCGGCCACGGCACGGTCGTCGTCGACGAGCACGGCGGCACCCTCACCAGCGGCGACCTCACCGCGCGCGTCACGGCCGGCGCCCCGTGGTCGCTCGCGTTCGAGTCGGCGGGCCGCACCCTCACCTCGAGCGGGCACAAGTCGGTCGGCTACCTGCGCCTCGCGCCCGACGCCCACGTGGAGCCCGCGCCCATCAACGAGACCGGGCGCAACGGGCAGCGCCACCACGCGCCCACCTACCTGCACGAGCAGCTCGCGCTCGGCGTGGGCGAGCACGTCTACGGCTTCGGCGAGCGGTTCGGCCCGCTCGTGAAGAACGGCCAGGCGATCGACATCTGGAACGCCGACGGGGGCACCTCGAGCGAGCAGGCGTACAAGAACGTGCCGTTCTACCTCTCCGATCGCGGCTACGGGGTGCTGGTCGACGACCCCGGCCACGTGTCGTTCGAGGTCGGCACCGAGAGCGTCGAGCGCGTGCAGTTCTCCGTCTCGGGCGAGGCGCTGCAGTACTACGTGATCGCCGGCGACCCGGCGACCGTGCTCGACCGCTACACCCGGCTCACCGGCCGGCCCGCGCAGGTGCCCGCCTGGTCGTACGGCCTCTGGCTGTCGACGAGCTTCACCACCGACTACGACGAGGCCACGGTCACGAGCTTCATCGACGGCATGGCCGACCGCGACATCCCCCTGTCGGTGTTCCACTTCGACTGCTTCTGGATGCGCGAGTTCAACTGGTCGGACTTCGAGTGGGATGCGCGCGTGTTCCCCGACCCCGAGGGCATGCTCGCGCGACTGCACGACAAGGACCTCCGCGTCTGCGTCTGGATCAACCCGTACCTCGGGCAGCGCTCGCCGCTGTTCGCCGAGGCGCGGGAGCTCGGCTACCTCGTGCGCCGCCCCGACGGCAGCGTCTGGCAGTGGGACATGTGGCAGGCCGGCATGGCCCTCGTCGACTTCACGAACCCGGATGCCTCGGCATGGTTCCAGTCCAAGCTGCGCGTGCTGCTCGACCAGGGCGTCGACTGCTTCAAGACCGACTTCGGCGAGCGCATCCCGATCGACGTCGTCTACGCCGACGGCCGCGACCCCGAGGCGATGCACAATCTCTACGCGCAGCGCTACAACGAGGCGGTCTTCGCCGTGCTGGAGGAGGAGCGCGGCGCGGGCGACGCGGTCGTGTTCGCGCGTGCCGCGACGGCCGGCGGCCAGCGGATGCCCGTGCACTGGGGCGGCGACTGCACGTCGACGTACGAGTCGATGGCCGAGACCCTGCGCGGCGGGCTGTCGCTGGCCATGTCGGGCTTCGGGTTCTGGAGCCACGACATCGGCGGCTTCGAGGGCACGCCCGACCCCGGCGTGTTCAAACGCTGGACCGCGTTCGGCCTGCTCTCGAGCCACTCCCGGCTGCACGGCAGCGAGTCGTACCGGGTGCCGTGGGCGTTCGACGACGAGGCCGTCGAGGTCACCCGGCGCTTCACCCGGCTGAAGCTCGAGCTCATGCCGATGCTCTACCAGGCGGGCATCGCGGCGCACGAGCGGGGCATCCCCGTCATGCGCCCGATGCAGCTGGCCTACCCCGGCGACCCCGCGATGACCCACCTCGATCGCCAGTACCTGCTGGGTGACGACCTGCTCGTCGCACCCGTGTTCTCGGCCGACGGCGAGGTGGACCTCTACCTGCCCGACGGCGGCTGGACGCACCTGCTGACCGGCGAGCGCGTCGCGGGCGGTCGCTGGCGCCGCGAGGTGCACGACATGCTCTCGCTGCCGCTCTACGTGCGCGACGGCGCGGTGCTGGCCCGGGGCGGCCGCGACGACCGGCCCGACCACGACTACCTCGACGGGCTCGTGCTCGAGCTCTACCCGGGCGAGGGCGCCGGCCGCCGCGAGGTGACGGTCACGACGCCCGAGGGTCGCGTCGGCACCTTCGTGGTCGAGTGGGCCGACGGCCGCGCGACGGCCACCGGCGACGTCGCCGACGGGTGGCGCCTGCGCATCGCGGGCGGCGCAGCGGTCGAGGCGGCCGGGGGAGGGGCCGAGCTGGCCTGGTGATCGCCCCGGGCGCGGTGCCTGCGTGGCTCCGCGCCCTAGGCTGTTCGCACCGCGAGGCGCGGGGAGGGGAGGCCGAACGCACATGAGCGGCTCCGACGCGCGTGCGCCCGGCGCATCCGACGACCTGGCCCTGCGCACCGCCGGGGAGGTGGTCGCCGGCTACCGCACCCGTGCGTTCGACCCGGTCGACGTGCTCGACGCAGTGCTCGCCCGCGTCGACCGCCTGGAGCCGCGACTGAACGCCTTCTACCGGCTCGCACCCGCTGAGGCCCGGACCGCGGCGATCGCGAGCGCACGACGCTGGGCGGCGGATGCCCCGGCCGGACCACTCGACGGCGTGCCGATCACGATCAAGGAGAACGTCGCCACCGCGGGCACCCCGCAGCCGTCGGGCACCGCCGCGTGGGACGACGCGGGCCCGGCCGCGACCGACGGCCCGATCGCACGACTGCTCGCCGCCGGCGGCGCGGTGCGCTTCGGCACGACCGTCATGCCCGACTTCGGCATGCTCTCGTCGGGCGTCTCGAGCCTGCACGGCATCACCCGCAGCCCGTGGAACCCGGCCTGGACGGTCGGCGGGTCGAGCGGCGGTGCGGGCGCCGCCGCGGCGGCATCCCTCGGCCCCGTGCACTCCGGCAGCGACATCGGCGGCTCGGTGCGGCTGCCGGCGAGCTGGCTCGGGCTCGTCGGGCACAAGCCGACCCACGGGCTGGTGCCCGTCGACCCGCCCTACCCCTGGCGCTGCATCGGGCCGCTCGCCCGCACGGTCGACGACGCCTCGCGGTTCCTCGAGGTCGCGACGGGCACCGACGCGCGCGACCACACGCAGGTGCCGGTCGCGCTGCCGTGGGCCCGGGTGCGCGATCGGCCGCGCGAGCACGTGCGCGGGCTGCGGGTCGCCTGGCACCTCGACGCCGGGTGGGGTGCGGCCGTCGCCCCCGAGGTCGCCGCGGTCGTGCGCGGTGTCGTCGGCCGGTTCGCCGACGCGGGCGCCGAGGTCGACGAGATCGCACCGTTCGCGAGCCCGGAGATGCTCGACGGGCTCGACCTGTTCCTGCGCGCCCGCTCGCTGCTCGACCTCGAGCGGATGCCCCCGGAGCGACGCGCGCGCGTGCTGCCGTTCATCCTCGACTGGACCGAGGGCGCGCGCGGCGCCGACGGCCTCGCCGTGCTGGACGCCTTCCAGCAGGTGCAGGCGCTGCGGGCGGCGACCGTCGCCGCGACGCTGCCGTACGACGTCGTCGTCTCGCCGGTCTCGCCGGACGCCGCCTTCCCCGCCGAATGGCCGATGCCGTCGAACGATCCGGACACCTCGTTGCACCACATCGGCTTCACGGCGCCGTACAACGTCTCCGACCAGCCCGCGGTCTCGGTCAACGCGGGCTTCACGGCCGACGGGCGGCCGGTCGGCGTGCAGCTCGCGGGCCGACGCTTCGACGACGTCGAGCTGCTGCGGGCGGCGCGATGGTTCGAGCGCGCGCGGGGCGCTTCTGCGACGCCGGACTGGGCCTCGGTCGGCTGAGTCGGTCGGGCGAGCGGATGCCCCGGGCCGCCGGGCGGGGCGGCGGTGCGTTCAGTGCGCGATGCGGGCGCCGTGGTGGCCGTGCCCGTGTCCGTGGCCGCCGAACCAGCGGTCGAAGAGGGCGCGCAGGCCGTGGTGCAGCGGCTCCGGCTCGGGTGCGGTGGCGACGTCCGCGGCGCGCGCGGCCTCCAGCTCGCGGCGGCGCACCGCCCAGGCGCGCTCGTGCAGTCGTCGTTCGTGCGCGGTGATGGCGCTGTCCATCAACGGGATCTCGGACGTGTACATCGGGGTGCTCTCTGATCCGGGGAGAACTGAGCAAGCCTCACATTACGCGTGCTCCCGCGAACCGCAACGGTTCGACGGACGCACGTCCGACGGCGTCGTCAGGTTCGCCCGTGGCATCCGCCGCCCGACCCCCCTGCCCGCCACGGCGGGCGGGGCCTCCGCCCCGCCCGCCGTGGGTCAGCGTGCGATCAGCCGTTCCACTCGCCGAACGCGGCCGGGGCGAACGCCACCTTGGTCACGAAGTCCTTGAGCAGGATGCGCCAGACGTACCACTCGTGCCCGCCGTGGAAGAAGTCCGTGGTCACCGGGATCTCCGCCGCGACGAACGTGGCGACCTGGTTGGCCGGGCCGGTGTGGTTGGTGCGGAACCCGACGGCGTGGATCGGGTCCTGCCACCCGCCGCCGATCAGGATCGACTTGTCGCGCAGCGGGTCGGCCTGCTCCTCGGTCAGCTCGGCGTAGGCGGGTGCCAGCCCTGCGCTCATCATGCCGTAGTACTGGAAGGTCTCCGGGTACTTCAGCATGAACGAGTTGGTCGCGATGCCGCCGGCCGAGAGGCCCGAGAAGGCGCGGCCGTCGGCGTCCTCGACGACATGGTAGTTCGCCTCGATGTACGGGATGACGTTGTCGATGACGTCGCGGTCGAACGCCTCGTTGAAGTCGGAGCCCGGGTACCCGCCGTTGTTCGGCATCACGACTACCATCGGCACGGTCTCACCGGTCGCGATCAGGTTGTCGAGGATGTCGTTCGCCGCGCCCTGGGTGGTCCAGTCGATCTCGTTGCCGCCACCGCCGTGCAGCAGGTAGAGCGTCGGGTACGGCTCGGCACGCTCGGGGTCGTACCCCGGCGGGGTGTACACGGTCAGGTAGTTCTCGTCCGCAGGCGAGACGTGGCCCGGGGAGGCGTAGGTCACGTGCGTGAGCTCGCCCTGCTCGTCGGCCGGCCCGCTCCACGAGTAGTCGACGGTGTCGAACTCGGGGTCGGACGGCACGTACACCTGGCTGTTCGGCTCGGTCGAGCCGATCGTGCCGTCCTCGGTCTCGTTCCACGGGAGGTTCGCCGGGTCGGCGACCTGGGTGCAGCCGCTGCCGTCGTCGGTCTCGCAGTCGACGAAGTAGCCGTAGGTGAACACGCCGGAGGGCAGCGGGGTGGTCCACGTCCAGACGCCGCTGTTGCCGCGCTCGGACATGTCGATCACCGGCCAGTTGGCCGCCGTGGCGTTCGGGTAGGCGATCGGCACGTCGCCCGGCTCCCAGTCGGCGGGGAGAATGCCCTGCGTCTCGACGACGGGGTTGTCGGGCGTGCCCGCGATCCGGGTGAGCTCGCTGGGGCGCTCGAAGTACCACTCGCCCTTGATCTGCACGCGATCGGCGTCGGGCGCGTAGAGGCTGAAGGTCACCTCGTAGCCGGTCGGCGCCTTCCCGGTGTGCTTCACCGCCGGCGCCAGGCTCGTCGTGGTCGGCCCCGCGGCCGCCGGTGCCTGCGGCGGAACGGCGTAGGCGGCCCCGGCGACGGTGGTGCCGGCGACCGCGAGGGCCAGGGCGGCACCGACGGCGAGCCGACGGCGTGCGTGCGTAGATCGTGACGTCATCGTCGTATCCCCTCTCGGGCCGCGTCGGTGCGGCCCTTGGATTCAAGTGATGAACGCAAAAGTAGAGGATCGGCGACGGGTGTTGTCAAGGGTTGAATGGAAAATTTCGTCGAAGATGACTCAGTTCCGGGTTCGGGAGTTGCGCACGGCCGTCGGAACGTCCGGAATCGCGCCGGACCGTACGACCGTGCACGCAGTGGTTGCAGATCGTGCAGGCGGATTCAGCGTCGGACCGGGTCGCCGCCGTCCAGGCGCGCCAGGTCGGCGCGCGTCGCCGCACCCTCCCAGTCACCCGGGTGGGTGCACGCCGCCGCGCCCGTGCGCACCGCCGTCTCGAGCCGCGTCGCGACCGGCGCGCCCGCGACGCGCTCGGCCAGGTAGCCGGCCACGAACGCATCGCCCGCACCCACCGTGTCGGCGACCTCGACCGGCACCGCTCCGCGGCGCAGCACCTCGGGCCCGCGCTCGCGCGCGACGCGCACGAGCGCGCCCGCGGCGCCCAGCTTGACCACGACCTCCGACGGGCCGAGGGCCGCGACGCGCTCGGCGAGCTCATCGGGAGTCCCGGTGCCGACGAGCAGCGCGGCCTCGTCGTCGCCGGCGAACACCACGTCGGCGGCCGCCGCGAGCTCGCGGTACCGCGCCGCGGCGGCATCGGCGTCGGCCCAGAGGGTCGAGCGGTGGTTCACGTCGAACGACACCGGCACCCCGGCCGCCCGCGCCCGCGCCACGAGCGCGTCGATCGCCGCGGAGGCGCTCGCCGAGAGCGCGGGCGTGATGCCGGTCACGTGCACGAGTGCGTGGCCGGCGACGTCGAGCGCATCGAGGTCGGATGCCCGGAGCCGACTGCCCGCGCTGCCTGCGCGGTAGTACGCCACGTCGGTGCGCCCGGCGGCGGGCGTCGTCTTGACGAGCAGGCCGGTCGGCGCGTCGGCGTCGACCGGGGCCACGACATGGACGCCCTCCGCACGCAGCTCGCGCACGACGCGGCGCCCGAGCCCGTCGTCGCCGACCCGGCCGAGCCAGGTCACGGGCGTGCCGAGCCGGGCGAGCCCGATGGCGACGTTGCCCTCCGCCCCGCCGGTGCCGACCACGAGCTCGCCGACCGTCGCCAGCGAACCGAGGTCGCGTGCGCGCAGCACGCCGAGGCCCTCGCCGACGGTCAGCACGCCGCCGGCGCGGCCGGACGACGCCGGCACTGCGGCATCCGCCCGCTGCCCGCCGGCGCCCGTCACGCGCCCACCAGCTCCATCGCGGCACGCGAGCGCCGGGTGATCTCGTCCCAGTCGCCCGCCGCGATGAGCTCGCGCGGCGCCATCCAGCTGCCGCTGACCGCGAAGACGTGCGGCGAGGCCGCGTACTCCGCCGCGTTCGCGGGCCCCACGCCGCCGCTCGGGAGGAACCGCACCTGCGGGAACGGGCCCGCGAGCGCGGAGATCATGGCGAGCCCGCCGAGCACGCCCGCGGGGAAGAGCTTCAGCCGGTCGAGGCCCGCGCGCAGCGCGCGCTGCACCTCGGTGGCGGTCGCGACGCCCGGCACGACCGGCACGTCCAGCGACGCGCAGCGCGCGAGCACCTCGTCGTCGAGCCCCGGCGAGACGATGAACCGCGCGCCCGCGTCGACCGCACGCTCGACGTCGGCGCCGGTGAGCACCGTACCCGCCCCGACGAGGAAGCCCTCGGGCAGTGCGGCGCTCGCCTCGCGCATCGCGTCGATCCCCGCATCCGTGCGCATCGTGATCTCCGCGCAGCGGATGCCGCCCTCGGCGAGCGCGGCCACGAGACCCGGTGCCCGCGCCGCGTCGTCGATCACGACGACCGGCACGATGCCGACCCCGTCGAGCGTCATCGTCCGAGCCACCCGCCGTCCACCGGCAGCACGATACCCGAGACGTAGTCCGAGGCCGGCGACGCCAGGAACACGGTCGCCCCGCCGAGGTCGGACGCCCGCCCCCAGCGCCCGGCCGGGATGCGCTCGAGGATCGCGCGCGAGCGGTCGGGGTCGTCCTGCAGCGCCTGCGTGTTGTCGGTCGCGATGTAGCCGGGGGCGATGGCGTTCACGTTCACGCCCCGCGACGCCCACTCGTTGGCGAGCGCCTTGGTGAGCCCTGCGATGCCCGACTTGGCCGACGCGTAGCCCGGCACGTTGATGCCGCCCTGGAAGCTGAGCAGGCTCGCCGTGAAGATCACCTTGCCCGAACCGCGCGCGAGCATCGGTGCCGCGACCTTCTGGGTCAGCGCGAACTGGCTCGACAGGTCGACCTCGATCACGCGGTCCCACAGCTCGAGCGGATGCTCCGCCGCCGGCGCGCGCTCGATGGTGCCGGCGTTGTTCACCAGGATGTCGGGCGCGCGCTCCGCGAGCTCGTCGCCGAGCGCGAGCACGGCGCCGCGGTCGGCGAAGTCGACGGCGCGGGCCTCGAACCGGCGGCCGAGGGCCTCGACGGCCTCGCCGATCGCGCTGCCGGAGGTCTCGATGCTGGCGCTCACGCCGATGACGTCGGCGCCCGCCTCGGCGAGCGCGACGGCCATGCCGAAGCCGATGCCGCGCTTCGCGCCGGTGACGACGGCGAGGGTGCCCGTCAGGTCGAAGGCGCTCATGCCGTCGCCTCCGCCCGCTCGGCGTCGGCCGCATCGCCGGTCGCATCCGCCGAGACGCCGACGAGGATCTTCATCGCCGTGCCGCCCTCGAGGTCGGCGAACGCGGCCCGGGTCTCCTCCATGGGCACGATGCGCGTGATCATCAGGTCGGTCGGGATCAGGCCTCCGGCGATGAGCTCGACCGCGGTCTCGAAGTCGGGGCGCTGGTAGACCCGCGCGCCGAGGATGCGCAGCTCGCGCCAGAACACGCGCTGCAGGTCGATCTCGCGGGGCGTCGGGTGGATGGCGACGACCACGAGCGTGCCGCGCACCTTGGCGAGCGAGGTCGCGCCGAGCACGGCGGCGGCCGCGCCCGAGACCTCGAAGACGACGTCGGCGCCCGCGCCGCCGGTCCACTCCTCGACCCAGGCGACCTGGTCGGTCTCGCGGGGGTCGATCGTGGCGAAGCCGAGGCCGGCGACCTGCGCGCGGCGCGCGGGGTCGAGCTCGATGACGGCGACCTCGGCGCCGAAGTGGCGCGCGACCGTGGCGATGAGCACGCCGATCGGGCCGCCGCCGATGACGACGGCCCGGTCGCCGGTCGTGAGTTCGGATCGGCGCACGTCGTGCACGGCGACCGCGACCGGCTCGACCAGCGCGGCCGCATCGAGCGCGATGCCCGCGGGCATGCGCACGAGGGTGTGGGCGGGCACGTTCCACAGCTCCTGCAGGGCGCCGGGGGAGTCGATGCCGATGAAGTCGAGGTGCTGGCAGATGTGGGTGTTGCCGGCGAGGCATGCCGGGCAGGTGCCGTCCCAGTCGAGCGGCATGACCGTGACGTTCTCGCCGACGGCCCAGCCGTCGACGCCCTCGCCGACGGACTCGATCGTGCCGCTCATCTCGTGGCCGAAGACGAGCGGGCGCTCGACGCGCGCGTCCATGTTGCCGTGCAGGATGTGCAGGTCGGTGCCGCAGAGGCCGACGTAGGCCACGCGGATGCGCACCAGGCCCGGTCCCGGGGGCGCCGGCTCCGCCTCCGAGGTCTCGAGGGTGTGTTCGCCGACGTACGCGACTGTGCGCATCATTGCTCCAGAATGTCCGATGAATGGGCGGCGCAATCGTATGATGTTTGCCCGAATCACGCAATCCGCAGCCTACAGGATGCGCCCATTCGCAAATTGATCTAATCTTTAGCTGCACCTGTGGGTGTACGTCGCGCAGTGATCCGCGCGCGGCGGCGAGAGACGACGAAGGGGCACCTCGATGAAGAGCCGTGCGCTCCGCACCGGCCTGCCGTTGACCGAGATCGGCATGGGCGTCGCCCAGTTCGGCAACCTCAACCGCGAGACGACCGACGAGGCGTCCGTCGCCGCCGTCGACGCGGCATGGGATGCCGGCATCCGCTACTTCGACACCGCGCCGCACTACGGCATCGGCCTCTCCGAGCGCCGCCTCGGTGCAGCGCTCGCCGGGCGGCCCCGCGACCAGTACGTGGTCTCGACGAAGGTGGGTCGCCTCCTCGAGCCGTCGCCCGAGACGGCCGACCGGCTCGACGGGCACGGCTTCCTCGTGCCCGCCACCGCGCGGCGCGTGTGGGACTTCTCCCGCGACGGCGTGCTGCGCTCGCTGGAGTCGAGCCTCGAGCGCCTGGGACTCGACCGCATCGACGTGGTCTACGTCCACGATCCCGACGACCACGGCGACGAGGCGCTCGAGGGCGCCTTCCCGGCGCTGGTCGAGCTGCGCGACCAGGGCGTCGTCGGCGCGATCGGCGCCGGCATGAACCAGTCGGCCATGCTCGCGCGCTTCGTGCGCGAGAGCGATCTCGACGTCGTCATGCTCGCCGGCCGCTTCACGCTCTTCGAGCAGGACGCGCTCGACGACCTGCTGCCGGTCGCACTCGAGCGCGGGGTCGGGGTCGTGGCGGCGGCCGTCTACAACTCCGGCCTGCTCGCCGCCCCGACCGTGCCCGACGACGCGCACTACGACTACGGCCCGGCGCCCGCCGCGGTCATCGAGCGCGCCCGCGCGATCGCCGCGACCTGCGCGGAGTTCGGCGCGACGCTCCCCGAGGCGGCGATCGGCCTTCCGCTGCGGCACCCGGCGGTCGTCTCGGTCGTCGTCGGCACCCGCACCGCCGCGCACGTCGCGAGCACGCTCGAGCGGTATCGGGCCGACCTCCCCGACGACCTCTGGCGGGCGCTCGCCGAGCGCGGCCTGCTGCGCCCCGACGCCTTCCCGGCCGACGCCCCGAACGGAGCACCCGCCGCATGACCACCATCACCGGTGCCGTCGTCCACGACGTGCGCTTCCCGACCTCGCTCAGCATGGACGGCTCCGACGCCATGAACAAGGACGGCGACTACTCGGCCGCCTACGTCGTGCTCGAGACCGACGGCGAGCTCGCCGGATACGGATTCACGTTCACCATCGGCCGCGGCAACGACCTCTGCGCCGAGGCGGCCCGCCAGTACGCCGCGCCGCTCGTGGGCCGCGACGTCGACGCGCTCCTCGACGACCTCGGCGGCGTGTACCGCGAGCTGGCCTCCGACTCGCAGCTGCGCTGGCTCGGACCCGAGAAGGGCGTCGTGCACCTCGGCATGGCCGCCGTCATGAACGCGCTCTGGGACATGGCCGCGCGCCGCGCCGGCGTGCCGCTCTGGCGCCTGCTCGCCGACATGACGCCCGAGCAGCTCGTCGACGTCGCCGACCTGCGCTACCTCTCCGACGCCCTCACCCGCGAGGAGGCCGTCGCGATGCTCGCGGAGATGGCGCCGACCCGGGCGGACCGCATCGCCGACCTGGCGGCGCGCGGCGGCTACCCCTGCTACACGACCAGCGCGGGCTGGCTCGGCTACAGCGACGAGAAGTTGCGGCGCCTGCTGCAGGAGGCCGTCGACGAGGGCTACCGCCACGTGAAGCTGAAGGTCGGCGCGAACCTCGACGACGACATCCGGCGCCTGCGCATCGCGCGCGAGGTCATCGGGTGGGACGCCAAGCTCATGATCGACGCGAACCAGGTCTGGGACGTTCCGGAGGCGATCGACTGGGTCGGCGCGCTGGCCGAGTTCCAGCCGCACTGGATCGAGGAGCCGACGAGCCCCGACGACGTGCTCGGCCACGCCGCGGTCCGGCGCGCGGTGGCGCCGATCGGCGTCGCGACCGGCGAGCACGGCATGAACCGGGTGCTGTTCAAGCAGATGTTCCAGGCCGGCGCGATCGACTACTGCCAGCTTGACTCCGCGCGACTCGCGAGCATCAACGAGATCCTCGCGGTCTACCTCATGGCGAAGAAGTTCGGCGTGCCGGTCTGCCCGCACGCGGGCGGCGTGGGGCTCTGCGAGCTCGTCCAGCACCTGTCGATCTTCGACTACGTCGCCGTCTCCGGCTCGCTCGACGACCGCGTCACCGAGTTCGTCGACCACCTGCACGAGCACTTCGTCGACCCGTGCGTGGTCGAGCACGGGAACTACGTGCTGCCGTCGCAGCCCGGCTACAGCGCCGAGATGCACGCGGCGTCGGTCGCGGAGTACGCGTATCCCGACGGCGCCTACTGGTCCGGGGTGCGCGACGTTGCCTGATCCCGTCCGAGCGCCCGTGGGCGCGGCCCCGCGCTCACTCGGGTGCGGCCGCGTCCTCGTCGGCGTGCGCCGTCGCGAACTCCTCGACGCCGAGGATGTGCACCGCCATGCGGATGCGCGCCCGCTCCGGGTCGTGCGCCCGCAGCTCGGCGAGGATCGCACGGTGCTCGCCCTGGGTCTCGCGCACCGTGCCGCGCTCGCTGATGGCCCGCCAGAGCCGGGCGCGATGGGTGCGCCCGACGAGGCTGTCGATCATGCCGGCGAGCGCCGGGTTGCCGCTCGCCTGGGCGATGCGGCGGTGGAACGCGGTGTCGGTGTCGATGAAGCGCTCGAGGTCCATGTCGGGGTCGCTGCGCAGGATCTCGTCGACCTCCGCGAGGATCCCGTCGAGGGCCGCGAGGTCGTCGTCGGTGACGGCGGATGCCGCGAGGGCGGCGCTCTCCGCCTCGAGCACGCGTCGCACGGCCAGCAGGTGGCCCGCGTGGGCCGGGGTGTGCAGCTCGGCGAGCATGCCGAGGGGGCTGAGCAGCTGCGCCGGGTCGAGCGAGGTCACGTAGGTGCCGTCGCCCTGGCGGGTCTCGAGCACCCCCAGGATCGCGAGCGCACGCACGCCCTCGCGGAGCGACCCGCGCGAGACCCCCAGCTCGGTGGCGAGGTCGCGCTCGATGGGCAGCCGGGCACCCGGACCGAGTCGCCCGTCGGTGATCATGCCCTTGATGCCCGCGATCACCACGTCGGTCTGCGAACGTGCCGGGATCTCGGCCCGGCCCCGCGCCGTCGACGTCTCAGTCATCTGACCATTCTTGCACCCCGACCCGGTGCGCAACCGAAAGGAACCCCGTGAACATCGCACGACTCGGCGCCCCCGGCGCAGAGATCCCCGTCCTCCAGCACGAGGGGGTCTCGTACGACCTCCGGCCCCTGACCGCCGACGTCGACGGGGCCTTCCTCGCAGCCGACGGCGTCGCCCGCGCCCGCGCGGCGCTCGAGGCGGGTGAGCTGCAGGCCCTCGACGGCGCCGCCGACCTCCGGGTCGGGGCGCCGATCGCGCGTCCCGGCAAGATCGTCTGCATCGGCCTCAACTACCGCGACCACGCGGAGGAGTCGGGCATGGCGATCCCCGCCGAGCCGGTCGTCTTCATGAAGGACCCGTCGACGATGGTCGGCCCCTACGACGACGTGCTGATCCCGCGGAACTCGACCAAGACCGACTGGGAGGTCGAGCTCGGCGTCGTGATCGGCACCACCGCCCGGTACCTGGAGTCGCCCGCGGACGCGCTCGCGCACGTCGCCGGCTACGCCACCTCGCACGACGTGTCCGAGCGCGAGTTCCAGCTCGAGCGCGGCGGCCAGTGGGACAAGGGCAAGAGCTGCGAGACGTTCAACCCCTTCGGGCCCGCGCTGGTGCCCGCATCCGAGGTGCCCGACCCGCAGGCGCTCGGCCTGCGCCTCTCGGTCAACGGGGTCACGCACCAGGACGGCACGACCGCCACGATGATCTTCGACGTCGCGTACGTCATCTGGTACCTCAGCCAGTTCATGGTGCTGCACCCGGGCGACGTCCTGAACACGGGCACCCCGGCGGGCGTCGCGCTCGGCATCGAGGGCCAGCCCTACCTGCGCGCGGGCGACGTCGTCGAGCTCGAGATCGATGGGCTCGGCCGCCAGTCGCAGCGGATGGTGCAGGCATGAGCGCCGGTGCGTTCGACGGCCTCGTCGCGGTCGTGACGGGCGGCGCGTCCGGCATCGGCCTCGCGACGGCGACCGCGCTCGCCGGGGCGGGTGCCACGGTCGCCGTGCTCGACCTCAACGCCGACGGGCTGCCCGAGGGCATCGCCGGCTACACCGCCGACGTCACCGACCGCGTGTCCGTCGAGTCCGCGATCGCCGCGGTCGCGGCCGACCACGGCGGCATCGACGTGCTGGTGAACAACACGGGCGTGAGCTCGGTCGGCACCGTCGAGGAGGCATCCGACGGGGAGTGGGCGCGCGTACTCGACGTGAACGTCGTGGGCATGGCCCGCGTGAGCGCCGCGGCGCTGCCCTGGCTGCGTCGATCGGAGCACGCGGCGATCGTGAACATGTGCTCGATCGCGGCGCTGAACGGCCTGCCCCAGCGCGTGGTGTACGGCGCGTCGAAGGGTGCCGTCATGGGCCTCACCTACGCGATGGCGACCGATCACATCGGGGAGGGGATCCGGGTCAACTGCGTGAGCCCCGCGACCGTGTACACCCCGTTCGTCGAGCGGATGCTGCAGGGCTTCGACGACCCCGTCGCCGAGCGCGCCGCGCTCGACGCGCGCCAGGCGACCGGTCGCATGGTGACGCCCGACGAGGTCGCGGCCGCCGTGCTGTACCTCGCGGACCCGCGTTCGGTCTCGCTCGCGGGCATCTCGCTCGACGTCGACGCGGGCGTCACCCACCTGCGGGTTCGTCCGAAGGGCTGACCGCGGGGGAGAATCGACGGCGGGCCGGGGTACTCCCCGGCCCGCCGTCGTGTGCGGGCGGCGATCATCCGATGAGTGTTTGACCGTAGTGATGATACGTAGTATGTTTGCTCGCAAGCAGTACCCCCCTGTGGCTGTCACCGTCGACCTGCGGTGCCGGCACGCATTCCCAGAGATGAGAGGCATCGCAATGAAGCGGTTCGTAGCACCGGTCGCCATCGGAGTCGGGGCGGTCCTCGCCCTCTCCGCGTGTGGCGGCGCAGCAACCACCCCCACCGGAGAGTCGGCGGACGACGGCAAGCTCGTCATCTGGAACTGGGGCAACTCCGACGACGCGGCGGCCGCGTACCAGGACGAGGTCCTCGCGGTCTTCGCCGAGTCGCACCCCGACGTCGAGGTCGAGATCGTCTCGCAGCCGTTCGACCAGTACTACACGCTGCTCGGCTCGGCCATCGAGGCCGGCACCGGCCCCGACCTGGCCCTGTTCAACGGCGGCACGCAGCTGAAGTCCCGCACCAACCAGCTGACCCCGGTCACCGAGCAGCTCGCCGACATCCACGACCAGCTCGCCGGTTGGCCCGCCTTCGAGGACGGCGGCGAGACCTACTCGGCCCCGATGTTCCTCCAGGGCTTCCCGATCTACTACAACAAGGCGATCTTCGCCGAGGCCGGCCTCGACCCCGAGAACCCGCCGACCACGTGGGACGAGCTGGCCGACGCCTGCGACGCCATCGCGAGCGAGACCGACGTCTCCTGCTTCGCGCTCGGCAACAAGGAGGGCCTCGGCATCGAGTTCTTCCTCTCCGGCTTCGCCTCGGGCATCTTCACCCCCGAGGAGTACGACGCGTGGATCGACGGCGAGCGCGACTGGGAGTCGGAGCACGCTACGCAGGTGCTCCAGCTCTGGGCCGACACCGCCGCCGACGGCTGGTACAACGACGGCGCGAACTCCACCGCGATGTTCAACGACTCGTTCGACCTGTTCTCGGGCGGCAGCGCCGCCATGGTCATCGGCCTCTCCTCGGGCATCGCCCACTGGAAGCAGTTCGACGACTTCCTCGGTGACGACCTCGGCTTCATGATGCCGGTCACGGTCAACGACGGCACCACGCTGGCGCTCCCGATCGAGGGTGGCATCGGCTACGGCGTGCTGAACGCCGACAAGGTCGACCTCGGCGTCGACTGGATCAAGGCGACCGTCGACCGCGACGCGCTGGCGAACTACTCGATCGCCGGCGGCCAGATCGTCTCCGACACCACCATCGAACTCGACACCGACATCCAGTCCGCGCAGGACATCGTGGCGGAGCTGCCCGGCAGCAAGCCGCTCCTGCACACGGCGCTCGGCGGCGACACGCTCGACCTCCTCCACCGCCTCGGCCAGCAGATGCTGGTCGGCGAGGTGACCGTCGACGACGCGGCGAGCCAGCTGGCGGCTTCGGAAGGCTGAACATGACCGCCCCCACGTCCACCCGGGCTGTGGTCCTCTCGGACCCCAGCCCGGGCTGGCCGCGGCGCACCCCCTCGGTGCCGCGGCGAAAGCGCAAGATCACGTCGGAGACCATCACCCCGTACCTGCTGGTGCTTCCGGTGCTGCTGATCCTCCTGGTCTTCCGGATCTACCCGCTGCTGCTCGGCATCAACTTCTCCTTCACCGGAGACCAGGAGCTGAACGGCGTGTTCGTCGGCTTCGACAACTACCTGTTCCTCCTGCAGGACGAGCGCTTCCAGGCCTCCGCCCGCAACGTGCTCGTGGTGCTGCTGTTCGTGCCGATCGAGGTGCTCGTCGCCGGGCTCCTCGCGACCTTCATCTTCGTGAAGGTGCCCGGGCACCGCTTCTACCGGAGCGTCTACTTCCTGCCGGTCGTGCTCTCGCCGATCATCATCGGCGCGATCTTCAACATCGTGCTCGGTGCGAACGGCCCGCTGAACGCCATGGCCGAGTCGATCGGCCTGCCGACCGTCGATTACCTCGGCCAGACCATGACCGCGCTGCCGAGCGTGCTCGCAGTGCACATCTGGGCGACGTTCGGCATGGCGCTGGTCATCTTCCTCGCCGGCTTCTCGACCCTCGACCAGCAGCTGCTCGACGCGGCCAGGATCGACGGGGCGAACTTCCCCCAGACCATCTGGCACGTGATCATCCCCGGCCTCAGCCAGACCATCCAGTTCGTGTTCGTCACGACCACCATCGGCATGCTCACGGGCCTCTTCGGCCTGCTGTACACGATGACGGCCGGCGGCCCCGGCGCGGCGTCGTACCTGCCCGAGTTCCTCATCTGGAAGCTCAACGGCGAGGCGCGCCCGGCGCTGGCCTCCGCGGCATCCGTGTTCCTGCTGCTGATCGTGCTCGTGATCGGGCTCATCCAGATCCGCGTGCTCCGTCGCGCCACGAAGGAGTCGTGATGCGCGCCGAACGCATCTCGCGGTGGGTCATCGCGATCCCGATGGCGCTGCTGGCCATCGCGACCATCTACCCGATGGTGTACGCCGTCAACATCGCCCTGAAGGACCGTCGCGAGTACGTGCTCGACCGGCTGGGCGTGACGACCACCTTCAACATCCAGAACTTCGTCGACGCCTGGAACCAGGCGAACATGGGGCGCTACTACCTGAACTCGATCATCGTCACCGTGGCATCCGTCGCGCTGATCCTGATCCTCGCCTCGATGGCCGGGTACGCGATCAGCCACCTGACGTTCCGCGGCAACCGGGTCATGTTCCTCGTGATCCTCGGCACGATGATGATCCCGTTCCAGGTGATCATGGTGCCGTTCATCAAGCTGATGAGCGACATGGGCACCATCAACACCTACGCGGGACTGATCATCGCGTACGTCTCGCAGTTCCTGCCGTTCACGGTGTTCTTCATGGCCTCGTTCTACTCGGGCATCCCCAAGGAGATCACCGAGGCGGCGCGCGTCGACGGCAACAGCCTGTGGGGCGTCTGGGGTCGCATCATGCTGCCCCTCGGCAAGCCCGCGCTGCTGTCGATGGGCATCCTGAACGCGCTGTTCTGCTGGAACGATATCCTCATCGCGCTGCTCGTGATGCAGTCGCCCGACCAGCGTACGGTGATGGTCGGGGTGAGCGCGCTGCGCGGCCAGTACCCCGACAACGTGCCGACCTACCTCGCCGGCGTGCTGCTCGTGGTGCTGCCGCTCGTGGTGGTCTACCTCATCTTCCAGCGGCAGATCACGGCGGGTGTCACCGCGGGCGCGACGAAGGGCTAGGCCATGACGACCGACCGGATCGAGGTGTACGCGAGTCCGGAGGGCTCGGTCTACGGCGACGGCTCGCGCGGGTACCCCGTGCGCGACCTGCACTCGGCCATGCGCCTGGTGCGGCAGCGCCGGGCGCCGGGGCAGCGGGCCGTGGTCTGGCTCATGGGCGGGGTGTACCGCCAGCGGGAGACCCTCGAGCTCGGGCCCGACGACTCGTTCACCGCATTCTGCGCACTCGACGCGTCGGCGCCGCCGGTGTTCGAGGGCGCCGAGCCGGTGACGGGGTGGCGCGCGGTCGTCGTGAACGGGGTGGCGGCCCTCGCCGCGCCCGCGCCCGCGGCGCGCGGCCGGGCCCTGTACGTCGGCGGGGAGCGGGCGCCGCGTCCGTCGTACCCGGTGGGCGGCGGGTTCCTGCGCATGGAGTCGGTGGCGGGGCTCGACCCGACCGCCGGCTTCGTCGAGACGCTGTTCGACGGCGCCGACCGGTTCACCTACGCCGCAGGCGACGTGCCGGAGCTCGCCGAGCCCGAGCGCGTCGAGGTCGTCGTGCCCCACTACTGGGTGCAGGAGCGCATGCCCGTCGCATCCATCGACCGCGAGCGACGCGAGATCACGAGCCCGCTGCGCAGCATCTTCGCGCTGCGCGACGACGCGGCCCAGACGTTCGCCCGCTACCGGCTCGAGAACGTGGCCGAGGCGTTCGGGCATGTGGCCGGCGAGTGGTACCTCGACGCGACCGGGCTGCTCGCCGGCGCCGACGGCCCGCAGGTGCTGTACCTGCCGCGGCCGGGTGAGTCGGCGGAGACGCTCGACGTGCGGATGCCGGTGCTCGACGTGTTCGTGCGGCTGACCGGCACCGGTGCCGTGCCCGTGCGCGAGGTGCGCTTCGAGGGCGTCTCGTTCGCCTACGCCGACTTCGCCGAGGTGCCGCCCGCGGTGCCGCCGTTCGGCGTGCGCGAGGACCCGGTGCTGCCCGAGGGCGTGGCCTTCGCGGCCGACGTGCAGGCGGCGAGCACCGTGCCGGCCGCGGTGCAGTTCGACGGCGCGCGCTCGTGCGCCTTCGTCGACGGCTGCGTCTCGCACGTCGGCGGCTACGGCCTGAGCCTCGGGCCGGGCAGCCGCGGCAACCTCGTGAGCGGCACGCGGTTCTTCGACCTCGGCGCGGGCGCGGTGCGCTCGGGCGGCTCGGTCGACGCGGCATCCGACGACTTCAACCGCTCCAACGAGGTGAGCGACAACGACATCGAGCGCGGCGGACGCGTCTACCCGAGTTGCGTCGCGGTGCTCTTCCAGCACGGCGCGCACAACGTCATCGCGCACAACCACATCCGCGACTTCTTCTACACTGGCGTCTCCGTGGGCTGGATGTGGGACTACGAGGACAGCCCCTCGCAGGGCAACCTCGTCGTCGGCAACCACATCCACGACCTCGGCCAGGGGCTGCTGAACGACATGGGCGGCGTCTACCTGCTCGGCATCGCGCCCGGCACGGCGGTGCGCGGCAACCACATCCACGACGTGGAGTGCGCGAACTACGGCGGCTGGGGCATCTACCTCGACGAGGGCTCGAGTCACGTCGTGATCGAGGACAACGTGGTGCACCACGTGTCGAGCCAGTGCTACCACCACCACTACGGCCGCGAGTCGATCATCCGCAACAACGTGTTCGCGTACGGCGGCAACGGCCAGGTGTCGATCACCCGCCCCGAGCAGCTCGTGTCGTTCACGATGGAGCGCAACCTGCTGCTCGGCTCGGCGTCTCCCGGCTACACGGGCACGCCCGGCCCGCGCGACCTGCGCGAGTACACGATCGTGAGCGACCTCAACCTGTTCTGGGACGAGCGGCCCGTCGACGGTGCCGTGCTCGCGGCGAACGGCGAGAAGTCGCCCGGGGCCGACGGGTGTCTGGAGTGGGCGATCGTCGAGCCGATGGACGACGAATGGCGTGCGCTCGGCCACGACCGGCACTCGGTCGTCGCCGACCCGCGGTTCGTCGATGCCCCGTCGGGCGACCTCTCGGGCGAGTCCGCCGAGGGGCGAGCGGATGCCTCCGGCGAGCCCGGCACCCGCCGCGAGTTCGCGGTGGCCGACGACTCCCCGGCGCACGACCTCGGCATCCGCGTGCCCGATGTCTCGGGCGCCGGCCCGCGCCCGGTCGCCGACCGCCTGCACCCGCTCGCCGCGCGCACCCGCCGCGACCAGTTCGCTCGCGCCCAGGGCTGACCGCCCGCGGAGCAGCGACCCGTCGAATGGGTGCGTTCTCAGCGCGCGAAGCGCACCCATTTGACGGGTCGTGAACTTCCGGGCCATCGTGCGCGGACGACCCGTCAAGAGGGTGCGTTCTCAGCGCGCGAAGCGCACCCGTTCGACGGGTCGTGGACTTCCTGGCCATCGTGCTGGACGACCCGTCAAGAGACTGCGTTCTCAAGTCGTGAAGCGCACTCTGTTGACGGGTCGTGAGTTCGGAGGGGGTGGGTGAGGGAGAGCGGCGCGGGTCAGGCGGGCTCGACCTCGCGCGGGATGCGGCGGCGCTCCCACGCGGTCGTGATGTGGTCGGACATGAGGCGCGCGGCGGCCTCGCCGTCGCCCGCGGCGATCGCGTCGAGGATCGCCTCGTGCTCGGCGAGCGTCTCGGTCGGCGCCTCCGGCCCGGGGGCGCCGAAGAAGCGCGAGTTGTCGCGCGCGCGCGCCACGAGCGTG
Organism: Agromyces sp. SYSU T00194; assembly: GCF_040496035.1. NCBI lineage: Bacteria > Bacillati > Actinomycetota > Actinomycetes > Micrococcales > Microbacteriaceae > Agromyces > Agromyces chitinivorans. Next base: position 469,469 of record NZ_JBEPJZ010000001.1, on the reverse strand, counting down.
CGCGCGATGCCCTCGGCGAGCCGGTTGCCCGAGATATCCATGACGAGCACGTGGAAGTCGATGTCGGTCTGCGAGAAGCCCTCGACGTCGTCGACGGTGCGGTGCATCTCGTCCATCGCCGCGCGCAGCGCGTCGAGGTCGGCGTCGGTGCGGCGCTCGGCGCAGCCGGCCGCCATGACCGACTCGAGCTGCGCGCGGATCACCGCGATCTCGTCGAGGATGCCGAGCGTCGCGTCGTGCTCCACGAAGGCGCCGAGCACGACGCGGTCGAGGATGTTCCACTCCGACGGGTCGGTGATCTCGGTGCCGCGCCCCTGGGTGACGCGCACGAGGCCCTTCTCCTCCAGGCGCTTGACCGACTCGCGGATGACGGTGCGGCTCACGCCGAAGTGCTCGGTGAGCACCGATTCGGTCGGCAGCAGGTCGCCGGGCTGCACCTCGCCGGTGACGATCGCGCTCACCAGGTCGTGCACCACGACGACGCCGAGCCGGGCGTTCGGCGTGCGCCGCGAGCCCGCGCCGAGGATCGCGGGCGCGTCGCCGTTCGGCAGGCCAGTGGTCGGGCGACCGGCGGGGTTGGACATGGCTTGCATCCTAACGGTCGGGTTCGGCGCGGCCGGGACGACGCCCCCGGGACGCCCGCCCGTGACATCCGCTCCGCAAAGTTGTATGATGTATGTTGAATCCTACCGCGTGACGACATCAAGGACGATATGAAGATCACCGGGTATCGCACCCTCACCGCGCAGCACGAGTGGCGACGCGCCATCGGTGACGCCAACGGCCACATCCGCGACGCCGTCACCGACGTGCCCATCGTGATCCTCGAGACCGACGCCGGCATCGAGGGCGTCGGCATGGGCTCGCACGCCGACCTCGCACGGCTGTTCCCGGCCATCGAGGGGGAGGACCCGCGAGGCGTCCAGGCGCTCTTCGACCGCATGCTCGCGCAGGTGTTCAAGTCCAGCCACGCCGGTGCCACCTACGGCGGCATCGCCACGCTCGACTCCGCGATCTGGGACCTCAAGGCGAAGGCGGCGGGCGAGCCCCTGTGGCGCATGCTCGGCGCACGCGACCGCTTCGTGCCCGGCTACGCCTCGGGCCTCGACATCGCCCTGCCCGACGACGACCTGCACGCCTTCTACGCCCAGTACGCCGAGCGCGGCTTCGTGGCGGGCAAGCTGAAGGGCGGCCTCGACCTCGACACCGACCTGCGCCGGCTCGCCGTCATCCGCGACGCGCTCTCGGCCCACACGGATGCCCCCGGGCTGATGATCGACTCGAACGAGTCGTGGCAGGTCAAGCAGGCCGTCCGATACGTCTCGGCCATCGAGCAGCACTTCGACCTCGTCTGGGTCGAGGAGCCGCTGCGCCGGTGGGACGCGGTCGGCCACGCGCGCCTCAGCGACGCCATCCGGGCCGCCGTCGCGTCGGGCGAGAACCTCACCGGCGTCGAGCAGTTCCGGCCCCTGTTCGACGCGGGCGCGCCCGACATCGTGCAGGCGGGCGCCATCTGGGGCGTCACGCACTTCCAGCGACTGTCCTTCGCGTCCACCGTCCGCGACCTCCCCGTGAGCATCGTGGGCCACAACGCCAATCCCGCGGTGGCCCACGTGGCGGCGGCGGTGCCGAACCACCTCACCACCGAGGTGCAGGCGCTCGACTACGCCCCCGGCGTGCACGTCGACCAGGAGGTCGCCGACGGCGGCATCGTGCTGGGCGACGAGCCCGGAGCGGGCATCCGCATCGACGAGGCCGAGATCGCCGCCGCGCGCGAGGGCGCCGGCTGGACCCTGCCCGCGGGCCCGCACATGCGGCCCACGCGCGCCGGCCTGCGCATGCTGCTCGACGGCGTCGAGCGCTGAGGGCCGAGCCCGAGACCCGATCCGTGCACCCCACGAGACGAGAGAGACCAGGACCGATGGAGATCCGCCCCGGCCTGCACCGCGTGCAGGCGCCCCTCGAGGAGCGATTCGTCGCCCTCTACCTGCTGGTCGGCACGGATGCCGCGCTGCTCGTCGACACGGGCGTGCCGGCGTCGATCACCGAGACGCTGCTGCCGTACCTCGACGAGGCGGGCATCCCGCGCTCGACGGTGAAGTGGGCGGTCAACACCCACTGCGACTGGGACCACACAGGCGGCAACCGCGCGCTGAAGCAGGCGCTGCCGCACGTCGAGATCATGGCCGGTGCCGCCGACGTGCCGCTCGTCGAGGACGTCGAGGCGCTCATCGACGCCCGTTACGGCGAGTTCGTCCAGACCGACGGGTTCGTCGACCCGCCCGAGCTCACCGCGTCGATCCGGGAGTGGGCGCAGCTCGTGCCGGTCGACCGCAGCCTCGCCGGCGGCGAGGTGTTCGACCTGGGCGGCCGCAGCGTGACCGTGCTGCACGTGCCGGGTCACAGCCCCGGCCACGTCGCCGTGCACGACCCGGCGAACCGCGCCCTCATGATCGGCGACGCGACGCTCGGCGCGACCGTGCCCTTCGCCGACGGCAGCCCGGCCTTCCCGCCGACCTACCGCGACACCGCCGACTACGTCGACTCGATCGACGTCTTCCGCTCGCTCGACGCCGACCTGCTGCTCACCGCGCACTACCCGGTCTACGAGGGCGCCGGCGTCGCCGCGTTCCTCGACGAGAGCGAGGCGTACACCGAGCAGGTCGACGAGGTGCTCGCCGGGCTCCTGCGGGCGCAGGAGGCCCCGAGCACGGCGCTCGAGCTGATCCGCGCCGCAGGCGCAGCACTCGGCCCGTGGCCGCCCGAGGCCCTCGACTACTCGATCTTCCCGGTCACCGGGAACCTCGAGCGCCTGCAGTCGCGCGGCCTCGTGGCATCCGCCACCGCCGAAGACGGTCGACGACGCTGGACCTGGACGGGGGACGCGGCATGACCCGGAAGGTGCGCCTCGGCGCGGTCGGCGCCGGCTGGTGGGCGACCAGCAACCACTTCCCGATCTTCGCCGGGCGCGACGACGTCGAGCTCGTCGGCGTCTGCGGCATCGGCCCCGAGCTCGAGGCCGTGCGCGACCAGTTCGGCTTCGGCATGGCCACGCGCGACTACGACGAGCTGCTCGACCAGGGGCTCGACGCGGTCGTCGTGACGACCCCGCACGACCTGCACTTCGCGCAGGCGGTGCAGGCGGTCGACCGCGGCCTGCACGTGCTCGTCGAGAAGCCCGTCACCCTGCACGCCGAGGAGGGCTGGGAGCTCGCCCGCCGGGTCGAGGAGGCCGGCGTGCACTTCCTCGCCCCGTACGGCTGGAACTACAAGCCGTTCACGGTCGAGGCGCGCCGGCTCGTCGAGGCGGGCCACCTGGGCGAGATCCAGCACGTCGTCTGCAACATGGCCTCGCCCACGACCGGGCTCTTCGCGGGCGACACGAACCACATCCGCGCACTCTGGGACTCGCAGACCAGCGGCCCCGACCCGTCGACCTGGCAGTCGCCGGCGCGCGGCGGCGGGTACGCGCACGGCCAGGTCACCCACTCGAGCGCGCTGCTGTTCTGGCTGACCGAGCTGCGCGCGGCATCCGTCATGGCGAAGGTGTCGACCGCGGGTGCCGCCGTCGACCTCTACGACGCCGCCGTCATCACGTTCGAGAACCACGCGATCGGCTCGCTCTCGGGCGCGGCGACCGTGCCCGACGGCGACCCGTACCAGGTGGACCTGCGCATCTTCGGCGCCGAGGGCATGCTGCTCGTCGACACCGAGCGCGAGCGGGTCAGCCTGCACCGCCACGACGGGCAGAAGTGGGACCTCGACATCGAGCCGGGCGCCGGCGCCTACGAGTGCATCGTGCCGCCCAACCGGTTCATCGACCTCATCACGGGGGGCAGCACGGAGAACAACTCGGACGCCACCGTGGCGGCGCGCTCGATCGAGCTGATCGACGCCATGCTGCGGTCGTCCCAGGCGGGCGGCGCCGAGGTGCGCGTCCATCAGCACGAGACGGCGGATGCCGCGAAGGGAACACGATGACCGAGTCCACCGGAGTGCTCGCGGGCTACCGCGTGCTCGACTGCTCCATCGCCATGGCGGGGCCGTTCGCGGCGCAGCGCCTGGGCGACCTGGGCGCCGACGTCGTCAAGGTCGAGCCGACCACGGGCGAGTGGCAGCGCCACGCGGCCGCCGGCGGCGCGCAGGGCAACGAGATCAACGTCTCGTTCCTGTCGCTGAACCGCAACAAGCGCTCGGTCGCCCTCGACCTGAAGTCGGACGCCGGCAAGGAGGCGCTCCGCGCCCTCGTCGCCGACGCCGACGTCTTCCTCCAGAACTACCGCCCGGGCGTCGCCGCGCGCCTCGGCGTCGACTACGAGTCGCTGCGCGAGATCAACCCGTCGATCGTCTACGTGTCGATCTCGGGCTACGGCGAGGACGGCCCGTACCGCGACCGCCCCGGGCAGGACCTGCTGCTGCAGGCCATGTCGGGCGCGATGCTCTCGGCAGGTCGCCACGGCGACGAGCCGACCCCCGCGGGCCAGTACCTCGCCGACGCCGTCACCGCGTCGACCGCGTTCGAGGGCGTGCTCGCCGCGCTGCTGCACCGCGAGCGCACGGGCGAGGGCCAGCTCGTGACCGTGAACATGCTCGACGCGCTGACCACCCTGCAGATGCAGGAGCTGTCGGTGTTCACGGTCGGCAGGAAGACGCAGGAGCGTTCGGCAGAGCCGCACGCGCACGTCTACATCCGTGCCCCGTACGGCGTGTTCGCGACCAGCGACGGGTTCGTCGCGCTCGCCTTCGCCGACCTGCACGAACTCGGCCGCCTCATCGGCGAGCCCGCGTTCGCGGGCTGGAACTCCGAGGTCGAGGGCTGGACCCGCCGTGACGAGATCCACGCGAAGACGGCGGCGAAGCTCGCCGAGAAGCCGTCGGGCTACTGGATCGAGACGCTCGGCGCCGCCGGCATGTGGATCGGCCCCGTGCACGGCTACCAGGAGCTGGTCGACGACCCGCAGATCGCGCACAACGGCACCTTCATCGAGTACGACCACCCGACCGAGGGGCACGTGAAGACCCCCGGGTTCCCGTACCGGTTCTCCAAGACCCCGCCGAAGCTCGTGCGCGGCGCGCCGCGCGTCGGCGAGCACACGCGCGAGGTGCTCGCGCAGGCCGGGTTCGACGACGCCGCCATCGACGCGCTGCTCGCGTCTGGCGCAGCGAAGGAGACGACGGATGCCCCGGAGTCGGCCTCCGCGCCCGACCCGGCGGCCCCCGCGCACGCCGTGCCCCGCGCCGACGCCGAACCGGCCCCTGCGCCCGAACCCGCCCCCGCTCCCGCACCCGTCGAGGCCTGATGTACCGCGGACTCACCTGGGACCACCCGCGCGGCCGGCACGCGCTCGAGCGCGCCGCCGCGGACGCGTTCGGCGGCGACGACCGCCCCCTCATCTCGTGGGACGTGCACCCGCTCGAGGGCTTCGAGTCCACGCCGATCGAGGAGCTCGCCGAGCGCTACGACGTGATCGTGCTCGACCACCCGCACCTGGGCGACGCGCTCGCGCACGGCTCGCTGCGCCCGCTCGACGACCTGTTCGACGCCGAGCTGACGGACGCGCTGGCCGCCGGCTGCGTGGGCCCGAGCTTCACGTCGTACCGGCTCGACGGCCACCTCTGGGCGTTGCCGCTCGACGCGGCCACGCAGGTCGCGGTGCGCGTGCCCGAACTGCTCGAGACCGCACCCGAGACCTGGGCCGAGGTCCTGGCGCTCGACGTGCCGGTGGCGCTCAGCCTCGCCGGCCCGCACGCGTTCCTGAGCTTCGCCTCGCTCTGCGTCGCGCTCGGCGAGGAGCCCCGGGTCGTGCCCGGCGAGGGCTTCGTCTCCGAGCCGGTCGGCGCGGAGGCGTTCGGCATCCTCGCCCGCCTCGCCGCGCACCAGCCCGTGGGCGCCGATGCGCAGAACCCGATCGGCCTGCTCGACCGCATGCAGCACGCGCGCGACATCGCGTACATCCCGCTGGTCTACGGCTACGTCACCAATGCCACCGGCCCCGGCGCGCTGGCGTTCGAGAACGCGCCCGCGGGTACCCCGGGAGGCCGTCGCGGTTCGACCATCGGTGGCACGGGCATCGCGATCTCCGCGCGCTGCCACCCCGACGAGGCGCTCATCGAGCACCTCGGCGGGCTGCTCGCGCCCGACCTGCAGGCCGGGTTCATCCCCGCCAACGACGGCCAGCCCAGCCTGCGCTCGGCGTGGACCGACGACGCCGTCAACGCCGCATCCGGCGACTTCTACCGCAGCACGCTCGCGACGATCGACGACTCGTGGGTGCGCCCGCGCGTGCCGGGGTACATCCCGTTCCAGTCGGCGGCGTCGGCCGTGCTGCGCGAGGCGCTCACGGGCGGGGCCGACCCCGTGGCATCCGTCGCCCGCATCAACACCATGTTCGACGCGCTGGCCGCCGCGCCCGCGCTTTCAGGAGGAACCCACCGATGATCGAGGTCACGAGCGAGCACGTGCGGCTCGAGGTCGACGGACACGTCGCCACCATCACCCTCGCGCGTCCCGAGAAGCTCAACTCGGTCACGCAGGAGATGTCCGACGCGCTGGTCGAGATCGTCGAGTGGGCGGATGCCGCCGACGAGATCCGCGCCATCGTGCTGACCGGGGCGGGGGAGCGCGCGTTCTCGGCCGGCAGCGACATCCGCTCGCTCGACACGTACGCCACCCCGTGGGAGTTCCGCAACCGCACCGACTACTGCGACGCGATCCGCGCGGCCCGCAAGCCCGTGATCGCGGCCGTCAACGGCTACGCGTTCGGCGGCGGCCTCGAGACGGCGCTGTCCTGCGACATCCGCCTCGCCGCGACCACCGCGAGCTTCGCGTCGCCCGAGATCAAGCTCGGCTGGATCGGCGGCGGCGGCATGGCCACCTTCCTCACCACCTCGATCGGCCCGTCGAACGCCGCCGTCATGCTCATGACCGGCGACCCGATCGACGCCGAGACGGCACTGCGCTGGGGGCTCGTGACCGAGCTCGTCGAGCCCGCGCGGCTCGTCGCCCGCGCACAGGAGCTCGCCGCGACCATCTCGAGCCGCCCGCCGATCGCCGCCGAGACCGCGAAGGCGAACCTGCGCGCCGCGGTCAACATGACCCAGGAGGAGGCGCTCCGCTACGAGCGCGACCTCCAGACCATCACCTTCGCCACCGCCGACGCCGACGAGGGGCGGGCCGCGTTCGCCGAGAAGCGCGCGGGCGTCTTCCACCGCCGCTAGGTTCGACACGACGACCCCCAGGAGCACCATGCGCACCACGACCACCGGCGCCGCGCCGGCGACCGCCGCCTGGCCGCCCGCCGCGGCCGACCTGCTTCCCGTCGACGGCACCGCGGGCGCGCTCGCGGGCCGCGCCTGGGACCCCGCCGCCGGCGGGCCCAGCGTCGTGGCGCTCCGCGACGAGGGCGTGGTCGACGTGAGCGCGAGCTTCGCGACCATGCGCGCGCTGTGCGAGACGCCCGACCCGGCCGCGGCGCTGGCTGCCGCATCCGGCCCGCTGCTGGGCACGCTCGACGAGCTCGTCGCGAACACGCCGCCCGAGACGCGCGACCCGTCGCGCCCCTGGCTGCTCTCGCCGATCGACCTGCAGGTCGTGAAGGCCGCGGGCGTGACCTTCCCGGTGTCGATGCTCGAGCGGGTGATCGAGGAGCGTGCGCGCGGCGACCAGGACGCCGCCGCGACGATCCGCGCCGAGATCCTCGGCACCATCGGCGGCTCGCTCGACGACCTGAAGCCGGGCTCGGAGGAGGCCGCGGCCCTGAAGGCCCTGCTGTTGGAGCGCGGCTGGTGGAGCCAGTACCTCGAGGTGGGCATCGGCCCCGACGCGGAGGTCTTCACCAAGGCGCCCGTGCTCGCGACGGTCGGCCCCGCCGTGGACGTCGGCGTGCACCCCGCCTCGCACTGGAACAACCCCGAGCCCGAGGTCGTGCTCGTCGTTGCATCCGACGGCCGCATCGTGGGCGCGAGTCTCGGCAACGACGTCAACCTGCGCGACGTGGAGGGCCGCAGCGCGCTGCTGCTCGGCAAGGCGAAGGACAACAACGCGTCGGCGTCGGTCGGCCCGTTCGTCCGCTTCCTCGACGCCGGCTACGGGCTCGACGACCTGCGCGGCGCAGTCGTGTCGCTCGGCATCGACGGCGAGGAGGGCTACCGCCTCGACGGCACGAGCGAGCTCGCGCGCATCAGCCGCGACCCCGCCGACCTCGTCGCCCAGACCATCGGCGCACACCACCGCTACCCCGACGGCCTCGTGCTCTTCCTCGGCACCATGTTCGCGCCGGTCGACGACCGCGATGAGCCCGGCCGGGGCTTCACCCACCGCGACGGCGACATCGTGCGCATCGCCGAGCCGCGCCTCGGTGCGCTCGTGAACCGGGTGCGCGCGACGGATGCCGCGGAGCCGTGGACCTTCGGCATCGACGACCTCTACCGCGGCCTCGCCCGTCGTGGCCTGCTGACCTGATGACGATCCTCGAGGAGACCCGCATGACCACCCTGCTGTCGACGAACCCGCGCACCGGCGAGACGACCGACACCGGCATCGCGCCCTGCACCGCCGACGAGACCGCCGCCGTCATCGGCCGCGCCGCCGCCGCGTTCGAGGTGCTCGGCCGCTCGAGCCGTGCGTGGCGCGCAGGGCTCCTCGACGCGATCGCCGACGCCCTCGAGGCCGACCGCGACGCGCTCGTCGAGGCCGCCGACCGCGAGACCGGCCTCGGCAGCCCGCGCCTGCCCGGCGAGGTCGGCCGCGCCGCGTACCAGTTCCGCCTGTTCGCCGAGGCGCTCCGCGAGGGCTCCTACGTCGAGGCGACCATCGACCACGCCGGCGACACCCCGCTCGGCCCGCAGCCCGAGATCCGCCGCATGCTCGTGCCGATCGGCCCGGTCGGCGTGTTCGGGTCGAGCAACTTCCCGTTCGCGTTCTCGGTCGCGGGCGGCGACACGGCGTCGGCGCTCGCCGGCGGCAACACGGTCGTCGTGAAGGCGCACTCGTCGCACCTCGAGACCGCGAAGCGCTCGCACGCCGCGATCGCGCGGGCCGTCGCCGCGTACGGCGCGCCCGAGGGCACCGTCGGCATCGTCTACGGCACCGAGGCGGGCCGCACGCTGGTCGCCGACCCGCGCATCCGCGCCGTCGGCTTCACCGGGTCGCTCTCGGGCGGCACGGCCCTGCTCGACATCATCAACGCGCGCCCCGAGCCGATCCCCTTCTACGGCGAGCTGTCGAGCCTGAACCCGCTGGTCGTCACACCCGCGGCCGCCGCGGCGCGCTCCGGCGCCATCGCCGAGGGCCTGTTCGGCTCGTTCACGCTCGGTGCGGGGCAGTTCTGCACCAAGCCCGGCATCGCGTTCGTGCCCCGGGGCGCCGACGGCGACGCGCTCGTCGCCGGCCTCGCGGAGCGTGCGGGCGAGGCATCCGCCCAGACCCTGCTGAACGGCCGCATCTCGGGGTCGTTCGGCGAGATCCGCGACCGCATCCTCGCCGCCGGTGCGACCAGGCTGGCCGAGGGGGCGGATGCCCCGGGCGAGGGCTTCGCCGCGACGCCGGTCGTGCTCGAGGTGGCCGCATCGGACCTGTCGCCCGAGCACGCCGAGGAGGCGTTCGGGCCGCTCATCGTGGTCGCCCGCTACGACGACCCGTCCGAGGTCGGCGCAGCCCTCGACGCGGTGCCCGACTCGCTCACCGCGACGATCCACAGCGAGGACGACGACACCGAGGTGGTCGACACGCTCCTCGCCGACCTCGCGCCGCGCGCCGGCCGCATCGTGTTCAACGGGTACCCGACGGGCGTGCGCGTCTCGTGGGCGCAGCACCACGGCGGCACCTGGCCGTCGACCAACTCCCAGCACACGTCGGTGGGCGTGAGTGCCGTCCGCCGCTTCCTGCGGCCGATCGCCTACCAGGGCGCCCCGGCGTCGGCGCTGCCCGAGGAGCTGCGCGACGGGTACGCGGGCATCCCACGTCGCATCGATGGCGTGCTCGTGGTGCCCACCGAGGCGTAGCATCCGATCAGGCGCTCGTCCGGTCGACCCGACTCCCGGGCGGGCGCCGCCCGCGGGGCGTCCCCGGGCGGTTCCGCACCGCCCGGGGCGCGCCCGTGGCGGCTCAGGCGCCGCCGAGGTAGGCGCGGCCCGCGCTGCCCGTCGCGACGTGCGCCCAGTCGCCCGCGCCGACGCGTGTGCGCACCCGCGCGACCCAGTCGGCGAACGGGCCGCCGACGCCGAAGGTGGCGCTCACGGGCCAGTCGCTGCCCACCATGGTGCGCTCGGGGCCGAACGCGTCGAGCACGCGGTCGATGAACGCGTCGGCGTGCCGAGCGAAGGCGTCGGCGTCGGCCGTCTCGGCGGTCAGGCCCGAGAGCTTCGCGAAGGTGCGCGGCCGCTCGGCGAGCCGGCCGATCCCGGCCGACCAGGCGCGTCCCTCGGGCGAGTCGATGCCCGCATCGATCGGCGGCTTGCCGAGGTGGTCGAGCACGACCGTCGTCTCCGGGGCGGCGGCGAGCAGGTCGACGAGCGCGGGCAGCTGGCCGTGGCGGATGCAGGCGTCGAACGTGAGCCCGCGCCGGCCGAGCTCGGCCAGGCCGGCCGCACGGTCGGGGAAGGCCTCGACGGGCTCGTCCTGCAGGTTGTCCCGGACGCCCACGACCTTCGGCACCGCGGCGAGCGCGTCGAGGTGCGCGCCGAGGGCGTCCGGCGGAGCGAGCAGGTCGGCGTCGGCGACGATCGCGACGAGCTCGGGCCAGTCGGCGGCCGCGACCCAGCGCGCCTCTGCGAGGGCGTCCTGGCGCGCGGCGCCCGCCTGCACGAAGACCATGCCCGTCGTGGCGCCGTCGGCGCGGTCGACGTCGGCCGGCGGCATCCGACGGTGGATCTCCAGGCCGTCGAGCCAGTCGTAGCGGTGCAGGGCGGGGTCCCACACGTGGACGTGCGCGTCGATCAGCCCCGAGGGGGCGCCGGATGCCCCGCTCACGCCTGCCCCGCGGCGCGCGCGGCGCGCTGGCGACCGAGGTCCCAGACCTCGTCGAGCGGCACGAAGCCCGGCTCGCCTGCCCCGTCGCGGTAGAGCTCCACGAACGGGCCGATCTCGGCCTGCCAGCGCGCGTTCGCCGGGTCGCCGTCGAGCGCGGCCATCGCGGCGTCCCAGTCGTCGCACTCGACGAGGTGGAACATGCGGTCGCCCGAGCCCCAGATGGTCCACTCCCGGATCCCCACGCGGGCGAACGTGTCCACCAGGTCCTCGGGGATCGTGGCGTGTGCGGCGCGGTAGCCGTCGCGCACCGTCGAGTGGAGGGCGACTCGCATCGTCGTTGACGTCATAGATCTGATCTTCTCACGATCACGACGTCGCAGACTGCCTGGACGGGCCCGGCCCGGCCTGATTGAGCCGACCTTCCCGCGTTCGGGCGGCGCGGGCGCGCCGCCGCCCGCAGGGCAGCACCGCCCGTGCCACCCACCCGGCTGCCGATCCCGCCTGCTCCGATGATGCCGAACGTCGTGATGCTCGGCTGCGACCGGCTCGGCGCCTGCGGCATTCCGTCGGCGGCGTCCCCCGCACGGGTGCTGGCCTCCGCTGCTCGGGCATGGCTACCCTGACGATGGAGCGCTCCGCCGTGCGCCGTCGCAGAGAAAGGGGCCAGCGTGCCCGATCGCGGTCTCATCCTGATCGTCTCCGACGACGCCGGGGTCATCGGCCAGCTGAGCGTGGTGCTCGGCGAGGACCAGTACCAGGTCGTCGCCACCGACGGCGAGCGGGAGCACCTGCGCCAGGTGCTCGCGCGGCATCCGGACCTCATCGTGGTCGACGCCGCGCTCGAGGAGACCGACCCGTTCACGCTCGTGACCGAGCACCGGCGCACGGAGGAGGTCCGGGACATCCCCGTGATCTTCGTCGCCGGCGACGCCGACGTGGAGTCGCGCGTGCGCGGCCTCGAGGTCGGCGACGACCTCATCACGACCCCGTTCGACGCGCTCGAGGTGCTGGCGCGCATCGAGCGCCAGGTCACGGTCTCGAAGGTGCGCATGGCGCTGCGGGAGTCGGAGGCGAAGTTCCGCTCGGTCATGGAGTCGGCGATCGACGCCATCATCTCGGCCGACTCGACCGGCATCATCCGCAGCTGGAACAGCGCGGCCCGTGCCCTCTTCGGCCACACCGAGGACGAGGCGATCGGACAGCGGCTCGAGATGATCATCCCCGAGCGCTTCCACGAGGGGCACCGCACGGGCATCGCGCGCGTGACCGGCGGCGGGCCGACCCACGTGATCGGCACGACGGTCGAGCTCGCGGCGATCCGTGCCGACGGCAGCGAGTTCCCCGTCGAACTGTCGCTCGCGACCTGGTTCCTCGACGAGGACCGCTACTACACGGGCATCATCCGCGACATCAGCGAGCGCAAGCAGGCCGAGCAGAAGTTCCGGTCGGTCACCGAGTCGGCCATCGACGCCATCATCTCGGCCGATCACGTGGGCAACATCGTGTCGTGGAACTCGGCAGCGACCCACATCCTCGGCTACACCGAGGAGGAGGCCGTCGGGCAGCGGCTGGAGCTGATCATCCCGCCCGAGTACCACGAGCTGCACCGGGCCGGCATGGCGCGCTTCACCGAGACCGGCGAGGCGCACGTGATCGGTACCACCGTCGAGCTCGCCGCGCGCACGAAGGCGGGCGTGCAGATCCCGATCGAGCTGTCGCTGTCGACCTGGACGGTGCGCGACGACCGCTACTACACGGGCATCATCCGCGACATCGCCGAGCGCAAGGCGGCGGAGGAGGCGCTGAAGCGCAGCGAGCAGGAGCTCCGCGAGAAGGGCGAGGAGCTGCGCGGCAAGAACGATGCGCTGCAGGAGACGCTCGAGCAGATCAGCACGATGCAGGACCAGCTCATCCTGCAGGAGAAGATGGCCTCGCTCGGCAAGCTGAGCGCCGGCATGGCGCACGAGCTGAACAACCCGGCGTCATCGGCGCAGCGCGGCGCCGCCCAGGCGATGGCGGTGTTCGCGAAGCTCCAGGACGCGCAGCTGGAGCTCGGGCGGCTCGGGCTCTACGACAGCCAGATCGACAAGCTGAGCGAGCTCGACCACCTGGCCGAGGCCGGTGCGCGCGAGCCGGCCCAGCTCTCCGCGGTCGAGCGCGGCGACCGCGAGGACGAGTTCGAGGACTGGCTCGACGACCTCGGTGCGAAGTCGGTCGGCGACCTCGCCCCCGCACTCGTCGCGCTCGGGCTCACGAGCCGCCAGCTCGACGAGCTCTGCGGCTCCTTCTCGCGCGAGGAGCTCGCGGTCGTCGTCGAGTGGCTCGGCCTGAAGTACCTGATCTACAACCTGCTGTCGGAGATCGCGATCGGCACCCATCGCATCGTCGAGCTCGTGAAGGCCATGAAGACCTACACCTACATGGACCAGGCACCGGTGCAGGACGTCGACGTGCGCCACGGCCTCGACAACACGCTGATCATCCTGCACAACAAGCTCAAGGGCGGGGTGCAGGTGGTCAAGGAGTACGACGAGCAGCTGCCGACCATCCAGGCGTATGCGAGCGAGCTCAACCAGGTCTGGACGAACCTCATCGACAACGCGATCGACGCGATGGGCGGGCAGGGCACGCTCATCGTGCGCGCCCGGCGCTCGGGCGACTGCGTCGAGGTGCAGTTCGAGGACGACGGCCCGGGCATCCCCGACGAGGTGGTGTCGAAGGTCTTCGACCCGTTCTTCACGACCAAGCCCCCGGGTCAGGGCACCGGGCTCGGCCTGAACATCTCGCGCAACATCATCGTGAAGAAGCACGGCGGCCAGTTCACCGTCGCCTCGCGCCCCGGCCGCACCTGCTTCACGGTGCGCCTGCCGCTCGACGTCGACCCGACGGCCGACCAGTCGGCCGCCCCCGCGGAGGCGTGAGCATGGCCAAGCCCGTGATCCTCGCCGTCGACGACGAGCCCCAGGTGCTGAACGCGATCGCCCGCGACCTGCAGGCGCGGTACCGGCGCGACTACCGCGTCGCGCAGGCCTCGTCGGGCCAGGAGGCGCTGGAGGCCGTGCAGGAGTACCAGCGCCGTGGCACGCCGATCGCGCTGTTCGTGGTCGACCAGCGCATGCCCGGCATGACCGGAACCGAGTTCCTCGCGAAGGCGCTCGTGCACGCGCCCCAGGCCCGTCGCGTGCTGCTCACCGCGTACGCCGACACCGACGCGGCGATCACGAGCATCAACGCGATCAACCTCGACTACTACCTGCTGAAGCCGTGGGACCCGCCCGAGGAGCGGCTCTACCCGGTGCTCGACGACCTGCTCGACGACTGGCGGGCGAGCGCGGCGATCCCGTACGACGGCATCCGCGTGGTGGGCACGCGCTGGTCGCCGGGCTCGCACGCCGTGAAGGACCTGCTCGCCCGCAGCCAGACGCCGTACGAGTGGCTCGATGTCGAGAAGAACGAGGGCGCGCGGGCGATGGTCGAGGCGCTCGGCGACGGCCACGCGAAGCTGCCGGTCGTCCTGCTGCCCGACGGCCTGGTGCTCGTCGACCCCGACCTGCACGAGCTGGCCGAGAAGGTCGGCATCCGCGCGCCGGCGCTCCAGCCGTTCTACGACCTGATCGTGATCGGGGCGGGGCCCGCCGGGCTGGCGGCGGCGGTCTACGGGGCATCCGAGGGCCTGCGCACCGCGGTGGTCGAGCGCGAGGTGCCGGGCGGCCAGGCCGGCACCAGTTCGCGCATCGAGAACTACCTCGGCTTCCCGAACGGCATCTCGGGCGCCGACCTCGCCCGCCGAGCGGCGACGCAGGCCAAGCGCCTCGGCGCCGAGATCCTCTCCGCGCAGGAGGTCACGCGGGTGCGCGTCGACGGCTCGTACAAGGTCGTGACGCTCGACGACGGCAGCGAACTGCGCTGCCAGGCGCTGCTGGTTGCGACCGGTGTCGAGGTGCGCCGGCTCGGCGTGCCGGGGGAGGAGCGGCTGCTCGGCGGCTCGGTCTACTACGGCGCCGCGGCGTCCGAGGCCGTGAGCTACACCGGATGCCGCGTGGTCGTCGTGGGCGGCGCGAACTCGGCGGGCCAGGGGGCGATGTACCTGTCGCGGTTCGCCGCCGAGGTGACCATCCTCGTGCGCGGCGAGTCGCTGGCCGCGAGCATGTCGCAGTACCTCATCGACCAGATCGAGGCGACCGCGAACATCACGGTGCGCCCGCACAGCGAGGTCGCCTCCCTGTCCGGCGACGACCGCCTGACCTCGGTCGCGGTGCACGACCGGGCGACGGATGCCACGGTGGAGCTGCCCGCCGACGCGATGTTCGCGTTCATCGGGGCGGTGCCCGGCAGCGACGTGGTGCGCGACATCGTCGAGGTCAACGAGCAGGGGTTCGTGCTCACCGGCCAGGACCTCCTCGGCGACCACCGACGACCGCGCGGCTGGACGCTGCCGCGCGACCCGATGATCCTCGAGACGAGCGTGCCGGGCATCTTCGCCGCGGGCGACGTGCGCCACGACGTGGTGCGCCGGGTCGCCTCCGCGGTGGGCCAGGGTGCGGTCGCGGTGAGCCTCGTGCACAAGTACCTCGAGACGGTCTGACGGGCCCGCCGACGGCGGCGTCGGCCGCCCGTGCGAGCATGGTCGCATGCCCACGCCGCCCGATCCCGCCCGCGCGGGCGGCGACTGGCGGTCGTCGCTCGACGCCCTCGCCGGAGCGGTCGGCGATGCGCCCGTCGCGACGGGCGCGGGCCTGCGCGAGCTGGGCCTGCAGTTCGCGCCGCGGCACCTGTTGCGCCGGTCGAGCGACCAGTGGCAGGGTCCCCGCGACGAGCCGGCCGGTGACGCGGCATCCGTCGATCGCATCGCCGTGCGACCCGTGCAGCGCGGGGCCCGCGGCGGCTGGGCCAAGGGCGACCTGACCTGGCAGAACATCGCGTACAAGGGCGAGGGGGCGGGCATCGACCCGGCCCAGGCGCGCTGGTTCGCGCAGTTCGCCCTGCTGAAGGGCGGCAACCCCGGCACCTACAACCCGTACGGCTCGGCGTGGATCACGCTCGACGCCTACGAGAGTCCGCTCCTCTGGGCGCTGCTCGACGAGGCGGCGCGCCTCGGCATCGCGCTCGCCGGGTCGGATGCCGCGCCCGACGTGCGGCTGCACGCGGCTGCGCGCATCGTGCTCGACGCCCGGCAGGACGCGACGGCCCTGACGCTCGGGCCCGCGCTCGAGCTCGACGGCGTGCCGGGTCCGCTCGACGGCGTGCGCCCGGTCGGCGACCACGGCCTGGTGCGCTGCGACCTCGACGCCGGCAGGCTCGACCTCGCGCCGCTCGCGGCACCCCTCCGCGCGGCCGAGCGCGACCTGCTCGACCGCCGCGCCACCATCACGGTGCCGGCCGACGAGGTGCCCGAGTTCGTGCGCGGCCACCATCCCGCGCTCGCCCGCAGGCTCGTGATCACCAGCGGCGACGGCAGCTTCGTGCCGCCCGAGATCCCGCCCGCGACCCTCGTGCTCGACATGCGCTACGCCGACGACGGCGGGCTGAAGCTCGCCTGGCGATGGGAGCACGCCGACGGTCGCGCCGGCCCCCTCGACGCGCCCGACGACGACTTCGCCGACCCGGCGCGCGAGCGCGAGGGCGAGGTGCTCGGCGCGGTCGACGTCGTACTGAGCCGTTCCGCGGCGGGGCGCCTGGCGCTCGCGACCGGGTCGTCGGGCATCGCCGACGCGACCGATCGCGGGGGCCTCGAGCCCGCGATCATCCTGCGCGGCGACGATGCGGCCGCGTTCGACCTCGAGGTGCTGCCCGACCTCGCGCCGATCGCGGGGCTCCGCGTCGAGCGCCGCGGCGACCCCGCGGCCGTGCGCGAGGTGACGGAACCCCCGCACCTGGCCGTCACGCTGGTCGAGTCCCACAGGGCCGACTGGTTCGACCTCGGCCTCGTCGTCACGGTGGCGGGGCGGAAGGTGCCGCTCATGCCGCTCTTCCGGGCGCTGTCGCTCGGACGGAAGCGCCTGCGCCTGCCCGATCGCACGTACCTGCGGCTCGACCAGCCCGTGCTCGACGAGTTGCGCGAGCTCATCGACGAGGCCGGCACGCTCGCCGAGTGGGAGACCGGCCTGCGGGTGCCGGCCAGCCGGCTGAGCCTCGTCGCCGACTTCGAGGACCTCGCGCACGAGGCGGCGCCCGCGGTCGCCTGGCGCGAGCTCGTGCGCGGGCTCGCCGACGGCGCCGTCGAGCCGCTGCCCCAGCCCGAGGGCGTCGCGCTGCCGCTGCGGCCGTACCAGCTCGACGGGTTCCGCTGGCTCGCGTTCCTCCACCGGCATCGCATCGGCGGGGTGCTCGCCGACGACATGGGGCTCGGCAAGACCGCCCAGGCACTGGCGCTCATCGCGCACTCGACCGACGAGCCCGGTCGCACGCCACCCGGTACGGATACGGCGCCCCGCCGCCCCTGGCTCGTCGTCGCGCCCACGTCGGTCGCGTCGAACTGGGTCGCCGAGGCGGCGCGCTTCACGCCCGGCCTCGCCGTCGCCGCCGTCACCGCGACCGAGCGGCGACGCGGCGCGACCCTCGCCGGTGCGGCGGCAGGCGCCGACCTGGTCGTCACGACCTACGCCGTGCTCCGTCGCGACGCCGCCGCGTTCGCGGCGCTCGAGTGGGGCGGCGTCGTGCTCGACGAGGCGCAGTTCGTCAAGAACGCGGCGACGAAGACCCACCGCGCCGCCGCCGACCTGCGCACGCCGTTCGTGCTCGCGGCCACCGGCACGCCGATCGAGAACGACCTCTCCGAGCTCTGGGCGATCCTGCGGCTGGTCGCGCCCGGCCTGTTCCCGTCGCGGCGCGCGTTCGACGAGCGCTACCGCCGGCCGATCGAGCAGGACGGCAACGCCGAGCGGAGCGAGACGCTGCGCCGCCGCATCCGTCCGCTCGTGCTCCGCCGCACGAAGGAGCAGGTCGCGCCCGAGCTGCCGCCGAAGCAGGAGCAGGTGCTGCAGGTCGCCCTCGAGCCCGCGCACCGGCGGCTCTACGACGTCACGCTGCAGCGGGAGCGCCAGAAGCTGCTCGGCCTGATCGACGACCTCGACCGCCAGCGGTTCATCGTCTACCGCTCGCTCACCCTGCTGCGCATGCTCGCGCTCGACGCGACCCTGGTCGACGCCGAGGCCCACGCCGGCATGCGCTCGGCGAAGCTCGACGCGCTGTTCGAGCAGCTCGCCGACGTGCTGGCCGAGGGGCACCGCGCGCTCGTCTTCAGCCAGTTCACGTCGTTCCTCGACCGGGTGACCGCGCGCCTGCGCGCCGAGGGCGTGCCCTTCGCGCGGCTCGACGGATCGCTCTCGTCCGCGGCGCGCGACGCGGCGATCGCGCGGTTCCGCTCGGGCGAGGCATCCGTTTTCTGCATCTCGCTGAAGGCCGGCGGGTTCGGGCTGAACCTCACCGAGGCCGATTACGTGTTCCTGCTCGACCCGTGGTGGAATCCGGCCAGCGAGGCGCAGGCGATCGACCGCGCGCACCGCATCGGCCAGGACCGGCAGGTCATGGTCTACCGGCTCGTCGCCGAGGACACCATCGAGGACAAGGTCATGGCGCTGAAGGCGCGCAAGGGCGAGCTGGTCGCGTCGATCCTCGACGGCGCCGAGGCGGATGCCTCGGGCGAGCACCGCGCCGGGGCATCCGTCGACCATGCCGCCCTCACCGCCGACGACCTGCGGGGCCTGCTCGACGGCTGAGCGACCGCCGCGCGGGCGCGTCGGCCGAGCGTGGGTCAGCCGAGCGTGAGCGTCCAGTCCTCGTCGGCCTGCACCGTCACGACCGACGGGCCCGCGGCCAGCGGCGCGCTGCCGTCGAACGCGCCCGTCACGTCGATGAGCGCCGAGGTCGAGAAGGCCTGCTGCGCCTGCTGGCGCACGACGAACGGGTCCTCCGCGTCGTCGCCCGAGTGCGTCGCCGAGAGCGTGGTGGCGTCGCCGCCGTAGAGGTACACCTCGTCGCCGTCGCGCCCTGCCGAGTCGGGCAGTTCGGGCGCGCCCGACATCGGCGAGACCGTGACCTGCCAGTCGCCGGTGGCGGTGATCTGCAGGGTCACGGCGGCGGATGCGTCGGACACGCCGTACGCGGTGGTGCCGTCGTAGTCGCCCTCGACGTCGACGAGCGGGTCGCCGGTGGCCGAGCCCGACGAGTCGAGCACGGTGACCTGGAAGGCGTCGTCGCCCGAGTGGCTCGCCTGCACGAGGCCGCCGGTGGCGTCGGCGGGCAGGGTCACGGTGCCGTCGCCGGTGCCGCTCTGGTCGACCGCGTCGAACGTGCCCCACGTCGAGTCGGCCCACTCGGCGACGGTCTGCGTCGGCGTGGGCGTCGGGGTCGGCGACTCGCTCGCGGTCGGGGTGGGCGAGGCGCTCTCGGTCGGCGTGGCCGTCGGCTCGGGGGTGTCGCCGCCCAGCGCGCCGTTCGCGTACAGCACGCCGAAGATGACGGCGATCACGAGCGCGGCGGCGGAGACCACGGTGCCGGCGGTCGAGATGCCGGGCTTCCGGTCCTTCCGGGTGAGGCCGATGATGCCGAGCACGAGGCCGACCACGGCCAGCACGATCGCGGCGATCCACGCGATCGGCCAGAACGCGAGCACGACGGCGACGATGCCGATCACGAGGGCGGCGATGCCGAGGCCGCTGGCCTTCGTGGGCGGCTCCGGCGTGTCGCCGGGGCCGGCCGGGCCACCGGGACCTGCCGGGCCTCCGGGCTCGCGCGGGCCGACCGGTCCCGTCGGATCGTCCGGCCCCGCAGCGCCCGTCGTGGGCGGGAGCGGACGGGTGGCGTCGTCGTCGTGCGGGCTCGTCATGGCGGATCCCCCTCGTCTCCGTGCGCCATGTTGCCAGCGTCGCCGCGCGGCGGCAACGGGTGCGGCCGCGATTCGCGCGCCCCGCCGCCCTGCGCGCGGGGCAGGATGGGAGTCATGGGTGATCGCAGGAACCTGCTGGTCGCGGCCCAGTTCGTGCTGCTGGCCCTGCTCCTGCTGCCCGGCGGGCCGCTCTGGGGCGGGCCGTGGGTCGACGTGCTCGCCGCACTGCTCGGCGCACTGGGCGGTGCGCTCGCGGTCGGCGGCGTCGTGGCCCTCGGCCGGGACCTGGTGCCCTGGGTGGCGCCTCGCACGGGCGCCCCGCTGCGCACCGGCGGTGCGTACCGACTCACCCGCAACCCGATCTACCTCGGCCTCCTCACCGGCACGCTCGGGTGGGTGCTCTGGCGCGGGCGCATCGAGCTGGTCGTCGTGTGGGTGCTGCTCGCGGTGGTGCTCGTCGTGAAGGCGCACGTCGAGCAGCGCGCCCTGCTCGAAGCCTACGGCGACGCGTACCGGGAGTACGCGCGGCGCACCCCGCTGCTCCTCTGGGGGCGCGGACTCCGCGGTCGCGCCACGCGCTGAGCTCGCCGCCGCGCGCCCGCGCGCCCGCGTGCGGGCTTCCCGCGCCAGGGCGCGCCGCCCGCTGTCCACAGTTCGGCATCGCGTCTTGTCGCCGCCGCCCCGCTCTGGGACAGTTGACCCACTCATGGCGACGGGCGAGGGCGGCCGTCGCGATCCGATCGCGAGGAGCATCCGACCCATGACCACCACCCCGAGCACGACCACGACGCTGTTCGGCCGGCCGCAGGAGCGCGTCGGCGGCGGCTGGATCGCGGCGTTCGCGACCGCCTGGCTCGGGCTCTGGATGGCGCAGCTCACGCCCGTGCAGCTACTGCTGCCGACCCAGGTCGACGCGCTCGTGGCGACCGACACCTGGCAGGACAGCGTGCTGGCGTTCGGCATCGTCTCGGGCATCTCGTCGGTCGCCGCGATCATCGCGTACCCGGTGACGGGCGCGCTGTCCGACCGCACCACGTCGCGGTTCGGGCGTCGCCGCCCGTGGATCGCCGGCGGTGCGCTCCTGTTCGCCGCCTCGCTGCTCGCCCTCGGCGCGCAGACGACGCTCGTCGGCGTCGCGATCTGGTGGTCGCTCGCGATCACGGGGTTCTGCGCCCTGTCGGCCGCGATGACGGCGATGATCTCCGACCAGGTGCCGGTGTACCAGCGCGGCTTCGTGTCGGGCGTGATCTCGGCACCGCAGGGCGTGGGCATCATCGCGGGCATCCTGCTCGTGACGACCCTCTTCACCGGGGCCGTCGCCGGCTACGCGGCGCTCGCGGTGCTGCTCGCCGTGCTCGTGGTGCCGCTGCTGCTGGTGGCGCCCGACGCGGTGCTGCCGCGTGCCGAACGCCAGCCGCTGACGTTCGTCGGCATGCTGCAGGGGTTCTGGATCAGCCCGCGCGCGTACCCCGACTTCGGCTGGACCCTGCTCAGCCGAGTGCTCGTGAACGTCGGCAACGCGATCATCACCGGCCTGCTGCTGTACTTCCTCATCTACAGCCACGGCGACACCCCCGAGCAGGCCGAGGACGACCTGCTGCTGCTCACGCTGGTCTACACGGCGTGCTCGATCGCCGCGGCGCTCGTCGGCGGGCGCCTCTCCGACCGGCTCGAGCGCCGGAAGCCGTTCGTGCTCGCGGCATCCGCGCTCCAGGCCGCCGGTGCACTCCTGCTGCTCGTGTCGACCGACTTCGCGGTCATCATGGTCGCCGGAGCAGTGCTCGGCACGGGCTACGGATGCTTCCTGGCGGTCGACCAGGCGCTCGCGACGCAGGTGCTGCCCGACGAGCACTCCCGCGGCAAGGACCTCGGCATCATGAACATCGCCTCGGTGGTGCCCCAGGCGATCGGCCCGATGCTCGGCGCGCTCGTGGTCACCGCGGCGGGCGGCTTCTGGGCGCTGTTCATCGCGTCGGGCGTCATCGCCACGCTGGGTGCGCTCGCGGTGCTCCCGATCCGCGTCGCGCGCTGAGCGCGCTACCGGCGCGGCGCCCGCGGCGGGTCGATGCCGAGCAGGCGCCTGGTGCGGCGGCGCTCGACGATGATGCCCGTGATGCCGATCGCCCAGAGCGGCACCTGGGTGAGGAACGCGACCCTGAACGCCTCCAGGCGGTAGGTGTCGGGCGTGCCGGCGCCCTGGAGGTCCATCGCGACGCCGATCGCGAGGATCGCCGCGAGCCCCGCGATGAACCCGCCGGCGTTGATGATGCCGGTCGCGGTGCTCAGGCGATGGCTCGGGGTGAACGTCCGGGCGTGGTCGAACGCGACGAGCGAGCCCGGTCCGCCGAGGCCGATCACCATCGCCAGCAGGAGCAGCAGCCAGAGCGGCGCCGCCGTCGGCCAGAGGATCACCGCGAGCCACACGGCGACCTGCGACCAGACGATCGGCAGCACCAGCAGCCGCGAACGCCGCATCGGGTGCCGGTTCGAGAGCGCGCCGATGACGGGGCCCGCGACGAGCCCGGCGATCACGATGACCGACATCACCGTCGACGCAGCAGCCGTCGACAGCCCCTCGCCCACGGTGAGGAACGGATACCCCCAGAGCAGGATGAAGGCGTTGACCGACAGCGGCGGGGTGAAGTGCGACCAGAAGCCGAGGCGGGTGCCCGGGTGCCGCCACGACTCGGCGAACCCCTGCCGCAGGTCGGCGCTCGAGACGACCCGGCGTTCGACGATCGCGCCGGGCGGGCGGTCGCTCACGACGGCGAGCATGAGCACCGCGAAGAGCAGGCAGGTGCCGGCGAGCGCGCCGAAGGCGATGGTCCAGGTGGTGGCGTGCAGCAGCAGTGCCAGCGGGATCACCGAGACGAGCTGGCCGAGCTGGCCGATGATGCCCGTCAGCTGCACGACGAGCGGGGCCTGCCGTGCGGGGAACCACGCGGCGACGACACGGAGCACGCCCGGGAAGATGGCCGCGTCGCCGGCGCCGATCAGCACGCGGGCGACGATGGCCACGCCCACGTCGGTCGCGAACGCCATGATCAGCTGTCCCGACGCCATCACCAGCATCCCGAGCACCATCACCGGGCGGCTGCCGAAGCGGTCGAGCAGCAGGCCGACCGGCACCTGCATGCCGGAGTACACGGCGAGCTGGATGACGGCGAACAGCGACAGCGTCGAGGCATCCGCCTCGAATCGCACCGCGGTGTCGACGCCGACCGCGGCCAGCGAGGTGCGGTTGGTCACGGCGAGCACGTACGCGCCGACGCCCACGATCCAGACGAACCAGAGCCACCAGCGGTGGACGGCCGGCGTCGGGGGCGGTGCAGTGGTCACGGTGCCTTCAGGGGAGCGAGCGGGAGGGTCGCGCCGCCGCAGTGCGTCGCGGTCCCAGCGTAATCCTCCGCCCCGGACGTGGTTGGTGACTTGTTCTATTGCAATGCAAACAATGTGCTAGCGTGGGCGCATGCTCATCCGCATCGATCCCGGCAGCGACGTGCCCCTGTTCGCCCAGGTCGCCGCGTCGGTGCGCACCCAGGTGGCGGCCGGTCACGCCCGCGCGGGCGACCGCCTGCCCGCCGCCCGTGACGTCGCCGAGTCGCTCGGCATCAACCTGCACACCGTGCTGCGCGCCTACCAGGACCTGCGCGACGAGGGACTCGTCGACCTGCGCCGCGGGCGGGGCGCCGTGCTCACTCCCGCCGCCGCGGGGCTCGCCGAGCTCCACGACGACATCGCCGAACTCGCCGCGCGCGCCCGTGCGCTCGGCCTCAGCCCCGACGCGCTCGCGTCCCTCGTGAAGGAGGCCCTCCGATGACCAGCCCGACCGCGTCCGCCGCGATGACCCCGTCGATGCGCCGCGCCCGCACCGCGTTCCTCGTGGTGACGCTCGCCGTGCCGGCCCTCCTCGTCGCCGTGGCGACCGCCCTCCAGCTCGTCTGGCTGCCCGAGCTCCCCGCCGAGGTCGCCACGCACTGGAGCGGCGCGGCCCCCGACGGGTTCGGCCCCGCTTGGACCTACCCGGCGCTCACCGCCGCGATCGGGCTCGGCGTGCCGGCCCTGCTCGCCGCGGCGATCGTGCCGCAGGCGACGCCCGACGGCTTCGGCACCGTGACCCGGCTGCTCGCCTCGCTCATGCTCGGCGTCTCGACGCTGATCGCGGTCTCGATGACGTGGGCCGTCGCCATGCAGCGAGGCCTCGCCGACGGAGCGGATGCCCCCGGCGTCGGCATGCCGCTGCTGGTCGCCGCCGGCGCGGCCGTCGTCGCCGGCGTGGCCGCCTGGTTCGCCCAGCCGGCCACCGAGCTCCCCGAGGCCACGGTCGAGCCCGGCGAGCCCATCGCGCTCGCACCGGGGGAGCGGGCCGTCTGGGTGCGCACCACCGCGGTCGCCACGCCGGCGCTGGTGCTGATCGTCACGGCCATCGTGCTGGTGGCGGGGCTCGCCGTCGGGCTGGGCGTGATGTCGGGGGCCCGCACCTGGCCGCTCTGGATCGCGGCCGGCGCGCTCGCGCTCGCCGCCACCACGCTCGCGTTCCGCGTGCGGATCGACGCCGACGGGGTGACCGCACGCTCGCTGCTCGGCCTGCTGCGCTTCCGCGTGCCCATGGCCGAGGTGGAGCGCGCCGAGGTCGTCATGATCCGCGCGATGGCGGAGTTCGGCGGCATCGGCGTGCGGCTCGCGCCGAACGGGCGCTTCGGCATCGTGCTGCACAGCGGCGAGGCACTGCAGGTGCACCGCTCCGGCGGGCGCACCTTCGTCGTGACGGTCGACGACGCGGCGACCGCGGCGGGACTGCTCTCCGCGCTGCGCGCGAGCTGACGCGATCGCCCGAGGGCGGGGGAGGGCGGATGGGCCGGAAGGGGTCGTCTCAGACCCAGCCGCGCCGCACGGCCTCGGCGCCGAGCTGGATGCGCGTGCCGACGCCCGCGGTCTCCATGAGCCCGGCGATGCGACGCTGCACGGTGCGCACGGAGATGCCGAGCTCCGCGCCGGCGGCCGCATCCGTCAACCCCAGCAGGAGCAGGCGCAGCAGGTCGGTGTCGGTGCACGCCTCGCCGCCGGAGCGCAGCTCGCCCTCGGAGGTGAGCGGGGTGGCGAACTGCCAGTGCTGCTCGAACGCGGCGACCACCAGGTCGAGCAGCGCCCCGGGGTGGATGAGCAGCGCGCTCGGCTCCTCGGCCTCGTCGTCGGAGACGTTCCAGAGCAGGGCACCGGCGCGGTCGCCGATGACCAGGCGCGCGGGCAGGCGCCCCACCGCGCGGATCTGCTCGCCGATGCGCGCCGAGGTGCGCGCCGCGGCGACGATGCCGAGGCGCTCGAGCACCGCGGTCTCGACGAGCGCCCGGTAGGCGACGCCCCGTTCGAGCGCGCGCGACTCCTCGACGTTCTCGCCGGGGCCGCGGAGCGTGCGATCGTCGCGCACGAACAGGTCGACCGACGTGGTCGCCGCCGCCTGCAGCTGCGCGACGCGCTGCCGGATGGCGGCCTCGCCCACGACGGTGTCGACGACCTCGACGTCGGCCCGGCGGGCGGACGCCGAGCGGTACAGCTCGCTCAGCTGCACGAGCGCCTCGTGCGCGGCCGAGAGCCCGCGCTCGCGCTCGAGCAGCAGCGGGCGCAGGGCGATCGAGGGGGGTGACGCCACGAGCCGGTCGCGATCGGTGGCCCGGCGGGCGACGAGTCCGCCCTGCTCGAGCGCGTCGATCACGGGCGCGAGGTCGACTCCGGCGAGGTCGGGCTGCCGCGCCAGGTCGGCGACGTCGACGGAGGGGTCGGCGAGGATCGCGCGGTAGACGGCGGTGTGCACCTCGTCGAGTCCGATGACGTCGAGCACTCGCGGCCTCCTCGCTGCGCTCCGGCGGATGGATGCCCGTGGCGGTTCACGGCCATGGCATGTCTCCGCCACACTCTAGCGGTCCGGCTCGTGCGATCCTGTCCTCAAGCCCTGTACCGAACCCGATGGTCGTTCCCCCCGACGAGCCCCGTGCACCACCGGTCGTTCCCCCCAACGGCCGTTGCAGTGTGTTGGCTTCACCGTCGGTTCGCGGCGGGGCTCCCGTGGCCGCTGTCCGCCGGGTGAATCCCCGGACAGCGGCCACGGGTCTGCCTGCACCCGATGACGCGAGCCGTTGGCTACCCGACGGTCGCGTCGCGCTTCGGCAGCACCCAGCCCGGCCGCGCGAAGTGGCAGGTGTAGCCGTTCGGGTACCGCTCCAGGTAGTCCTGGTGCTCGGGCTCGGCCTCCCAGAAGGGGCCGGCGTCGGCGACCTCGGTCACGACCTCGCCCGGCCACAGGCCCGAGGCGTCGACGTCGGCGATCGTGTCGATCGCGGTGTCGTGCTGGGCGGCCGACGTCGGGTAGATGGCCGAGCGGTAGCTGCGGCCGAGGTCGTTGCCCTGGCGGTTCCTCGTGGTCGGATCGTGGATCTGGAAGAAGAACTCGAGCAGCTCGCGGTACGAGGTGCGCGTCGGGTCGAACACGATCTCGATCGCCTCGGCGTGGTCGCCGTGGTTGCGGTACGTCGCGTGGTCGACCTCGCCGCCGGTGTAGCCCACGCGCGTGGAGACCACGCCCGGGCGCCGGCGGATCAGGTCCTGCATGCCCCAGAAGCATCCGCCCGCGAGGACCGCGGTCTCGGTGCCGGGCGTCGTCGTCAGCTCGCCGGGAGCGGGGGTGGTGGTCATGATGCGTTCTCCTTCTCGGACGTCTCCATCGTCGCATCCGCCGGTGGGTCGGATGCCTCGCCCGCGTCACCGGGCGTCGCGAACAGGCTGCGGTACTCGCCGTAGCCCTGGGCCTCCAGCTCGTCGACCGGCACGAAGCGCAGCGCGGCGGAGTTGATGCAGTAGCGCAGGCCGCCGGCATCCGTCGGCCCGTCGTCGAAGACGTGGCCGAGGTGGCTGTCGGCGCCCGCCGAGCGCACCTCGACGCGCTTCATGAAGAACGTGCGGTCGACGTGCTCGGTCACCACCTGCTCGTGGATCGGCCGGGTGAAGCTCGGCCAGCCCGAGCGGCTGTCGTACTTGTGGGTCGAGGCGAAGAGCGGCTGCCCCGACACGACGTCGACGTAGATGCCCGGTTCGTGGTGGTTCCAGAACTCGTTGCGGAACGCGGGCTCGGTGCCCTCCTGCTGCGTCACGCGATGCTGCATCGGGGTGAGGCGTGCGATCGCCTCGGGGGTGCTGCGGTAGTCGGCGGACATTGCATTCCTCCTTCTCGGCGCGGCCGGCTGCGGCGCCGTGGCGTCACCGGTGATTCGGCGACACCTAGGAGAACGGATGGGGCTGCGAGCCTGTTCCGCCGAGCCTGTGAGCGCGCTGGGAGTTCGCGTCAGCCGCGGCCGACCCGGCCGACGTACCACCAGCGGCCCTGCTCGCGCACGAAGCCGCTGCGCTCGTGCAGGCTGCCGCGCTCGTCGGCGCTGCGGTGGTGGGCGGTGAACTCGACGACGCCCTGCGCGTCGAGGGGGCCGCCGCCGACCGTGTCCTCGATGTCGAGCCGGTACCAGCGCTCGCGCGGGTCGAGCCCGATGGCGTCGGGGCGGGTGCGCGGATGCCACGTGGCCGACAGGTACTCGCCGTCGTGCACCGCGAAGGCCGAGTAGCGCGAGCGCATCAGTGCGAGCGCCGTGGGCGCGACGCGCTCGCCCCGGTGCAGCGGGCCGCAGCACTCGCCGTAGGTGAGGCCGCTGAGGCAGGGGCAGCGCGCCTCGTCGGGCAGCGGGGTCGTCGCGGTCATCGTCCCAGTATGCGCGGCCGCGTCGAGCGGCCCCGCGTCGCGCCCCGCGGTCGGGCCCCGCGGTCGGGCCGGGTCGGCGCCGCCCGCGGGGCACGGCCGGTGGGCTACGCCGCCTGCCGCAGCGCCTCGACGAGCGGCGTCGTCGGGCGGCCGATCAGCCGGGCGAGCGTGCCGTCGGAGTCGGCGAGCGCACCGGCGGCGATGTTCGCGTCGAGCGCGGCGACGAACCCGGCGGTGCCGGCGTCGAGCCCGGCATCCTGCAGGGCGGCGATGCGCTCGTCGGTCGTGAGGCGCACGTACTCGACGTCGCGACCGGTGACCTCCGCCATGGCGGCGGCCAGTTCGTCGAAGGTCCAGGGGTGGTCGCCGCCCAGCTCGTAGGTGGCGCCGACGTGGCCGTCCTCGAGGAGCACGACGGCGGCCGCCTCGGCGTAGTCGGCGCGCGGCGCGCTGGCGACGCGGCCGTCGCCCACGGCGGCGAAGACCTTGCCCGTGTCGGCGGCGACCCGGAGGTCGCCCGCGTAGTTCTCCGTGTACCAGTTGTTGCGCAGGATCACGGCCGGGATGCCGGAGGCGGCGATGGCCTCCTCGGTGGCCTTGTGGTCGGGTGCGAGCACGAGGTCGCTCGTGTCGGCCTGCGGCGCGCTCGTGTAGACGAGTCGGCCGACGCCTGCCTCGGCGGCCGCCGCGATCACGTTCGCGTGGCCGGCGACGCGGGCCCCCGGTGCCGAGCCCGACACGAGCAGCAGTGCGTCGACGCCCGCGAGCGCGGGGGCGAGCGACGACGGGTCGTCGTAGTCGAGGTGCACGACGCGGATGCCGCGCTCCGCGAGCGCGTCGAGGTCCGACGGCGTGCGCGCGCCGGCGACGAGGTCGGCGGGGGCGGCGCCGCGGGCGAGGAGGGCGTCGATGACGAGCGCGCCGAGCTTGCCGCTGGCGCCGGTGACGAGGATGGTCATGCAGGGGGTCCTTTCGACAGGTGTCGAAGGGCCCAACCCGCGGGCGCGTCGGATCCTTCCCGGCCCGCGCGATCGTCCCGAGTGCGTGCGCCGCGCACGCGACGGGCCCCGCACCGGATCGGTGCGGGGCCCGTGTCGGGGAGGAGCGGCCGGGGCGTCAGCCTGCGGCGACGGCCTCGCGGGCCGGAGCCTCCTCGACCTTGGCGGCGGCCGGGGTGACGAGGAGTCCGGCGCTGCCGAGCAGGATGGTCACGACGCCCGTGCCGACGGCGAACAGGGCGACGCCGAACGAGACGACCGAGGTGAACAGCGACGCCCGCAGGAACGACGCGTTCATCATCGTGGCGCGCACGGGGTCGTCGCGGTCGAGTTCGGCGTACGTGAGACCGTTGCTGGCCTCGAGGGCGTGGTGGTTGATGATGTCGGCCTGGGCGTAGGCGGTGAGCGGTCCGGCGACCGGCTCGCCGGCCAGGAAGGCGGCGTCCTCGGCGACGACGATCTGCTCGTCGGCCAGCTGGGTGCTGACGGCCGTCCATGCGACCGCGCCCGCGGTGACGAACACGGCGCCGATGGCGATGGCGATGATGCTGAGGACTCGGGCCGTCGTGCGGCGGACCGGGCTGATGGTGGTGGTCATGGTTTCCGTCCCCTTGCTTCGTGATCCGGTGGGTTTCTGTGGTCTGACCATACAACGTTTCCGACAATCACTTCCACACATTCGTAGGATCATGTGCTCCCTGCCCATCCGTGGACCGGTGGATTTGGCGGGTATCCACAATTCACGCCGTTCGTGCGCGAACATGGTGCGATGACGACGGATGCGACCGGGCCGATCGGCCCCGACACGCCGGGGCCCGAGCGGCCCGATGCCCGCCTCGGCGCTGGCGACCTCGACCGCCTGCGGCACGCGATCCGCCTCGCCGGCGAGGCGCGCGACCGGGGCGACCACCCGTTCGGCGCGATCGTGGTCGCGCCCGACGGCGTGATCGTCGAGGGGCGCAACTCCGTCGTGACCGGGAGCGACCCGACCGGCCATGCCGAGACGAACGTCGTGCGTCTCGCGGCCGCGGTGCTCGGGGCGGAGCGCCTCGCCGCGAGCACCCTCTTCACGAGCACCGAGCCGTGCGCGATGTGCGCCGGCGCCATCTACTGGAGCGGCATCGGCCGGGTGGTCTACGCCCTCGCGGAGCACGCGCTGCGCGACCTCGTGGCCGAGCAGGAGGGCGTTCCGACGCTCGACCTGCCCTGCCGCGAGGTGTTCGCCCGCGGTGGCCGCCCGGTCGAGGTGGTGGGACCGGCCGACCTGCCCGAGGCCGCCTCGGTGCACGCCGGGTTCTGGGACTGACGGCGGGCGCCGCGGTCAGGGCGCCGCGTCGGCCGCGGCCTCGGCGCCCGCGAGCAGCCGGTCGATCGCGGTGAGCGGGATCCCGACCCAGTCCGGACGGGTGCGGGTCTCGTAGATCGCCTCGTAGACCGCCTTGTCGAGCTCGAGCGCCGCCAGCAGGTCGCCGTGCGACCGCGGGTCCTCGCCCGCGACCTCGGCGTAGCCGTCGAGGAACGCGCGGCGGGCGACGCGCGCCCAATCGCGCAGGTCCGCGTCCGGGTCGTCGCCGGGCCCCGCCTCGGGCGCTGCGCTGCCGGCCGCCGCCCGCGCCCGCGCGGTCGACCCGGCGACGTAGTCGAACGAGCGCAGCATGCCGGCCACGTCGCGCAGTGCGAGGTCGTCGCCGGTGCGCTCCTGCATGGGGCGCAGCGGCTCGCCCTCGAAGTCGAGCAGCACCCAGGCCCGACCCGGTGCGGCCACCGCCTGCCCGAGGTGCAGGTCGCCGTGGATGCGCTGCATCGGCGGCCAGGTCGCGTGCTCGGCCCGGGCGTACACCGCCTCGATCGCGCTGCGTTGCGGTGCGAGCGACGGCACCTCGCGCACGGCGGTGGCGAGCCGGCGGTGCCACGCCTCGACCGCGGGCAGGTCGCGCTCGCGCGCGGCCGGCCGGGTGCCGAAGGCGCGTGCGAGGCTCGCGTGCACGTCGGCCGTCGCCACGCCGAGCTCGCGCGCCGGGCCGTCGAAGCTGCGGCCGTCGGCCGCCGCGCGCAGCGCCACCCGCCAGGCGTCCTCGACGCCCGGGAGGAACTCCTGCGCGAACGCGAGGTGGCCGGTGGCTCGACCCGATGCGCGACCCACGTCGGCCCAGGTGCCCGTCAATGCGCCGACGCTCGCCGGCACGTGCGGCGACCCCGCCTCGGCGAGCGCGGTCGGCAGCCTCACGTCCGGGTTCTCGCCGTGGTGCAGGCGCCGGTACACCTTGCAGATCACGGGCCGCGCGGTGCCCGCCACCCGCGGCTCGAAGATGATCGACGTGTTCGACTGCTCACCGGTCAGCACGTGGGCGTCGAGGGCGTCGGGATCGACCCGCCCCGCGGCATCCGTCACGGCGGGTCGCCCGACGACCTCGACCCCCGCCGCCTGCGCGCGGGTCGTGCCGAGCACGAGCCGCAGCAGCGCCCGGGCGACGACCGGGTCGTGCGGGCCGTCGAACATCAGCGTGCCGTCCTCGAGCGCGCCGATGCGGTGCTGGGCGGCGTCGACCGGCGGGCGGCGCAGCGAGACCGGCACCTGGTAGAGCACGGGCGCCTCGGGCGCCTCGTCCATGACCAGCAGCGAGTGCGCCGAGACCTCCGGGTCGCCCGTGGGCACGCCGAACGACCCGAGCAGGCGCAGCCTGGGCGCGCGGCCCGTGCCGCCGTACCAGCGCTGCCGGATGATCCATTCGGCGAGGGGTTCGAGTGCGCGTTCGGGGAACGTGCTCCCGATACCCGCCCCCGCGTCCATGTCGCCGACGCTAGACGCCGGGGGCGGGCGTGTCCAGCGCCGCGCCGCTCACCCCGCGGGCGCGTGGGGTCGGGTCGCTCGGGTCCGGCTCAGGCGACGCGGCTCGCCGCGGCCGCGCGCACCTCGGCGACCTCGGACGGGTCGGCCTCCGGCGATGCCGGCACCGGGTTCCGGCGCACCTCCACGTGCCAGGCCTCGCCGGTGCGCTCGAGCAGCACGACGTCCCCGTTGCCCAGGCGGTCGAGCCGGCCCCCGGCCACCGCGTCGACCGCGGCGCGGATGAACGTGCCGTGCGCGATCGCGATGACCGCCGGGTAGGTCGCGGCGAGCTGCTCGACCGCGGCGCGGCCGCGTCGCGACAGCGCGGCATCCGACTCGGCACCCGGCAGGTCGAAGTCGGGCCAGCGGCGACGCGCGTCCGGCACGAACCAGCCCTCCGCCTCGCCGAAGTCGCGCTCGACCAGGTCGTCGACGGTGCCGTCGACCTCGAGGCCGACCCGCTCGGCCAGGATGCGGCCCGTCTCGACCGCACGCCCGAGGGGCGACGTCACCAGCACCTCGGCCGGCCGATCGGCCAGCAGCACGGCGGCCGCGGCGGCCTGCGAGCGGCCGTGGTCGTTGAGCGGGATGTCGGTGCGTCCCTGGAGCAGTCTGGCGCGGTTCCAGTCGGTCTCTCCGTGGCGCACGAAGGCGATGCGGGTCATGCGGGCGGGTCCTCTTCCCTCGATGCGGATGCGACGGGAGCGACGCTGCGCCCACCGGTGACGCTACCGCGCGAGGCTGGACGCCGGGTGGACCGCGCAGCGCCCCGCCGTGGGACGGGGGCGCTGCGCGGTCGTGTCTAGGGCCGACCGCCGCCGGGGCCGCCACCCATGCCGCCGCCACCCATGCCGCCGCCGCCGCCCATGCCGCTGCCGATCTGCTCGCCGGCCGTGCCGGTCGCGCTCGTGCCGCTCGCCGTGGCGGTGTAGGTCGCGCCCGATGAGACCTCGGCCGAGGAGAAGACCACCGACTGGAAGGCCTTGTCGCTGTCGAGCGTCGCGAGCACGTTCCCGTCGGCGTCGGTGATGGTCACCGTGCCGCTCGCCGTGCCGCTGAACGTGAATCCGACCGACGCCTGCGCCGAGTCGGTGCTCGGCCCCACCACCATGCCCGAGCTGCCGAGGGCGAGCAGCGTGCCGCCCGTCACCTCGAACGTCCCGTCGACGTCGAGTGCGCCGTTGCCCTGCCCGGTCGGCCCGAAGACGACGATGTCGCCGCCCGAGATCGACAGCGAGCCGTTCACGTCGATGCCGTCGCCCTCCGCGTCGACCTCGATCGTGCCGCCCGAGATCGACATGGTCGGCTGGCCGTCGCCCGAGCCGTTGATGCCGTCGTCGCTCGCGACGACCGAGACCGCGCCGCCCGAGATGTCGATGTCGACGCTCTCGAGGCCCTCGTACGAGGTGCGCACGTCGACCACGCCGCCCGAGATCGACAGCGCGGTGTCGGCATGCACGCCGTCGTCGCCGGTGGCGGCGGTGAGGGTGCCGTCGGCGACGTGCACGCCTCCGTCCGAGTGCACGGCGTCATCGGCGGCGTCGATGTCGAGCGAGCCGCCGTCCACGACGACGAGCACGCCGGCCTTGACGCCCTTCGTCGAGGTGTCGTCGCTGACGGATGCCCCGCTGCCGCCGCCCGCCTCGATGCTCGTCGTGCCGCCCCAGACGATGACGTCGGTCTCGGCGGCGAGCCCGTCGCCGTCGGCGACGACGTCGAGCGTCCCGCCGCCGATCGCGATGTAGCCGCGCTCGGCCTCCTCCTCGTTGTCGGACTTCACGCCGTCGCCGCCCGCGGTGACCGAGACGGACCCGCCCGTGATCACGACGTAGTCCTTGCCGCGGATGCCGTCGTCGACCGCGTCCACCGTGATGTCGCCGCCCGAGATCACGAGGCCGTCGGAGCTGGCGATGCCGTCGTTGCCGTTGCCGGTCACCTCGAGCGCGCCGTCACCCGTGATGGTGAGGTCGGCGGTGCTGTCGAGGGCCGCGTCGATGTCGGCGTCGTCCGCGTACGAGTCGGTGTCGCTCAGCGTGTTGGTCGAGCCGTCGGCGAGGATGACGACGACCTCGTCGGCCGAGGTCACCGCGATCGCCGCGTCGGAGTCGTCGGCGATGTCGACCCCGTCGAGGATCAGCTGCACCGTGTCGTCGTCGCCGGCCGCGACGACGACGCCGCCGCGGTACTCGCCGCGCAGGCGGTAGGTGCCGCCGGCGGTGATCGTCACGGTCCCGTCGCTCACGGTGACCGCGTCCGCGTCGCCGCCCGACACCTCGGCCGAGTCGCCGTCGAGGGTCACGTCGACGACGTCCGCCTCGTCGTACTCGGCGTCGTCGTCGCTCGCGTGCGACTCCTGGTTCTCGGCCAGCGCCTCGGCGGCGGTCTGGCCCACGTCGACCGAGACGGTCTCGGCGGTCGCGGTGTCGTCGGTCGAGCTCGTCGTGCCGAACGCGTCGGTCGCGGCGGTCGCGGTGCAGCCGGCGAGCAGCGTACCGGTCAGCACGAGCGGCAGCAGCACGGCGGGGCGGCGGAGCATCGTCCGCGCGCGGCGGCCCCCGGTCGGGGTCGACTCGGGCCGGTCGCGGTCGTGGGCGGTCATCGGGTGCTCCTCGTGGGGGTGTGCGCGGGGTCGTGCGCGCCCGTGCGGGCGTCGTCGGTGGTGCGGGTGGCGTGGGGGTCGAAGTGGTGGCGCAGCACGCGCGACCACTTGTTGCGGGGGAGTCCCGGGCGCAGCGCCGCGAGCCCCGTGCCGAACTTCGAGATGGACGTCGGGCGGTGCCCGCGCGCCCACAGCAGGCGGTCGAGCTCGCTCGCCTGTCCCGCCGACTTCGTCTCGACGATCACCGCGTCCGGCAGCTCGAGGCGCCGGGCGAAGTGCTCGTGCCCGCCGTGGTCGATCCAGGCGAGGTCGACGTCGACGGTCGCGCGGCTCGCGCCGTCGGCGAGCAGCAGTGTCGTGCGGCGGTAGGCCGTCGTCAGCACGGGCGCGAAGGGCCGGCCGGGCGCGTCGATGCCGACCTCGGCGAAGACGGATGCCGCGTAGGCGGCGCCCTCCGGGCTGAGCGTCTCGGTGTCGACGCCGTCGTACTCGATCCGGTCCTTCACCGTGAGGCTGCGGCCGCCTCGGGTCTTGACCTCCAGGAAGCTGGTGCCGACGTCGACGTAGTGCCGGGTGCGGATCTTGAACCGGCGCCGCCGTCCACGGGCGGCGAGCAGGTAGCTCGTGAGCTCGGGGGTGTCGAAGTAGACCGATTCGTACCGGCTGCGGCGCTCGCCGTCGATCTCGAGCACGCGGGTGTCGCGGTCCAGTCCGGTCAGGACCTCGCCGAGGCGGTCGCGTCCGAGCACGTACTTGCGGTCGACGCGGGTCTGCAGTGCGGCGGCGGCGTTGAGCTCGTCGAGCGAGATCGGGCGCAGCGCGCCGGCGGTGGCCCGCGTCGCCGCGGTCACCGGCGCACCTCGGCGAGCTCGGCCGCGGTCGCGAGGCGGTCGGTGTCGGTCGCGACGGCGGCACGCGCGGTGGGTCCCGCGGCTCGGCGGCCGTCGCGGGCGACCTCGTACCGCACGTCCACCTGCGTGGTGTCGTTGACGAGGTCGAGCCGGAGCACCGTGGCGCGGTGCACGCGCCCGCCGAGCAGCTCCTCGAGGGTGCGGTCGAGCTCCGCCGCATCCGTCACCGCCCGGTCGAGCACCACCGTCTGCTGGCGGTAGCGGCGCAGGAGGCCGGGGTGGTCGCCGAGGAACATGGCGCCGACGACGAGCGCCATGAGGCCGCCCGTGATCCAGTCGGCGGTGCCGCCGAGCCCGGCGATGAGGCCGAGGGCGAGCGAGGCGAAGTAGTAGGCCACCTCGTGCTGCTCGATCTCGCGCGACCGGAGCCGGATGATCGACAGCACGCCGAACAGGCCCAGGCCGAGGCCCGCGCCGATGGTCGTCGAGCCGAGCACCATCGAGACGGCCACCACGCCGACGTTGACGCCGATGAACGCGACCACGAGGTCGCGCCGGCGGTGGCGGGGGAAGTAGACGCCGAAGGCGAGGACGGTGATGGCGACCAGGTCGATCGCGATGACGAGGAGCTGCTGCACGTGGTTCTCCGGGTTCTGCTCGGGGTGTGCCCCCATTCAGCCCGGCGCCGCTATGCGCTTCCTATGCCTCGCCTGTGGCGGCCGCATGCATCCGCTCCGCGTTCCGGAGGCGTTCGCGGGTCCGTCCGGTCCGGGTCCGGCACGCGCAGCGCGCGTGCGGGGCTCGCCAAGCCTGCGAATCTCGATTAACATCGTGATGCAGGACGACGCGCGAGGGAGTGCACGATGACCGTGGAGCAGGAGTCCGGCCGGGCCGTGCAGGCGGCGACCGCGCTCGGGGCCGCGGCGGCGACCGCGGTCGCGGCGGTCCGCGGGGCGGGCGAGTCCGTGTTCATGCCGGTGGTGCCCCGACCGCGGTGGCAGCGGCGCATCTGGGAGCGCCGGGCGCCCGAGTTCCGCGACGGGCTCATGTGGGTGACGCTGCTCGCGGGACGAGCCAACGTCATCATGCAGCTCGCCCGTCCGGGCGTCGGGCACGGCGTCGCCGAGTCCCGGGTCGAGGGCGGCCGCGCCGACCTGCACCCGGTCAAGCGCGCACGCACGACCTTCACGTACCTCGCCGTCGCCTACCGCGGCACCGACGCGCAGAAGTCCGTCTACCGCGCGGCGGTCGACGGCTCCCACCGACAGGTGCGCTCCACGCCCGAGAGCCCGGTGAAGTACAACGCGTTCAACCGCGACCTGCAGCTCTGGGTGGCCGCGTGCCTGTACAAGGGCGGCGTCGACGTCTGGCACCGGTTCATCGGCGAGATGACACCCGAGCAGGCCGAGGCGCACTATCGGGCGGGTGCGGTGCTCGGCACGACCCTGCAGGTGCACCCCGACCAGTGGCCGGAGGACCTCGCCGCGTTCGAGCGCTACTGGAACGACGCCCTCGACGAGGTGCACATCGACGACGCCGTGCGACAGTACCTGAACGACCTGGTGCGGCAGGACGACCTGCCGAAGCTGCTGGCGAAGCCGGTGAACGACGTCGCCATGCTGCTCGCGACCGGCTTCCTGCCGCAGCGGTTCCGCGACGAGATGCGCTGGGACTGGGACGCGCAGCGCCAGCGCCGCTTCGACCGGTTCCTCGCCGCCTGCAGCGGCATCGTCGCGCTGTCCCCCCGCCCGCTGCGCGAGGTGCCGTTCAACCTGCTGCTCGCCGACCTCGACCGACGCGTCCGCCGGGGCATCCCGCTCGTCTGAGCGGGGGCGTGCGGCCTCAGCCCGCCTGGCTGCCGGGCCCTGCGAGGTTCACGTACCAGGTCACGCCGTAGCGATCGGTCACCTGCCCGAACGCGTCGCCCCACGGGGCGACGTCGAGCGGCATGTCGACCGAGCCGCCCTCGGCGAGTCCCGCGAACCAGCCCCGCAGGTCCGCCTCCTCGTCGGCTTCGCCCGACAGCGAGATCTGCCCGTTGGGCGAGGCCGGCCCCATGGTCGACGGGGCGTCGGCGCCCATGAGCGTGAAACCCGACGGGGTCGTCAGCTGGGCGTGCATGATGCCGTCGAGCTCGTCCTCCGGCAGGTCCTCCATGTGGAAGTCGCGGAAGGTGCTCGTGGTGAGCTCGCCGCCGAAGACCGACCGGTAGAACTCCATCGCCTCGCGGGCGACGCCGTCGAAGCTGAGGTACGGATTGAGGATGGACATGGCCTGACGCCTCCTGTTCGCGGTGCCGCCCCCGCGGCATCCGATGCGATCATGCTCCCCGCCGCCGACACCCGGCAAGGGGGTCAGGCCTCGAGCAGGGCGAGCAGCGCGTCGAGCGCGGGCCGCTGCCCCCGGACGAGCAGCTCGCGCGCGTGGGCGATCGGCACCCAGCGCGCGTCGTCGAGCTCGGGGAACGCCTGCCGCCGACCCGAGCGCGGCGGCCACTCCAGCTCGAAGGTGTTGCTGCGCACCGGACCCGGATCGAAGTCGGACTCGCCCGCGAAGACCGTGACGACCTTCCCCGAGCTGTACCGGAACCGGCCCAGCTCGCGGTACGTCACCTCGGGCGCCGCGAACCCGATCTCCTCCTCGAACTCCCGCAGCGCGGCGTCGAGCGGCTCCTCGTCGGTGAAGGTGCCCTTGGGGATCGTCCAGGCCGCGGCGTCCCTGCCCTGCCAGAACGGGCCGCCCATGTGGCCGAGGTACACCTCGACGCCGGTCGGCCCCCGCCGATGCAGCAGGATGCCCGCACTCGTCTCCCCCATGACGGGATTCTGGCATGATCGGCCGATTCGCGCCCCGCGGTGCCGTGCCGCCCTGAGCACGGGAGCGGGTCAGTGCTCCCGCAGGAATGCGGCGACGGCGGGTGCGACGGATGCCCCGAGCTCGGCCTGCGACCGCCTGCGGCCCGCGACCTCGAACGAGTGCCCGCCGCCCGGCACCCACTCGAGGCGGGCGTTCGGCCCGATGCGCCGCACGACGTCCTCGAGCTGCTCGACCGGCTTCGCGAACGGGTCGTTGTCGCCCTGGAGGAACAGCATCGGCGCGGTGATGCCGTACAGGTGCGCGTCGCGCAGCCGCTCGGGGCGCCCGGGCGGATGCAGCGGATACCCGAGGAACACCAGCCCCGAGGCGTCCGCCCCCTCCGCCACCGCCATCGACGCCATGCGTCCGCCGTACGACTTCCCCGAGGCCCAGACCGGCAGCGCGCCGGCGCGCTCGCGTGCCGCGTCGAGCACCGCCCGCCAGGTGGCGATGGCGACCGGCGGCCGGTCGGGGAACCGGCGTCCCGCGACGCGGTACGGGAAGTCGAAGCGCAGCGTCGCCACGCCCGCCTCGGCGACGGCCCCGCAGAACCCGGTGAGCCACGGATGCTCCATGCCGGCGCCCGCGCCGTGCGCGACGACCAGCAGCGCGGTCGGGTCCGCGGGGCCGGTGAACGCGCCGGGCACCCACGCGTCGTCGACGGCGATGCGCACGTCCTCGGTCCAGCCGGTCATGCGTCCATCGTGCCATCGCGGGTTCTGCCCACAGGCGAGCGATGCTCGCATGCGCCGATCAGGATCGAGGGGCATACTCGGGTGGGTGAGCGCGCTCCCCCCGCATCCCGACGACCCGACATCCGCCTCCGGCGAGGCGACCGACGCACCCGTCGCATCCGCGGCGCCGCCCACGCCGGCGACGACCGGCGCCGGCTCCGCAGCCCCGTCCGGCCCCGCATCCGCTGACGCGGAGCCCGCGGCGACCGGCCGGGGGGCCAACGGCATCGCCGTCGCGGCACTCGCGCTGGGTGCGGTCGCGATCGCCACGGGCATCTGGACCGTGATCCCGGTCCTCGGCATCATCGCCGGGCTGGTCGCCTTCCTGCCCGCGCTGCTCGCCGTCGTCTTCGGCGCCGTCGGTCGCCACCGCGCCGCGCACGTCGGCATCGGTCGGGGCCCTGCGACGGCCGGGCTGTGGCTCGGTGCCGCGACCCTCGCGATCATCGTGCTCACGGCGCTGGCCTGGGTGCTGATCGCGGGTGCGAGCGCCGCGATGGACCGCTACTGACCTCCCCTCGGCAACGAGTGAGCGGGCGGTGCCGATGTCGGCACCGCCCGCTCGGCGTCACAGGGGGGTCTAGGCCTGCAGGGTCACCTGCAGCTCGGCGGTGAGGGTGACGTCGTCGCCCAGCATCACGCCGCCGGTCTCGAGCGCGGCGTTCCAGCTGACGCCGAAGTCGTGGCGGTTGATCTTGGTGGTGGCGGTCGCGCCGGCCTTGGTCTGGCCGTAGGCGTCGGTCGCGACGCCGCCGAACTCGCCCTTGAGGGTGATCGGCTTCGTGACGCCGCGCAGGGTGAGGTCGCCCTCGATGACGAAGTCGTCGCCGTCGATCGCGACGCTGGTCGAGCGGAACGTCGCCGTGGGGAACTCCTCGGCCTTGAAGAAGTCGCCGGTGCGCAGGTGCGCGTCGCGGTCCTTCTGGTTGGTGGTGACCGAGGCGATGTCGATGGTCGCCTCGATGGTGGTCGCGGCGGGGTCCTCCGAGGTCACGACGGTCACGTCGAAGGTCTCGAACGAGCCGCGCACCTTGCTGATGGCGAGGTGGCGCACCGAGAACGAGAGCTCGGCGTGCATGGGGTCGAGCTTCCAGGTGCCGGCGATGAACTGGGGGTGGGTGGCGATCTGCGTATCCATGGTCATATGCAATTGCATGGAAAGCGGATTCATTCCCGGGTCCGCGAGATTCCTCCGACGTGCGTCGCGCGCCGCGCGCGGCTCAGCCCTTCCGCTGCGCGCGCACCGCCCGGATCGCCAGCTGCACCGCCGCGAAGAGGATGAGCGCCGCGAACAGGTACGACGCCAGCGCCGGCGGCATGACGAACGCCAGCGCGACGCCTCCGAACGATGCGACGGTCGCCGCGACGCCCACGACGGCCGCCTCGGAGAGCCGCACGAGCCCGCCGCGCGTGTTCGCCACGGAGCCGCTGATCGCGGTGGGGATCATGACGAGCAGGCTCGTGCCCTTCGCGATCAGGTCGCCCATGCCGAACAGGGCCATCAGGCCGGGCACCGCGATGATGCCGCCGCCGACGCCGAACAGGCCCGACGCGATGCCCATGGCGAGGCCGAGGCCGGTCAGCGCGATCGCGGTCCAGACGTCGATGTCGAGCACGCCCTCGTCGCGGGTCGGCACCACCAGGAAGAGCCGGACCGCCGCGATGAGCATGACCGCGATGAACATCCAGCGCAGCCAGGTCAGGCTGATCCGGCGCAGGAGCATCGCCCCCAGGTACGAGCCCACGACGCCGCCGACCGCGACGAACAAGGCGGCGAGCACGTCGACCTGGCCGTTCGCGAGGTACGTCGCGGCACCCGCGATCGCCGTGGGCACGATCGCGGCGAGCGAGGTGGCGGAGGCGCGGCGCTGGTCCATGCCGGTCAGGAAGATCAGCAGCGGCACCATGATGATGCCGCCGCCGACGCCGAACGCGCCCGACAGTACGCCGCCGATCACGCCGACGGTCGCGAGCCAGAACCAGTAGCGGCCGCCTCGGGCGGTCTCGTCGGCGGGGGATGCCGGGGGAGTCGTCATCGGAACAGGCTATCCGTCCGCCGCTCGGCGTGCGCGTCGGGCGGACGGACGCAATCCGCAGCGCGCCCGCCACCGAATCACGAATGAACGAGGGGAGACGCCGTGGGACCTGCCATGCTGGAACTCGTGCGCCCCGACACCGAGACCGACGCACCGGCCACCACGCCGGACGCGCTGCTGGTGCGTGTCGGCACCGGCGACCAGGAGGCGTTCGGCCTGCTGTACGACCGCATGGCGCCGCGGGTGCTCGGCCTCGTGCGCCGGTTGCTCGTCGACCCCGCCCAGTCGGAGGAGGTCGCGCAGGAGGTGTTCCTCGAGGTCTGGCAGCAGGCGCCGCGCTTCGACCCCGTCCGAGGCTCCGCCGTGTCGTGGATGCTGACGCTCGCGCACCGGCGCGCCGTCGATCGCATCCGCTCCGCGCAGTCGGCGCACGACCGCGACGTCGCCGCCGGCCACCGCGACCTGGCCGCTCCGGTCCCCGATCCGTCGGAGTCGGTGGAGGTCCGCATCGAGCACGAGCGGGTGGTGCGGGCGATGGGCGGCCTCTCCGGGCCGCAGCGCGAATCGATCGAGCTCGCCTACTACGGCGGGCTCACGCAACGCGAGATCGCCGAACGGCTCGAGGTGCCGCTCGGCACGGTGAAGACCCGAATACGCGACGGGATGGGACGACTGCGAGACGCACTGGGGGTGACGACATGACCGAACGCGATCACGACGAGCCGGAGGAGCTCGCCGCGGCCGGCGCGCTCGGGGCGCTCGACGCCGACGAGCGTGCGCGGCTCGCCGCCGCACGCGCTGCCGACGCGGAGCTCGATCGCAGCGCCGCAGGATACGAGGATGCCGCGGCGGCCCTCGGTGCCGCCGTCGAGCCGGTCGCGCCGCCGCCGGCGATGCGCGACGCCCTCATGGCGCGCATCGCGCGCACGCCGCAGGCGGCTCCCGCGGCCGCGACCACGGCCGACGCCCCCGACGCACCTGAGGCAGTCGCGGCCCCTGCGGCGCCGCAGGTCGACGCATCGGCCGAGTCGGTGGAGCCCCCGCACGCTCCGGGGCCGGCCGAGCGCCGTGCGCGCGATCGCTGGGGCATCCGCGCCGTGACCGCGGTCGCCTCGGTCGCCGCGGCGGGAGCGCTGCTCGTGGCGGGCATCGCCCTGGGGGGCGGCTTCTCGGGGTCGGCCGTCTCACCCGAGTCGGTCGTCGCCGAGATCAGCGCGGCACCCGACGCGCAGCGGCAGTCCGTGCCGCTCGCCGACGGCGCGACGGCCACGCTCGTCTGGTCGGACGAGCTCGACCGCACCGCGCTGCTGGTCGACGAGCTGCCCGCACTGGGTGGCGACCAGACCTACGAGGCGTGGGTGATCACCGAGGCCGGCATCGCGGCGGCCGGGCTCTTCGACGCGGGCGCCGACGGGGTGACCGTGCACCTCATCGACGGCGCACCCGCGGGCGCGACCATCGGCGTGACGGTCGAGCCGGCCGGAGGTTCCGACCAGCCGACCACCGACCCGATCATCGCGATCCCCACCGCCTGAACCGCCCGGGCCGCCCGAACCGCTCGAGCCGCTCGAGCCGCCCGGACCGCCGGGACCGCCGGGCGGCAGCGCCGACCGGCGACCGGCGCGGCGCGCGGCCCCGACTCAGTCGCGCCAGGAGTGGCGCGGCGCGTAGCCGAGCATCCGCCGCGCCTTGTCGATCGAGAGCATCGTGTCGTGCTCGCCGAGGTCGCCGCGCACCGGCACGTCGGGGAACACCTCCGCCACGAGCTCCGCGTTCGGACGTGACATGACCGTGTCGGCCGCCGCGATGATGTAGCGGTCGAAGCCGGCGGGCGCCTTGCGCAGCGCGAGGTCGATGGCCTGGGCGCCGTCGCGGGCGTCGATGTAGCCCCAGAGGTTCCACTTGCGCGTCATGGCGTCGGCGTCGTACGACGGGAACTGGGCGTAGTCGGCCGGCTCCATGACGTTCGAGAACCGCAGCGCCGTGATCGACAGGTCGGGGTGCCAGCGCACGAGCTCGATCGCGAGCTGCTCCTCGAGCACCTTGGTGATGGAGTACACCGATTCTGGGCGCGCCGGGTAGTCCTCGTCGACCGGGATGTACGGCGGCGGCACGTCGAACGGCAGCCCCAGCACCGTCTCGCTCGACGCGTACACGATGCGCCGGATGCCGAGCCGCGTCGCCGCCCAGAACAGGTTGAACGTGGTCAGCATGTTGTTGCGGAACGTGGCGGCGTCGGTGAGCATGCCCGGCGCGGGGATCGCCGCGAGGTGCACGAGCGCCTCGAACGGCTCGGTGCGGTCGACCCCGCCGAGGGCGTCGACGACCTGCCCGAAGTCGGTGGTGTCGAGCTGCACGAAGCCCGGCCCGCGCTCGCCCACGCGATCGAAGTTGACGACCTGGTGTCCGGCTGCGGCTAGCTCGCGCACGACGGTGCGCCCGAGCTTGCCCGATCCTCCGGTGATGGCGACTCTCATGGTCACAGTCTTGCACCGGGCGGCGTGTCTCACAGCCCCCTCCCAGCGCACGCACCTAGCTTCGCCGGTATCGACAAGCGGGTACTCGCCCGTGCACCGCGGCTGGGAAGTCGGACTACCAGCTGGGACCCCCATCATCACTGACACCCCGGCCGTCGACGGCTTCCGTCGCACGGTCCCCCGTACCGACCGCCCGAACATCCCCCAGAGCTACACGGCGCTCTCGCAGGTCGTGCGCGAATCGGGGCTGCTCGCCCGCACCCCGTGGTTCTACGGGGCCGTCCTCGGCGGCCTCGTGGTCGCGCTCGTCGCCGCCGGCTTCGGGTTCTGGCTGCTCGGCGACAGCTGGTTCCAGCTGCTCATCGCCGGAGCCCTCGGCATCATCTTCACCCAGTTCGCCTTCATCGCGCACGAGGCGGCGCACCGCCAGGTGCTCACCTCCGGGCCGGCGAACGACCGCGTCGGTCGCCTGCTCGCCACGCTCGTCGTCGGCATGAGCTACCAGTGGTGGATGAGCAAGCACAGCCGTCACCACGCGAACCCGAATCGCATCGGCAAGGACCCCGACATCGAGTTCGACACGATCTCGTTCACCGAGGAGTCGGCCGCGAAGCAGCGCGGGCTCATCGCGTGGATCACCCGGCGGCAGGGCTACCTGTTCTTCCCCCTGCTCACGCTCGAGGGCGTGAACCTGCACGTGATCTCGGTGCGCTCGCTGTTCGAGCGCCGCCGCGTCGACGGCCGCGCGCTCGAGCTCGTCCTCCTCGCCGTGCGCTTCGCGGCCTACCTCGGTGTCGTGTTCTGGTTCCTGCCGCTCGGCATGGCGTTCGCCTTCCTCGGCGTGCAGCTCGCCGTCTTCGGCGTCTACATGGGCGCCTCGTTCGCGCCCAACCACAAGGGCATGCCGATCGTGCCGCGCGATGCCAAGCTCGACTTCTTCAGCAAGCAGGTGCGCACCTCCCGCAACATCTCCGGCGGGTTCTGGGCGAGCGCGCTGATGGGGGGCCTCAACTACCAGGTCGAGCACCACCTGTTCCCGAGCATGCCGCGTCCGCACCTCGCCCGCGCACGCGAGATCGTGATGGAGCATTGCCGCACCACGGGCGTGCCCTACACTGAGACGACGCTCGTACGTTCGTACGGGATCGTCATCCGTTACCTCAACCGGGTCGGCCTCGCCGCCCGCGATCCCTTCGATTGCCCCATGGTCGATCGATTCCGACGGGTCTGACCCCGGTCGACCCGGCCTCCACCCACGACCGGATGCCGCATCCGACCGCACTCGCCGTCGCATCGCCCCATCCACCGAAGCTCCCCGCGCCACACGAGGCGTCGGGAGGCTGCGGTCGGCCACCGTGCCGTCCGCTTCGCGCCCGCACCGGCGGGCCGAATGAGTACAACGAAGGAATACACAGTATGGCTACCGGAACCGTCAAGTGGTTCAACGCCGACAAGGGCTACGGCTTCATCGCTCCCGACGACGGGAGCGCCGACGTCTTCGCGCACTTCAGCGCCATCAACTCGGGGGGCTTCCGCACCCTGGAGGAGAACCAGAAGGTGCAGTTCGAGGTCACCCAGGGCCCCAAGGGCCCGCAGGCCGCGG
Organism: Agromyces sp. SYSU T00194; assembly: GCF_040496035.1. Lineage (NCBI taxonomy): Bacteria > Bacillati > Actinomycetota > Actinomycetes > Micrococcales > Microbacteriaceae > Agromyces > Agromyces chitinivorans. The sequence goes on along the minus strand of NZ_JBEPJZ010000001.1, from coordinate 424,945 downwards.
ACATCCAGGTCCTCTAGGACCCCGCACCACCCCGTCCGATGGCGGCGGCGCTCCGGCGCCGCCGCCATCGGCGTCTCCGGGCACGGGCGCAGACGACGGATGCCGCGGGCGGCACGCCGCTCGGGGCGCGCCGGTTCCGCGGCATCCGCTCGTCTCCCGTCGAGTCGCGCACGACCTGGATCACGCTCGGACGCGGCCCGCCCCAGTTCCCGTCGGCCAGCGTGCCGGGTGCGACGTAGTCGGGGAAGAACGAGTGCTAGTCGCGCCCGTGCAGGGGGTCGCGTCCGTCGTCGTCGGTGGTGCGGTCGGGCACGTCCGCGACATCGCCGCGGGCGCGGGGGTCGTGCTCGACGACCTCGTCGACGTCGTCGGTCGGCACGCCGATGGAGTCGCGCTCCTCGGCCTCGAGCGCGCGCTTGCTGGCGTGGCGCACCGGCAGTTCGTCGTCGACGTGCGTGAGCACGGGCTTGAGCGGCGTGCCGACGGTCGGGATCTGCTCGGTCGGCAGGTCCGTGCGCAGCTTGAGCCTGCGCCCGATCTGGCGCATCCAGCGTGGACCCCTGCCGATCGCTCCCGCCTCCAACGGCTGCTCGACCTCGAGTCCGTAGTACTCGCCGATGTGGTCGACGAACTGTGCCCGGCGGGCCAGTTCGTACGCCCGGCGCTCGCGGCTGAACGCGATGATCGTCGACCAGCACATCATGAGCATCACGACGCTGAACGGCAGCGCGATGATGATCGCGGCGGTCTGCAGGGCCACCAGGCCGCCGGCGAGCAGCAGTGAGATCGCGAGCAGCGCCGTGATGAGCGTGAAGAACGTGCGCACCCACTTGCGCGGGTTGATCTGCCCGCCGGTGGCGATCATGCCCATGACGAGCGCGCCGGAGTCGGACGAGGTGATGAAGAAGATCGAGATCAGCAGGATCACGCCGACGGTGAGGAACGCCGTCCCGGGGAAGAAGTCGAGCAGGTGGAAGAGCGTCGCCTCGACGTCGACCGTGCCCTCGGGCCCGATCAACGCCCCCGGGTCGGTCAGCTCGATGTAGAGCGCCGAGCCGCCCAGCACGCTGAACCAGAGCATGCCGATGAGCGTGGGCACGAGGATGACGCCCGCGACGAACTCCCGCACGGTGCGACCGCGCGAGATGCGCGCGATGAAGATGCCGACGAAGGGCGCCCAGGAGATCCACCAGCCCCAGTAGAACGAGGTCCAGCTGGCCTGCCACGACTCGCCCGCCGCGCCCTGGAACGCGCTCACGTTGAAGGACAGCCCGACGAAGTTCTGGATGTACGCGCCGATCGACTGCACGAACTCGCGCAGCAGGAACTCGGTCTGCCCGAACGTGAGCATGTAGAGCACGAGCAGCCCGGCGAGCATCAGGTTGATGGACGACAGCCACTTCATGCCACGGGTCACGCCCGAGAGCACCGATGCCAGTACGAAGACCGTGATCACCAGGATGATCACGACCTGCGAGACCTCCGTCGGCTCGGCGAGGCCGATGAAGTCGAGGCCGGCGCTGATCTGCAGCACGCCGAGCCCGAGCGAGGTCGCCACGCCGAACAGCGTGCCCGCGAGCGCGACGACGTCGATCACGTTGCCCCACGCGCCGCGTACGCGCTTGCCGAGCAGCGGCTCGAGGGTCCAGCGAATCGAGATCGGGCGCTTGCGCCGGTGGATCGCGTAGGCGAGTCCGAGCCCGACCACCACGTAGATGGCCCAGGCGTGCACGCCCCAGTGCAGGTAGGTCTGGCTGAGCGCCTGCTGCGCGAGCTGCTCGGGCGTGCCGCTGACGCCCGGCCGCGGCGAGACGAAGTGGCTGAGCGGCTCGCTCGCGCCGTAGAACACGAGCCCGATGCCCATGCCCGCGGCGAAGAGGAGCGAGAACCACGCGCCCAGCGAGAACTCGGGCTTGTCGTCGTCGGCGCCGAGGCGGATGCTGCCGTACCGGCTGAAGCCGACGAACAGGGCGAACGCCACGAAGAACGCCGCGATGAGCACGTAGTACCAGTTGAACGCGTTCACGATCGACGTCTGCACGGCGCCGAACGCGGCCTCGGCGGCATCCGGCAGCAGCAGTGCGAAGCCGCTGAACAGGAGCACGACCACGGCGGCCGGCCAGAAGACCCAGCGTTCGATGGTCGTCTTCGGCAGGTGCGGCGACGGTGGTGATGTCGTCGAGGCGGCGGACTCCGGATCCTGCTCCGCGCCGCCCTCGGCCTTCGGTGTTCCGGTCGTCGTCATCGGGAGCCCCCTCAGTCGTCCCTCCCCACCCTAGCGAGGCGCTCCGCGGGTGTCAGGCGCCTGCATGCGGTGCCGGTCGCGCGTAGGCTCGCATGGCGGCCGCATCCGCACGGCCCGGCCGCAGGCACTGCAGCACCGACCCGGGAGGACCCGACATGCAGACCCGCACCCTCGGACGCACCGGACGCACCGTCTCCGCGATCGGCTTGGGCACCTGGCAGCTCGGGGCCGACTGGGGCGACGTCGACGAGGCCGACGCGCGGGCCGTGCTCGACGCGTCCGCCGAGGCGGGGGTGACCTTCTTCGACACGGCCGACGTCTACGGTGACGGCCGCAGCGAGTCGATCATCGGCGGCTGGCTGGCAGACCACCCCGACTCGGGCGTCACGGTCGCGACCAAGATGGGTCGGCGCATGCCCCAGGAGCCGGAGAACTACTCGCTCGTGAACTTCGGCGAGTGGACCGACCGCTCACGCCGCAACCTCGGCACCGACACGCTCGACCTGGTGCAGCTGCACTGCCCGCCCACGGCGGTCTTCGCCGACGACGAGGTCTTCGACGCGCTCGACACGCTGGTCGATCGGGGCGCCATCGCCGCCTACGGCGTCAGCGTCGAGACCGTCGCCCAGGCGCTCACGGCGATCGCGCGTCCGCGCGTGGCATCCGTGCAGATCATCGTGAACCCGTTCCGGCTGAAGCCGCTCGACGTCGTGCTGCCCGCCGCCGAGGCCGAGGGCGTGGGCATCATCGTGCGCGTGCCGCTCGCCAGCGGCCTGCTCTCGGGGAAGTACACGACCGACACCACGTTCGCCGAGAACGACCACCGCACCTACAACCGCGACGGGTCGGCGTTCGACGTGGGCGAGACCTTCGCCGGCGTCGACTTCGCCACCGGCGTGCGCGCCGCGCAGCAGTTCGCGCACTTCGCCCCGCAGTTCGTGACGGATGCCCCGGGCGGCGGCGTGCCCACGACCGCGCAGCTCGCGCTCGCCTGGGTCGCCGGCCAGCGGGGCGTGTCGACCGTCATCCCGGGCGCACGCACCCCCGAGCAGGCGCGCGCCAACGCCGCCGCCGGCTCGATCACGCTCGACGAGGGCCTCGACGACGCCGTACGCGAGCTCTACGACCGCGAGTTCCGCGCCGCCGTGCACGAGCGCTGGTAGGCGGCCCGTCCCGCCCACCCCGCCCGCCGAGAACATGCAGATCCGACCGACCCGCTCCGCACGCATGCAGTCGCGCGGCGTGTCGTGCGCCGTCGCATGTCCTCGTGACGCGTCGGTCGGGTGCCGCGGTGCGCGATGATGGGGGGATGCCCGACGACACGCCGCCCGCAGCGCCCCGCATCGTCGTGATGGGCGTCTCCGCGGTCGGGAAGTCGTCGGTCGGCGCGGCGCTCGCCGCGCGGCTCGGGGTGCCGTTCGCCGACGCCGACGACCTGCACCCGCGGGCGAACGTCGAGAAGATGGCCGCCGGTGTGCCGCTGACCGACGCCGACCGCGCGCCCTGGCTCGATCTCGTGGGCGATGCGCTCGCCGCATCCGATGACGGCCTCGTGATGGCCTGCTCGGCGCTCCGACGGACGTATCGCGATCGCATCCGCTCCCGTGCGCCGGAGACCGTGTTCGTGCACCTGCACGGCGACCCGGAGATGCTCGCGGCGCGTGCCGCAGCGCGCACCGGGCACTTCATGCCGCCGGCCCTGCTCGCCTCGCAGCTGGCCACGCTCGAGCCGCTCGCCGAGGACGAGCCCGGCGTGGCGGTCGACGTGGCACCCCCGGTCGAGCGTATCGCCGCGGACGCGGCGGCACGCCTGCGCGCCGCCGCCCTCGCCCCGCGCTGACGGGGCGCGATCCCCCCGAGGCATCCGCTCGCCCCGCGGTTGCTGGTCGCTTCTCAGGAAGCCGGCCCGGGCGGATGCCGGAATCCGGCGTTGCGGCCCGTCGCTCGCACGATTCCGGCGCTCGAGCCTGCGCCCGCGGCGGAATCCGGCATCCGACCGGGCCGGGGTCCTGAAAAGTGAACCCCGCGGGGCAGGTCGTCCGGGGCAGGTCGTCCGGGGCACGTCGTCCGGCGCGCCGAGCGCTCAGCGCCCGGAGAACTCCCAGTCGGTCACGAACGGCGGGTCCTCGCCGTGCTCGTACGCGTACGCGCGCGCCTCGACCCGCTGCGAGTGCCAGTCCTCGGCGAGACCGGCGACGCCGTCCTGCTCCGCCAGGCCGGGCACGCGCTCCAGCACGTCGAGCGCGAGGCGGTACCGGTCGAGGTCGTTCAGGTGCACCATGTCGAACGGCGTGGTCGTCGTGCCACGCTCCTTGAAGCCGCGCACGTGGATGTTGGCGTGGTTCGCGCGCCGGTAGGTGAGCTGGTGGATGAGCGCGGGGTAGCCGTGGAAGGCGAAGATCACCGGCCGGTCGGTCGTGAATATCCCGTCGAACTCGGCGTGCGACAGGCCGTGCGGATGCTCCCGGGCATCCTGCAGGCGCATGAGGTCGACGACGTTCACGAGTCGCACCCGCAGCCGCGGCATCCGCTCCCGCAGCAGCTGGGCCGCGGCGATCGCCTCGGTCGTCGGCACGTCTCCGGCGCACGCGATGACGGCGTCGGGCACGGACGCCCCGGGGTCGCCGGGCACGTACCCGATCTCGCTGCCCGCCCACTCCCAGACGCCGACGCCGGCGTCGACATGCGCCTGCGCCTCCGCCATCGAGAGCCACGCGCCCTGGGGCTGCTTGCCCGCGACGACGGCGTTGACCCGGTTCGTCGTGGCGAAGCAGTGCCGCATCGTGGCGAGCAGGGTGTTCGCATCGGGCGGCAGGTAGACCCGCACCACGTCGGCCTGCTTGTTCACGACCACGTTGAGGAACCCCGGGTCCTGGTGCGAGAAGCCGTTGTGGTCCTGGCGCCAGACATGGCTGGACAGCAGGTACGTGAGCGAGGCGATGTCCTCCCGCCAGGGCACCTCGTGCGCCGACTCGACCCACTTCGCGTGCTGGTTGAACATGGAGTCGACGATGTGGATGAACGCCTCGTACGACGTGAGCAGGCCGTGCCGGCCGGTCAGCAGGTACCCCTCGAGCATGCCCTGCATGAGGTGCTCGCTGAGCGCCTCGATGACCCGGCCCTCGCGCCCGAGGTGCTGGTCGGTGGGGTGCATGGCCTCCATCCACGCGCGCGGCGTGACGTCGAAGACCGCCTGCAGGCGGTTGGAGGCCACCTCGTCGGGCCCGAACAGCCGGAACGAGCTGGCGTTGCGGTGCATCGTCTCGGCCAGCCAGTGCGAGAAGACGGTGGTGGCGGATGCGCGGTTCGTACGCGCCCCGCCGGTGTCGACCGCGAACGGGGCGGTGTCGGGCAGGTCGAGCGCCTCGCCGACGCCGCCGTTCGCATGCGGAGACGCGCTCATGCGCATGCCGCCGACCGGCCGGAGCGGCGCGAGCCCGGCCGCCGGCCGCCCCTCGAGGTCGAAGAGCTCCTCGGGCCAGTACGAGCGCATCCACTCCTCGAGGAGGGCGCGATGCGCCTCGTCCTCGCGCACGCCCGCGAGCGGCACCTGGTGGGCGTGGAACGTGCCCTCGACCTGCACCCCGTCGACGACCTTCGGACCGGTCCAGCCCTTCGGCGTGCGCAGCACGATCATGGGCCAGCGCGGGCGCGCGTCGGGGGCGCTGGTGGCGTCCTCGCCCGCGGGCGAGGCGTCGTCGTGGGCCGCGTCGGCGCCGGCATCCGTCTCGCCCCCGTCGTCGCCGTTCGTGCCCCGTGCCTCGGCCCAGATGTCGTGGATGCGCCCGTACGCCTCGTCGAGCGCGGCCGCGAGCGCCTCGTGCACGCGCATCGGGTCCTCGCCGTCGAAGCCGCCGGTCACGAGCAGCGGCTCGTAGCCCTGCCCGCGGAAGAACTGCACGAGCTCGTCCTCGGGGATGCGCGCGAGCAGCGTCGGGTTGGCGATCTTGTAGCCGTTCAGGTGCAGGATCGGCAGCACCGCGCCGTCGGTGGCGGGGGAGAGGAAGGCGTGCGCGCGCCAGCTCGCGGCGAGCGGGCCGGTCTCGGCCTCGCCGTCGCCGACCACGCATGCGACCACGAGGCCGGGGTTGTCGAGGGCCGCGCCGTAGGCGTGCATGAGCGAGTAGCCGAGCTCGCCGCCCTCGTTGATCGAACCGGGGGTCTCGGGCGCGGCGTGCGAGGGGATGCCGCCGGGGAACGAGAACTGCCGCATCAGCTCGCCGAGGCCCTCGACGTCCTGCCCGACCTTCGGGAACAGCTCCGAGTACGTGCCGTCGAGCCAGGCGTTCGCGACCATCGCGGGCCCGCCGTGACCGGGGCCGCAGACGAAGAGGGTCGGGATGCCGCGCTCGACGATCACGCGGTTCAGGTGCGCGTACACGAGGTTCAGGCCGGGTGAGGTGCCCCAGTGCCCGAGCAGCCGGGGCTTGATGTCGGTCGGGGCGAGCGGATGCCGCAGCAGGGGGTTCCGCATCAGGTAGATCTGGCCCACCGTGAGGTAGTTGGCCGCACGCCACCAGAGGTCCACCGTCTCGAGCGTCGCAGCCGGAGCAGTCCGTCGGGCCATGGCCGTCTCCCCTCGCAGTGGTCGGCGGTGCGCGTCCCCCGAACGGGGAGGTCATCTCGACCCTATGGCCCGCGACCGTCGTTGCGACAGTGCCTGCGGCGTGGCGTGGGCGGGAACCGGCAGGATGGGAGCGACCGGAGGGATGCAGATGCCGTTCAGCGACGACGACGGCCGACCGCTCGAGCACCTCGTGCTCGCGCAGCGGCCCGCGGACGGGTACGTGTTCGACGTGCTCGAGCCCGTGCGCTACGACGACCCCGTCGACGGCGGCGCGTATCGCGCGCAGCCCGTCGCGACCGACCTCGCGTCGGTGCCGCCGTTCCTGTGGAGCTTCATCGCGAGCTACGGGCGGCAGTCCGCCCCCGCGATCGTGCACGACGCGCAGAGCCGGGCGGCCGACCGGCTCGGGAGCCGCGCGGCGACGCTCGCGCAGCGGCGCATCGACGATCGCGTGTTCCGCACGGCGCTCCGCGAGCAGGGCGTGCCGCTGCTGCGCGCCTGGCTCATGTGGAGCTGGGTCTCGGCCGACCGCACGATCCGGTACGCGCGCCCGCCCGTCGGCGTGCTGCTCGTGCTCCAGACGCTGGTCGGCGCCGGCCTCGTGATCGCCGCGACCGTGCTCGCGTTCGTGCAGCCGCTGTGGCTGCTGCTCGCGCTCGTGCCGGCGGTGCTCGCGCTGCCGTGGGGCGCCGAGCGCCGCCTCATGGTGTGGCTGCCGTACTCGGGCGCGGCGTTCGGGCCGCTCGTGCTCCTGCACCTGGTCGCCCTGCTGCCGTTCCGCCTCGTCGAGGCGGTGGTCGAACTGGTGTCGGGCGGTCGCCCCGCGTCGGTGGTGCGACCGACGATCCGGGGCTGACCGCCCGGCCCGCGTCGCGTCAGGCGCTCGCCGCGGCGACCTCCGCGTAGTCCGCCTCGGTGAGTGCGAGCGTGCTCGCCGGCAGCCAGCCGTCGATCTGCGCCTCGGAGCGCGCGCCGACGATCGCCGCGGTGACGCCCGCGAAGCCCAGCGTCCACGCCGCGGCGGCGGCGGGCTGCGGCACGCCGTGGCGCTCGGCCACGCGGCCGATCGCGTCGGCGATGCGGAGGTTGCGCTCGAGGTCGGTCGTGAACGCGGGCGCGCTGCGGCGCCAGTCGTCGTCGGGGAGCGCGGCGACGCGCGCCGCGTCGAACGCGCCGGTGAGCAGGCCGGAGCCCATCGGGCTGTAGACGATCACCCCGGTGCCGTGCGCGGCGCACCAGGGCAGCAGCTCGTCGGCGGTCGCGGGCGCGATCGCCGAGAACGGCGGCTGCAAGGTGTCGACGTGCCCGACGGCCTCCGCCGCCTCGAGCTGCGCCACGGAATGGTTCGACAGGCCGATGGCGCGCACCTTGCCCTCGTCGCGCAGCTCGACGAACGCGTTCCAGTAGTCCTCGATGGGGGTGCCGTCCTCGGCCGGCCAGTGCATCTGGTACAGGTCGATGCGCTCCACGCCGAGGCGCGTCAGCGACTCCTCGGCCTGGCGCTTGATCGTCGCGGGCGCCCCGACCCGCTGCGCGCGGCGGCGGCGATCGGCGAGGTCCCACGCCATGCCGCCCTTGGTGAAGACGTAGGGGCGCTCGTCCTCGGGCAGGTCGGCGAGGGCGCGTGCGACGACCTCCTCCGAGTGGCCGAGCCCGTACACCGACGCCGTGTCGATCCAGTTGACCCCGCGCGCGACCGCGTGCCGGATCGCCGCGACCGATGCGTCGTCGTCCTGCGGGCCCCAGCCGAACGCCCAGTCGCCGCCGCCGATCGCCCAGGCGCCGAACCCGACGCGCGTGACGTCCATGCCGGTGGTGCCGAGCGGCGTGGTGGGCAGCGTGGTCTGCATGGTCATCTGCGGTCTCCCTCGTCCGTGTGCGCCCACCACCGGCGACGCGCGCGTCGCGGGAGGTGGGAGGATCGGACTCGACCCTACGACGAACCCGCGCCCGGCGCAGGAGGAGGCCCGCGTGCTGGATGTCCTGACCGGGTTCGCGGTCATCGGCGTCGCGGTGTTCGTGGGCTGGGTCGCCGGGCGCAGCGGCGTGCTCGGTCCGCACGCGCGCTACGTGCTCAGCCGGCTCGCGTTCAGCGTGCTCGGCCCGTTCCTGCTGTTCAGCGTGCTCTCCGACGCCGACGTCGGCGAGCTGTTCTCGGTGCTCCTGCCGGTCTCCGCCATCGCGGCGGTGGCGATGTTCGTGGTGTTCGCGTCGGTCGCGCTGCTCGTCTGGCGGCGCCCCGTCGCGCAGACGGTCGTCGGCAGCCTCGGCTCCGGCTACGTCAACGGCAACAACATCGGCATCCCGATCTCGGTCTACATGCTGGGCGACGCGGCGTTCTCCGCGCCGGTCGTGCTGCTGCAGCTGCTGCTGTTCATGCCCGCGGCGCTCTCGGTGCTCGACGTGGTCGTCCGCGGCGGGGCATCGGTCTGGCGCACCGTGCTGCGCGCGCTCGCGAACCCCATCATCATCGGGTCGCTGCTCGGGGTGCTGGTCTCGGTCACGGGCGTGGAGCTGCCCGCGATCGTGACCGAGCCGATCGCGCTCGTCGGGCACGCGGCGGTGCCCATCATGCTCATCGCCTACGGCATCTCGCTGCACGGCCAGCGCCCGCTCGCGCCCGGCTCCGGTCGCCGCGACGTGCTGCTCGCCTCGACGCTGAAGCTGCTGGTGATGCCGGTCGTCGCCTGGGCGGTCGGCCGGTTCGCGTTCGGGCTCGACGGGCACACGCTCTACGCGGTGACGGTGCTGGCGGCGCTGCCGAGCGCGCAGAACGTGTTCACGATCGCGCAGCGCTACGACACGGCGGAGATCATCGCCCGCGACACGGTGCTCCTCACCACGGTGGGCGCCGTGCCGGTGCTGTTCGTCGTCTCGCTGCTGCTCGGCGTGTAGCCGGTTCCGGCCCCGGAGCGCACGGTTTCAGGGATTCCCCGGATGCCCCGGGCCTGCCGCGTTCCTACCGTATGAGTGGGTCGAGACACGGCGTATGCAGGGGGAACTGACTGTCGATCGAGACCTGGACGGCCGGTGCGCAACGACCCGAGCTCGGGGCGCACCGGCCACTCTCATGTCCGGGTGGCCCCGGCGGCCGTTTCCCGGGCGCACGCCCCGATGGGGCAGACTCGTGGGGATGACCGCCACGCTGCTCGACCGCATGCCGACGCCGTTCGACGCCGACGCGGCCTACGACGGGTTCGTCGACTGGGCCGCCGACCGCGGCCTCGAGCTCTACCCGGCGCAGGACGAGGCCGTCATCGAGATCGTCTCCGGCGCGAACGTCATCCTGTCCACGCCCACCGGCACGGGCAAGTCGCTCGTGGCCGTGGCCGCCCACGCGGCATCCGTCGCCCGAGGCGGGCGCAGCTACTACACCGCGCCGATCAAGGCGCTCGTGAGCGAGAAGTTCTTCCAGCTCGTCGACATCTTCGGCGCGGCGAACGTCGGCATGGTCACCGGCGACTCGTCGGTGAACCCCGACGCCCCGATCGTCTGCTGCACCGCGGAGATCCTCGCGAACCTCGCGCTGCGTCGCGGCCCCGAGGCCGACCTCGACCAGGTCGTCATGGACGAGTTCCACTTCTACGGCGACCCCGATCGCGGCTGGGCCTGGCAGGTGCCGCTCATCACCCTGACCGACGTGCAGTTCGTGCTCATGTCGGCGACGCTCGGCGACGTGACGGCGCTCGCCGACGACCTGACCCGCCGCACCGGGCGCGACACGGCCCGGGTCACCGGCGTCGAGCGGCCCGTGCCGCTGTCGTTCTCGTACGCGGTCACCCCCGCCCACGAGACGGTCGAGGAGCTGCTCGAGACGAAGCAGGCGCCGGTCTACATCGTGCACTTCTCGCAGGCGGCGGCCATGGAGCGGGCGCAGGCGCTGTCGTCGATCCGGGTCGTGACCCGCGAGCAGCGCGACGAGATCGCGCGCGAGATCGGCGAGTTCCGCTTCACCACGGGGTTCGGCAAGACGCTCTCGCGCCTCGTGCGCGCGGGCATCGGGGTGCACCACGCGGGCATGCTGCCGCGCTACCGGCGCCTCGTCGAGCAGCTCGCGCAGCGCGGGCTGCTGCGGGTCATCTGCGGCACCGACACGCTCGGGGTCGGCATCAACGTGCCGATCCGCACCGTGCTGCTCACGGCGCTCACCAAGTACGACGGGCAGCGGATGCGGCAGCTCACCGCCCGCGAGTTCCACCAGATCGCGGGGCGCGCGGGGCGCGCCGGCTACGACACGGCGGGCACCGTGGTCGCGCTCGCCCCCGAGCACGAGATCGAGAACGCGGTCGCCGTGCGCAAGGCGGGCGACGACGCGAAGAAGCTCCGCAAGGTCGTGCGCAAGAAGGCGCCGCAGGGGTTCGTGAACTGGACCGAGCGGTCGTTCGAGCGGCTCATCGACGCCGAGCCCGAGCCGCTCACCTCGCACCTGCAGCTCACCGCGGCGATGCTCATCAACGTGATCGCGCGTGGCGGCGACGTGTTCGCGAACGCCCGCGCGCTCGTGTTCGACAACCACGAGCCGCTCGCGCGCAAGCGCGAGCTCGCCCGCCGCGCCCTGGGCGTCTTCCGCACCCTCGTCGCCGCGGGCGTGGTCGAGGTCGACCGGGCCGATCCCGCGACGCCGGTCATCCGCCTCACCGTCGACCTGCAGCCGAACTTCGCGCTGAACCAGCCGCTGTCGCCGTTCGCGCTCGCTGCGATCGAGCTGCTCGACCCGGACGACACGTCCGGCGGGGCATCCGTCGGCACCGGCCACTACGCGCTCGACGTGGTGAGCGTGATCGAGTCGACGCTCGACGACCCGCGCCCGATCCTGTCGCAGCAGCAGTTCCGCGCCCGCGGCGAGGCGGTCGCCGCGATGAAGGCCGACGGCGTCGAGTACGACGACCGCATGGAGGCCCTCGAGCAGGTCACCTGGCCGAAGCCGCTCGACGAGCTGCTCGCCCAGGCCTACGAGACGTTCGCGTCGAGCCAGCCGTGGGTGCGCGACTTCGAGCTCAGCCCCAAGTCGGTCGTGCGCGACATGTTCGAGCGCAGCATGTCGTTCGGCGAGTACGTGTCGTTCTACCAGCTGCAGCGCAGCGAGGGCCTCGTGCTGCGGTACCTGAGCGACGCCTACCGTGCCGTGCGCCAGACGGTGCCCGAGGAGGCGAAGACCGAGGAGCTGCTCGACCTCATCGAGTGGCTCGGTGAGCTGGTGCGCCAGGTCGACTCGAGCCTGGTCGACGAGTGGGAGCGGCTCGCGCACCCGCTCGAGGACGGCCCGGAGCCTGCCGAGGTCGTGCCCCCGGCACCGCCCAGCGTGGTGTCGAACCGCCGCGCCTTCCTGGTGCTCGTGCGCAACGAGCTGTTCCGGCGCGTGCAGCTCGCCGCGCTCGAGCGCGACGAGGAGCTCGCCGAGCTCGATCCCGAGGTGGGCTGGCCCGAGGTGCTCGATGCGTACTACGCCGAGCACGACGCGATCGGCACCGATGGCGCGGCTCGCGCGCCGCGCCTGCTGTCGATCGACGAGGACGCGGATGCGGGCGTCTGGCGCGTCGAGCAGGTCATCGCAGACCCGGCCGGCGACCACGACTGGCGCATCCGCGGCGAGGTCGACCTCGCCGCGAGCGCCGAGCAGGGCGCCGCGGTCGTGCGGGTGTCCTGGGCCGGGCGGCTCTAGCGACCGGCACGCGACCGCGAGCGGATGCTACGCCGCGGCGAGCATCGCGGCCGCCGTGATCGCGAGCGCGAGCCCGACCCACTGCACCGGCGCGATGCGCTCGCGCAGCACGATCGCCGCCAGCAGGATCGTTCCGGCCGGGTACATCGCGGTCAGCACGCTCACGACCGTGAGGTCGCCGATGCGGAGCCCTACGAGCAGCAGCACGTTCGCGGCGACGTCGACGACCCCGCAGGCGAGGGCGAAGCGGATGCCACGGGCCATGCCGGGCGTGCGCAGCGTGAACGTCCGCGGTGCGGCACCCGCCGCGTCCCGCGGCCCGGCGTCGTCCTCGCGCGCCGCCGCGTGCACCGCGACGCCCGCCGCTCCGGCCGCGTGCGCCGCCTCCGCCGCGATCGGCTCGTCGTCGGACGCGCGTGCCCCCGCCGCATCCGCCGCCCGCCTCGACCACGCGCGGGAGCGGCTCCGGGCCACGAGCACGAGTACGGCCAGCGCGGTGGTCATCACGGCCACGCTGACGGAGCGGTTCAGCACCAGGGGCACGATGCCGCTGGCGTCGCTCGTGCCGTCGATGATGATCAGGAACGCCCCGATCGCCGTGCCGGCGCCGATCGCCATCGCGATGCCGCGCACGCTCGGTCGCACGGCACCCTGCTCGGGGACGAACCCGACCAGGACGACGGCGACGAGCGCGAGCCCCAGCGCCACGTAGCCGATCGACGCGAGGGCCTCGCCGGCCGCGAGTCCCCACGCCATCGGCACGATGGCCGAGACCACGGCGGTGAGCGGGGAGAGGATGCTCATCGGCCCGACGGCCAGGCAGGCGTACAGGAGGGTGAGGGCGATCGCGCCGGCGACGCCCGACAGGGCGCCGAGCAGCACGTCCTCGCGGTGCCACTCGCCGCCGACGAACGGGTACGCGACCAGGAGGGCGACGAGCCCGGAGGAGGCCGCGACCGCCGTGGCGAGCAGGGCGCTGACCCGTCGGGCGGCGAGCCCGCCGAGGAAGTCGGCCGCGCCGTACACGAGGGCGCCGGCGAGCCCGATCACGACCGTGAGCATCCGCTCAGCGTAGCGGCGACGCGCGGCGCTCATCTGAGCGCAGCGCACCGCTTCGCGTGCACATCTGCGCACCGGCGACGGACTCGTGCATGAAATCGTCGTGAATTGCGAGTTCTGTGCGTCGCCGGGGCCTTGGCAGTGCCCCATGCGGTCCCTAGTGTGAACAGCACCCCCTGCCACCCTGCCCGTGGTCGGGGACACCGTGCGGTCGGAGGGGACGCCGCGCACCGGGGCCCTCGGGTCCGGGTCCGGCACCCTTCGGACGCGTCGCCCGGCGACGCCGGTGTCGGATCCGCAACGAAGGAGTACCCGGAACATGCAGCACAGGACGGCCGGCGCACCGGCCCGCACATCACGTCGGGGCCGACGCCTCGCCGCGGGGACGGTGGCCGTCGCGGCCGCCGCCGCGCTCACCCTCGGCGGCGCGATGACCGCCCAGGCCGCACCGCCGGCCGGGAAGCAGAAGATCACCGAGATCAACCTGATGACGGTGAACGACTTCCACGGCCGCCTCGAGCAGTCCGGCTCCACCGGCGGCGCTGCGGCGCTCGCCGGCGCCGTGAAGGAGTTCTCGCGCGGCAACACCAACACGGTGTTCGCCGCCGCGGGCGACATGATCGGCGCCTCGACGTTCACCTCGTTCATCCAGCAGGACGAGCCGACCATCGCCGCCCTCAACCAGATGGGGCTCGACGTCAGCGCGGTCGGCAACCACGAGTTCGACCTCGGCTTCGCCGACCTCACCGACCGCGTGATGCCGCTCGCCGACTGGGAGTACCTGGGCGCGAACATCTACGAGAAGGGCACCGATGACCCGGCGCTCCCCGAGTACTGGGTGCAGGACTTCAAGGGCGTGAGCATCGGCTTCGTCGGCGCGGTCACCGACGAGCTCCCGTCGCTGGTGAGCCCCGCCGGCATCGCGACGATCGACGTGGGGTCGCCGGTGGCGGCCGCGAACCGCGTGGCCGACCAGCTGAGCGACGGCGTCGCCGCGAACGGCGAGGCCGACATCGTCGTCATGCTCGTCCACGAGGGCGCGGCGACCACGAGCCTCGCGTCGGCGATCGACCCGGCCTCGCGGTTCGGCGACATCGTGCTGAACGCCAACGACAACATCGACGCGATCGTCTCCGGCCACACCCACCTGGCGTACAACCACGTCATCGACGGTCGACCGGTGATCTCCAGCGGCCAGTACGGGCAGAAGTTCAGCAACATGGTGATCGAGTACGACACCCTGAGCGACTCCATCGTCTCGATGCACAACACCGTCTACGACGTCGCCGTGCGCGATGCCGAGGGCGATGTCGTCGGCTACGCCTACAAGGAGGACAACAAGGTCCAGCGCATCGTGGACGACGCGGTCGCCGTCGCCGACGAGCTCGGCAGCGTGGTGCTCGGCACCGCCGATGCGAACTTCGGGCGCGCGGTCGCGGCCGACCCGGCCACCTCGACCTCCTTCCCGGAGAACCGCGGCGGCGAGTCCACGCTCGGCAACTTCGTCGCCGACGTGCAGCTCTGGGCGTTGAACGTCGACGGCACGCGCGACGTGGACGTCACCTTCATGAACCCGGGCGGCCTGCGCGCCGACCTGGCCTCCGGCGAGGTGACCTACGCGGAGGCGGCCGGCGTGCAGCCGTTCGCGAACACCCTCGTGTCCATGGACCTCACGGGCGCACAGCTCAAGCAGGTGCTCGAGGAGCAGTGGCAGCCCGCAGGCGCCTCGCGGCCGTTCCTGAAGCTCGGCGCGAGCGCGGACTTCACCTACACCTACGACCCCGAGGGTCTCGACGGCGACAAGATCACCGAGATGTGGCTCGCCGGCTCGCCCGTCCTGCCCGGTGACACCTACTCGGTCGGCGTGAACTCGTTCCTCGCCTCGGGCGGTGACAACTTCAGCACCTTCGCCGCCGGCACGAACGTGTCCGACAGCGGCAAGATCGACCTGCAGTCGATGGTCGACTACTTCGCCGCGATGGGCAGCGCCGCGCCCGACCTCGCGCAGCGTGCGGTGGGCGTGCACGTGCCCGGCGGAACGACCGTCGCGGGCGGCGCGCAGGTGACCGTCGAGCTCTCCTCGCTCGACTTCACGCGCGACGAGACCGACGCCGACGTGGCCGAGGTCTACGTGGGCGGGGTGCTGGTCGGCAGTGCGCCGATCGACACCGCCTACACGCCGACGACCGACGAGGTCGGCACGGCGACCGTCATCGTGGACGTGCCGGGGAACACCGGCCTCACCACGTTCGATATCGTGGTGCCGAGCACCGGGACGACGAGTTCCTTCACGCTCGACGTCGCTCCGCTCTGACGCGACCGATCGCACGCCGCGGCCCCGCGCACCGCACCGGTGCGCGGGGCCGCGGCGCGTTCACGTAGGCTGTCGGCGTGAACACCAGGTGGCAGGCAGTCGCGCGCGGCTGGTTCGTCGCCGCCGCCGCCACCGTGATCGCGTCGCTCTCGCACGTGGTCGCCGGCGGGCATCCGCCCGGGGGGCTCGCGATCGTGCTCGCGCTGACCTTCTCCGGACTCGTCTGCATGGTCCTCGTCGGGCCGTCCGCCAGCCTGCCGCGCACCGCGGCCGGCGCCGTGCTCAGCCAGCTCGCGCTGCACGCGCTCTTCTCGGTGACCACGCCCGCGTCCGCCGCCACGTCGGCCACCGCGGGCGTCCACGCCGCCCACGCACCCGTCGACCCGGCGATCTTCGACGACGCACTCGCGGGGCTCGGCGGCAGCACGCTGCACGCGTCGGCGTGGATGCTCGTCTCCCACGCGGTCGCGGCGCTGCTCACGGTCGTCGCCCTCCAGCGCGGCGACCTCGCCGTCGCCGCGCTCGCGCGCGCGGCCGCCACGGCCATCCGGCTGCTGCTGCCCGAGGTGCGGCTGCCCGCCCCCGTCCCGACCGGCACGCGCCTCGTCGCGTGGACCGGCCCGTCGATGCGCCCCGCCCTGGTCGTGCTGTCCGGCCTGCGGCACCGGGGCCCGCCCGTGGCATCCGTCGCCTGAGTCGCGACCCCGCCACCCCCCCCCATCACTTCGCGCCGGCGCCAGCGAGCGATCCGGCGCGCGCTTCGAACAGGACAGCCATGACCCTCCGCACCACCCTCCGCACCACCACCCTCGCCGCGGCCGCACTCGGCGGCGGCACCCTCCTCGCGCTCGCGGCCCCGCTGGCCGCCAGCGCCCACGTCTCGGTCACCCCGAGCGGCACGGCCGCCGGGTCGTACTCCGTGATGACCTTCGCCGTCGGCCACGGCTGCGAGGGCTCCCCGACCACCTCGCTCACGATCGAGATCCCCGAGGGCGTCGACGCGGTCAAGCCGACCGTCAGCGCGACCTGGGACGTCGAGACCGTCACCGAGCCGGTCGGCGGCGAGGACGCCGAGCGCGTCGCCCAGGTGGTCTACACGGCGGTCGAGCCGCTGCCCGACGCCTACCGCGACACCGTCTCGATGCAGGTGCTCATCCCCGAGGACGCCGCGGGGACCGACCTCGTGTTCCCGGTCGTGCAGGAGTGCACCGAGGGCGAGAACCTCTGGACCGAGGTGACCGAGGCCGGCGGTGAGGAGCCCGAGAACGCGGCACCCTTCTTCACCGTGACGGAGTCGACCGGCGACGCCCACTCGCACGGCACCGCGGAGTCCGACGAGGACGAGCACGCCGACGACGACCACGCCGAGGCGTCCGAGGCGTCGGATGCCGCGGAGTCCGACGTCCTGGCCCGCGTGCTCGGCATCGGCGGACTCGTCGTCGGTGCGGTGGGCATCGTGCTCGCCGTGACCGCACGGCGCGGGGCAGCGAAGCGGTGACCGTGCGGGACGCGCGCCGCCGCGGCGTCGTGGGCGCGCTCGGCGGCGCGGCCGCCGCACTCGCGCTCGCGCTGCTGCCCGCACTCCCGGCCGCGGCGCACAACTACCCGGTCGCCTGGGCGCCCGAGGACGGGTCGACCGTGACCGAGCAGCCCGGCACGATCTCGGTCACGACCAACGATGCGCTGCTCGACCTCGGCAACGGGGCGATCATGCAGGTGGTCGGCCCCGACGGCCGGCACTACGGCGACGGATGCGGCGTGGTGGCGGGCTCGGCCGTCGAGCTCGACACCGACCTCGGCGACCCGGGCGAGTACACCGTCACCTGGCAGGCCGTGTCGACCGACGGGCACCCGATCTCCGGCGAGTTCGGGTTCACCTGGGCGCCCGGCGACGGCGTCGAGCTGGGCACGGGGAGCGAGGCCGACTTCGCCTGCGGCGCCGGCGCGGGCGATGACGGCGCGGAAGCCTCCGAGGCGGCCGACGGCGACGGGTTCGCCGTGCCGGCCGAGGCCCTCTGGATCGGCGGCGCCGCACTCGCGGTCGCGGCGGCGGTCGGGGCGACCCTGCTGCTGACCCGGCGGAAGCCGGACGGCTCCGGCGACGACTGAGCCGCTTCCTCCACATCGTGCCCGGCGGGAGGGCGGGCGGGGCGGCGGCCTCGCCCGCCCGCTCGTCGCCGGGGCTGGTTAGGCTCGTCGGGTGACCTGGAACGCAGCATCGGCGCCCGACGACGACTGGTGGGACCCCGACGCCGTCGCGCCGCCGCCGGACCCCGACGACGTGCCGCCGCCCGAGCCCGAGTGGGAGACCGTGATCCCCGGCGGCGGGGGCGCCGTCTCGTCGGTCCCGGCCACCGCGGTACCGGCCGACGCGGTCCCGGCCGACGCGGTCCCCGCCGCCGCGCCTGCGGCACCCGCCCCGCCCCGCTTCGCCGACGCGCGCGAGGCGTTGCACGCGGTCTTCGGGTACGACGAGTTCCGCGGTCACCAGGCTGAGGTCATCGCCCACGTCGCGGGTGGCGGCGACGCGGTCGTGCTCATGCCGACCGGCGCCGGCAAGAGCCTCTGCTACCAGGTGCCCGCGCTGCTGCGTCCCGGCACGGGCGTGGTGGTCTCGCCGCTCATCGCGCTCATGCACGACCAGGTCGACGCGCTCGTGCGCAACGGCGTGCGCGCCGCCTACCTCAACTCCTCGCAGTCGCCCGACGAACGGCGCGAGGTCGAGCGTGCGTACCGCACCGGCGAGCTCGACCTGCTCTACATCGCCCCGGAGCGCCTGAACACCGAGGGCGCGAAGCGCCTGCTCGAGTCGGGCTCCATCGCGCTGTTCGCCATCGACGAGGCGCACTGCGTCTCGCAGTGGGGCCACGACTTCCGCCCCGACTACCTCGCGCTCGCCGAACTGGCCGAGCGCTGGCCCGACGTGCCGCGCATCGCCCTCACCGCGACCGCGACCGAGGCGACGCACCGCGAGCTCACCGAGCGGCTGTCGCTCGGTGACGCGCGCCACTTCGTGTCGAGCTTCGACCGCCCGAACATCCAGTACCGCATCGAGTCGAA
Source organism: Agromyces sp. SYSU T00194 (assembly GCF_040496035.1). Lineage (NCBI taxonomy): Bacteria > Bacillati > Actinomycetota > Actinomycetes > Micrococcales > Microbacteriaceae > Agromyces > Agromyces chitinivorans. Next base: position 406,038 of record NZ_JBEPJZ010000001.1, on the reverse strand, counting down.
GCGCCAGGTGCGCCAGCAGCTGCTCGAGTTCATCCGACGCGAGGGCCGCGACGCCGAGGGGCACCCGGTCTCGGGCATCGTCTACGCGCTCTCGCGAGCCAGCACCGAGAAGCTCGCCGCGTTCCTCGACGGCAACGGCGTGCGCGCCCTGCCGTACCACGCCGGGCTCCCGGCCGAGGTGCGCGCCGAGACCCAGCGCCGGTTCCAGCAGGAGGACGGCGTCGTGGTCGTCGCCACGATCGCGTTCGGCATGGGCATCGACAAGCCCGACGTGCGCTTCGTCGCCCACGTCGACCTGCCGAAGTCGGTCGAGGGGTACTACCAGGAGACCGGTCGTGCGGGCCGCGACGGGGAGCCGGCGACCGCGTGGCTCGCGTACGGCCTGCAGGACGTCGTGCAGCAGCGCCGCATGATCGACGAGAGCCCGGGCGACCTCGCGCACCGGCGCCGCATGCAGCAGCACCTCGACGCGATGCTCGCGCTCTGTGAGACCGTGAGCTGCCGCCGCCAGAACCTGCTCGGCTACTTCGGCGAGCAGAGCACCCCGTGCGGCAACTGCGACACGTGCCTCGCGCCGCCCGAGTCGTGGGACGGCACCGTCCCCGCGCAGAAGCTGCTCTCGACGATCGTGCGCCTCGAGCGCGAACGGCGGCAGCGCTTCGGGGCCGGGCACCTCATCGACATCCTGCGCGGCAACGACACGGCGCGCGTGCGCCAGTACGGCCACGACCGGCTCGCGACCTACGGCATCGGCGACGACCTCGGCGACCAGCAGTGGCGGGGCGTGGTGCGGCAGCTCCTCGCGCAGGGGCTCATCCAGGCGCAGGGCGAGTACGGCACGCTGGGGCTGACGGATGCCTCGGGGGCGGTGCTCTCCGGTGAGCGCACCGTGTCGCTGCGCACCGAGCCCGATCGGCCGGTGCGGGCCTCCCGCGCCGCAGCGCCCGCGGCGGCCGACCTCGAGCCCGCACAGCTGGAGCTGTTCGAGGCACTGCGGGCGTGGCGCGCCGACCAGGCCCGCACGCAGGGCGTCCCGGCGTACATCGTGTTCGGCGACGCCACGCTCCGCGCGGTGGCGCAGGCTCGTCCGGGCAGCATCGCCGAGCTCGACGGCATCACCGGCATCGGCGCGAAGAAGCGCGAGGCGTACGGCGAGGAGCTGTTGAAGGTCGTCGCGGACGGCTGAGTCGTCTCGCTAGGATCGCGATATCGCCGAGCATCGGGGGAGAGCGCATGGCAGACCAGTTCGGACCGAAGCGGCCCGTGGGCATCACGATCGTCGCGTTCCTCGTCTGGATCGGCGCGGCGATCGACATCCTGGCGTCGATCCTGTTGTTCACGGCCGCATCCGACCCGGAGTTCGCCGAGCAGTTCGGCGGCACGGCGGCGCTCATCGCCGCGTCGACGGTGTCCCTCCTGCTCGGCGTCATCGTCATCGTCGCCGCGATCGGGCTGCTGCGCGGCAACCCGGTCTCGCGTATCGCCGTCACCGTGCTCGAGGCGCTCAGCGCACTCGCGTCGATCGTGATCGGCGTGATGAACCCGGCCGGCATGGCCGGGGAGATCCTGAGCGCGCTCGTCGCCGTGGCGGCGATCACGCTGCTCTGGATGCCCGAGTCCACCCGGTACTTCCGGGGCCTCGCGCCCGGCGAGCCCGTCGCCGACTGAGCGGAGGACCCACGTGGCCACACGACCGGGCGGCGTCACCTTCGTCGCGATCCTGACCTGGATCGGCGGCTTCTTCGACATCCTCGGCGGCGCGCTGGTGCTGTTGTTCGGCGCAGGCCAGGCAGCCGAGGGGGCGCGGGTGTCGCTCACGACGATCGCGATCGTCTCGATCATCGTCGGCGTCGTGGCGATCGCCGTGGCGGCCGGGCTGCTGCGCGGCAACTCCGCCGCACGCATCATCGTCACGATTGTCGAGGTGCTCTCGATCGCCGGCTCCGTCTGGGTCATCGTCGTCACTCCCAGCGCCATCGCCGAGTACTTCAGCATCGCCTTCGGGCTGCTCATCATCGCCCTCCTCTTCTCCCGGCGCGCGAACGCGTTCTTCCGCGGCTGAGCCGGGCGGCCGCCCGGGCGCGCCCGCCGATGTGGGGAGCGCACAATCGGCATCGCGCGCGGCGCACGCCAGATTTGTGGCATCCGTACAGCCCAGTTGGTCGAACCTTGTCCCAGACCTACCGTGATGCTCGACGATCTGTGCAGAGAGGACATCGCATGGCAGACACCGCCGTTCGCCCCGAGACCGCCGTGGAACCCACGATCGAGCAGCACGAGGACGAGGCCGGCGCCGAGCCGCGCGTCGACGTGGCCGCGCTCGGCCGGCAGCTGCTCGGCACCTGGGCCGACGTGCGCCTGTCCTCGCGCGAGGTCGCGAAGCGCCCGGAGGTGCAGCGCATCGAGGGCCAGCCGATGGCCGAGCACCGCGAGCGCGTGCTCGGGCAGCTGCACTACCTCGTCGAGCACGGCCACGTGAACCGCGCGTTCCCGAAGGCGCTGGGCGGCCAGGAGGACGCCGGCGGCAACATCGCGGCGTTCGAGGAGCTCGTGCTCGCCGACCCGAGCCTGCAGATCAAGTCGGGCGTGCAGTGGGGCCTGTTCGGCGCCGCCGTGCTCCACCTCGGCACCGAGTACCACCACGAGGCCTTCCTGCCGGCGATCATGACCCTCGACGTGCCGGGTGCCTTCGCCATGACCGAGACCGGCCACGGCTCCGACGTCGCGTCCATCGCCACCACGGCGACCTACGACCCCGACACCGAGGAGTTCGTCATCGACACGCCGTTCCGCGGCGCGTGGAAGGACTACCTCGGCAACGCGGCGCTGCACGGCAAGCACGCGGTGGTCTTCGCGCAGCTGGTCACGAAGGGCGTGAACCACGGCGTGCACGCCTTCTACGTGCCCATCCGCGACGAGCAGGGCGGGTTCCTCGACGGCATCGGCGGCGAGGACGACGGGCTGAAGGGCGGCCTGAACGGCATCGACAACGGACGGCTGCACTTCTCGGGCGTGCGCGTGCCGCGCGTGAACCTCCTGAACCGCTACGGCGACGTCGCCGCCGACGGCACCTACTCGAGCCCGATCTCGAGCCCGGGCCGCCGCTTCTTCACGATGCTCGGCACGCTCGTGCAGGGCCGCGTCTCGCTCGACGGCGCCGCGACCACGGCGTCCGCCGTGGGCCTCGCCATCGCGATCCGCTACGGCAGCGAGCGCCGACAGTTCAACGCGGCGAGCGACACCGAGGAGGAGGTGCTGCTCGACTACCAGCGCCACCAGCGCCGACTGCTGCCCCGCCTCGCGACCACGTACGCGCAGGTCTTCGCGCACGACGAGTTCCTGGTGAAGTTCGACGCGGTGTTCAGCGGGAAGGCCGACACCGACGACGACCGGCAGGACCTGGAGACCCTCGCCGCCGCGCTGAAGCCGCTGTCGACCTGGCACGCGCTCGACACGCTCCAGGAGGCGCGCGAGGCATGCGGCGGCGCGGGCTTCCTCGCCGAGAACCGCCTCGTCGGCCTCCGCCAGGACCTCGACGTCTACGTCACCTTCGAGGGTGACAACAACGTGCTGCTGCAGCTGGTCGCGAAGCGCCTGCTCACCGACTTCTCGAAGAAGTTCGCCGGCGCCGACGCCGGCGCGCTGGCGCGGTACGTGGTGGCGCAGGCGGCCGACCGGGCGCTCCACGGCAGCGGCCTGCGCCGTATCGCCCAGACGGTGAGCGACTTCGGCTCGACCGCGCGCTCGGTCAAGGACCTGCGCGACCCCGACACCCAGCGCGGCCTGCTCACCGACCGCGTCGAGACCATGGTCGAGGAGATCGCCGGCCGCCTGCGCGACGCCCGCAAGCTGTCGAAGGCCGAGTCGGCGGCGCTGTTCAACGCGAACCAGAACGAGCTCATCGAGGCGGCCCGCGCACACGCCGAACTGCTCCAGTGGGAGGCGTTCACGCGCGGCCTCGAGCAGACCGAGGACCCCGGCACGAAGCAGGTGCTCACCTGGGTGCGCGACCTGTTCGGCCTCGGGCTGCTGGAGCGGCACATGTCGTGGTACCTCATCCACGGCCGGCTCTCGCCGCAGCGTGCGCAGGCCGTGACGGCGTACGTCGACCGGCTCATCGCCCGCCTGCGCCCGCACGCGCTCGACCTGGTCGACGCGTTCGGCTTCGAGCCCGAGCACCTGCGCGCCAGCATCGCGACCGGTGCCGAGGCGGAGCGCCAGGCCGAGGCCGCGGCGTACTTCCGGGCGCAGCGCGCATCGGGCACCGCGCCGGTGCCGGAGAAGTCGAAGAAGTAGCGCCGAACCGTCGCACGCAGGGCCGATCCGCCGGGCGGGTCGGCCCTCGTCGTCCCCGCGGGCCTACTCGCTCGGCGGCTTCAGCAGCGCGCCGGATGCGAGTCCGACGGCCGCTCCGGCCGCGAGCCACAGCCAGAACCCGGTGATCAGGCTGATCACGACCCCCACGATGAGCCCCATCACGATGCCGACGATCATCTGCTTCCGGCGTGCTGCGGGGGAGGGTTGCGTGGCCACGCGTCGAGCCTAGACGAGCCGTCGCCGCTGCCGCTCAGACGAGACCGAGCGCGCGCACCGCGTCGCGTTCGGCGACGAGCTCCTCGACCGACGCGGCGATCCGCTGCGACGCGAACGCATCGGGCTCGAGCCCGGGCACCACGTGCCACGAGCCGCCCGACCCGGTCACGGGGTACGAGCACACGAGTCCCTCGGGCACGCCGTACTCGCCGGTCGAGACGACGGCCGCGCTCGTCCACGCGCCGTCGGTGCCGTGCACCCAGTCGCGCACGTGGTCGATGGCGGCCGAGGCGGCGGATGCCACCGAGCTCGACCCGCGCACGCGGATGATCTCGGCGCCGCGCTGGGCGACGCGCGGGATGAACACGTCCGCGAGCCAGGTGCGCGCGGCCTCGGCGCCCATCTCCTCCTCGAGCACGTCGGGCACGGGACGGCCGCGCACGAGCGCGTGCGACACGTCGGGGAACTGGCTGGCGGAGTGGTTGCCCCAGATCGCGACGCGCTCGATCTCGCCGACCGGCGCGTCGAGCGCGTCGGAGAGCTGCCCGAGCGCGCGGTTGTGGTCGAGCCGGGTGAGCGCCGTGAACCGGTCGCGCGGCACGTCCGGCGCGTGCGCGGCGGCGATGAGGGCGTTCGTGTTGGCCGGGTTGCCGACCACGACCACCCGGATGTCGTCGGCCGCGCCGGCGTTGATCGCCGCGCCCTGCGGACCGAAGATGCCGCCGTTCGCCTCGAGCAGGTCGGCCCGCTCCATGCCGGGCCCGCGCGGGCGGGCGCCGACCAGCAGCCCGAGGTTCGCGCCGTCGAAGGCCTGCCCCGGATGATCGGTCACGTCGACCGAGTCGAGCAGCCCGAACGCCCCGTCCTGCAGTTCGAGCGCGGCGCCCTCGGCCGCGCCGAGCCCCTGCGGGATCTCGAGCAGGCGTAGCCTGACGGGGGTGTCGGCGCCGAGCATGGCGCCCGAGGCGATGCGGAAGAGCAGCGCGTAGCCGATCTGCCCCCCGGCGCCGGTGATGGTGATCGTGACCGGTGAACGGCTCATGTGCGCGAGCCTACTCCGGGGGCGAGGCGGCCGCCGGGCTCACCAGCCCATGGTGCCGGGCGCGCCCTTGAACGGGCCCGCGACCCGGTCGGTGATCCACCCGCCGTAGAAGCCGCCCGGCTGCGGCCGGACGAGTTCGCCGTCGACCGTGCACGCGTCCATGCGCCCCGGGTAGAGCGCGACCCGGTCGGCGAGCACCTCGAAGCCGGGCGTCGGCGACGGGTAGTTCCATGCCGCGCGTTCGGCGACCGCGTCGCCGCCGAGCACGTCGAAGTAGCGCGCGCCGCCCTTGAACTCGCAGAACGAGCCGCCGGCCGCCGGGCGCAGCGCGCCGTCGGCGAACGCGTCGATCGGCAGGTAGTAGGTCGGCGGATGGCTGGTCTCGAGCACGCGCACCGTGTCGCGGGTGGAGGCGATCACCACGCCGCCGAGGGTGACCGTGACGCGCTCGCCGGAGGCGTCGATCGCGGGCGGGCGCGGGTAGTCCCACACGGACTCCTGGCCGGGGCGGAGGGCGTCGGGGGTCGGTCGCATGCGCCGAGGGTACGCCGACTCGCTGGACGGGGCCCGCATGCGGCATCCGCCCTGCCGTTATCGTGAAGCATGCGAGAGATGTATCCGGAGATCGAGCCGCTCGAGACCGGCATGCTCGACGTGGGGGACGGACAGCACATCTACTGGGAGGTGTCCGGCAACCGCGACGGCAAGCCCGTGGTGTTCCTGCACGGCGGGCCGGGCGGGGGCACGAGCCCGGCGCACCGGCGACTGTTCGACCCGGAACGGTACCGCATCGTGCTGTTCGACCAGCGCGGCTGCGGGCTCAGCATCCCGCACGCGAGCGCACCCGACGCCGACCTCAGCGTGAACACCACCTGGCACCTCGTCGCCGACATCGAGAAGCTGCGCGAGCACCTCGGCATCGATCGCTGGCAGGTGCTCGGCGGCTCCTGGGGCAGCGCGCTCGCGCTGGCGTACTGCGAGACGCACCCCGATCGCGTGACCGAGATCGTGCTGCGCGGCGTGTTCACGCTCCGCCGAAGCGAGCTGGAGTGGTTCTACGAGGGCGGCGCCTCGGCGATCTTCCCCGACCTCTGGCAGGACTTCCTGGCGCAGGTGCCCGAGCGCGAGCGGCACCACATGGTCGCCGCGTACGGCCGCCTCCTCGACGACCCGAACCCGAGCGTGCACCAGCCCGCCGCGATCGCGTGGTCGCGCTGGGAGTCGTCGACCATCACCCTGCTGCCGCAGCAGGAGGTCATCGCGAAGTTCACCGAGCCCGAGTACGCCACCGCGTTCGCGCGCATCGAGAACCACTACTTCCGGCACGGCGGCTGGTGGGAGGAGGGGCAGCTGATCCGCGACGCGGAGATGCTGCGCGGCATCCCCGCGGTCATCGTGCAGGGGCGCTACGACATCTGCACGCCCGTGATGACGGCGTGGGACCTGCACGAGGCGTGGCCCGAGGCCGACCTGCGCATCATCCCCGACGCGGGCCACGCGTTCGACGAGCCGGGCATCCTCGACGCCATGATCGAGGCCACCGACCGCTTCGCGCGCGCGCCCGGCGAGCACCGCGGATGAGCCGCGCGCTCCGCTGGCTCGGCACGGTCGCAGCGGCCCTCCTGCTCGTGGTCGTGGTCTTCGTCGCCTGGACCCAGACCGTGTTCCAGGGCGAGCGCGACGCGGCCCTCGACGCGTGGCGCGACGAGGGGATCACGATCACCTCGACGTCGGGTGCCGTGCTGATGGAGCCCGCCGACGGCGGCTCCGGCACCGGGCTCGTCTTCGTGCCCGGCGCCAAGGTCGACCCGTACGCGTACCTTCGCGTGCTCTCCGGCGTCGTCGATGCGGGGGCGACCGTCGTCATCACGAAGCCCACGCTGAACCTCGCGTTCTTCGACCCGCGGGGGCTCGACGCGTTCACCGGACTCGCGCCCGGCGTCGACGACTGGTGGGTCGGCGGGCACTCGCTCGGCGGCGTGCGCGCCTGCCTCATGGCGGGCGAGGCGGGGGCGGATGCCACCGGCCTGGTGCTGTTCGGCAGCTACTGCGCGAACGACCTGTCGGACTCGGGGCTCGAGGTGCTGAGCATCAGCGGCTCGAACGACGGGCTCACCACGCCCGACGACGTGACCGGCAACGCGCACCTCCTGCCGGACGATGCGACCTTCGTCGAACTGGAGGGTGCGAACCACGCCGCATTCGGCGACTACGGCGTGCAGCCGGGCGACGGCGAGGCCACGATGCCGAGGGAGGCGTCGCTCGCGGCGATCACCGACGCGCTGACGGAGGCACTCGCGCCGTAGGTCAGGCTGCGCGCGACGCGCGACGCCCGGTCGGCACCGCCAGGATCGCCAGCCCCGCCGCGAGCACCGCGAGGCCGATCGCGGCGCCCGCCGGGAGCCGTTCGCCGAGCAGGAGCAGGCCGAGCAGGGTGGCGGTGAGGGGCTCGGCGAGCGTCAGCGTCGAGACGGTCGCCGCCGTCAGGTGACGCAGCCCGGCCGCGAAGAGCAGGTAGGCGAGCGTCGTGGTGACCAGGCCGAGCCAGAGGCCCATCGCCAGCCCCTCGGGCGTGGCGAGCCAGGAGGCATCCGTCGCCAGCAGCAGCGGCAGGCTCACCGCCGCGGCGAGGCCGAACAGTGCGCCCATCGCGCCGGAGCCCGACCAGCCGCGCTCGAGGAGCCCCTTGCTGGCGAGCGCGTAGACGGCGTACGAGAGCCCGGCGCCGAGCGAGGCGGCCAGGCCGAGGGGATCGATCGCGTGCTCGGCGTCACCGCTCGCGAGGCCGAGGGTCGCGATGCCCGCCGTCGCCACGACCGTGGAGAGGGCCCAGCGGCCCGACGGCCGGTGCCCGCGGAACGCCCATTCGAGCAGCCCGGTGAGCACGGGCGCGGAGCCCAGCGCGACGACCGTGCCGACCGCGACGCCGTTGCGCTCCGTGCCCGCGAAGAACGCGGGCTGGTACGCGAGCACGCCGAGCGCGCCCGCGACGACGACGGCCGACGAGACGAGGCGCACGCGACGCGGGTCGGTCACCGGCGGCCGGCCCGTGGGCGCGGCGTCGAGCGCCGGCATCTCGGGGACCAGCGCCGCGTCGTCGCGGGGTCTCCGCCGGGCCAGCACGAGCGCGATCAGCGCGAGCGCGCCGCCGCCGATGAGGATGCGCGCAGCACCGAGCGACAGGGGATCGGCTTCGGGGCCCAGCGCCTGGGCCGTGCCGGTGGTGCCGAAGCACACGGCCGCCGCGAGCACGGCGAGGACTGCACGCACGGGGAACAGTGTCGCACGGGCGGGCACGGGCCGATGGCGCGGTCGCCCCGGGGCATCCGTCGCACTACCACGACGCCGCACCGCAACCGCACAGCCGATGCCGAGACTTCCCCCGTAGCGTCGGCGACGTGACCGCATCGACCTCCGGCCCCGATCTCGACAGTGCCGCCGCCGCCTTCGAGGGCGTCGACGACCAGGGCCTGCAGGCCCTCCGCTCGCTGCAGGACGAGTTCGCCCGGTTCATGCAGCGCTACAAGTTCGGCATCGACGAGATCGTCACGAAGCTGACGATCCTGCGCGAGGACTTCGCGCGGTCGGAGCGCGGCAACCCGATCGAGCACATCTCGAGCCGGCTGAAGTCGGCCGACTCCATCGTCGAGAAGATCCAGCGCAAGGGCGTCGAGCCGAGCTTCGAGGCGATCCGCGAGCAGGTCACCGACATCGCCGGCGTGCGCGTGACCTGCAGCTTCGTGTCCGACGTGTACCGCGTGTTCGACGTGCTCACGAGCCAGTCCGACGTGCGGGTCGTGCGCGTGAAGGACTACATCGCCGATCCGAAGGCGAACGGCTACCAGAGCCTGCACGCGATCATCGAGGTGCCGATCTTCCTCTCCGACGGCATCGTGCCGGTGCTCGTCGAGGTGCAGTTCCGCACCATCGCGATGGATTTCTGGGCGAGCCTCGAGCACAAGATCTACTACAAGTACGACGCGCAGGTGCCGGCCGCCCTGCTCGAGGGCCTGAAGGAGGCCGCCGACACCGCCGCGCGCCTCGACGCCGACATGGAGCGGCTGCACCACGAGGTGCACGGCGGAGGCGACGAGCCGGCCGCGGCGCGCGGCGAGCGGGCTGCGGCGCGCGGCGAACGGGCCGCCGAGCCGGTGCCGGATGCCACGGGCGACGCGATCGCCGAGGTGCTGCCGGGCGACCGCGCCGTGCGCGCCCTGCACGACTACCGCGCCCGCACCCGTCGGGTCTGAGGCCCGCGGGGGAGCGGCGATGGCGGGGGAGATCGGCCGGGGCTACGACCCCGCGTTCCTGATGGTCGACGTGCCGTTGCCGGTGGTGCCGGATGCCCCGCCGGGCGCCCACGTGCCGCTCGACTCGACGCACTTCACCGTGCTGCTCGACCGGGAGCGGCGGTTCGCCGCCGTCACCGGCGTCAACGTCGACGGCGCGGCCCTGCGCGACCTGCCGCGGGTGGACGACTGGCGGCTCGACGACCGGGTGCCCCCCGAGTGGCAGGCGGGCCCCGAGGTCTACCTGCGCAACGACCTCGACCGCGGGCACCTGGTGCGCCGGCGCGACCCCGTCTGGGGGGCCGCCGACGTCGCGGCGCAGGCGAACGCCGACACGTTCACGTACCCGAACGCGGCGCCGCAGGCGAGCGGATTCAACCAGTCGCGCGAGCTCTGGCTCGGCCTCGAGGACCACGTGCTCGCGTTCGCCGACGCGACGGGCGCCCGCATCAGCGTCTTCACGGCGCCGGTGCTGCGCCCGACCGACCCGGAGTACCGCGGCATCCGCGTGCCGCTGGCGTTCTGGAAGGTCGTGGCGTGGACGTCGGGCGGGGCGCTCGCGTCGGCCGGGTTCCTGCTCGACCAGACGCCCCTCCTGAACGCCGACGAGCTCGCCCGTCGCATGGCCGTGCCGGCGGGCACCGACGCGGTACCGCCGCTCGGCCCGTTCCGCACGTTCCAGGTGCCGGTGGCGGACGTGGCGGCGGTGAGCGGCGTCGCCTTCGGCGACCTGGCGGGGGCGGACGTGCTCGGCGCGCCCGGCGTGCGGGCCCGCCGCATCCGCCTCGCGTCGTTCGACGACGTCGTGCTCTGACCGCCCGCATCACATCGGCAAGAGTATTGCCTAAAAGAGCCTCGCATGCAATATTGATTGCATGCAGCTCACCCTCGGTTACAAGGCGTCCGCGGAGCAGTTCGACCCGCCGGAGCTCGTCGACCTCGCCGTCGAGGCCGAGCGGCGGGGCATGCAGTCGGTCGCGATCAGCGACCACTTCCAGCCGTGGCGGCACCACGGCGGCCACGCGCCGTTCGCGCTCGCGGTGCTCGCCGCGGTCGCCGTGCGCACCGAGCGGGTGCGCATCGGCACGTCGGTCATGACGCCCACGTTCCGGTACAACCCCGCCGTGGTGGCGCAGGCGTTCGCGACGGTGGGCATGCTCGCGCCCGGGCGCGTCTTCGCCGGATTCGGCACCGGGGAGGCGCTGAACGAGATCGCGCCCGGTCACGCCGGCGCGGGCGACCAGCCCTGGCCCGAGTTCCGCGAGCGGTTCGCCCGGCTCCGCGAGGCCGTCCGGCTCATCCGGGCGCTCTGGTCGGATGCGCGCGTGGACTTCGACGGGGAGTACTACTCGCTGCACGGGGCATCCGTGTACGACCGCCCCGACGTCCCGATCGACGTGTACATCGCGGCGGGTGGCCCGGTGGTGGCGCGGTACGCCGGGCGCGTCGCCGACGGGTTCATCTGCACGTCCGGCAAGGGCCGCGAGCTGTACGCCGAGCAGCTGATCCCGGCGGTGGATGCCGGCGCGGCTGCCGCCGGACGCGACCCGCGCGCGGTCGAGCGGATGATCGAGATCAAGCTGTCGTACGACACCGACCCCGAGGCGGCGCTCGAGCACACCCGGTTCTGGTCGCCGTTGTCGCTCGGTGCCGCGCAGAAGCACGACATCACCGACCCCCTCGAGATGGAGCGCGTCGCCGACGCGCAGCCGATCGAGGCGATCGCCCGCCGCTGGATCGTCGGCGCGGACCCCGACGCGGTGGTGGGCCGCATCGGCGAGTACGTGGACGCCGGCTTCACCCATCTGGTGTTCCATGCGCCGGGCGCCGACCAGCGTCGGTTCCTGGCCCTGTTCGAGCGCGATCTCGCGCCGCGACTGCGTGCGCTGGAGTCGACGCGAGAGTTGCAGACTGCAACTTGACAGCAAGATTTGTTGCTGAAACGATGAATGACGAGACTCGGAGCCAAGGGAGGCACTGAAGGAAAATGCGTGTCGTAGATGCCATCGCGGACTGGTTCTCCGCAGCAGGATTCACCCACTACTTCGGCTACGCGGGAGGTGCGATCTGGCCGATCCTCGACGGGCTGATCGAGCACCCCGAGATCCGGGGCGTGCAGGCCAAGCACGAGTCGCACGCGGTCCACCAGGCCGACATCTACTTCCGCGAGACTGGTCGCGTGGCCCCCGTGATCGTGACCAAGGGCCCGGGCATCATGAACGCGGTCGGCGGCATCGCCAGCGCCATGCACGACTCGATCCCGCTGCTCGTGATCTGCGGCGGCACGGCCACCCACTTCTTCGGCAAGGCCGGCATGCAGGAGATGTACTACCACGGCAACGAGGACACGATCAGCGTCCTCCGCCCGATCACGAAGGGCGCCTGGCTGACCATCCGCCCCGACACCGTCATCGACACCCTGAACCACGCGCTCCGCGTGGCCACCAGCGGCCGGCCCGGGCCGGTGCTCGTGCAGATCCCGACCGACATCCAGTGGGCGCAGATCGAGGGCGAGATCGTGCCGCCCGCCGCTCGCTCCGTGCGCTCGGGCCACCGCGCATCGCGCGACGACGTGGCCGAGGCCGCCCGGCTCGTCCGGGAGGCGGAGCGCCCCGTGCTGCTGGTGGGCGGCGGCGTCGCCCGCGGCGCCGACCCGACCAGCCACATCGAGGCGTTCACGGCCCGCACCGGCATCCCGGTGGCGACGACGCTCACCGCGAAGGGGCTCCTGTCGGAGGACCACGAGCTCTCGGTCGGCACGGTCGGGCGATCGGGCACGATCGCCGCGGCCCGGGCGACCCGCGACGCCGACGTCCTGATCGCCGTCGGTGCCCGGTTCTCCGACAACAACGCGGGCAACTGGCGCAAGGGCGCGATCTACGACATCCCGAAGACCAAGCTCATCCAGGTCGACGTCGCCCCCGACGAGGTCGGCCGCAACTACGAGGTCGAGCTCGGCCTGATCAGCGACGGCGTCACGTTCCTCGACGACCTCGCCGAGGCGCTCGGCGACGAGCGCATGGACATCGCGCCGTGGCGCGAGGCGATCGCCGGGTTCAAGCGCGACTGGGAGGTCGAGGTGCAGGAGGTCGTCGCCGGCGACTTCGAGCGCATCCACCCGGGCCGACTCGCCTACGAGCTCGGAGAGGCCATGGCGCGCGAGCCCCGTGCGCACGCGTACATCGACGTCGGCGACATCATCCAGTACGCCGAGCCCTACATGACCATCCACGAGCCGGGGCACTGGCACATCAGCTCCGGCATGGCCGAGATGGGCTGGGCGACCGAGGGCGCGCTCGGCGCCGCCGTCGCCGACCCCGACATCATCCCGGTGGCGCTCACCGGCGACGGCGCGTTCCTCATGGGGCCGCAGGTGCTGGCCACGGCCATGGAGTACGGCGTGCCGTGCGTCTGGGTCATCGTCAACAACCACGAACTCGGCATCGAGAAGAAGGGCGCCGAGAAGCAGTTCGGGCGCAACCACCCCTGGATCTTCTTCCGCACGCCCGACGGCGAGCCGTACAACCCCGACTTCGTGGCCATGGCGCGCGCCTTCGGCGGCGACGGCATCAAGGTGACCAGCGCCGACCAGCTCCCCGCCGCCTTCGACGCGGCGTTCGCCAGCGGCAGGCCCTTCGTCGTCGACGTCGACACCGACCCCGACGTGCCGACCTACTTCACCCGCGGCCTCGACCGCGCATACCCCGACACCTGGTCGAAGAGCTACGGCGCGCACGGGCAGATGGAGCAGCAGTGACCCAGGCCCGCCCCGTGTACCTCGCCGGCGAGTGGGAGACGTCCGAGCAGACGGTCGTCTCCCGCGAGCCGGGCAGCGGCGCGGAGATCGGCGCGGTGCACCTCGCGACCGCCGAGCAGCTCGACCGGGCGACGGCGGCGGCGGTCGCCGCGTTCGAGCAGACGCGGCGCATGGCGTCGTACGAGCGGTCGGATGCGCTGCATCGCATCGCCGACGGACTGCGCGACCGCCGCGAGGAGTTCGGACGGATGCTCGCGCGCGAGGCTGGGAAGCCCCTGGCCGACTCGCTCGTCGAGGTCGACCGCACCGTGTTCGCGTTCCGGCATGCGGCCGAGGAGGCCGTGCGGATCCAGGGCGAGGTGCTCCCGCTCGACGTCATCCCGAGCGCGCGCGGGAAGTGGGCGATCACCCGGCGGATGCCGCTCGGGCCCGTCGCGGGCATCAGCCCGTTCAACGTGCCGCTGTCGCTGTCGGCGCACAAGCTCGCGCCCGCGATCGCGGCCGGTGACAGCATCGTGCTGAAGCCCGACACCCGGGTCGCCGGCACGTTGCTGATGCTGGCCGAGGTGATCGACGACGCCGGGCTGCCCGCGGGCGCGGTGAGCGTGCTGCCGATGGACGTCGCGGTCGCCGATGCGATGGTGACCGACCCGAGGTTCGCGCTGCTGTCGTTCACCGGCTCCGCACGGGTCGGCTGGGACATGCGGGCGCGGGCCGGCAGCAAGCACGTGGTCCTCGAGCTCGGTGGCGACGGCGCCGTGGTGGTCGCCCCCGACGCCGACCTCGACCGGGTCATGGGGCGGCTGCTCGTCGGCGGCTTCAAGTACGCCGGCCAGATCTGCATCAGCGTGCAGCGGGTGCTGGTGCACGCCTCGCGCATCGACGAACTGCGCGAACGGCTCGTGGAAGGTGCGCGCGGCCTGCGGGTCGGGGACCCGCTCGAGGACGGGGTCGACCTCGGGCCGATGATCTCGGAGGACGCCGCGATGCGCGCGGTCGGCCTCGTCGAGGAGGCCGTCGCCTCGGGAGCCGACCTGCTCACGGGCGGCACGCGCGATCGCGCCTACGTCCGCCCCGCCGTGCTCGAGCACGTCCCGCCGACCGTGCGACTCGCGCGCGAGGAGGCCTTCGCCCCGATCGTGACCCTCGAGTCCTTCGAGCGGATGCAGGAGGCGTGGGACGCCGTCAACGCGAGCGCGTACGGCCTGCAGGCGGGCGTGTTCACCGACGACCTCCCCACGATCTGGGAGGCGTTCGAGGAACTGCGCGTGGGCGGGGTCATCGTCAACGACGTGCCGACGTTCCGGGTCGACCACATGCCGTACGGCGGCATGAAGGAGTCCGGCGTCGGCCGCGAGGGCATCCGCTACGCCATCGAGCACATGACCGAGTTGCGCACGCTGGTCGTGAACACCGATCGGCCGGCACGATGAGCGGGGCACCCGCCGCCGTGCCGTCACCGGAGCCGGGACGCGCCCTCGCCGGGCTGCGCGTGCTCGACCTCGCGGGCGAGCCGGGCGCGTACGCGTCGCGGCTGCTCGCCGACCTCGGTGCGGAGGTGCTCCGGCTGGAGATCGCGGCGGACGCCGACGATCCCGGCGTGCGCGACCACTGGCTCGCGGCCTACGACGCCTTCACGAACGCCGGGAAGCGGCGCACCGTGTTCGCCGACCCCGAACGGCTGCGCGCCCAGGTGCGCGCGGTCGCGCCCGAGGCCGACGTGCTCATCGAGGAGGTGGGTGCCGACGGGGCCCCGCGCTGGACGGCGGGCATGGCCGAGGTGCGCGATGCCGACCTGGTGCACGTCGTGCTGAGCCCCCGCGGACTCGGCGTCGGCGGGCCGGAGGGCCGGTCCGACGACCTGCTGGTCATGGCCGACGGCGGCCTGCTCCACCTCGGCGGGTACGTGGACGAGGGGCCGGTGGTGGCCCACGGCGCCCAGAGCTGGCTCGGTTCGTCGATCTTCGGCGCGGTCGCCGCGCTCGCCGGCGTGCTCGACAAGGAGCGCGGGGGCGACGGCGGCACCTACGACGTGTCGGCGCAGGAGTGCATCGCGCAGGCGCTGGAGGACAGCGCGCCGGGCTACGCCCTGACCGGGGCGGTGCGGCAGCGCCTCGGCGAGCGGCCGCGCGAGGCGGGAACCGGCGTGTACCCGTGCCGCGACGGCCACGTCTCGATGGTCGCGGGCCGGCTCGGCACCGCCCGCGCCTGGCGCGCGCTCGTCGACTGGCTGAACGAGGCGGGCGCCCCGGGCGCCGAGCACCTGCGCGAGGAGCGCTGGGGCGACTTCGCCTTCCGCCAGAGCCCCGCGGGCGTCGACGGCTTCGCGGCCGTGTTCCTGCCGTTCGCGGCGCAGCACGACAAGGCCGAGCTCTATCGCGAGGCGCAGTCGCGGATGATCGCGCTGTCGCCCGTGAGCACGGTGGCCGACCTGCGGGAGAACCCGCAGTTGCTGCACCGCAGGTTCTTCGTGCACGTGCCCGGACCCGACGGGGAGCTCGTGTTCCCCGGACCGCCCTACCGGCTGTCCGGGAGTCCGGTCCGGCCCGCGGCGCCCGTGGTCGAGGAGCCGACGGCGGCGTGGCGGACGCCGCTGGTGCGAGTGGGGGGAGCAGACGGATGACGCGTGCGATGCGACCGTTGGAGGGTTTCAAGATCCTCGACTTCTGCTGGATCGGGGCGGGCGCCCTGGTGACCAAGACGCTGGCGGAGCTCGGTGCGGACGTCTACCGGGTGGAGTCGAGCACCCACCCCGACAACCTGCGGCTCTCGCCCCCGTTCCGGCCCGGACGGGAGGGGATCGAGGGCTCGGGCTACTTCGCGTCGCGCAATCCGGGCAAGCAGAGCGTCGCCATCGACATGTCGACGGCCGCCGGGCGCGACGTCGCGCGCGAGCTCGCCGGCCGCGTCGATCTCGTCGCGAGCAACTTCCGCCCCGGCATCATGGAGCGCTGGGGCATGACCTACGCGGAGCTGGCGGCCGCCAACCCGTCGCTGCTGTACCTCACGATGCCCATGCAGGGCGCCGACGGACCGCACGCCAACTACATCGGATTCGGCTCGACGATCTCCGCGCTCGCCGGCATCGTGGGCCTGTCGGGCATCGAGGGTCGCGCGCCGGTCGGCACCGGCACCCACTACCCCGACCACCTGCCGAACCCGGGCCACGCACTCGTCGCCGTGCTCGCGGCCGTGCGCCACCGACGGGTCACCGGCGAGGGGCAGTGGATCGAGCTGTCGCAACTCGAGTCGACCGTGAACGTCGTCGGCCCCGCGATCGTCGAGTCCAGCATGGGCCACGAACCGCACGTCTCGGGCAACCGCTGGCCCGGTCGCGTGCCGCACGACGCGTACCGCACGGCCGACGACCGCTGGGTCGCCGTCTCGTGCCCCGACGAGGCGGCCTGGCGGGCGCTGTGCGCGGCGCTCGAGCTCGACGCCGTCGACGACGCCAGGTTCGCGGATGCCGCGGGCCGCGCGCGCCACGAGGACGAGCTCGGTGCCCTGCTCGACGCGACCGTGGGCGCCCGTGCGATGGAGGACGTGCTCGCCCGGCTCGCCGAGCACGGCGTGCCGCACGCCCTGGTGAAGGACTCGCGGGACATCGTCGAGGACCCCCTGCTCCGGGAGCGGGCGTACTGGGAGGACGTCGAGCACCCCGTGATCGGCCGGATGCCGATCTCCCGCACCCCGATCAGGAAGGTGGGCGTCGAGCGCGCGCCCGTGACCCGGCCGCCGCTGCTCGGCGAGCACACGTGGGACGTGCTCAGCACGGAACTCGGCATGTCGCGCGAGGACTACGACCGGCTCGTCGACGACGGCGTGCTCGCATGAGCGCCGATCCGATCCTCCTCGAGGTGGACGGCGCGGTCGCGACCGTGACCCTGAACCGGCCCGAGCGCCGCAACGCGCTCGACGCCCACGCGCGGCTCGCCCTCGTCGAGGCGTTCGCCGCGGTGGACGCGGACGACGCCGTGCGCGTGGTGGTCCTCACCGGCGCCGGCACCGCGTTCTGCGCCGGCACGGACCTGCGCGGCGGCCCGGTGCCCCCGGAACTCGCGACGCGGCCCCTCGCGGAACCCGTCGCCACGTGCACCCGTCCGGTCGTCGCCGCGGTGAACGGGCCCGCGGCCGGCGGCGGCTTCGAGCTCGCGCTCGCCGCGGACCTGCGACTGTGCAGCAGCGCGGCGACGTTCCTGCTGCCGGAACTGCGCATCGGGTCCCTCCCGGGCAGCGGCGGCACCCAGCGGGTGTTCGGGGCGCTGCCCGCGGCGATCGCGGCGCACCTGCTGTACACGGGCCTGCCGCTGGACGCCGAGGCCGCAGGCCGCTGGGGCCTGGTGAGCGAGGTCGTCGAGCCCGAGGAGCTCGGGGAGCGGGCGCGTGCGCTCGCCGGGCGCGTGGCCGAGGCGGCGCCGCTGTCGTTGCGCGCCGCCAAGCGCGCGGCGCGCGCGGCGTCGGAGCACGCAGACGGGTTCGCGCTCGAGCGCGCGCTCTGGGCGGAGCTGGCCGAGACGCGCGACCGGGCCGAGGGCCGGGCCGCGTTCCGGGAACGTCGACCGCCCGCATTCGAAGGACGCTAGGAGAGGAAGGAGCGCGCATGGCCTGGAGCCGCGCCGCGATCACGGGAGTGGGATCGAGTCGCATGGGGACCTTCCCCGGGTCGACGGCGAACTCGCTCGCGAAGGAGGCGTTCGAGGACGCCCTGGCCGACGCGGGCATCGCCAAGGACGAGGTCGACGGCCTCATCACGATGCCCGGCACGACCTCGCCCGAGGGGGCTCGGCACTACCTCGCCCTGGGGGAGCTGCTCGGGTTGAACCCACGGATCGCCTGGAGCATCTCGATGGGCGGCGCGACGGTCGGCACGCTCGTCCAGCAGGCCGCCCTCGCGATCGACGCCGGGATGGCCACCACGGTCGCATGCGTCTTCGGCGACGCGGCGAAGACCGGCGGCAGCCGCTTCGGCGCCGCCGCCGGCGGAGACGACTCGTGGGGCATCTGGGGCATGTTCGGCAACGCGGCGAACAGCGCGATCGCCGCGAGCCGGCACATGGCGCTC
Organism: Agromyces sp. SYSU T00194; assembly: GCF_040496035.1. Classification (NCBI taxonomy): domain Bacteria; kingdom Bacillati; phylum Actinomycetota; class Actinomycetes; order Micrococcales; family Microbacteriaceae; genus Agromyces; species Agromyces chitinivorans. The sequence goes on along the minus strand of NZ_JBEPJZ010000001.1, from coordinate 387,355 downwards.
TACGGCACCACGAGCGAGCAGCTCGGCTGGGTCGGGGTGTCCACGCGTCGCCACGCGGCCCTGAACCCCGGGGCGGTGATGCGCACGCCGTACTCCATCGAGGACCACCAGGCGTCGCGCATGATCGTCGACCCGCTCCACCTGCTGGACTGCTGCCTCATCACGGACGGCGGCGTCGCGGTGATCGTCACGAGCCCCGAGCGTGCACGCGATAACGGCACGGCGCCCGTGACGATCATGGGCATGGGGCAGGCGCACAGCCTGCAGAAGCTCGACAAGGAGGACTGGTGGTACATGCCCCACCAGCGCGAGGCGATCTTCGACGCCTACCGCATGGCGGGCGTGGGCCCCGGGGACATCGACGTCGCCGAGCTCTACGACAACTTCACGATCTCGGTCCTGCTCTGGTTGGAGCACGCGGGGTTCGTGGGGGTCGGCGAGGCCGGCCCGTTCGTCGAGGGCGGTGAACGGATCGCGATCGGAGGGGAGTTGCCCGTGAACACCTCAGGCGGGAACCTGTCGGAGTCGTACATGCAGGGCTGGCTCCACGTCGTCGAGGGCGTGCGGCAGTTGCGCGGCGGCCTCGGTGCGCGGCAGGTCGAGGGCGCGGAGGTCGCGCTCGTGACCGGGCGCGGCATGACGCTGAACACGTCGGCGGCGCTGGTGCTGGGGGCGGACCGATGAGCGAGCCGGTGCTGCCCAACGTCACTGAGGCGAACGCGCCCTTCTGGGAGGGCTGCGCCGCGGGCGAACTGCGGGTGCAGGCCTGCGACCGCTGCGGCCTGCTCCGCTACCCGATCGCGCCGTGGTGTCCGCGCTGCCTCGCCGAGGAGTGCACCTGGACCCCGCTCTCGGGCGACGGCGAGGTGCTGAGCACGCTCGTCTTCCACCAGCGGTACCACCCGGCGTGGGCAGACCGCCTCCCGTACAACGTCGTGCTGGTCCAGCTCGACGAGGGGCCCCGGATGCTCAGCAACGTCACGCCGCTCTCCGAGACCCACGTGCCGGTCGGCAGCCGCGTCCACGTCGCGTTCGAGGAGGAGTCCGGCGTCGCGATCCCGCGCTTCCGGATCGTCGGCACGTGACGGACGACCCCGCGGACGCGCGGGGAGGTGCGACCCGCCGGGTGCTGCGGCTGCCCGCCTTCCGGGCGTTCCTGGCCGGTGCGGCGGCATCGAACGTCGGCACGTGGTTCCAGGACATCGCCGCCGCGATCGTCATCTTCCAGGCCACCGGATCGGCCACGCTCGTCGCCGTGCTCGCGGTGTGCGCGCACGGCACGACCATCGCGTTCGCACCGCTGGGCGGCGACCTCGCCGACCGGTTCGACCGCCGCCGCCTGCTGGTCGCCGCGAACGCCGCCCAGGGCGTCGCCGCCGCGGTACTGGCCGCGCTCGCGTTCGCCGGCGCGGCGACGGTGCCCGCGATCCTCGCGGTGGCGTTCGCACTCGGCATCGGGCGCGCCGTCAACAACCCGGCGCTGCAGTCGCTCGTGCCCGCGATCGTCGAGCGCCGCGACATCGCCCAGGCGACGGCGCTGGTCTCGATGACCTACAGCCTCGCGCGGGTGATCGGCCCCGTGCTCGGCGCTGCGGTCGTCGCGCTGGCCGGTGCGGGGCCGGCGTTCGCGGTGAACGCCACGTCCTTCCTGCTGTTCGCGGCGCTGCTGCTGGGGTTCGTGCACGTGCCGCGCAGCGCCGCGGCGGGACGCCGCGGCGGCATCCTCGGCGGCATCCGCGTGGTGCGCCGGCGGCCCAGGATCGGCCGGCTGCTCGGCGCCGGCGTGCTCGTGGGCATCGCGACGGACCCCGCGATCACCCTGGGTCCGGCGCTCGCCGACGCGTTCGACGCCGGCACCGCCCGCGCGGGCTGGTTCGTGGCGGCGTTCGGGGCGGGCGCGGTGCTGGTGTCGCCCTTCGTCGGGCGCCTCCGCGACGCACTCGGTCCCGACCGCACGTCGCTCGTCGCGCTCGTGCTCGTGGGTGCGGCCTTCGCGGGAGTGGCGGTCGTCGGGGCCACCGCCGCAGCGGCCATGGGGGCGGTCCTGGTGCTCTTCGCGGTCGCCGGCGTCGGGTTCCTGCTCGGCAACTCCGACGTCGTCGCGGGCATCCAGGACGAGGTGGACGATGAGGTGCGGGGCCGGGTGCTCGCGCTCTGGAGCATGGCGTTCGTGGGCTCGCGACCGCTGGGGGCGCTGCTCGACGGTGCGCTGGCCGACGCGCTGGGCCCGACCGCGGCGGTCGGGGCGACCGGGGCGCTCGTGCTGGTCGGGGTGCTCGTGCTGACGATGCTCCGGCGGTCGGCCGCCTCGTGAACGGCCGCCTACTGCTCGGCCGAGTCCTCGCCGCTGCCCGCGTCGTTCAGCACGAACCTGCCCCAGCCCCCGAGGGTCCCCACGATGGACTCGTACCGGGGCACCGCGTCCTCGATGCGTGCGGTCGCGTCGTTCAGCAGGACGTTCACGATCGCCAGCGGCGCGACCAGCGAGTTCTGCGCGGCGACGCCCGACACCCGGGAGGCGATCACGGTGTCGACCCGCTGGCCGACCGGGGAGATCGGGGTGTCGGTGATGCCGATCACGTGCAGCGAACGACGTTTCGCGAGCTCGATCGCCTCGACGGTGGCCGTGCTGTAGGGCGCGAACCCCACCGCGATGAGGACGTCGTCGGGGCCCGCATGGAAGAGCAGCGGCATGTGCGGGCCGCCGGGATTCTCGAGCAGGAAGACCTCGTCGCGCACGCGCTCGAGGGTGAGCGCCGCGTAGGCGGCCAGGGCGCCCGAGGCGTAGCCGCCGACCAGGAACACCCGGCGCGCGGAGACGATGGCGTCCACCGCCGCCGTGAGCACGTCGGCGTCGAGCCCGGCGATGGTCTTGCGCAGGTTGTCGAGGTCGTGGCTGAGCGAGGTCGCCTGGCCGGGTGCGAGGTGCTCGACGCCCGTCGGCTGGTCGGCCCCCTCGCCGACGGCGCCGCGCATCTGCCCGCGCACGACCTTGCGGACGCGCTCCTGCAGGTCGGGGTAGCCGCTGAACCCGATCTTGTAGGCGAAGCGCACGACCGTGGAGGGTGCGACCGCGAGCCGGTCGGCGAGCTTGTCCACCGTCGCGAAGGCGACGAACTCGGGATCCTCGACGACGGCCTCCGCGATGCGCTTCTGCGAATGGGTCAGCTCGTCGTACTTCCGCCGTACCGTCGTGAGGACGTCGGACTCGTCCATGCTGGTCGTTCCTCTCTCGCACGGCCACCGAGTGCAAAGACCGTGCCATGTACACGTCGAGAGTACAACGACAATTGCTTCACTTGGATAGGCTGGAGGCGTGTCAATGCGGACCGAATCTGATCTGGTGGTGCCGGCGACCCTCGCGCGCCGGTACGACGGCAGCGACCCGGCGCGCGAGCCGGGCGAGACGTGCCTCGTCATCGCGCCGGGAGCGGACGGCTGGCCGAGGCCGGCCCTGCTCAGTGCGGGCGAGATCCTCGTCGTCGACGGGGGGCGGGTGGTGATGCTGATGCTCCACGCCGGCGGCCGCACGGCCGCCGCCCTCGAGGCATCCGGTCGCGGGCTCCTCGTCGCCGACGCCGACGGCGGCCTGGTGCGGGTGCGCCTGGCCCTGCGTCGCGTGCACGACGCGGCCGCCGAGCGCATGTCGCGCATGGTGCTCCGCGGCGAGGTCGCGGACGTCGAGCGCGACGAGGTCGGGTACGCGCGCGTCACGCACGGGATCGGGTACGAGCTCGCCGACCCGGCGCCCGTGCTCGAGCGCTGGAGCGGGCAGCTGGACGTGCTCCGGACGGCGGCGGAGCGATGACCCGCCGCATCGTCGTCGCGATCACCGGGGCCACGGGGGCCGTGTTCGGCATCCGCATGCTGGAACGGCTCGCGGAGTTCGACGTCGAGCGGCACCTCATCATCTCGAAGTGGGGCGCCAAGACCATCGAGCACGAGACCGGCTACTCGGTCGCGGAGGTCCGGGCACTGGCCGATGTCGCGCACGGCCACTCCGAGCAGAGCGCAGTCGTCTCCAGCGGGTCGTTCGCCACCGAGGGCATGGTCGTGGCGCCCTGCTCCATGAAGACCCTCGCGTCGATCGCCTCCGGGCTCGCGGACGACCTCGTGGGCCGCGCGGCCGACGTGGTGCTGAAGGAGCGGCGGACGCTCGTGCTCATGGTGCGCGAGGCGCCGCTCAGCGCGATCCACCTCGAGAACATGCTCAAGCTCGCCCGCCTCGGGGTGTGCATCATGCCGCCCGTGCCCGCCTTCTACAACGCCCCGGAGTCGGTCGAGGACGTGGTCGACCACCTCGTCACCCGCACCCTCGACCAGTTCGGCCTCCACTCGGAGGCCACCGTGCGCTGGGACGGGCGCCTCGTGCGCGCGGGCGGCCGGGTGGTCGTCGAGGGCCGGATGCCGGCCTGACCGCCACCGGGCGGCGGGCGAGCGGATGCCGCGCGCGAGCCGGTCTCAGCCGGCGAGCAGCGCCGCGAGCGCGCCGACGTCGCCGTCGCCCGTGACCGCTGCGACGATGCCCGCCGCGGCGTCCGGGCCGGCGGCGCGGTCGAGCTTGCCGCGCACGTCCTCGCGCCGGAGCGGACGTTGCGGGGCGCCCAGCGGGACGTCGATCTCCGCCACGACCTTCCCGGCCGAGCGCAGGCGCACGCCGCCCTGGGGGAGGTCGGGGTCGAGTCGTACCTCGACGGTGCGGGCGAGGGCGGCGACCCGCTCGTCGTCGCGTCGGGCCGACGAGGTCTGCTCGACCCAGAACGACCGGTCGAGCCAGGACACGGCGGCGATCCACCTCGCCGACTGCATCGCCGACAGCGAGTCGTCCCAGCCCATCTCGGCGCAGAGGGCGTGGCCCTGCTCCGGCAGCTCGACCTCCAGGCGGGGGTGCGCGCTCGCGTCGGACGCGCCGGTCGCGGCCTCGATGAGCGACTGCAGCGAGCTCGACGCGGGCCACCGTCGCAGTGCGAGGCGGTCGAGCGACCAGTGCTCGCCGAGCCGGTCGCGGGGATCGGCGGCGGCGGTTCCCGAGCCGAACGCCGCGTAGAGTCCGCCGGCCGGGGCGGTGAGCGCGTGCGCGCCGCCGCCGTGGCCGGCACGGGCGAGCTCGGCAGCGGTCAGGCCGGCGGCCGACGCGCGCGCCTGGGTCAGCTTGACCCCGGGGCTGCCGAGGGTCGCGAAGGATCCGCCGGAGTGCAGGCCCGCACCGCCGAACGCCTGGGTCATGGCCTCGGGGTCGAGCCCGAGGAGCGCCCCGGCCGCGGCGGCCGCGCCGTACGGACCGACGACCCCGGGCGCGTGCCATCGGCGGCCGTCGAAGGCCTCCGCGGGCAGGGCGTCGCACAGTCGCACGGTGACCTCTGCACCGATCGCGAATGCCGAGACCACCTCGCGCATCGGCGTCGCGTCCCCCGCGGCGGCGAGCACGGCGCCGAGCACGGGCGGCGTGACGTGGCAGAGCCTCGGGCGGTAGACGTCGCACATCGTGAGCGCCGTCGCCTGCCACGCGTCGAGCATGGCCGCGCCCGCCGGCGCCGCCCGCCGGTCGCCCACCACGAGGCCGTCGCCCGCACCCGTCAGGCTGCGGACGGCGGCGTCGAACCCGTCGCGCCCGGGCGCGTGCCGCCCTGCGACGGCGCAGGCGAGTGCGTCGATCAGGAGGTCCTCCGCCCTGGCGCGCACGGCGGGCGGCAGTGCGGCGGGCGTCGCCGCGAAGTCGGCGAGCGCACGCTCGGGTGAGGGAGGCGTCATCCGGCCCGGTCCAGCATCGCCGCATCGGCCCGTGCCACCACGTCGTCGGCGAAGCGCCGGATCTGGGCGGCGAGCGCATCGGGCTCATGGGCGTCGAACACCACGATCAGCTCGTCGTTGCCCGCCTCCCGGAACGCGACGAGATCGGCGGCCATCTCCTCCGGGGAGCCGGTGATCGCGTACACGTCGCCACGGGGGCGGTCGAAGTACACGCGTGCGCGGGTCGAGACGACCGGCATCGGGCGGCCCGTCAGGGCGAACGCGGCCTCCAGCTGCGGCATCCGCTCCCGCAGGTCGTCCGGGGACGTCTGGGCCGCGTGGTAGCCGTCGCAGAGCTCGGCGGTGCGTCGCAGCGCCCGCCGGCTGCGGCCCCCGCACCACACCGGCAGCTGCTCGCGGGCGAGGGGGAGCGGGGCGAAGGTGAAGTCGTCGATCGTGTGGAACTCGCCCTCGAACGGCTCCCGAGTGCCCGACCAGAGGTGGCGCCAGAGTCGGATCGTCTCGTCGACGTAGGCGCCTCGGGTGCGGAAGCGATCCTCCTTGCCCATGTTGCGGTACTCCTGGAGGTCGCCGCTGTCGCTCACGCCGACGCCCACGACCAGGCGGCCCCCGAGGAGCACGTCGATGGTCGCGAGCTCCTTCGCGAGCAGGGGCGCGTCGCGCATCGCGGGGGACACCACGGACGTGCCGATGGTGAGTGCGGGGTGGCGGCCGCCGACCCAGGCGATGGTGGTCAGCGCCTCCAGCATCGTGCCGTACTCGTCCTCCTCCTCGCCGCGCGGCACCATCAGGTGATCCGTCACCCAGAGCGAGTTCCAGCCGACCTCGGCGGTCGCCGATGCGGCGGCGTCCAGGAGTTCGGGCCCGGCTCCCGCCCCCTTGTTGGGCAGGACCAGCCCCAGCTTCATGCCGGCCACGGTCTGTTGCGAGGGCGTCATCGCTCCTCCGATTCCCTGGTGGTGTGGACGCGTCCGCGCGTCCGTCGTCGCGGACGCGCACGGGTCGTGCGACGCCCGTCCTCTCGGAGAAGAATATTGCACCATCGCCAGAAAGAAACAAATGTGCCACGATTCCTTGACTTATGGAACGTGCGTTTGGTTCTATGATCCCATGCCCCGGAAAGCCGGGGTAACCCGACCGCAGAATGGCCTGCGGAGGAAGGTTGCACCAATGAGAAGGCACACGCTGGCAGTGTTGGCAGCGACTGCGACGATCGTCCTGGCCGGGTGCTCCGGCGGGGACGGAGGAGGAGGAGACGGCGGAGACCCCGAAGCCGACCTGAGTATCAGGATCATCGGCATCGGCACCCCCGACTTCAGTGCGGTCGACGTCGCGAAGTGGCAGATGAACCTCGAAGAGGCAGGGTTCGACGTCGACTTCAAGAGCGTCGAGGAGGAGGATGCGGCGCTCCGCGCGGTCGTCGCAGGTGCAGCGGACGTGTACATCGGTTCGCTTCCGTCGATGATCACCGCCGTGCAGAACACCGAGGCGCCGGTGGAGTTGATCGCCGTGAACGCCCAGGCGACGGACTACGTCGTGCTGGCCGAGGAGGGCATCGACTCGATCGACGACCTCGAGGGCCAGCTCATCGGCGTGAACACGCCGGGCTCCGCGGGCGACACCATCATGAAGCTCGCACTCGAGGCGGAGGGCTTCGACATCGACTCGCCCGAGTACGTCGTCATCGGCGGCACGAGCGCCCGAGTCGCGGCGCTGCAGGCCGGGCAGGTGCAGGCGACCGTCGCGCACCTGGTCAACGCCGAGGCCGCGATCCAGGCGGGCCCGTTCACCGCGCTGCTCTACTGCGGCCCGGCGCTCGGTCCGTACATCCAGACGGGCCTGATCGCCTCGACGGAGTTCACCGAGGGCAACCCCGAGGCCGCGCAGGGCGCGGTGGACGCGATGCTCGACGCGCTGCGCTGGGCGGCGACCGAGAAGGAGGAGTACATCGAGCTCTCCTACGAGGTCGACACGGAGAGCTCCGACGAGCTGCGCCAGTCGGCGTACGACCAGTTCGTCGACATCGACTTCTTCGCCGTCGACGGCGGGCTGGACGACGAACTCGTCGACAACTGGATCCAGACGTCCATCGACGCCGGGGACTTCGACGCCGCGACCATTCCCGACAAGAGCGAATGGCTCGACAGCACGTTCGTCGACAACTACCTTGCCGAGAACGGCCGGTTCTGAGACAGGAACGGAGAACCACTCAATGCTGAGCGTCGTCAATCTCTCGAAGAGCTACGACCCCGAGAAGCCGCCGATCCTGGCGAACTTCAACCTCGAGGTCGGGGCCGGGGAATTCGTATCACTCCTGGGTCCGAGCGGCTGCGGGAAGACGACGGCACTGCGCATCGTCACCGGACTGCTCCGGCAGTCCGGTGGCGAGGTGCAGGTGGACGGTCGGGTCAGCGAGGGTCCCTCGCGCGACAAGGCCATCGTGTTCCAGAACTTCAACCTCTTCCCCTGGAAGACCGCGCTCCAGAACGCCGCCTACGGCCTGGAGGTGCAGGGCGTCGGGAAGAAGGAACGCCTCGAGCGGGCAGCCGAGTACCTCGACCTGGTCGGTCTCGGCAGTCGCAAGGACCACTTCCCGACGCAGCTCTCGGGCGGGCAGCAGCAGCGCGTCGGTCTCGCCCGGGCGCTCGCCATCGAGCCCAAGCTCCTCCTCATGGACGAGCCGTTCGGTGCGCTCGACGCGCTCACCCGCGAGCAGTTGCAGGGACTCCTGCTCGACATCGTCGCCGACCGCGGGCTGTCCGTGCTGTTCGTCACGCACTCGATCGACGAGGCGATCTACCTCTCCGACCGGATCGTGGTGATGGGCGTCGACCCCGGGCGCGTGATCGCCGACCTCCCGGTCGCCATCGACAAGCCCCGCAAGGACGGGCACTGGCGCGGCACCGAGCAGTACGGCCAGCTGCGCGACGAGTGCTGGAACCTGCTCCAGTCGCAGATGCAGGTGGGTGCGAAGCTGTGACCGACGTCCGCGACGCGGCGCGCACGAAGGCGGTGCTCATCCCCGACGACGAGCCCGTCACCTCGCGCGTGCAGCGCGTCCTCCGGAGCCCCTGGACGATCCGCGCGCTCTCGCTGCTGCTGTTCCTCTCGGTCTGGGAGTACTTCGGGCGCGACATGCCGCTGGTCATCTCGAGCCCGTCGGCGATCGCCCAGGCGGCGGTCGAGAACTTCGTCCCCGACATCCTGCCGGCGCTCGGCGAGACGCTCCGCGGCCTGTTCGCGGGCATGGCGCTCTCCGTGGTGGTCGGCGTGCCGCTCGGACTGCTGATGTCGTTCAGCAAGGTCGTCGAGATCGCGCTGGCGCCCTACGTCTACGCGCTCTACTCCACGCCGCGCATCACGCTCATCCCGGTGCTCGTGCTCTGGCTGGGCATCAGCTTCGAGATGCGGGTGGGCATCGTCTTCCTCGGTGCGGTGTTCCCGATCCTGCTGAACACCTACCTCGGCGGAAAGGAGGTGCCGCGGGGACTGCTCGACGTGGGCCGCGCGTTCCGCGCGTCGCCGTTCAAGGTCTACCGGAGCATCATGCTGCGGTCGAGCCTGCCCTACGTCTTCAGCGGGTTCCGGCTCGGTCTCGGGCAGGGGCTCACCGGCGTCGTCCTCGCGGAGGTCGCGACCTCGGCGGGCGGCATCGGCAACCTGATCACGCTGTACGCCAAGTACTTCCAGATCGACGCGATGTTCGTGGCGATCGTGCTGCTCGGCCTCATCGCCGTCGTGATCCAGGAGTTCATGGCCCGGCTCAACGTCCGGTTGACCGAGCCGTGGAACCATGCACATCGCCGATCGTGGCTGACCCGGATCAAGGGGGTGCGCCAATGAGCGCCCAGACCGAGGCCGCGCAGGCGCACCTGCGCCGTGCGTCGCGCAAGAACCGCTTCACGAGCACGCCCGTCGGGCAGTGGAGCATCCGGGTCGGCATGCTCGTGTTCGTGCTCCTGCTCTGGGAGTTCACCGCCAAGGACATCAACCGGGCGCTCACCGCGCCGCCGTCGGAGATCTTCGTGGCGGCGTGGGACCAGTTGTTCGTCACCGGCGTCGTCTGGGGGCCGCTGCTCACCTCCTTGCTGCTGCTCGTCGCGGGCCTCGCCACGGCACTCGCCATCGGCCTGCCGATCGGCATCGCGATGGGCCGGTGGAAGCCGGTGGCATTCGCACTCGACCCGTACGTGACGTTCCTGTACTCCCTGCCGCACGTGGCACTCGTGCCGCTCATGATCATCGTGCTCGGCTTCGACTGGCAGTTCCGGTACGCGTACGTCGTCCTCTCCGCGGTCTGGCCGGTGATCATCAACACCATGGCCGGCGTCCGGGCGGTCGACAAGGCGCTCATCGACGCCGGCGTCGCCTACACGGCGAACGAGCGGCAGATCATCCGCGGCATCGTCCTGCCCGCCGCCTCGCCGTTCATGGTGGCCGGTGGCCGCCAGGCGTTCGCGGAGGCGTGGTCGGGCGTGATCGTGGCGGAGATCACGTCGACGCTGGTCGGCGTGGGCGGCATGATCGAGCTCTTCGCGATCGAGTACCTCACCGCGCAGATGTTCGTACCCATCTTCATCATCATGATCATCGCCGTCGCGATCCAGGGACTCGCGGCGTGGGCGCAGCAGAAGCTCACGCCGTGGCAACCCGGTCGCGGGGCGTTCGAATGACCCCGGGAGGCGTGGGCGTCCGCCCGCCCCGCCGTCCCGGCCGCATCAGCATCAGCATCAGCACGATCGAGGAGGACTCGTGACCGACACCCTGACGACCCATTCGATGCCCGGACGCGGTGACGCGGAGGCGGTGCCCTTCGACGACCGCGGCGACGCGCCGACCGGGCTGCGCCGGTGGCTCGCGGAGATGGATCGGCTCGGCGAGCTGCGCGTGGTGGAGGGCGTCGACGCCGAGGCGAGCATCGGCCACGTCTCGGAGATGCTGCACCACACCGAGGACTCGCCTGCGGTGCTGTTCGACCGCATCCCGGGCTACGAGCCGGGGTGGCGGGTGCTGGTGAACTCGCTCGGCAACCGCGCGCGACTCGCGGCGACGCTCGGGCTCCCCGCCGACATCGGCACGTTCGCGCTCTGCGACGCGTGGGGCCGGCACCTCGACGAGGCCGTGCCGCTGCCGACCGAGGAGGTGGCGGAGGGCCCGATCACCGAGAACGTGATGACCGGCGACGACATCGACCTGTGGAAGTTCCCCACCCCGCTCTGGCACCCGGAGGACGGCGGCCCGTACATCGGCACCGGCTGCGGCATCATCACGCGCGGCCGCGACGACGGCATCGTGAACATGGGCGCGTACCGCGTGCAGGTGCACGACGAGCGCACCACGGGGCTGTACATCTCGCCCGGCAAGCACGGCCGCCTCCACCGCGACGGCTACTTCGACAACGGCGAAGACATGCCCGCCGTGATCGTCGCCGGGCTCGATCCGCTGCAGTTCATGGCGAGCGGCCTCGAGATCCCGAACGGGGTGAACGAGCTCGAGTGGGTCGGAGGTGTGCAGGGCAGCCCGATCCCGACCATAACCGGCCGGTTCACGGGCCTGCCGATCCCCGCCGACGCCGAGATCGCGATCGAGGGGTTCCTCCGCCACGACAAGGAGCGCATCGAAGGGCCGTTCGGCGAGTGGACGGGGTACTACGCCTCGACCGCGCGACCCGAGCCGGTGTTCGAGGTGAGTGCGGTCTACTACCGCAACAACCCGATCATCCTCGGCTGCCCGCCCGAGAAGCCGCCCTACGAGGCCCAGCGGTTCCAGCAGTACGGCCGCAGTGCCAATCTCAAGCGCGAGATCACGGCCGCGGGGATCCCCGGCGTGACCGCGGCCTGGACGCACAGCGTCGGCGGCTGCCGGCTCTTCAACGTCATCGCGATCTCCCAGAAGTACCAGGGGCACTCGCGGCAGGTCGGCACGGTCGCGGCGCAGGTGCGCCAGGCCAACTACCTCGGTCGCATCGTGGTGGTGGTCGACGACGACATCGACATCACCGACCTGCACGAGGTGATCTGGGCGGTCTCGACGCGGGCGGATCCGGAGCGCGACACGATCATCCTCACCGGGGCGCTGAGCGGACACCTCGACCCCGCGATCCATCCCGATCGCAAGGGCACGAACTCGCGCATGATCATCGACGCCACCCGGCCCTACGAGTGGCGCGACCGGTTCCCACCCGCGATCGGGCCCTCGACCGAGGTGAAGCAGTACACGCGCGACACGTGGTCCTGGATCCTCGGATGACGCGTCCGGCCGAACCGGCGGTCGGGTGCGCGCGATGAGGGTCACCCGTCACGGTCATGCGGCGCTGCTCGTCGAGTGCGACGAGGTGCGGATGCTGCTGGATCCGGGGTCGTACGCCGACGAGTCGGCGTTCGCGCTCGAGGGGGTCGACGTGGTCGCCGTCACGCACGCCCACGCCGACCACTTCGATCCCGACCGGCTCGCCGCGCTGCACGCGCGCAATCCGAACGCGGTGCTCTGCGCACTGCCGGAGGTCATCGCGAGGGCGGGGGAGCGCTGGAGCGCGACCGTCGCGATGGAGGCGGGGCGGCACCTCGACCTGCCCGGGCTCACGGTGCGCGCGGTCGGCGGCACGCACGATGCCATCCACCCGGAGCTGCCCGTGCCGGGCAACCTCGGGTTCGTGCTCGCCGAGCGCGACGGGGTCTCGCTGTTCCATCCGGGCGATTCGTACGCGGCGGTGCCGGAGGGGGTCGACCTGCTGGCGGTGCCGATCGCCGCGCCGTGGGCGCGCCTCGGCGACACCGTCGAGTTCGTGCGTCGCGTCGCGCCGCGGTGGGTCCTGCCGATCCACGATGCGGGCCTGGCCCCGGTGTGGCGCCGGTACTTCTGGTCGACGGTGCTCGGCCTCGGCGGTGCCGAACCGGCGCCGGGGCTGGACGACGGGGTGATCGAGGTCGTTGCCTCGGGCGCGCGCTGACGCGCCGCGTGTTAGCGTGACGAACAGCGAACTGAATACCCGCATCGTGGCGGGAGAGCCCGCCGGGTCCGCCCGGGCGGCGCCGTAGGAGCAAGCCCCTCCCCGGGAATCTCTCAGGCACCCGTACCGCCACGACAGGGAACTCTGGAAAGCAGCAGGCCACGGTCTGCTCACCGACGGGGCAAGGCGGCGCGAGCCGCGCGAATCTCTCAGGTCATCGACAGAGCGGGGAGGAACCACCCGACGCCGGCGCGGCCGGCCCCGACCCGGGAGTTCCGATGACCCACCCTCCGACGACCGCAGCAGAGCGGATGCGGCCCGCAGCCGCGTCCCCGATCGCGGAGTCCGCGCCGATGCCGAGCGCGCTGGACCTGTTCACGATCGGCATCGGGCCGTCCTCCTCGCACACGGTCGGGCCGATGCGCGCCGCTCGCAGGTTCGTCGACGGCCTCGCCGCGGACGGGATGCTCGCGGAGGTCGCGCGCGTGCGGGTCGAGCTCCTCGGCTCGCTCGGTGCCACGGGGCGTGGGCACGGGTCGGATGCCGCGGTCGTCCTCGGCCTCGCCGGCGAGCACCCGGAGACGGTCGACGCGGCGAGTGTCGGCGCCCGGGTGGCGCGGGTCGCGGCGGAGCGGACGCTGCTGCTCGGCGGGTCGCAGCGCATCGCGTTCGATCCCGACGAGGACGTGGTCCTCCACCGCCGGAAGCGGCTGCCGGGGCACCCGAACGCCCTGACCTGCGAGGCGTTCGACGGCGCCGGCGCGACGCTGCGCACGGCGACGTACTACTCCGTGGGCGGCGGTTTCGTCGCCGACGACCTCGGCGGCCGCCCGACCGTCGTCGAGCAGCGCGCGGACGTGCCGTTCCCGTTCGCGTCCGGCGCCGAGCTGCTCGCGACGTGTCGAGCCGAGGGGATCGACATCGCGCAGGCGATGCTCGCGAACGAGTGCGCGCGGCGGCCCGAGGCCGAGGTCCGCGAGGAGCTGCTGCGGGTCTGGCGCGTCATGCGGGAGTGCGTCGAGCGCGGATGTTCCGCGGAGGCGGAGTTCCTGCCGGGATCGCTGCGCGTGCGCCGGCGCGCGCCCGGCCTCGCCCGGAAGCTGTCCGCGGCGGGCGAGTCGGGTCCGAGCGGCGCGATGGACTGGGTCAGCCTGTGGGCGCTCGCGGTCAACGAGGAGAACGCCGCGGGCGGCCGCGTGGTGACCGCGCCGACGAACGGCGCGGCGGGCATCGTGCCCGCGGTGCTGCACTACGCCGACCGGTTCGTCGGCGAGCTCGGCGACGACGCCGTGGTGCGCTTCCTGCTGACGGCCGCGGCCATCGGCCTGCTGCTGAAGCGCAACGCGTCGATCTCGGGCGCGGAGGTCGGCTGCCAGGGCGAGGTCGGCTCGGCCTGCTCCATGGCGGCCGCGGGGCTCTGCGCGCTGCTCGGCGGCACCCCGGAGCAGGTCGAGAACGCCGCCGAGATCGGCATCGAGCACCACCTCGGCCTCACCTGCGACCCGATCGGCGGGCTCGTGCAGATCCCGTGCATCGAGCGCAACGCCATCGCGAGCAGCACCGCGATCAACGCCGCGCGCATCGCCCTGCACGGCGACGGCACGCACCACGTCTCGCTCGACCAGGCCATCGCGACCATGCGCGAGACCGGCGCCGACATGAAGCGCAAGTACAAGGAGACCTCGCTCGGCGGACTCGCCGTGAACGTCATCGAGTGCTGAGCGCGGCGGGGCGGTGCCGCGCCGCGGCACCCGGAGACGCGAAGAAGCCCGGGCGAACCCGGGCTTCTCGTTCTGGTGGCTCCGACGGGCGTCGATCCCGTGACCTCACGATTTTCAGTCGTGCGCTCTACCAACTGAGCTACAGAGCCTGGTGCATCCGACGATGCGTTTCAGGCGGGGCATCCGAAGATGTTCCCCATACGGAGATGGGCTCTCGAGGAGAGCCCATCCGCCGAAGCGACCCTGACGGGACTTGAACCCGCGACCTCCGCCGTGACAGGGCGGCACGCTAACCAACTGCGCCACAGGGCCTTGCGTATTGAATTGTAACCTTCGTTCAGCGTGACCCCAACGGGATTCGAACCCGTGCTGCCGCCGTGAAAGGGCGGTGTCCTAGGCCGCTAAACGATGGGGCCGGGTGTCGCGCTGGACGCGACCGCCGACAGCCAAGCATACGGGCAGTTCCGCCAGATTCCAAAACGAGGCCGGAACCGATCCCGCGACGGGCCGTCGGCGCTCCCGGCGGGGGCCCGGACCCCGGGTAGCGTCGCGCTCGGCACGTCCCTCGTCCGGGGGCCGAGCACCACGTCGGCCGGCAATACCGAGGATCAGGCGGTCCGTTGTTACTGTGGCTGACGTTGCGGATGTGACGGATGTGACGATCGTGACGAAACCGGCCGAACGGCGGGAACGGGGAACCATGGCAGACGGGGCGGGGGAGGCGACGCAGGTCGCACCGCGACGCGCGCGGCGCGTCGGAACCGCCCTGCCCGGCCTCCGCCGCGCCATCGGGGTGTTCGGCGCCCTGCTCATCGTCGCGTCGATGTCCGTCGCCGCGCCCGCACCCGCGAACGCCGCCGACTACCCGACCTGGGACGAGGTCAAGAAGGCCAAGGCGAACACCGCCGCCGGCGCTGCCGCGGTCTCGGAGATCACCGACCTGATCGCGCAGCTCGAGGTGCGCGTGGAGGAGACCCGGGCCGAGGCCGAGCGGCGTACCGACGAGCTGCTCGCCGCCCAGCAGGCGTTCGACGAGGCGAACCGGCGTGCCGAGGAGATCCAGCAGCAGGCCGACGAGTCCGCGGCCGAGGCGGCCGAGGCCGAGGACAACGCCGGCCAGCTCGCCGCGCAGCTGTACCGCGCAGGCGGCACCGACCTCGGCATCAACATGATGCTGGAGGCCGGCACCGCGGCCGAGACCGACGAGCTGCTCTCGAAGCTGGGCAACATGAGCAAGATGGTCGAGCGCACGGCAGGCGTCTACGAGGAGGCGCAGCAGGCCGCGAACACCGCGAAGGCGCTCGGGGAGCAGGCCGCCGTCGCGCGCGACGAGCGCGAACAGCTCCGCATCGCGGCGGAGGAGGCGCTCGTCGCCGCGCAGGAGGCGCAGGCCGCCGCCGAGGCGGCGCTCGCCGAGTCCGAGGACAAGAAGATCGAGCTCGAGCAGCAGCTGAAGTACCTCAAGGACAAGGAGGCGACCACGATCGCCGCCTACCAGGAGGGCGAGCGCAAGCGCAAGGAAGAAGAGGAGCGCCGGCGCAAGGCTGCGGCTGCGGCGGCGGCGCGGGCCGCTGCGGCGGCCGCCGCAGCGGCGGCGTCGGGCGGTGGAGGCGGCCTCGCGGGCGGCACCACGAGCAGCCAGGGCTGGGCGATCCCGGCGTACGGGTACATCAGCGGCACCTACGGCCCGCGCACCAGCATCTGCACCCCGGGCGGGTGCTCCGGCGGCTTCCACTACGCGACCGACCTGGCGACCGGATGCTCCGCGCCCATCTACGCCGCCCACTCCGGCGTCGTCGTCTACGCGGGCTACTCCGGCACCTACGGCAACTTCATCAAGATCGACCACGGCAACGGCATCGCCACGGGCTACGCGCACATCCGGTACGGCGGCGTCTTCGTCGGTGTCGGGCAGACCGTGAGCGCCGGGCAGAACATCGCCAGCTCCGGCAGCACGGGTGCGTCCACCGGGTGCCACCTCCACTTCGAGGTGTTCCAGAACGGGTACCGCATCAACCCGCAGCCGTTCATGGCCGCGCGCGGAGTGCCGCTTGGCTGACGCCCGCGGGCCGCTGCGGCGGCGGCAGTCCGCGACGCTCTTCTCCGGCGTCGCGGTGGGGGTGCTCGCGGCGTCGGGCGGCGTCGCCGCTCCCGCCTTCGCGGCACCCGACTACCCGTCGTGGGCCGAGATCGAGGCGGCGAAGGGCGACGAGGCGGCGACGCAGGCGGAGATCGACCGGGTGTCCGAGCTCCTCGCCGGGCTCCAGGACGCCGCGGATGCCGCGGTGCGCGACGCGCAGGTCGCCGCGGAGGCGTTCCACCTCGCGCAGGACGAGCTCGACGCGGCCCTCGCGCGGGAGGCGGAGCTCGCCGCCCAGGCCGACGAGGCCGAGGCGCGCGCCGAGATCTCGAAGATGCGCGCAGGGCTCCTGGTCGCCCACCTCGCACGCACCGCGGGCACCGACCTGTCGCTGCAGCTCGTGCTGAGCGGGGCGGACGCCGAGACGCTGCTCGACGAGCTCGGGCGCGCGAGCAAGGTCGGCGAGCAGTCGCAGCTCGTGTACGACGAGGCCGTGGCCGACCGGAACACGGCCGATGCGCTGACGGCGGAGGCGGCGGATGCCGCCGCGGAGCGGGAGCGGCTCGCGACGGCGGCCGAGGCGCGTGCCGACGAGGCCGAGGCGGCCGCCGTCGCCGCGCAGGCAGCGGTCGACGAGCAGGAGCAGCGCTCGGTCGAGCTGTACGCGCAGCTCGCCTCGCTGAAGGACACGACGGCCGCCCTCGAGCGCGAGCGTGCAGAGGGGCAGCGGCAGGAGGCTGCGGAGCTGGCGCTGCGCGAGCAGGTCGCCCGCGAGCAGGCCGCCCGCGAGGCCGCCGAGCAGGCGGCGCGCGAGCAGGCGGAGGCCGACGCCGACGCAGACTCGGGTGCCGACGCCGACGCAGACTCGGGTGCCGCCGGCTCGGGGAGCTCGAGCGGGTCGTCGTCGGGCGGGAGCTCGTCGGGTTCGTCGGGTGGTTCGTCGGGGGCATCCGGCGGCTCGACCCCGACCCCGACGCCGCAACCGGAACCCGCCCCGGCGGCGCCGAACACGACCGCCGTCGAGACCGCGATCGCCTACGCGCGCGCCCAGCTCGGCGAGCGCTACCAGCTCGGCGGCGCCGGACCCGACGTGTGGGACTGCTCGGGGCTGACGCTCATGTCGTACCGCGCGGCCGGCATCGCCATCGGCACCCACTCGGCCACCAACCAGTACGCCACCCTCGCGTCGCGCGGGAAGGCCGTGCCGCTCTCGCAGGTCCAGCGCGGCGACCTGCTGTTCTGGGGCGTGCCGGGCAACTACTACCACGTCGCGATCTACCTGGGCGGGGGCCGCATCATCGAGGCGCCGAACCCCACGAAGCCCGTGCGCGAGTACTACATCTGGGGCTCGCCGTCGGCGGCCGCACGGCCGGCGGGCTGAGCGTCCCGCCCACGGCATGACGACGGCCCGGCGCATCGCGCGCCGGGCCGTCATGCGGGGAAACCCGCGGGGTCAGTGACCGGGGTAGGCCTCGATCGCCTTGGCGATGAGGCGCTCGGCCTCGGCGGCATCCGCCCAGCCCTCGGTCTTGACCCACTTGCCGGGCTCGAGGTCCTTGTAGTGCTCGAAGAAGTGCTGGATCTCCTTCTTGGTGTACTCGGGCACGTCGGCGACGTCCTGGATCCCGTCCCAGCGGGGGTCGCCCGCGGGCACCGCGATGACCTTGGCGTCGCCGCCGCCGTCGTCCTCCATGAGGAACACGCCCACGGGGCGCACCGTCACGCCGACGCCGGGGAACAGCGGGTACTGGGTGAGCACGAGCACGTCCAGGGGGTCGCCGTCGTCGCCGAGGGTGTGCTCGAAGAAGCCGTAGTCGGTCGGGTACACGAAGTTCGTGTACAGCACGCGGTCGAGGAAGACGCGCCCGGTCTCGTGGTCGACCTCGTACTTGTTGCGGCTGCCCTTCGGGATCTCGATGATCGCGGCGTACTCGCCCATGGTTCTCCTTGTGTGTGAGGTGCCCCGGGGCTCGCGGCCGCGCGGGAAGACGGGAATAAGGTTACTTGATGCCTTCCGACCCGCCGATGGACGAGCGCGCGGCCCCCGACGACCGCCGGCCGCGCCTCACGCCGCCGATCGCGGACGTGCGTCGCGCGGTGCGCGAGGCGCTGGAGGGGCTGGTGCCGGATGCCCCGGGCGGCGACGGGCCCGCAGGCGACGCGCCGCTCGTGCTGGTCGCACTCTCCGGCGGCCCCGACTCGCTCGCGCTCGCCGCGGGCACCGCGTTCGAGGCGCCCCGCGCGGGCCTGCGCGCCGGTGCCGTGATCGTCGACCACGGACTGCAGGAGGGGTCGGCGGATGCGGCGGCCGCGGCCGCGAACCAGGCCCGCACGCTCGGGCTCGAGCCGGTCGTGGTGCACCCGGTGCAGGTGCGCGCCGGCGGCGACGGCCCCGAGGCATCCGCCCGCGCCGCGCGCTACGCCGCGCTCGACGCGGTGGCGCGGCGGAACGGCGCCGTGCGGGTGCTGCTCGGGCACACGCTCGACGACCAGGCCGAGACCGTGCTGCTCGGGCTCGCCCGCGGCTCGGGCGCCGGCAGCCTGCAGGGCATGTCCGCCGACAACGGACAGTACGCCCGGCCGCTCCTCGGCATCCGGCGCCGCACCACCCGGCAGGCCTGCCACGACGCCGGCTTCGACCCGTGGGACGACCCGCAGAACCTCGACCCCGCCTCCGCGCGCGTGCGGGTGCGCGAGCAGGTCCTGCCGGTGCTCGAGCACGCGCTCGGTCCGGGCGTGGCCGAGGCGCTCGCACGCACGGCCGAGCAGTTGCGCGAGGACGAGGCGGCGTTCGCCGACCAGATCGACGAGTTCATCGAGGAGATCTGCGAGCCGGCCGAGGCGGGCATCGCGGTGTCGGTGCAGGCGCTCGCGGCGAATCCGGCCGCGCTCCGGCAGCGCATCATCCGCCATGTCGTCGCCAGCGAGTTCGGCACGTCGCTCTCACGCGTGCAGACGCTCGAGGTGGCGCGGCTCGTCACCGACTGGCACGGGCAGGGCCCCATCGACCTGCCGGGCTGCCGCGCGGCGCGAGCGGGCGGGCGGCTGGAGTTCACCGCCGCGGGCTGACCGGCCCGCGCGGGCGGTCAGGCGGCGAGCACGACGATGCCGGCGACGACGGACGCGACGCCGAGCACCAGCGCGATCGCGATGAGCACGACGTGCACCGTGTAGAACGGCGTGCGGCGGCCCTCGGCGTCGCGCGCCCGTGGGTCGTTCGCGATGCGGGGGAGGAAGCGCGGCCAGACGACGAGGTTGAACAGCGCGTTGGCGAACAGCAGCACGGCGGCGAGGATCTCGGGCATCACGGGCATCCTACGTGCGCCCGGTGCATCCGCTCGCCCTCGCCGGCGCCGGCGCCGGACATGCGCCGCGCGCCGCGGACTCGTAGGCTCGGAGGCGGAACCGTCGGGCGACGAACGAGGAGCGGACCCACCATGCGCGCGAGCGACATCGAGGCAGACCTGACCGAGGTGCTCTGCACCGAGGACGAGATCCACGGCAAGCTCGCCGAACTCGCCCGGCGCATCGAGGCCGACTACGCGGGCCGCGACCTGCTGCTCGTCGGGGTGCTGAAGGGCGCGATCATGGTCATGGCCGACCTCGCGCGCGAGCTCGACCGGCACGTGCAGACCGACTGGATGGCCGTCTCGAGCTACGGCGCGGGCACGGTCTCCAGCGGCGTCGTGCGCATCCTGAAGGACCTCGACACCGACCTCTCCGGCCGTGACGTCCTCATCGTCGAGGACATCATCGACTCCGGGCTCACGCTCTCGTGGCTCACGTCGAACCTGCGCACGCGCGGCGCCGCATCGGTCGAGATCTGCGCCCTGTTCCGCAAGCCCGAGGCACTCAAGGTGCACGTCGACGTGAAGTACGTCGGCTTCGACATCCCGAACAAGTTCGTCGTCGGCTACGGCCTCGACTACGCGGAGAAGTACCGCAACCTGCGCGACGTCGGCGTGCTCGCGCCGCACGTCTACTCGTAGCATCCGCCCGCCGCGCCGCTCCGGCGGCCCCGCGGCGGCATGCGACGCACGCACCGCCCACAGCGAACACTCGGCAGACGCTGAGGACCCGCGGGGTAGCCTTGCAGCACCATGAACTTCAAGAAGATCCTGCGCGGACCGCTGCTGTACATCCTGCTCGCGGTCGTCGCGGTGTGGATCGGCTCGAGCCTCATCACCGCCTCCGGATTCAAGGAGGTGTCGACGCAGGAGGGCCTGCAGTTCCTCTCCGACGGCGACGTGTCGGCCGTGAAGATCGTCGACGGCGAGAACCGCGTCGACCTCACGCTCGCCACGGCCGATGAGGAGTACGGCTCGCAGGTGCGCTTCTACTACGTGACGCCTCGCGGCGCCGACGTCGTGAACGCGGTCAATGCGGCCGCGCCGGCCGACGGGTTCACCGACGAGGTGCCCCAGACCAACTGGTTCCTCTCGATGCTCGGCATCCTGCTGCCGCTGCTGCTCATCGGCGTCTTCTTCTGGATCATGCTGTCGAGCATGCAGGGCGGCGGCAGCAGGGTCATGCAGTTCGGCAAGTCGAAGGCGAAGCTCGTCTCGAAGGAGAGCCCCAAGGTCACCTTCGACGACGTCGCCGGGGCCGAGGAGGCCATCGAGGAGCTCCACGAGATCAAGGAGTTCCTGAAGGAGCCGGCGAAGTTCCAGGCCGTCGGCGCACGCATCCCCAAGGGCGTGCTGCTGTACGGCCCTCCCGGCACGGGCAAGACGCTGCTCGCGCGCGCCGTCGCCGGCGAGGCGGGCGTGCCGTTCTACTCGATCTCCGGGTCGGACTTCGTCGAGATGTTCGTCGGCGTCGGCGCCTCCCGCGTGCGCGACCTCTTCGAGCAGGCCAAGCAGAACGCGCCGGCCATCATCTTCGTCGACGAGATCGACGCCGTCGGCCGCCACCGCGGCGCCGGCATGGGCGGCGGCCACGACGAGCGCGAGCAGACGCTCAACCAGCTGCTCGTCGAGATGGACGGCTTCGACCCCAAGACCAACGTGATCCTCATCGCGGCGACCAACCGCCCCGACATCCTCGACCCCGCGCTGCTGCGCCCCGGCCGCTTCGACCGCCAGATCGGCGTCGACGCGCCCGACCTCAACGGCCGCCGCCGCATCCTCGAGGTGCACGGCAAGGGCAAGCCGCT
Organism: Agromyces sp. SYSU T00194; assembly: GCF_040496035.1. Taxonomy (NCBI): domain Bacteria; kingdom Bacillati; phylum Actinomycetota; class Actinomycetes; order Micrococcales; family Microbacteriaceae; genus Agromyces; species Agromyces chitinivorans. The sequence goes on along the minus strand of NZ_JBEPJZ010000001.1, from coordinate 365,699 downwards.
CGCCAAGGGCGTCGACCTCGAGGTCGTCGCGCGCAAGACCCCGGGCTTCACGGGTGCCGACCTGGCGAACGTGCTGAACGAGGCCGCCCTGCTGACGGCCCGCTCGAACGCGCAGCTCATCGACAACCGCGCCCTCGACGAGGCCATCGACCGCGTGATCGCCGGCCCGCAGCGACGCACCCGCGTGATGAAGGACAAGGAGAAGCTCATCACGGCCTACCACGAGGGCGGGCACGCCCTCGCCGCGGCCGCGATGAACTACACCGACCCGGTCACCAAGATCACGATCCTCCCGCGCGGCCGCGCGCTCGGCTACACCATGGTGCTGCCGCTCGAGGACAAGTACTCGATCACCCGCAACGAGCTGCTCGACCAGCTCACCTACGCCATGGGCGGCCGCGTCGCCGAGGAGATCGTGTTCCACGACCCCTCGACCGGCGCCTCGAACGACATCGAGAAGGCCACCTCGACCGCGCGCAAGATGGTCACCGAGTACGGCATGAGCGCGAACGTCGGCGCGGTGAAGCTCGGACAGGCGCAGGGCGAGGTCTTCCTCGGCCGCGACATGGGACACCAGCGCGACTACTCCGAGCGCATCGCCGAGGAGGTCGACGGCGAGGTGCGCGCCCTCATCGAGCAGGCGCACGACGAGGCGTGGAAGGTGCTCAACGAGAACCGCGACATCCTCGACAAGCTGGCCGCGGAGCTGCTCGAGCACGAGACGCTCGACCACCACCAGATCGCCGAGATCTTCCAGGACGTCACGAAGCTGCCCGAGCGGCCGCTCTGGCTCTCCAGCGACCAGCGCCCGGTGTCCGACCGCCCGCCGATCGAGATCCCGGTCGCGAAGGCGCCGATCGACGCCGGCGCGGTCGACGGCGGCATCGACTCCGACCCCGAGGTCGCCGCGTCGAAGGAGTCGAGCCGCCCCGCGCGCTCGAACCCGCGCCCCGCGACGGCCTGACGCGCGCCATGGGCGAGGCGATCGACCGGCCGCGCATCGAGGCCGCCGTGCGCGAGCTGCTGCTCGCGATCGGCGAGGACCCGGAACGCCCCGGCCTCGAGCGCACGCCCGCCCGCGTCGCCGACGCGTATGGCGAGCTGTTCGGCGGCCTCGCGCTCGACCCCGTCGAAGCGCTCGGCGACGCCGTGCCGCTCGGCGTGACCGGCGACGGCGGTGCGACCACGTCCGACACCGTCGTCGTGCGCGACCTCGCCTTCCGCTCGGTCTGCGAGCACCACCTGCTGCCGTTCACGGGCACCGCGCACGTGGCGTACGCGCCCGCCGGCAGCGTGGTCGGGCTCGGCCGCATCCCCGCGGCCATCGACGCCCTCGCGGCGCGCCCCCAGGTGCAGGAGCGCCTCGCCGAGGAGATCGCCGACGTGCTCGAGCGGGTGCTCGACCCGCACGGGGTGCTCGTCGTCCTCGACGCCGTGCACGGCTGCGTCACGACGCGCGGCCCCCGTCAGGTCACGAGCTCGACCGTCACGGTGGTCGCCCGCGGCACCCTCGCCGAGGCGGCGGTGCGCGCCGAGGCGATGGCGCTCATCCTGGGGCGGGCGGATGCCTGAGCCCGACGCCCCGGCCGGTGCGCGGGAGGCCCGCCCGGGGTACCCGCTCATCATGGGCGTGGTGAACGTCACCCCCGACTCCTTCAGCGACGGCGGCCGCTGGTTCGGCACCGACGCGGCCGTGGCGCACGCGCTGGAGCTCGTGCGCGACGGCGCCGACCTGATCGACGTGGGCGGCGAGTCGACGCGGCCGGGCGCGGCGCGCGTCGACCCCGCCGAGGAGCTGCGCCGGGTCGTGCCCGTGGTGCGCGAGCTCGCCGCGATGGGGCTGCGCGTCAGCGTCGACACCATGCGCGCCGCGACCGCCGCAGCCGCAGTGGAGGCCGGCGCCGTGATCGTCAACGACGTGTCGGCCGGGCTCGCCGACCGCGACATGGCGCAGGTCGTCGCCGGATCGGATGCCACCTACGTCGCCATGCACTGGCGCGGCCACTCCGACCGCATGGACGCCCTCGCCGAGTACGACGACGTCGTCACCGAGGTGCGCGACGAGCTGTCCGCCCGCATCGACGCGCTCGGCGCGGCCGGGCTGCCGCGCGAGCGCATCGTCGTCGACCCCGGCCTGGGGTTCTCCAAGCGCGCCGAGCACAACTGGCAGCTGCTCGCACGACTCGACGAGCTCGCCGCGCTCGGCCTGCCGGTGCTCGTCGGCGCCTCGCGCAAGCGGTTCCTCGGGGCACTGCTCCCGGACGACGCCCCCGTCGCGGCCCGCGACCTGCCGACCGCGGTCGTCAGCGTGCTGAGCGCCCGCGCGGGCGCGTGGGCCGTGCGCGTGCACGACGTCGCGTCCACACGCATCGCGCTGTCGGTCTCCGAGGCGTGGCAGAGTGGTGCGCGTGAGTAGTGCCCGAGACCGCATCTCGCTGCGCGGCATCCGCGTGAGAGCCCACCACGGCGTCTTCGACTTCGAGCGCGAGCAGGGGCAGGAGTTCGTCATCGACGTCGACGCGCGCCTCGACCTCGCCCCCGCCGCCGCCGGCGATGCGCTCGCCGCGACCGTGCACTACGGCGAGCTCGCCGAGCAGGTGGCCGCCGCGGTGAGCGACGACCCGGTCGACCTCATCGAGACCGTCGCCGAGCGCATCGCGGCCGTCGTGCTCGCGCACGAGGCGGTCGAGGAGACCACGGTCACCGTGCACAAGCCGCAGGCGCCCATCTCGGTGCCCTTCGACGACGTCGCCGTCACGATCGTGCGGGGCCGCGGGTGAGCGCCCTGTTCCGGCCGCGGCGCCGCGAGCCCGGCACCCGGGTGGTGCTCGCCCTCGGCAGCAGCCTCGGCGACCGCGAGGGCACCATCGGGCAGGCCATCGCCGACGTCGACATGCTCCGGGAGACGCGCGTCGAGGACATCTCGCCGACCTACGAGACCGTCGCGATCACCGACGACGGCGCCGATCCCGATGCCCCGGCGTACCTGAACTGCGTGATCTCGATCCGCACCGACCTCAGCCCGCACGCGCTCCTCGACGCAGTGCACACCATCGAGCGGGGGCACGGCCGGGTCCGCGACGAGCACTGGGGTCCGCGCACGCTCGACATCGACATCATCGCCTTCGGCACGCTCGAGCTCTCCGACGAGACGCTCGTCATCCCGCATCCGCGGGCCTGGCAGCGGGCATTCGTGCTGCAGCCGTGGCTCGACATCGAGCCGAGGGCGGTGATCCCGGGCTACGGGCGCATCGACGAGCTCCGCGCGGTCGCCTACGACGAGGTCACGCCCTACGAGCCGGGCGGGGAGGACGCGTGAGGCGCACCGGGACTCCCACCGTGCTGCTGCTCGCCGTGGGCGGCGCGGCCGTCGCCTTCCTGCTCGAGGTGCTGGTCGTGAATGCGGGACGGGCCGCCATCGTGCCCCCGATCTCGCTCGCCGTCACCCTCGTCGGCGTCGGCGCCGTGGTGGTCGCGCTGGCCTGGCCGATCCGCCGGGCGGTGAAGGGCACGGGCCCGCGGCACGTCGACCCGTTCCGCGCGATGCGCGTGGCCGTGCTCGCCAAGGCGTGCAGCCTGAGCGGCGCGCTGCTGCTCGGCTTCGGCGCGGGCGTGCTGCTGTACCTCGTGACCCGCACGGTGCTGCCGGGCGGCGGCGCGACCTGGCTCTCGCTCGCGTCGCTGCTGGCCGCCGGCGCGCTGCTCGCGGCGGGCCTCGTGGCCGAGCACTTCTGCACCCTCCCGCCCGACGACGACGAACAGCAGGAGGAGGCGCATGTCTGAGCCCGAGGTCCCCGCCGAGGGGGCGGATGCCGCGGCGCCGGCCCCGTCCGTGATCGACGACGGCTGGCGGCGGGTGTCGCCCCGGTACGTGGTAGTCGAGGTCGTCGGCTCCGTGATCGGCGTCCTGGTCGTCGCGGCGATCGGATCCGTGCTCTGGTGGATCTTCCAGGCCTGGTGGATCGCCGCCGTCGCCGGCGCGATCATCCTGGTCTCGCTCGTCTCGATCGCGTTCGAGCCGCGTCGCGTGCGCTCCATCGCGTACCGGCTGCGCGAGGACGACCTGCTCTTCCGCCGCGGCATCCTGTACCAGCGCCGGGTGGCGGTGCCCTACGGGCGCATGCAGCTCGTCGACATCACGCGCGGGCCGGTGGCGCGCTGGCTGGGCCTCGCCGACCTGAAGCTGGTGACCGCCGCGGCCGCGAGCGGCGTCGCCGTGCCGGGGCTCCCGCTCGCCGAGGCGGAGGCGCTGCGCGACCGGCTCGTGGCGCTCGCCGAGACCCGCCGGGCGGGGCTGTGACCGCACCCGCCCCGGGAGCGCGCGCGGGCCTGTCGACGGATCTCGCCGACGGGCAGTGGCACCGCCTGCACCCGCTCACCCCGCTGCTGCGCGGCGGCATCTTCCTGATCGCGCTGATCGGCTTCGTGATCGCCAACCTGCGCGAGCGCGTGGTCGACCTGTTCCTCATCGGGATCTCGCCCGACTCGCCCATCGATGCCGACGACTTCGACGGCGACCCGATCTCGATCCTCGTCCGCACCGGCAACGTCGGGTGGGGCCTGCTCATCGTGCTCGGCATCCTCTTCCTGCTGCTCGGCGGCTTCACCCTGAGCTGGCGCATGCACACCTTCCGCATCACGGGCGAGGCGGTCGAGGTGCGCAGCGGCATCCTGTTCCGCTCGCACCGCAGCGCGCGGCTCGACCGCATCCAGGGCATCAGCATCTCCCGGTCGCTCGTGCCGCGGCTGCTCGGTGCGGCCAAGCTCGAGGTCGCGGTCGCCGGGCAGTCGGCCAGCGTGCAGCTGTCGTACCTGCAGTCGGGCCTCGCCGACGCGCTGCGCGCCGACATCCTCCGGCTCGCGTCGGGGGCGAAGGCCGAGCGGGCCGGGACCGTTCGAGCGGCCGGTGGTGCGCCGGTGACGGATGCCTCGGGCGAGCCGGTGACGGATGCCTCGGGCCGGGCCGGTGACGGCGCATCGCACGCGCCGGGGCTGGTGCACCGCCGCGTCGACGAGCTGCTCGCCCCCGAACTCGACCCCGACCTCGCGCCGCCGGAGTCGGTCGTGCACATCCCGCTCGGCCGCATCGTCGGCTCCTCGGTACTCGGCGGATCGACGCTGGCCGTGCTCATCTTCGCGGGCGTCATCACCTGGGGACTCACGTCGGGATCGGCCTGGGTGCTGTTCTCCTTCGTGCCGGCCGTGATCGGCCTCGTCACCTACATGTGGTCGCGCATCACGAAGTCGCTGCGGTACACGATCGCCGCGACGCCCGACGGGGTGCGCATCGGGTACGGGCTCCTGTCGACTCAGAACGACACGCTGCCCCCGGGACGCATCCACGCGATCCAGGTCGGGCAGCCGCTGCTCTGGCGTCCGTTCGGCTGGTGGACGATCCGCATCAACGTCGCCGGGCAGAGCGCCGGCGCCTCGGGCGACGCCGCGCGCCGCAGCCTCGTGCTGCCGGTCGGCACGCTCGACGACGTGCGCCGCGTGCTCGGCCTGCTGCTGCCCGAGACCCCGCCCGAGGTGCTCGATGCGGTCACGGAGACCGGCCTCGTCGGCCCCGGCGGCGACGCGACCTACGTGGGCGCGCCGCGGCGCGCGGCCTGGCTGCGGCCGTTCTCGTGGCGCCGCACCGGCTACGCGGTCGACGCCGACGTGGCCCTGATCCGCCGCGGTGTGGCCTGGCGCGAGCTCGTCATCGTGCCGCTCGCGCGCACCCAGTCGGTCGCGGTGCACCGCGGGCCGCTCCGCCGGGCGCTCGGGCTCTCGCTCGTGCGCGTGCACACGGTGGCGGGTCCCATCACCGCGACGCTGCCGGTCATCGGCCTCGCCGACGCAGAGGCGCTCTTCGACGCCGTGGCGGCCGGGGCGATCACCTGGGCCCGGCTCGACGTCAGCGACCACTGGGCGGGCGCGCACGCGGCGGTCGCGGCGTCCGGGGAACGCGGCGGGAGCGCCGCCGGCGGCGAGCCCGCGGTCGGAGGCGCCCATGGCTGAGCGCACCGGGCGCCTGGGCGTCGGCACGGTGGGCGCGGGCCGGGTCGGCCCGGTCCTGGCCTCCGCGCTGGCCGGGGCCGGTCACGCGCTGACCGGCATTAGCGCCGTCTCCGAGGCCAGCCGCGAGCGGGCCGATGCCATGCTGCCGGGCGTGCCGGTGCTCACCGTGCCGGAGGTGGTCGAGCGCAGCGAGCTCGTGCTGCTGGCGGTGCCCGACGCCGAGCTCGCGGCGCTGGTGGCCGGCCTCGCCGAGACCGGCGCATGGCAGCCCGGGCAGCTCGTCGCGCACACCTCGGCGCGGTACGGCACGGACGTGCTCGCGCCGGCACTGCGGCGCGGCGCCATCCCGCTGGCGATCCACCCGGCGCTGACGTTCACCGGCACGAGCGTCGATCGCACGCGGCTCGCGGGTGCGTGGTTCGGCGTGACCGCGCCGACGCCCGTGCTGCCGATCGCGCAGGCGCTCGTCGTCGAGATGGGCGGCGAGCCGCTCGTGTTCGCGGAGGCCGACCGGCCCGCCTACGCGGAGGCGATCGAGACGGCCACCTCGTTCTCGACGGCGATCGTCGAGCAGGCCACCGGCCTGCTCGCAGGCATCGGCGTCGACGAGCCCGGCCGGGTGATCGCGCCGCTGGTGCGGTCGGCCGTCGAGAACGCGCTCGCCCGCTGGGCCCCGAGTACGATCGACCTGTCCGCGCTCGCCGAACCGTTCGCGGAGGAGGACGAGTGAGCACGCCAGACGCACCGCGGGTGATCGGCGCCATCGGCGACCTCCGCGCGGCGATCGCCGCCCTCCGCGCCGAGCGCGCGGCGGGGGAGCACGCCGGTCGGGTCGCCCTCGTCCCCACCATGGGCGCGCTGCACGAGGGGCACCTCGCACTCGTGCGCCGCGCCCGCGAACTGGCCGACGTGGTCGTGGTCTCGATCTTCGTGAACCCGCTGCAGTTCGCCCCCACCGAGGACCTCGACCGCTACCCGCGCACCCTCGATGCCGACCTGGCCGCCCTCGCGCCCGAGGGCGTCGACCTGGTGTTCGCGCCGACCGCCGCGGAGATGTACCCGAACGGCCCGAGCGAGACGCGCGTCGTCGCGGGCCCCATCGGCGCCCGCTACGAGGGCGCGTCGCGTCCCGGTCACTTCGACGGCGTGCTCACGGTGGTGGCGAAGCTGCTGCACATCGCGGGGCCCGACCTGGCCATGTTCGGCCAGAAGGACGCCCAGCAGTGCTTCCTCGTCGCCCGCATGGTCGCCGACCTCGACCTCCCCGTCGAGATCGTTCCCGTGCCGACCGTGCGCGAGGCCGACGGGCTCGCCCGCTCGAGCCGCAACCGCTACCTCGACGCCGAGGCCAGGGTCGCCGCGCGCGCCCTGCCCGACGCGCTGCAGGCGGCGCGCGAGGTCGCGGGCTCCGGCCTCGCGGAGGTGCTCGCCGAAGCGGCGGGCGCGTTCGGCGACCACGAGGCGGCCGTGCTCGACTACCTCGTCGTGGTGGACCCCGCGACCCTCCTGCCCGTCGACGACGACCACCGCGGCCCCGCGCGCGTGCTGGTCGCGGCCGACGTGGCCGGCACCCGGCTCATCGACAACGCCGAGATCGTCCTCGGCTGACGCCCCACCCTCCGGGGAATCGCCCCACGCCTTCCGGACGGCGCACCGACCACGGCATTCCCGGCGCGCGGCGATAGGCTGGGGTCCGCGCATCGCGCGCCGCGCGCGCCCGCTTCTCGTCGGGCGCCGTTCCGCGGCATCCACCACCACTCGACGACCCGTGAGAGAGAGCATGGCCGAGCAGCAGAGCCCCGCCGACGCGACCGAGCCCACCGCGGAGGAGATCTCCGAGCAGCAGGCGGTGCGCCGCGCGAAGCGCGAACGGCTCATCGCCGAGGCCGACGACCTCGGCGGCGGCGCGTACCCGGTCGCACTGCCGATCACCGACGCCATCGCCGACGTGCGGGCGAAGTTCGTCGGGCTCGGCGTCGACGAGGCATCCGGCGAGCAGGTCGGCGTGGCCGGCCGCATCGTGCACCTGCGCAACACGGGCAAGCTGTGCTTCGCGGCGCTCCAGTCGGGCGACGGGGCGCGCATCCAGGCGATGGTCTCCCTCGCCGAGGTGGGCGAGGAGCAGCTCGCCGCGTGGAAGGAGCTCGTCGACCTCGGCGACCACGTGTTCGTCGCCGGCGAGGTCATCACGAGCCGCCGCGGCGAGCTGTCGATCATGGCGACCGAGTGGCGCATGGCCGCGAAGGCCATCCAGCCCCTGCCGAACCTGCACAACGAGCTCTCCGAGGAGACGCGCGTGCGCAGCCGCTACCTCGACCTGATCGCGCGCGAGCAGGCGCGCCGCAACGTGCTCGACCGCGCGGCGATCAACGCCAGCCTGCGCCGCACGTTCACCGAGCTGGGCTTCGTCGAGGTCGAGACGCCCATGCTGCAGGTCATGCACGGCGGGGCATCCGCTCGCCCCTTCGTCACGCACTCCAACGCCTTCGACACCGAGCTGTACCTGCGCATCGCGCCCGAGCTGTACCTGAAGCGCGCCGTCGTGGGCGGCATCGAGCGCGTCTACGAGATCAACCGCAACTTCCGCAACGAGGGCGCCGACTCCACGCACAGCCCCGAGTTCGCGATGCTCGAGGCGTACCAGGCGTACGGCGACTACCACTCGATCGCCGACCTCACCCAGCGCCTCATCCAGGACGCCGCGCAGGCGGTCTCGGGCAGCCACGTCGTGACCTGGGCCGACGGCACCGAGTTCGACCTCGGCGGCGAGTGGGACCGCATCTCGATGTACGACTCGCTCTCGGCAGCCGTGGGGGAGGAGATCTCGCCCGAGACGCCCATCGAGCGGCTGCGCGAGCTCGCCGACGCCGAGGGCATCGAGATCGACCACCCGCTGCACGGCAAGTACGTCGAGGAGCTCTGGGAGCACCACGTCAAGGGCGGCCTGGAGCGGCCGACGTTCGTGCTGGACTTCCCGGTCGACACGTCGCCGCTCGTGCGCGCGCACCGGTCGATCCCCGGCGTGGTCGAGAAGTGGGACCTCTACGTGCGCGGCTTCGAGCTCGCGACCGGCTACTCCGAGCTCGTCGATCCCGTCGTGCAGCGCGAGCGCTTCGTCGAGCAGGCGCGCCTGGCCGCCGGCGGCGACCCCGAGGCGATGCGCCTCGACGAGGAGTTCCTGCGGGCGCTCGAGTTCGGCATGCCCCCGACCGGCGGCATGGGCATGGGCATCGACCGCCTCCTGATGGCGGTCACGGGCCTCGGCATCCGCGAGACCATCCTCTTCCCGCTGGTCAAGTGAGCGGATGCCCCCGGTGAGCGCCGACCGCCCCGAGCCGGAGCCCGGGCCCGGCTCCGACCCGGACCCCGAGCCCGAGTCCGAGCAGCAGGAGCGCGACGCCGAGCAGCGCGGGGCCGAGGCCGAGCGGGCGGAGCGCGAGGCGGCCGAGGCGCGCGCACGTGCCGATCGCAACCGCGTGCGCGGCTGGATCGTGGCATCCGCGATGGGTCTCTGGCTGATCGGCCTGGGCCTCTGGCAGTTGCTCTCCGGGAGCTGATCGAAGCGAATCGACCCGCACGAAACCTGCACGAAATGCAAACGCACGATCCATGCGCGAGTATGCACAGGACGCAATGAACTGGTCTGGTTGACCGATTCAGCCGAATGACAGGCTGGCTGTACCCCCTGTATGGCGCACGATTCCGCAACCGGATGGTGTGACCGGCCGGGACGGTCGCCGGGCATCCTCCGGCGCCGCACGGTCGGACTGGTCCCTACCTTCCCAGATCGGAGCAACATGTCGTTCCATCGCGCCACCGCCGGCGCGGGCATCACGGCGATCCTCGCCGCGACACTCGTCGCCGGAGCCGCACCCGCGGCCGCCCTCGACGGTGCACCCGCCGTCCCCATCGTCACTCCGGTGTCGTCGCTCGTCGCGGCACCGACGAGCTACCCGTTCCAGCCCCTGCTCGACACCGTCCCGGACGACCCGTCCGACGCGTCGCTCGACCGCGGCGTGATTCCCTACGACGAGATCGCACCGATGCTGAACGACCTCACCGCGGTCAGCGACCGCATCTCGGTGCAGGTCGTCGGCCAGTCCGCGCTCGGCAAGGACATCCACCTGGTCACGCTGACCGCGCCGGAGACGCGCGGCGAGACGACTCGGCAGGCGAAGTTCCGCGAGATGATCAAGCAGAACCCGACCGCCGCGGCGAAGAACCAGTCGCTCATGGAGCACTACAAGGTGCCGATCTGGTTCAACGCCAACATCCACGGCAACGAGTGGGAGGGCACCGACGCGGTGCTCGAGTACATCGAGTACCTGGCCACGGCGCCCTACGAGGAGGTGGCCGAGACGCTGGAGCGCAACCGCCTCTACTTCACGGTCACCAACAACCCCGACGGCCGTGCACTCGGACAGCGGGCCACGGCCGACGGCTTCGACGCGAATCGCGACATGGTCACCGGTGCCACGAGCGAGGCGCGCATCATCCGCGACCTCTCCGGCGTGCTCCAGCCGACCTTCTACATCGACCTGCACGGCTACACGAGCGTGCTCCAGATCGAGCCCTGCGGGCCGCCGCACGGCGAGAACTACGAGTACGACCTGTTCCTGCCGCACGCCTACGCCGCGGCCCTCGAGATCGAGGAGGCGGTGACCGAGGCCGACATCCCGGGCAACACCTACCTCGACCTCGCGACCAACCGCGTGACGACCGAGAACACCGGTCACATCCGCATCCCGTACCGCGACATCCGGTCGGGCTGGGACGACTGGCCCCCCATCTTCACGCCGCAGTACGTCGCCTACCAGGGCGCCATCACGAACACCGTCGAGCTCCCGCTCGGCCGCACCTCGAACACCGAGCTGGGCAAGGAGCGCGCGGCGATCAACATCGAGGTCGCGGGCGTGGTGATCGACACCTCGGTGGACTACGTGATGGAGCATTCGTCGGCGCTGCTGTCGAACCAGATCGAGATCTTCCGCCGTGGCCTCGCGGGCGACCCCCTGGTCGAGATCCCCGCCGACGTCGACCCGACCTCGGTCGCCGAGCCGAGCGAGTGGGCCGAGATCTGGGACGAGACCGACGTGTACACGGCCGAGTTCCCACGCGCCTACGTCATCCCGATGGGCGACGGACAGCGCTCGGACACCGACGCGGCGACCCTGGTCGACCAGCTCATCGCGAACGGCGTCGAGGTGCAGCGCGCGAGCGCGGCCTTCACGGCGGGCGGCACGAGCTACCCGGCCGGATCGTACGTGGTCGACATGCACCAGCCGCTGCGCGGCATGGCGAACGTGCTGCTCGCAGACGGGTCCGACATCTCCGACCGCGTGCCGTCGATGTACGACATCTCCGCGTGGAGCCTCGCGCTGCTGTGGGGCGCCGACGTCGACGCGATCGGGTCGACGGGAGACCCGGCGCTCACGGCGAAGCTGAAGCCGGTGGCCGAGGCCGTGCCGACCGGCTTCGTGCCCGCGGCCGGCAGCTACCTCGAGCTCGCCACGAGCGGCGTCGCCGAGTATCAGGCGATCAACGCGCTGCTCGAGTCCGAGATTCCGGTGTCCGTCTTCGCCGACGGCTCGGTGATCCTCGGTGCGGACGCCGCGAGCCACGCGGCGGCCGTCGAGGTCGCCGACGCGTACGGGGTCGCCTTCACGGCGTCCGACGGCTCGCGACTCGCCGGTGAGGAGAGCAGCGGGCTCGACGCGCTCACGGTCGGCTACACCGGTGGCGGCGAGGAGCTCCTCACCCTGCAGAAGCTCGGCTTCGACGACCCGGTGTCGATCTCGTCGGGAGCGCTCGAGGGCGGACTCCAGCTGGACGACGTCGAGGTGCTCTGGGTCGGCGGTTCGTTGAACCTCGGCGAGGGTTCGGTGGCTCGCGCGGAGGTCGAGGAGTACCTCGCCGCCGGCGGTGGCGTGGTCGGCGAGGGTACGGCGATCTCGTCCTTCGCGAACTCGTTCGGCCTCGTCGAATCGACGGCGACGTCGGGCCGCAACGGCTCGAACGGCGTCGTCTCGGTCGACCCGGTCGACGGCGGACTGCTCGGCACGTACCCGCAGGACACGGCCTTCGTCTACCCGGCGGTCTGGTACAGCGACCTCGGACCGAACGCGGTGGTCGAGCAGACCTACGCCGCCGATCCGTTCATCGCCGGCCACTGGCGCGACCAGACGGGCCGCTCCACGACGGATGCCGCGGGCCAGGCGTCCGCGGTCTCCGCGGAGACCGACGCGGGCAACCGGGTGCTCATGTTCGGCACGTCGATGAACTTCCGCACCCATCCCGTCGGCATGTTCAGCCAGATCGGCCGCGGGCTCCTCTGGGCCGGTGCCGAGGGAGCGGAGGTCCCCGCCCCCTGACCATCGGGTGAGCCGGCGGCGCCGGTCGGGTTCGTCCCGGCCGGCGCCGTCGTGCGTCCCGCACGCCTCGCCGGCGTCCCGCCGTGCGTCCCGCACGCCTCGCCGGCGTCCCGCCGTGCGTGACCCGCCGCGTGGCGAGCACATGCGATCGCGCGCGAAGCGCGGCGTGTCTGCATGTGCTCGCCGCCAACCTGCAGATCTGCATGTTCTCGCGACAGCGTCGATCGCTCCCATGCCGCGATTCTGTGGGTGATTCTGCGTATGTGTTGCTAAATGTGGGAATCTGTGGGACTCTGAGGAACGTCGCCGGTGACCACCGCGACGAGGGGACCAGCGGGGGGCGCATGTACGCGACGGAGCGGCACGAGCACATCGCACGTGCGATCGCACAGGTCGGCCGCGTCTCGGTCGCCGAGCTCTCGCGCGAGTTCGGGGTCACCGCGGAGACCGTCCGGCGCGACCTCGACCAGCTCGAGCAGCAGGGCCGGCTCCGTCGCGTCCACGGCGGCGCCGTCGGCGCGGGCAGCACCACGCTGGCCGAGACGTCCCTGGGCGAACGACTCCCGCAGCGCTCGGACCAGAAGGATCGCATCGCCCGGGCCGCCGTCCGCCTCGTCCCCGGCAGCTTCCGAGGGTCGCTGCTGCTCGACGCGGGCAGCACCACCTCGCGGCTGGCCGACCTGCTCGCCTCCTGGCAGCCCGCCGCGAGCGACGCGACCATCGACGTGTCGACCAACTCGCTCCCCATCGCCTCGACCCTGCACGGCAGTCCGCACCTGCGCCTGCGCATCCTGGGCGGGGCCGTGCGCGGCATCACCGGTGCCGCGGTGGGGCCGGCCACCGTCCGCCAGCTCGCCGAGCTGCGCCCCGACATCGCGTTCATCGGCACGAACGGCGTGAGCGTCGAGTTCGGGCTGTCGACGCCCGACGAGGCCGAGGCGGCGGCGAAGGCCGCCATGGTGCGCGCGGCCCGCCGCGTCGTCGTGCTGGCCGACTCGACCAAGCTCGCGTCCGAGGCGCTGGTGCGCTTCGCCGACCTCGCCGACGTCGACACGCTCATCACCGACACCCCGCCGCAGGCCGACCTGGCCGCGGCGCTCGCCGCTGCCGACGTGGAGGTGGTCCTCGCATGATCGTCACGCTCACCGCCAACCCCTCGATCGACCGCACCGTCGAGCTCGACGAGCCGCTCGAGCGCGGCGCCGTGCAGCGTGCCGTCGCGACGCGCGAGGACCCGGGCGGCAAGGGGGTCAACGTGACCCGGGCGCTCCGTGCCGCGCGGGTGACCTCCATCGCCGTGCTCCCCGCCGCTCCCGGCGACCCGATGCTCGCGGCGCTCGACGCGGAGTCGGTGCCGTATCGTGCGGTGCCGATCCGTGGTCGCATCCGCTCCAACCTCACGATCGCCGAGGCGGGCGGTCCCACGACCAAGATCAACGAGCCCGGGCCGGAGCTCGACGAGGCCGCGCAGCGCGCCGTCGTCGATGCCGTCGTGGAGGCGTCCCAGGGTGCCGAGTGGCTGGTGCTCGCGGGCTCGCTCCCGCCCGGCGCGCCCGACGATTTCTACGCGCGGGTCGTCCGCGCGGTCCGCGCGGAGACGCACCCGGCCCCGCGCATCGCGGTCGACACGTCGGGCCCGGCGCTCGCCGCGCTCGTCGACGCCGAACTCGCCATCGACGTGATCAAGCCGAACGCCGAGGAGCTCGCCGAGCTGCTCGGGCGCTCGAGCGAGGCCGAGCTCGAGGCCGGGCCGGATGCCGCGATCGCGCTCGCCCGCACGATCCCCGCGTCGCGCGTGCGCACGAGCCTCGTCACGCTGGGCGCCGTGGGCGCCGCGGTCGTGGCGCCGGAGGGGTCGTGGTTCGCCGCCGCCCCGAAGATCACCGCGAGGAGCTCCGTCGGCGCCGGCGACTGCTCGCTCGCGGGCTACCTCATCGCATCCGTCGAGGGTGCGCATCCATCGGCGGCGCTGGCGAGCGCCGTCGCCTACGGCGCCGCGGCGGCCTCGTTGCCGGGCAGCGTCGTGCCCACCCGATCACAGGTCGACCCCGACCGGGTCGTCGTCACCGAGGCCGGCGCCGACGCCGCCTCCGCACCACAAGGAGCACCTCATGAGTGAGCTCATCGAGCCCGGGCTCGTCGTCCTCGACGCCGACCTCGGCCCGGAGAAGTCCGACGTCATCCGTGCGCTCGCGGGTCGTGTCGCCGCCGCCGGCCGCGCGACGAGCGCGGAGGCGCTGTACGCCGATGCCTGGAAGCGCGAGCAGCAGTCGGCGACCGGCCTGCCGGGCGGCATGGCCATCCCGCACTGCAAGTCCGCCGCCGTGACGCGCGCCAGCCTCGCCGTCGCGCGCCTGAGCCCGGGCGTCGAGTTCGACGAGGGCGAGGCCGCCGACCTCGTGTTCATGATCGCCGCCCCCGAGGGTGCGGCACAGGACCACCTCGCCCTCCTCGCCCTCCTCGCGCGCTCGCTCATGAAGGAGGACTTCGTGGCGTCGCTGCGCGCTGCCGCGACGCCCGAGGAGGTCGTCGAGATCGTGCGCGGGGCACTCCACGAGGACGCGGAGCCCGCTCCCGCGGCCGCGGGTGCTGCGGCCGGCGCCGCCGCGGCGGGCGCCACCGGGTCGACCGGCCCTGCCGCCACCGCCACGGCGGACGCGGCCGCCGCACCCCGCCCGTCGATCATCGCCGTGACCGCCTGCCCCACCGGCATCGCCCACACCTACATGGCGGCGGACGCCCTGGCCGCGGCAGCCGAGCGGGCCGGCGCCGACTACCACGTCGAGACGCAGGGCTCCGCGGGCACGACCCCGATCCCGCCAGAGGTGATCGCCGCCGCCGACGCCGTCATCTTCGCGGTCGACGTCGACGTCCGGGACAAGGGGCGGTTCGCCGGCAAGCCGGTGATCCAGGTCCCCGTCAAGCGCGGCATCGACGAGGCCGACCAGCTGGTCGCGCGGGCGCTCGCCGCGGCATCCGACCCGAATGCCGCGCGGGTCGCGGCCACCGGCGGCGGCGCCCAGGCGGCGACGTCGGCCGCGGCGAACGAGTCGATCGGCGGCAAGCTCAAGCGCTGGCTGCTCACCGGCGTGAGCTACATGATCCCGTTCGTCGCCGGCGGCGGCCTGCTCATCGCGCTCGGCTTCCTGCTCGGCGGCTACGACATCTCCAGCAACGCGGGCGAGATCGTGCTGAGCAGTGCACTCTGGAACCTCCCGCCCGGCGGGCTCGGCGAGTACCTCGGCGCGGTCGCCTTCACGATCGGCAACGCGTCGATGGCGTTCCTGGTGCCGGCGCTCGCGGGGTACATCGCCTACGCGATCGCCGACCGGCCGGGCATCGCCCCCGGGTTCACGGTGGGCGCGGTCGCGCTCATCATGAACGCGGGCTTCATCGGCGGCCTCGTCGGCGGCCTGCTCGCCGGCGCGGCGGCCTACTGGATCGGCAAGCTCCGCGGGCCGCGCTGGCTGCAGGGCCTCATGCCGGTGGTGATCATTCCGCTGCTCGCCTCGATCGTCGCCTCGGGCATCATGCTCATGCTGCTCGGCGGCCCGATCGCGACGCTCATGGCGGCCCTCACCGACTGGCTGAACTCGCTCACGGGAGTCGGGGTGGTCGCGCTCGGCGCGCTGCTCGGCTTCATGATGGCGTTCGACCTGGGCGGCCCGATCAACAAGACCGCGTACGCGTTCGCGGTGGCGGGCCTGTCCGCCGGCTCCATCGACAACCAGACCCCGTGGATGATCATGGCCGCCGTCATGGCGGCAGGCATGGTGCCGCCGCTCGCCCTCGCGCTCGCGACGGTGCTGGCGCCCAAGCAGTTCAACGAGCTGGAGCGCGAGAACGGCACGGCGGCCTGGCTGCTGGGCGCCGCCTTCATCTCCGAGGGCGCCATCCCGTTCGCCGCGGCCGACCCGCTGCGCGTGCTGCCCGCGGGCATCCTCGGCGGCATGACGACCGGCGCGATCTGCATGGCGATGGGCGTCACCTCGCAGGCCCCGCACGGCGGCATCTTCGTGTTCTTCGCGATCGGCAACCTGCTCTGGTTCGTCATCGCGATCCTCGCGGGCATGGTCGTCTCGGCGCTGGCCGTGATCGCCCTGAAGAAGTGGACGCGCCGCGCGCCCGCGGAGGCCGAACTCCCGGCCGCCACGGTGCCCGCCGCCGCCTGACCACGAGACGACGGATGCCCCGGGGCGGTGCTCGCCCCGGGGCATCCGCCTGCTCGCCCACTGCCCGTTCGCCTCGCCCCGCCCCCGCAGCGGACGCGCAGATCTGCATGTTTCCACGACAACGCGCAGCCCCCCGATCGGGCGAGTCGCGCGCGCGCCGCGCCAGCACGTATCCTGAAGGGGCTATGGACGATTTCTGGGCGAACGCGATCTGGTCGCTGGCGCCGACCGTGCTCATCGGGCTGGTGTTCTGGTTCGTGATGCGCGCGGTCATCCGCGCCGACCGCAACGAGCGCCGCGCGTACGCCCGCATCGAGGCCGAGGAGCGCGCGAAGCTCGGCCTCGACGCCCCGGCCGACGGCACGGCCGCCTGACGCATGACTGAGGCGGGCCAGGACGCGTTCATCACGTTGATCGTCGCCGGCGTCGCGCTGCTGCTCGACCTGGTCATCCGCATCGTCGCGATCATCGTCGTCCCGCGCAACCGCAAGCCCACCGCCGGCATGGCGTGGCTGCTCGCCATCTTCTTCATCCCGTTCATCGGCGTGCTCTTCTTCCTGCTGATCGGCAATCCGAAGCTCCCGAAGCACCGGCGTGAGAAGCAGTCCGAGGTCGACCGGTACATCCGCGAGTCGACCCACGGCATGGAGCGCGTGACGAGCACCGACGGCTGGCCGGTCTGGTTCGAGGGCCTCGTGCGCATGAACCGCAACCTCGGGTCGATGCCGCTGATCGGCGGCAACTCCGCGACGCTCATCGACGACTACGAGGCGTCCATCCTGGCGATGGCCGACGCGATCGACCGGGCCAAGCGGTTCGTGCACGTCGAGTTCTACATCTTCGCGCTCGACCCGACGACCCGTCCGTTCTTCGAGGCGCTGGCGCGCGCCGCCGCGCGCGGCGTCACGGTGCGGGTGCTGCTCGACCACGTGGCATCCGTGCGGGTGAAGGGGTACCGCGACACGGTGAAGTTCCTCACCGATGCGGGCATCGACTGGCACCTGATGCTCCCGGTGCAGCCGCTGAAGGGCAAGTACCAGCGGCCCGACCTGCGCAACCACCGCAAGCTCCTCGTGGTCGACAGCGAGGTCGCCTTCACGGGTTCGCAGAACGTCATCGACCGCAGCTACAACAAGCCGGGCAACATCAAGCGCGGCCTGCAGTGGCAGGAACTGATGGCGCGGCTCGAGGGCCCGATCGTCTCGGGCCTCAACACGATCTTCCTGACCGACTGGTACCTCGAGACCGACGTGCTGCTCGAACGCGACATCGTGCCGTTCTCGCAGGAGGCCGCCTCGGAGAACCTCGACTGCCAGGTCGTGCCGTCGGGCCCCGGGTACCAGAACGAGAACAACCTCAAGCTGTTCCTCACCCTGTTCTTCGCCGCGCGCGAGAAGATCATCATCACGAGCCCGTACTTCGTGCCCGACGACGCGATGCTCTCGGCGATCTCGTCGGCCACGCAGCGCGGCGTGCACGTCGAGCTGTTCGTCTCGGAGATCGGCGACCAGGCGCTCGTCTACCATGCGCAGCGCTCCTACTACGAGGCGCTGCTGCGTGCCGGCGTGCGCATCTACATGTACAAGGCGCCGTACATCCTGCACGCCAAGCACCTGTCGATTGACGACGACGTCGCGGTCATCGGCACGAGCAACATGGACATCCGCTCGTTCCTGCTCAACATGGAGATCTCGCTGCTCGTGCGCGGCGAGCAGTTCGTCACCGACATGCGCGCGGTCGAGGCGAAGTACCGCGCCGACAGCCGCGAGCTCACCCTCGAGGAGTGGCTGCGGCAGCCGCTGCGCTCGACGGTGCTCGACAACCTCGCGCGGCTCACCTCGGCGCTGCAGTAGCGCCGGGCGGTGCCGGGGCGGGCGGATGCCTCCGGCGCACGCACCCGCCGCTCATCGTCCGCGCGGCGGAACCGCGTCAGCCCCGGGGCTTCAGGCGCACCGTCGGCAGTTCGGGCGCGGGAAGCGGGTCGCCGTCGTACCCCTCGACGTGGCCGAACCGGCCCTCGGGGTCGAGATCGGCGATCACGTCGTCCTGCCAGCGCTGCCGGAACGCGACGACCTCGTCGTGGCTGCGGCCGATGAAGTTCCACCACATCACGATCTGCTCGCCGAACGGCTCGCCGCCGAGCAGCAGCACGCGCACGGGCGCGTCGTCGGCGGCCAGGCGCATGCCGCGGTGCCCGGGCGCGAGGTAGGCGAGCTCGCTCGGCTCGGCATCCGCCACGTCGGCGGCATCGGCGGCGGTGCCGGTGGCCTCGATGCGCACCGGCCCGGCGTCGACCAGCACGCCGTGCTCGAAGGCCGGGTCGAGGTCCAGCGCGACGGACCCGTGCGGCGGCAGGTCGACCTGCGCACCGACGATCGGGGAGAACACCGTGACCCCGGTGTCGACGCCGGCGAGCGACCCGACGAACACGCGCACGTCGGCGTCGTCGACCGCGACGCGCACCGCCTCGTGGCGCTCGAAGAACGGGGTGGCGTCGCGCGAGGCGTCCGGCAGCACCGTCCAGAGCTGTACGCCGTGGAGGGTGGTGGCCGCCGGAGTCGACACCTCGGAGTGCTGGATGCCGTGCCCGGCGGTCATGAGGTTCAGTTCGCCGGGGCGCACGAGGGCGTGGCTGCCGGCGGAGTCGCGGTGCTCGATCTCGCCCTCGAAGAGCCAGCTCACGGTCTGCAGCCCGGTGTGCGGATGCGGCGGGACGACCATGCCCCCGGTCGCGGCGACGTCGTCGGGACCGTAGTGGTCGATGAAGCACCACGCGCCGATGGTCGTGCGCCCGCGCTGCGGCAACGTGCGGCGCACGGTCATCGCGCGCGGCCCGCCGAGCGGCACCGCGCGCGCCGACAGGATCTCGATGCGCGACGTGCTCGGGGCATCCGGGTC
The DNA here is from genome assembly GCF_040496035.1 of Agromyces sp. SYSU T00194. Taxonomy (NCBI): domain Bacteria; kingdom Bacillati; phylum Actinomycetota; class Actinomycetes; order Micrococcales; family Microbacteriaceae; genus Agromyces; species Agromyces chitinivorans. The sequence goes on along the minus strand of NZ_JBEPJZ010000001.1, from coordinate 346,255 downwards.
GCAGAGCAGTTCGCGGGGGTCCCGCTCCAGGTTGCTCATGCGCAGATCCTATGCCCGCGCATCGACCGCCGGGTCGGCCCGCGACCAGGTCGCGATCAGCTCGCGCCGCCGCAGTCCACCTGCTCCAGGCGGAACGCCCCGACCTGCATCGTGGGCTCCGAGTCGATCCCGGCGATGCACCCGGCGAGGTCGGCGCCGAGCCCCGCGTGATCGTCCTCCGTGATCGGTGCGGTCATCACCAGCCAGAGCGCGCCGTCGCCGCTGAGGTCCGCGGCGGGCGCCGTCGTCAGCGGATCGACACCGGTCACCACGCGGAGGTCGGCCAGCGGCTGTGCGCCGTCGGGCGCCCGGTCGCGGATGGCACCGGCGTACGCGTCGTCGCCCGCGGTCCGGGCGAACTCGTAGGCGACACCGCCCTCCCAGTAGCGCTGCACGACCACCAGCCGGTCGCCCGGCGCTGCCGACGCCTCCAGCGCCTCGACGATCTGCGCGACGCTGCTCGGACCCGCCGGGCGAGCGATGCCCCGCTCCAGCGCGAAGGCGAGCACGCCCGTGGCGACGACCACGGCCAGCATCCCGGCGGCGAGGCTCCGGGCCCCGACGTGCGCCGCGGCCGCCCCGGCCGCAGCGCCGACGAGCAGCGCGCCGCCCACGGCCGACCAGATGAGGTAGCGCTCGGTGAGCATGGGCGAGACGAGCCAGGAGCCCGCGAACAGCACGACCGCCGGGGCGAGCAGCAGCACCGCGGCGAAGGCCACCGGTCGGACCCGGCCGAGGCGATCGTCGCCGGCATCCGAGTCCGCCCGGAGCAGGGCGAGCAGCGTCGCGACCGTCATGACGCCGACGACCGCGAGCGCGGCGAGGTCGAACGCGACGGCGCGTCCCGGCGAGACCGCGGCGACGTCGGCGAGGGTGGCGATCGTCCGCCGGAGGTCGTATCGGTCGAGCCATGCCAGCTGGCGGCTCTGGCCGGAGTTGGCGACGAGCATCGTGACGCCGACGGCGCCCGCCGGCACGCTGGCGAGCAGCCAGTGCACGACGGTGCGCGCGGGCCGACCGAACAGGAGCATCGCGCTCGTGGCGACCGCGACCGCCGCGAAGGGGTGCAGCAGCGTCGCGAACGCGGCGCCGAGCCCGTATCCGAGCCAGGCGAGCCACCCGCGCGTTCCGGCCCGGAGTGCGACGTCGAGCGAGAGGAGCGCCAGCACGAGGAACGCGACCGAGATCGCATACGGCCGGGCGTTCGTCGCCTGCGAGAGCATCACGGGGTTCAGCGCGAGCACCGCGCCCCCGACGAGCGCGGCGGGCGCGCCCCACCAGCGCAGGGCGAGCAGTGCCGTGCCGCCCACTGCGACGACGAAGGCGATGATCGACGGCACGCGGTACCAGGCCTCGTCGATGCTGCCGAGCGGCTGGAGCGGATGCACCAGCGCGTAGTAGGGGCCGAGCACGGCGTCGACGTGCGAGACCGCCCGTGCGAGGCCGCCGGAGTCGAGCGACGCGTGCATCGCCGTGGCGTACTCGTCGCGCCAGAGGGGCTTGGTCGATGCCCGCACGAGGGCGACGAGCACGGCGAGGAGCATCGGGACCGCCACCGAGGCGACTGCCGGCGCGGTCGGGGTGCGGGGGCGTGCGACCTCGGGCATGCCGCACATCGTAGGGCGAAACCGTGATGCGCCCACGGCGAACACGGCCCTCCCTGTGCAGGGCCGTGGCTACCCTCGTTGTATCGGAAGCCGCAACCCTGCCCGGCACCGTGAGGAGTGTGACGAATGTTCGAGAGATTCACCGACCGAGCCCGCCGTGTCGTCGTCCTGGCCCAGGAAGAGGCCAAGATGCTCAACCACAACTACATCGGCACGGAGCACATCCTGCTCGGCCTCATCCACGAGGGCGAGGGCGTCGCCGCGAAGGCGCTCGAGTCGCTCGGCATCTCGCTCGACGCCGTGCGCGAGCAGGTCCAGGACATCATCGGCCAGGGGCAGCAGCAGCCCACCGGCCACATCCCCTTCACGCCCCGCGCGAAGAAGGTGCTCGAGCTGAGCCTGCGCGAGGCGCTGCAGCTCGGCCACAACTACATCGGCACCGAGCACATCCTGCTCGGCCTCATCCGCGAGGGCGAGGGCGTCGCCGCCCAGGTGCTCGTGAAGCTGGGCGCCGACCTCAACCGCGTGCGCCAGCAGGTCATCCAGCTGCTCTCGGGCTACCAGGGCAAGGAGCAGGTGCAGGTCGGCGCTGACGAGAAGCAGGCCGCGCAGGGCGGCTCGCAGATCCTCGACCAGTTCGGCCGCAACCTCACCCAGGCCGCGCGCGACTCCAAGCTCGACCCGGTCATCGGCCGCGAGAAGGAGATCGAGCGGGTCATGCAGATCCTCTCGCGCCGCTCGAAGAACAACCCGGTGCTGATCGGCGAGCCCGGCGTCGGCAAGACCGCCGTCGTCGAGGGCCTCGCGCAGGCGATCGTGAAGAACGAGGTGCCCGAGACGCTGAAGGACAAGCAGCTGTACTCGCTCGACCTCGGCTCGCTCATCGCCGGCAGCCGGTACCGCGGCGACTTCGAGGAGCGCCTCAAGAAGGTCACCAAGGAGATCCGCACCCGCGGCGACATCATCGTCTTCATCGACGAGATCCACACGCTGGTCGGTGCGGGCGCCGCCGAGGGCGCGATCGATGCGGCGAGCATCCTGAAGCCGCTGCTGGCCCGCGGCGAGCTGCAGACCATCGGCGCCACGACGCTCGACGAGTACCGCAAGCACTTCGAGAAGGATGCCGCGCTCGAGCGCCGCTTCCAGCCGATCCAGGTCGCGGAGCCCTCGCTGCCGCACGCGATCAACATCCTGAAGGGGCTGCGCGACCGCTACGAGGCGCACCACAAGGTGTCGATCACCGACGGTGCGATCGTCGCCGCGGCGAACCTCGCCGACCGCTACATCTCCGACCGCTTCCTGCCCGACAAGGCGATCGACCTGATCGACGAGGCCGGCGCGCGCCTGCGCCTGTCGATCCTGTCGAGCCCGCCCGAGCTGCGCGAGTTCGACCAGAAGATCGGCGTCGTGCGCGGCATGAAGGAGAAGGCGATCGAGGACCAGGACTTCGAGAAGGCCGCCTCCCTCCGCGACGAGGAGAAGCAGCTGCTCGGCGAGCGCCTGCGCCTCGAGAAGCAGTGGAAGTCGGGCGAGGTCACGACGACCGCGACGGTCGACGAGGGCCTGATCGCCGAGGTGCTGGCGCAGGCCACGGGCATCCCGGTGTTCAAGCTCACCGAGGAGGAGTCGAGCCGCCTGGTCTTCATGGAGAAGGCGCTGCACGAGCGCGTCATCGGCCAGGACGAGGCCATCGCGGCCCTGTCGAAGACCATCCGGCGCACGCGCGCCGGCCTGAAGGACCCGAAGCGCCCCTCGGGCTCGTTCATCTTCGCCGGCCCCACGGGCGTCGGCAAGACCGAGCTCGCCAAGGCGCTCGCCGAGTTCCTGTTCGACGACGAGTCGGCGATGATCTCGCTCGACATGTCGGAGTACGGCGAGAAGCACACGGTCTCCCGCCTGTTCGGCGCCCCTCCCGGGTTCGTCGGCTTCGAGGAGGGCGGCCAGCTCACCGAGAAGGTGCGTCGCAAGCCGTTCAGCGTCGTGCTCTTCGACGAGATCGAGAAGGCGCACCCCGACATCTTCAACTCGCTCCTGCAGATCCTGGAGGAGGGTCGTCTCACCGACGGCCAGGGTCGCGTGGTCGACTTCAAGAACACCGTCATCATCATGACGACGAACCTCGGCACGAAGGACATCGCCGGCGGCCCCGTCGGCTTCCAGGTCGAGGGCAACTCGCAGAACGCGTACGAGCTCATGCGCGGCAAGGTGAACGAGGAGCTGAAGAAGAACTTCAAGCCCGAGTTCCTGAACCGCGTCGACGAGATCATCGTGTTCCCGCAGCTCTCGAAGGAGGAGCTGCTGCAGATCGTCGACCTGTTCGTCAAGCGACTCGCCGACCGCATGCTCGACCGCGACATGACCGTCGAGCTGACGGTGCCGGCGAAGGAGCGCCTCATCGAGGTCGGGTTCGACCCTGCGCTCGGCGCCCGTCCGCTCCGCCGCGCGGTGCAGCACGAGGTGGAGGACCGCCTGAGCGAGAAGATCCTGCACGGCGAGCTCAACTCGGGCGACCACGTGCACGTCGACTACCAGGACGGCGAGTTCGTCTTCACGACCACCAAGCGCGAGCTGCCGGTGGGCGTGGGGGTCAACACCAACGCCGCGATCGGCACCGGGCCGCAGACGCCCGACCTCGCCGCATCCGGCGAGTAGCCCGCACGATCGTTCGACGCCCCCGGCTCCGGCCGCCGGGGGCGTCGTCGTGTCCGTGCTGGGTGACGACTCGCGGCGACGGGCGTCCTTGAGCGGCTCAGGGCGTCTCTGCCAGCAGCTGCGCCATCGCGTGCCGACCGATCGCGGTCATGCGCGGGGTGTCGTCGTTCATCGTCAGCAGCGCGAGCCCCAGCACCACGGCCCAGGCGCGGGCGCGCAGCCACACGGGGTCGTCGGGCGGATGCCGGTCGGCGGACGCCTCGCGGAACGCGGCGCGTCCCGGCGCGTCGAGCGCGAGCCACGCCGCGGCGAGGTCGCTCGCAGGGTCCCCCCAGGTCAGGTCGCCGAAGTCGAGCACGGCCGCCAGTCGGGCATCCGAGGCCCCGACGAGCAGGTTGCCGGGGTGCGCGTCGCCGTGCAGCCAGAGCGGCGGGCCCGGATGCTCCGGGGCGGCGAGCCCCGCCTCCCAGAGCCGTCGCAGGTGTGCGGGCTCCGGAACGCCCGGGTGGGCGAGGCGCTGCTCGGCGCGCGGGCGGGTGGCCGCGAGCGGGGTGCCGCGCACCGGGTTGTGCGGCGCGTCGGGCGGGGCCGGCAGGTGCATGGCGACCTGGAACCGCGCGAGGTCGACGGCCGTCTCACCGCGCTCGGCGACCGGCACCTCGGTGAGCGAGCGGCCCGCGAACCACGGGCAGATCACCCACGCCCACGGGTAGCCGAGCCCCGGGGCGCCGAGGCGTTCGGCGGCGGGCACCGGCACCGGCAGGTGCGGCGCGAGGCGTGGCAACCAGGTCGCCTCGTGCTCGATGAGCGGCGCGGCGACGGCGCGCCGGGGCATCCGCACGCAGCGGTCGTCGCCCAGCCGGGCGACGACGTTGTCCCAGCCGTTCGCGACGATGCGCACGGGCCCTGCGAGGTCGGGGTGCTGCGCCCGCACGAGCCGGTCGATGAGCGACGCGTCGATCGTCACCTCGGCCTCCGGAGCATCCACGGACGCTAGTCTGGCGGGATGACCGACGACTTCCGCGTGCGCCGCGCGCGTGCCGCCGACGTCACCGGCATCATGGGCCTGGTCGAGCCGTTCGTCGAGCGGCGCATCCTGCTCGGCAAGGAGCGCGTCGACCTCTACGGGGCACTGCAGGAGTTCCGCGTGGCGGAGGCCGGCGACGGCACGCTCATCGGCTGCGGCGCGCTGCACGTCATGTGGGAGGACCTCGGCGAGGTGCGCACCCTCGCCGTCTCGGAGGCGTGGCTCGGGCACGGCATCGGGCACGCGCTGCTCGACGGGCTCGAGGCCGATGCGGTGGAGCTCGGGCTGTCGCGGCTGTTCTGCCTCACGTTCGAGGTCGACTTCTTCGGCCGGCACGGGTTCCGCGACATGGGCCACGAGACGGTCGACCCCGCGCTGTACGCCGAGCTCGTGCGCTCGCACGACGAGGGCGTGGCCGAGTTCCTCGACCTCGCCCGCGTGAAGCAGAACACGCTCGGCAACACCCGCATGCTGAAGCTGCTCGGCGGCGTGGACGCGCCCTAGCACCCCCGCCTCGCCGCGGAGGGCGCGGCACGCCGCGGGGAAGGCCCGGCCCGGCGCATCCGCCGCCGTACCCTGAGGCCATGTCGACGATCCGCACGCCGGTGGGGCCGCAGCCGCCCCGCGTGTACTGGCGTCGTCGCATCCTGGTGCTGCTGGGCCTCGTGGCGGTGATCGCGGTCGTCGTGCTCATCATCGTGCGGCCCGGTGCCAGCGAGGGCGCGCAGCCCGACCCCGACGGCGCATCGGGGTCGCCGGTCGTCGCGACCGACGACCCGTCGGCGACGACGCTGCCCACCGAGGAGGCCGCCGTCGACGGCGCGCCGTGCGCACCCGAGCACATCGTGGTCGAGCCCGTGACCGACGCGACGTCCTACGGTGCCGGCGAACTGCCCGAGCTGTCGGTGACGATCACCAACACGGGCCCGAACGTGTGCGTGCTGAACGCCGGCACCGCCGCCCAGGTGTTCACGATCACGAGCGGCAGCGACGTGTACTGGACCTCGTCGGACTGCCAGGTCGACCCGATCGACGCCGACGTGAGCCTCACCCCGAACGAGCCGCTGAGCTCGGCGGCGCCGATCGTGTGGGACCGCACGCGCTCCGATCCGGAGACCTGCGACGACGACGCGCGCGAGCCCGTGCCGGCCGGTGGTGCCTCGTACCACCTGTCGGTCTCGGTCGACGGCTTCGACTCGTCGATGACGAAGCAGATGCTCCTCTACTGACCGTTCGGGTGCGAGACCCGTCGATTCCCTGCGCTCTGCGCGATCAGAGCGCAGGAAATCGACGGGTCTGGGAGCGTGCGGAACGTAGGGTGGGGGGATGGCCTCCAAGAAGAAGCGTCAACCGGCGCGCCCGCAGGAGTTCCGCTCGCAGGCGCTCGCCGAGGCCCTCGAGCGGCAGGACATGGCGGCGGTCGCCCTCGCCCTGCGCCACGGCAACACCGTCGTGCCCCTCCTGAAGCCGGGCCCGCGCGACAAGCCGCTCGACGGCGGCGAGGTCTGGACCTACCGCGACCCGAACACCTCCGAGGTCGCGCTGCTGCTCTTCAGCGACGCGGCGAACAAGCCGGCGAACCTGCCGCCCGCCGTCGGCCTGCACAGCCCGGCGTGGCTGCGCTCGTTCCTCACCACGCACCGGCAGGCGATCACGACCGTGTTCCTCGACATCGCCGGCCCGCACCCCATGCAGGCGTCGCCCGACGACCTGCTCGCCGCACTCGACGCGTAGCTCCCGGGTGCGGGGCGAGCGGATGCCCCGAGCTGGCCGCGCCCACCGGCGGTGCGCCTCAGAAGACCGCGTCGAGTTCCTGCTCGCGGGCGGAGGCACGGGTCATGAGCGCGTGCTCGACGGCCGCCTTGACGCTGCCGACCTCGTCGTCGATGAGGCGGCGGTAGCCGAGGCGCCTGGCCTCGGCGGCGCGCTGGCGGGCGGCGGCGACCGGTCGCACCTCGCCGGCGAGGCTGATCTCGCCGACGGCGGCGATCTCGGCGGGCACGGCGCGGTCGCTCATGGCGCTCGCGATGGCCACCGCGATGGCCAGGTCGGCACCCGGCTCTGCGAGCCGCACCCCGCCGACGGTGGAGACGTACACGTCGTGCGCGCCGAGCCGCGAGTACCCGGCGCGTCGCTCGAGCACGGCGATGATCATCGCGACGCGGGACGAGTCGACGCCGCTCACCACGCGTCGCGGCTGGGGCGCGTTGGTCGACACGACGAGCGCCTGCACCTCGACGGGAAGCGCGCGGCGCCCCTCGAGCGCGACGGTCACGCAGGTGCCGCTGACCGCGACCCGCGACCGCGAGAGGAACAGCCCGCTCGGGTCGGGCACCTCCGAGATGCCCTCGCCGGTCATCTCGAAGCATCCGACCTCGTCGGTGGGCCCGAAGCGGTTCTTCAGCGCCCGCACGAACCGCAGCGCCGTGTGCCGGTCGCCCTCGAACTGGCAGACCACGTCGACGAGGTGCTCGAGCAGGCGCGGCCCCGCGATGGTGCCGTCCTTGGTGACGTGCCCGACGAGCAGCACCGGCAGGTGCCGCTGCTTCGCGAGCCGGATCAGCGTGGAGGCGACCTCGCGCACCTGGCTCGGCTGCCCGGCGACGCCGTCGGACTCGGCGCTCGAGACCGTCTGCACCGAGTCGACGATGAGCAGGTCGGGCGCGACCGCGTCGACCTGCCCGAGCACCGTCGCGAGGTCGGTCTCCGAGGCGAGGAAGAGGGTGTCGTGCAGCGCGCCGGTGCGCTCGGCGCGCAGCCGCACCTGCGCCACCGACTCCTCGGCGCTCACGTAGAGCACGCGGCGACCGGATGCCGCGGCGCGGGCCGCGACCTCGAGCAGCAGCGTCGACTTGCCGACGCCCGGCTCGCCGCTCAGCAGGATGGCCGCGCCCGGCACGATGCCGCCGCCGAGCACCCGGTCGAACTCGCCGACGCCCGTCGGGCGATGCCGCGAGTCGTCGGCCACCGCCTCGGTGATGGGGCGCGCCCGCGAGGCATCCGCCACCGCCGCCGGCCGCACGGCCTTCGCCTCGGCCGCCGCGGCACCGTGCTCGACCACGGTGCCCCACTGCTGGCACTCGCCGCAGCGGCCCACCCACTTGACGGTGCTCCAGCCGCACTCGGAGCAGCGGAACGACGTGGAGGGGCGGGCCATGCTGCGAGTGTAGGCGCGGCCGCCGACACGGCAGCGGATGCTCCGCGCGTGCCGCCCCCGTCCGGGGCATCCGCCCTCGTTTTGGCGCAGGCCGCCGTCGCGGTTAGGATAGTCGGCGGTACCGTGTCCGAGCGGCCTAAGGTGCAACTCTCGAAAAGTTGTGTGGGTGAAAGCCCACCGTGGGTTCAAATCCCACCGGTACCGCTCGCTGAAACCCCCTCTCCGGAGGGGGTTTCGTCGTTCCGAGGGAGTGCTGGACCGCGCTCGAGGGCGGACTCTTCGCCTGAGGGCGAGAGATTTCGCCCTCAGGCCAAGAAACGTCACTCCGGCCGCGCGAGCCGCGATGCCGCGAGGCGTGGGTGCCGCGCGGGAGTGGCTCACCGGCGCAGGTCGTCGGGGTCGATCAGCGGCAGCTGGCCGGTCGGCGGGGCGTCGTAGGTGAAGGTCGGGACGCCCCAGCGGGCGAGCACCGACACGATGCGGATCGTGAGGATGATCACGATCGGCACCCAGAACACGACGAGCTCGGGCACGTCGAGCTGGAGCAGCAGCACGTAGACCAGCGCGCCGACGAGCGCCGCGGTGATGTAGAACTGCCCGCCGCGCAGCACGTCGGGGATCTCGTTGGCGAGCATGTCGCGGATGATGCCGCCGCCGACGCCCGCGATGACGCCGATGATCGCCGCGCCCACGGGGTCGGCCCCGGCCTGGATCGCCACGTTCGTGCCGACGACGACGAACAGCGCCATGCCCGCGGCATCCGACAGCTGCACGATGCGGTAGCGCCGCAGCAGGTCGATCGCCCGGGTGCGGGTGAGCGGCACGACGACCAGCGCCGTGACCGCGCCGACGAGCAGGAACGTGGGGTTGGCGACCCAGAACACGGGCGTGTTGCCGAGCAGCAGGTCGCGCACCGTGCCGCCGCCGACGCTGACGATGCACGCGAGCACGACGACCCCCACGAGGTCCATCTGCTTGCGCCCGGCCGCGACCGCGCCGGAGATCGCGAACGCCACGGTGCCGGTGTACTCGAGCGACGCCTGCACGATGCCGAGCGCCGCCCCGACCGAATCGGATGCCGCTGCGATCATCACGCCCTCCCCTCGCCAGTCACTCTATGGCGCGGCAGCCCCGCGTGCCCCCGATATTGGGAGGGGTCGCGCGACGCGCGAACTGCCATCATGAGGGCATGCCCGCGACGGTGTCCGCCCCGATCATGGTGGGCAGGAGCGCCGAACTCGACGCCCTGCTGGGGGTGTTCGCCTGACGGTGCATCCGGCCCTCAGGAGTTGCCGGCGACGCTCACCAGCTTCTCGAGCACTTGGTCGATCGTGAACGACGCGGGCCGCTGCCGCGGCGGGAACTCGGCGAAGGTCTCGAGCATCTTCGCCACGTACGCCTGCGCGGGCAGGAACAGGAAGACCCGGTCGAGCACCCAGTCGTAGTAGGTGTTCGAGGTGCGGTCCGCCCGCTCGAAGGGGTCGGTGCGCAGGTTGAACAGCTTCGGCGCGCGCAGCACGACCCACGGGTCCAGCCAGACCGCGAGCGTGCCCTGGGTGCGCTGCTCGAGGAAGACCACCTTCCAGTTGTCGTAGCGGAGGGCGGTGAGGTCGCCCTCGTCGGAGACGTAGAAGAAGTGCCTGCGCGGGCTCTCGTCGACGACGCCGGTGACGTAGTCGAGCTGGTCGACCCCGTCGAGGTGCACGTGGTACTCGCGTCCGGCGAGCGTGGTGCCCGCCCGCAGCCGCTCCGCCACGTCGTGGTCGCCCGCTGCCGACAGCAGGGTCACGAACCAGTCGGCGTGGCTCACGATGCCGTTGCGTACGCTGCCCGCCGGGACATGACCTGGCCAGCGCACCATCGCCGGCACGCGGTAGGCGCCCTCCCAGTTCGAGTTCTTCTCGTTGCGGAACGGGGTCATGCCGGCATCCGGCCAGCTGTTCATGTGCGGCCCGTTGTCGGTCGAGTAGACGACGATCGTGTCCTCGGCGAGGCCGAGCTCGTCGAGCAGGTCGAGCAGGCTCCCGACGACGCGGTCGTGGTCGATCATCGTGTCGTGGTACTCCGACTGCCACCTGCCGGCCTGCCCGACCGACGAGGGCTTCGTGTGGGTGCGGAAGTGCATGTGCGTCGAGTTGAACCAGACGAAGAACGGGGTGTCGGCGTCGGCCTGGCGGCGGATGAAGTCGGCTGCCGCGTCGCGGAACTCCTCGTCGCAGGTCTCCATGCGCTTCCGGGTGAGCGGCCCGGTGTCCTCGATGCGCTGGCTGCCGTCGGGGTTCGCCCAGGAGCGGATGACCCCCCGCGGCCGGAACCGCGCCGTGAAGTCGGGGATCTCGTCGTCGGTCGGGTAGTCGGGGTGCTCGGGTTCCTCCTCGGCGTTCAGGTGGTAGAGGTTGCCGAAGAACTCGTCGAACCCGTGTGCGGTGGGCAGGAACTCGTCGCGGTCGCCGAGGTGGTTCTTGCCGAACTGCCCGGTGGCGTACCCCTGCTCCTTGAGCGCGGTCGCGATGGTCGGGTCCTCCGCCCGCAGGCCGACGTCGGCACCGGGCATCCCGACCTTCGTGAGCCCCGTGCGGTACGGGTTCTGGCCCGTGATGAACGCGGCGCGCCCGGCGGTGCAGCTCTGCTCGCCGTAGTAGTCGGTGAAGCGCATGCCCTCGTCGGCGACCCGGTCGATGTTGGGGGTGCGATACCCCATCAACCCGTCGGAGTAGGCGCTGACGTTGGAGATGCCGATGTCGTCACCCCAGATGACGAGGATGTTCGGGCGGTCGGCCATGACGAGTCCTTCCTGCATGGCGGGGGAACCGTCGAGTGGGGACACCGTCATCCAACCATCCCCGGCCGCGCGGCGACAGGGGTGCGGGTCAACAGCGAGGGTCGAGCGGATGCCTCAGGCGTCGCGCGCGCACCGGAAGCCGACATGCGACATGCCGGTGTCCTCGGCCTGCGGTGAGCGCGCCGCCGGACGGAACCGGAGGCAGTAGTCGGGCGAGCACAGGTGCGACCCGCCCTTGAGCACCCGCCGGGGGATGCCCGGGAGGCCCTCCTGGGCGCTCGCGGCGGCGAGCAGGTTGGTGCGGCGGCCGGGGTCGACCGGGGCATCCGACAGTTGCACGTGCCGGGGCGTGTAGTAGTCGCTCGTCCACTCCCAGGTGTTGCCGGTCATGTCGTACAGGCCGTAGCCGTTCGCCGGGTACGAACCGACCGGGGCGGTGCCGCCGACCCCCTGGTTGTCGTACGGGAACCGGCCCAGCCACGAGTTGGCGAGCGCCGCGCCGTCGGGGTAGGGCTCGTCGCCCCAGGCGAACCGGGCGCCGACGAGCCCGCCGCGGGCCGCGTACTCGTGCTCCGCCTCGGTGGGCAGCCGCAGGCCCGCCCAGTCGGCGTACGCCGTGGCGTCCGCGAACGCGACGTGCACGACCGGGTGCTCGAGGCGGTCGTCGATCGACGAGTCGGGCCCGAACGGATGCCGCCACGAGGCGCCCGGCTGCCACCGCCACCAGTTCCGCCAGTTCCGCAGGTCCACCGGCCCGTCCGTCGGCGTGAAGACCATCGCGCCGGGCACGAGGTCGGCCGGGTCGACGCCCGGGAACTCGGCCGGGTCGAGGTCGCGCTCGGCGACGGTCACGTACCCGGTCGCGTCGACGAACGCGGCGTACTGCGCGTTCGTCACCGCGGTGCGGTCGAGGAGGAACGGCGCAACCGTGCGTTCGTGCACCGGCCGCTCGTCCGGGTAGAAGTCGTCGGAGCCCATGCGGAACGTGCCGCCCGGCAGGAGCACCATGTCCCGGGTCGATGAGTCCATGCGCCCACGCTATCCGCCCGCGGCGGTCGCCTCGACCACGCCCATCATGCCCAGGTCCTCGTGGTCGAGGATGTGGCAGTGGAAGACCGTGCGGTCGGGGAAGCGGTCGAACGCGATCCGCACCACGACCTCGCCGCCGGCCGGCACGTCGACGACGTCGCGCACCGCGACCGTGTCGACCACCCGGCCGCCGGCGCGTACGACCTGCATCGGCCAGATGTGCAGGTGGAACGGATGCGACATGGGGGAGTCGTTGCGGATGGTCCACTCCTCGAGGGTGCCGAGCCGCACCGACTGGTCGACGCGGTCCGGGTCGAACGACCGCCCGTCGATCGCGAACCCCATGCCGCCGCCCATCCCCATGCCCGCACCCATCGAGAGCGTGAGCGTGCGCACGGTGTCGACGTCGAGCCCGCGCAGATCGCGCGGGCCGTCGGCGACCGGCTCCGCGACCGGCGCGGATTCCGCCGAGGCATCCGGCACCAGCGTCAGGACGGTTGCGTCCGAGCCGGCGTTCGAGGTCCCGCCCATCATTCCCATCCCCGCGGCCCCGCGGTCGTAGGCTGCCGCGGTGATGACGCGGGCGTCCTCGGGCACGGTCACCACGAGGTCGGCGCGATTGCCCGGGGCGAGCACGAGGCGGTCGAGCTCCGCCGGCGGCGTCACGGCGCCCGAGTCCACCCGGCGCACCGCGGCCGAGAGGCCGGCGAGCCCGAGGTCCAGGTACCTGCTCGTGCACGCGTTCACGAGCAGCAGCCGTTCCTGCGCGCCGGGGCGGGCGTGCATCGCAGGTGCCACCCGCGCGTTGGCGAGCAGCGTCTCGCCCGTGCGGCCCTGCATCCGCTCCATCGCGGAGACCGCGGCGACCGCCCCGCCGGCGACCGTCACGTCGGAGACCACGACCACGCGCGGAGCGCCGCTCGACCAGTCGTCCTCGTCGACGACGATGGCGCCGGCGAGCCCCGCGAAGAGCTGGTCGGCGACCGAGCCGTGGCGGTGCGGGTGGTACCAGTACGTGCCGTGCGGGTGGTCGTCCGGCAACGCGATCTCGTAGTCGAACGACTCGCCGGGCGCGATGCTGAGGAACGGGTTGTCCGAGTTGTCCGCCGCAGAGACGACGAGACCGTGCGTGTGGAGGTTGGTCGGGGCGTCCAGTGCATTGACCAGTCGCACGCGCAGGGTGTCTCCGGGTCGCAGGTGGAGCGTCGGTCCGGGCACCGATCCGTTGTAGCCGAGCATCCGCACCGGTCCGTCGCCGAGGTCGACGTCGACCGGCGCGGCCACCAGTTCCAGGTCCAGCACGCCGCCGTCCGAGCTCCGCACCTCGGGTTCCAGCCAGGGGGCCGCCCCGGGCGCCGCAGCGCCGAGGGGCCCGCCCACCAGCTCGCGCACGCCGACCACGCCCGCAGCGCCCAGCGCCAGCACTCCCACGCCCGCGCCGCCGATCGCGAGCGCCTGTCTCCGCGTGATCCTGCGGTCGGCCATCCTGCTCCCATCCGAGGTCGCCCGCGGCGATCGGACCCGCCGCGCGGATACCCCTAGGGTACGCTCCCGACCTCGCCGGACGCCTCACGCGGGCATCCCTCAGGAGCTCCTCAGGTGACCGCGAGGACTCGGGAACGCGCATTCGGGAGCATCGGATGCGGGGACGTCACGAGCGTGCCCGAAGATCGTGAAGGAGACCACCGTGACCACTGCTCCCGTGCCCGCCGCTTCCCAGGTCCGCCACGAGTGGCGTCCGCGGACCTCGCTCGCCTCGCGCCGCCACTGGTTCGCGCTGCTGTTCGACGCCGGACCGATCACCGCGACCGGATTCGCCGAACTGGCGGGGGTGCGACCGGAACTCGCGCAGCGATGGATCGGCGAGCAGGTCGGGTCGGGCGTGCTGCGCGTGGTCGGGTTCGACGAGCGCCTCGAGAGCGAGGTGCTCCTGCCCGGGGAGCACGTCATCGCCGTGCTCGGCGACGACGGCTCGCCCGCGCTCGCGGGTGCCCGGCGCATGGCGGCCGCGCACCCCGATCGCGTCGCCCCGGCCGTCCGAGCCCTCGCCGGGGCCGCCTAGGGTCGGCCCGCCGCCGACCGGTACGCGTCGGCGCTACCATCGGCGCATGGCATTCACCGGCCTCCACCCCGACGCCCCGCGCTTCTACGCCGAGCTCGCCGCGGACAACTCCAAGGCCTGGTGGGCGGCCAACCGCGAACGCTACGACGCGCACGTGCGCGGCCCGTTCGAGGCGCTCGGCGAGGAGCTCGCGGCCGAGTTCGGGCCACTGAAGATCTTCCGCCCCTACCGCGACGTGCGCTTCAGTGCCGACAAGACGCCCTACAAGCTGCACATCGGCATGGTGTCGCGCGCGCCGGTGGCGCACTACCTCCAGCTGAGCGCCGAGGGGATGCTCGTCGGCGGCGGCAGCTTCGAGGTGCCGACGGCCGCGCTGGCACGGTTCCGCGAGATCGTCGACGACTCCCGGCTGTCGGGCGACGTGGAGGCCACGATCGAGGAGGTCGGCGAGCAGGGCTTCGCGCTCATGCGCGACGACGCCCTGAAGACCGCCCCGCGCGGCTACTCGGTCGACCACCCGCGCATCGCCCTGCTGCAGCTGAAGCACCTCGCCGTCGGCCGCGCGGACCCGCTCGCCGACTGGATGTGGACGCCCGAGGCGATCGACGTCGTGCGCGAGCGCTGGCGCACCGTGTCGATCTGGTGCGAGTGGCTGCGTGAGAACCTCGGTGCCGAGATCGGGGACGGGGGCTCGCGGCGCCGCTGATCCCCCCCCCCGACCGGCGTGCGTGGTCGCCGTTGGGCCTCAGTCGCCGTGGGGCACGTACCGCGGCACCCACACGCCGAATCCGGCGGCGCCGAGGAGTCCGGCGACTCCGATGGCCGCCGTCGCGACCGGCAGGCCGATGACGGCGGCGACGCCGGCGATGAGCAGGGGCGCCGCCGCCGCGCCGGCGTCGGTGAGCGTGCGCCACGAGCCCAGGAACGGCGCCGGGTCGTCGGGTGGGGCGAGGTCGGCGCCGAGGGTCATGAGGATGCCGCTCGAGAGCCCGTTTCCGATGCCGACGACCACCGCCCCGGCGACGAACCAGCCGAACGCGGCGTCGAGGTCGTGCGTGAACGCGAGGCCGACGAACGCCCCGCCCATGAGCACCATCGACGGCAGTGCCGCCCACAGGCGTCCCCAGCGGTCCATGATCTGCCCGCTCGAGTAGAACAGGGCGAACTCCAGTGCGCCCGTCACGCCGACGACGAGCGCGATGGTCTCGGGGGCGAGCGCGAGGGAGACGCCCCAGAGCGGCAGCAGGTACACGCGCGCCTGGCGCAGGCCCGAGAGGGATGCCGCCGGGAGGCCGAGCCTCGCGAGCATGCCGCGGTTGCGCCACATCGTGGGCAGCACGCCCGCCGACCGGGAGCGCCGCCCGTCGCGCGGTCGGCGCGGCGCGGGGAGCATCCCCTCGTCGCGCAGCTGCTCCTCGGGGTCGCGCCCGAGCAGCACGAGTGCGACCAGGCCGGTGAGCGTCACGATGAAGCACCACACGGCGGCGGTCTCGGTGCCGGTGAGCGCGAGCAGGGCGGCGGCGAGGAAGGGGCCGACGAACATGCCGAGCCGGAACGCGCCGCCCAGCACCGAGAGCGCCCGCGCGCGGTAGTGCAGCGGCACCCGGGTGGTCATGAAGGCGTGCCGGGCCAGGCCGAACGCTGCGGCGCACAGGCCGATGCAGAAGACGGCGATGCCGAGCACGGCGAGGTTCGGCGCGAGCAGCACGCCGATGCCGCCGGCGAGGGCGAGGCAGCCGGCGATCGCCATCGTGCGGCGTTCGCCGATGCGCGCGACGAGCCAGCCGGCGGGGAGGTTGCCGATCAGCCGGGCGACGACGATCGCCGCGGCCACGAGCGCGGCCTGCGCGACATCCGCGCCGAGCGACGTGGCGATCACGGGCAGGAGGGGGAGCAGGGCGCCTTCTCCGAGCCCGAAGAGCAGCGTGGGGCCGTAGATCATCGGGGCGAAGCGCGCGAGCATGCGGCTGGTCCCCGGATCGAGGGAGTGCACGACGGTCCCCATCGCTCCAGCATCGCCCGCGCCGGCGCCGCGAGGCAACTCGTGGGGCGTGCGGCGCTGCAACCGAAGGTTGCGATCCCGGTCCCGAGGCGCCCGCAGGGTTCCTCAGGAGTTCGCCACCACCCCACGGAGTACGCGGTGCCGCGTTGCCGCGAGCATCGACTGGGCGCCACACGACGGCGCCCGGACACACCGCCGGAGCCTGATCGGGCGACGGCCGAACCCAGGGGAAACACCGACCATCATGCACACGTCCAGCGGCGGCAGCTCCGCCATCGTCATCGGGTCCGGCATCGCC
The DNA here is from genome assembly GCF_040496035.1 of Agromyces sp. SYSU T00194. Lineage (NCBI taxonomy): Bacteria > Bacillati > Actinomycetota > Actinomycetes > Micrococcales > Microbacteriaceae > Agromyces > Agromyces chitinivorans. Next base: position 329,600 of record NZ_JBEPJZ010000001.1, on the reverse strand, counting down.
GGGCTCCTCGCGGCCCGGGTCCTGAGCGGCCACGTCGACCGCGTCACCATGCTCGAGCGCGACCTCGTCCCGTGGACGCCCGCGCCCCGCCGCGGGGTGCCGCAGGGGCGTCACGCGCACGTGCTGCTGGCGTCGGGCCAGCGCCTGCTCGAGGAGTGGTTCCCGCTGCTCTCCTACGAGCTCCGCGATCGCGGCGCCGTGCCGCTCGACGCCGGCGACCTCGTCTGGCACCAGGCCGGCGGGCACCGCGTGCGCTCCGGCATCGGCTTCCTCGCCATGTCCCTGTCGCGTCCGATGCTCGAGTGCGCGGTGCGCACGCGCCTGCTCGAGGACCACGACGTGACCCTCGAGGACGGCGTGCGCGTCGAGCGCCCGCTCCTCGACGGCGAGGGACGCGTCGTCGGCGTCGTCGCCGACGGCGTCGACCGGTACGCCGACCTCGTCGTCGACTGCTCGGGCAGGAACTCGCGCATGCTCGCCGAGCTCGCCCGCACCGGCTACCCCGAGCCCGAGCGCGAGGAGGTCCGCATCGACGTGGCCTACCGCACGCGGACGGTGTCGCGCCGGCGCCGTGACATGGACGGCACCGCAGCCGTGATCCTGCGCGACGTGGAGCACGGCGGCGGGGGCGCGACGATGACGCCGATCGAGGGCGACCGGTGGATGCTCACCGCCGCCAGCTTCCACGGAGACCCGGCACCCGACGACGCCCTCGCGTTCGAGCGGTTCGCCTACGGGCTGCCCTCCGCGGAGCTCACGCACGTCGTCGATCGCTCGAGCGCGCACCCGGACGGCTCCGACGTCGTCGAGCGCTACGGCATGCGCGCCAGCCGACGGAACCGCCTCGAGCGGCTGCGGCAGGTTCCGGCCGGCCTCGTGCTGCTGGGCGACGCGCTCTGCACGTTCGACCCGGTGTACGGCCAGGGCATGTCGTCCGCGGCCCTGCAGGCGCAGCAGCTGGGCCGCGTGCTCGACGGCATGACGCCGGACGACCCTGCCCTGCCGCGCGCGTACTACCGGCGCGCCGCGAAGGTCGTCGACGCCCCGTGGCGGATCGCCGCCGGCGGCGACTTCGCCGATCCGCGCACCACCGGCGACATGCCGCGCGGCACGCGCCTGCTCAACGCCTACCTGCTGCGGGTGCTGCGCGCCTGCCAGGTCTCGGTGCCGGTCGCCGACGCGATGATGCGCGTCCAGAACCTGCTGGCGTCGCCGGCGCTCCTGCTGTCGCCGCCGATCGTGTGGCGCGTGCTCACCGCCCGGCACCACGCCGAGCCGCCGGCCGGCGACCGCGAGCACGTCGCACGTTCGACGCGCCCGTGGCGCGTGCCCGCCCGCCCCGTGGCATCCGCCGACCACCTGCTGCGCAGCGCGCTCACCGGCGGCGCCGCGATCCGCTGGGTGGGCGACTACCGGGCGCGCGCATGATCGAGGCGCTCGGCTGGGTCGGCTCGGCCCTCATCGTCTGCTCGCTCATGCAGCGCGACGTGCGCCGGCTCCGCTGGATCGGCCTCGCGGCCGCGGTGGTGCTGGTCGTCTTCAACGCGATCATCGGCATCGCGTCGATGGTGGCGCTGAACATCGTGCTGGTCGCGGTCAACGCGTTCCACCTCGCACGCCCGCGCCCCGACGCGGGGCGCTCAGGCGGCGAGGAAGTCGTCCACGTGCGCCAGGAACTGCGGCCACGCGGGCTCTGAGGCCCCGAGCAGGTGGTTCGCGCTGTCGAGCAGCGCGAGCCGGCTGTCGGGGATGAGCGCGGCGAGCTCGGTGGCCTGCGACGCGGGCACGCGCACGTCGTCGCGCGAGTGCACGATGAGGGTCGGGCATCGCACCAGGTGCGCGATGTCCGACACGTCGATGCGGGCGAACTCCTCGAGGAACCGCACGGCGTTCTGGCCCGAGGTGGTCGCCCGCTGGAAGGTCGTGAAGTCGTCCCACTCCTGCTGGCTGCCCTGCGGCAGGAACTGCGAGGCGAAGACGCGCATGAAGCTCGGGTCCTGCCGGGCCCAGCCCACGCGGGCGAGGTCGAGGTCGAGTGCCGCCTCGGAGCGCTCCTCGGCACTGGTCGCGCGCACCAGGCGCCCGCGTGCGTAGCCGCCGGCGAGGATCAGCTTGGTCACGCGCTCGGGATGGCGCACCGCGTACGCGAGCGCCACCGCGGCGCCCTGCGACACGCCGATCAGCGGGAAGCGCTCGATGCCGACCGCGTCGACGACGGTCTCGAGGTCGTCGACCCAGTCGTCGAACGTGAACTCGCCCACGTCCCAGTCGGAGAGGCCGCAGCCCCGCTCGTCGTAGCGCACGAGCGTGCGGCCCTGCGCGAGCCCCTGCATCCAGTGCCCCCACACGGGGCTGCGCCACTCGAGGTCGAGGTGGGTGATCCAGTTCGCGGCCTTCAGCAGCGGCGGTCCGTCGCCGACGCTCGCGTAGGCGATGCGGGCGCCGTCGGCGGCCCGGCAGAAGCGGATGTCCTGGCGGGCGGCGAGCGGGGGAGCGGCGGTGACGGATGCCTCCGCAGCGGATGCCTCGGCGGCCGGGCGCTCGAGCGCGGCATCCGCCACGAACTGGTACCCGCGCCCGTGCACCGTGCGCACGACCCGCTGGGCCTCGCCGCTGTCGCCGACCGCGCGACGCGCGGTGCGCAGGGCGGTGGTGAGCGCGGCCTCGCTGACGAACCGGTCGCCCCAAACGGCGTCGAGCAGCTCCTCCTTGGTCACCACCCGCTCGCGGCGCTCGACGAGGTGCACGAGCACGTCGAACGCGCGGGGCTCGACGTGCACGGGGTCGCCGTCGCGGCGCAGCTGCAGGCGCGCGGTGTCGAGCGCATACGCATCGAACAGGTAGGTCTCGCCGGCCACGGGGGCGAGCCTACCGGCGGGCGATCTCCGCGACGGTCGATTCCCGGCGATCCCGGGGGTGGCACTGAATCGGGCGCCCGGGGGCGCGTCAGCCCACGGTCGCGAGGAAGTGGCTCGCGCGGGCCATCTCGATCTCCGCCTCGGTGAGGGCGACGCCGTAGGTACTGCGCTCCATGAGTCGCGCGGGTGAGTCCAGATCGTAGGTGTACGGCACCCCCAGGTTCGCCGCGAGGTACATCGCGGGGAGCTTCCCGGCCGGGTCGGGCTCACCGTACTTCACCACGAAGCCGTTGAAGCCCGTCCAGGCGTGCCCCGCGCCCACGCGCTCGCAGTCGGCGACGTAGTACCGGATCGGCGCCGGGTCCTCGTAGCTGTCGCCGGCGACGTGCGCCGCGGTCAGGAACTCCCGGCCGCACCCGCCGGTCACGAGTGACGACCGGTACAGCTCGACCGTCGGCAGGACCTCGACGGTGATGCCGGCCGGTTCGAGGATCTCGTTGGTTCGCGCCTCGAACGCGCCCACCGGAGCGCACTGGCTGCCGTCGTCGTAGCAGACCGAGATCGGCTGCACGCTCACGTGCAGCTGCTGCACTCCACCGTCCGTGGTGCCGCCGTCGCCGTCGCCGTCGCTGTCGTCGTCGGCGCCGCCGGCGGGAGGCGCAGGCGCCGGCGCGGCGGCCGTCGAGCCGTCGGGCGACGGGGTCGGCGACGCCGATGGCGTTTCCGGAGCCGTCGTCTCAGGGGCATCCGTCGCGCTCGCCGCCTCGACCACGGGCGCAGCCTGCGACCGGAACATCGCCGCTCCCGCGACCATGCCCAGCGCGACCGATCCCGAGATCAGCAGCACCAGCACCCCCGCGCCTGCCGCGATGAGCCCGATCGTGCGCTTCGAAGGCCCTCCGCCGGTGCGAGGCTGCTCGCTCACCGGGGCAGCGTCGTCGGTGCGTGGCTCTTGGTCGGCTCCGTCGCTCATCCGGCCGCCCTAACCAGCGACCGGCTCCAGGAACCGGGATTCCCGGGCCTGTGCGATCTCGTCCTCGAGGAGCAGGTTCCCGGCGTCGGCCAGCGTCGGATTCATCAACGCGCCCGGCTGGTACGCGGGATCGTAGATGCTCCGGGTCGACAGCCCGAGGTTGTACCCGACGTGCCTCGCGACGACCAGGGGCACGGCGGTGATCAGGTCGGGGTGCGCGTTCATGCCGTTGAATCCCACCCACGCGTTCCCGCCCGCCTCGATGCAGTTCGCGACGAAGAGCTTCAGCGGTGCGTCCTCGCGGAGGCTGTCGGGCAGCACGTCCTCGACCGCGTCGAGGAACGGTCCGCCGCACTGCGTCTCGACCAGCCGGGTCGAGTCGAGCGTGGTCGTCGGCAGCACCTCGACGTCGACCGCGGCCTGCGCCCAGATCTCGTCGAGCAGCGTCTCGTCGATCGAGACGGGCGCGCACTCGGTGCCGTCGTCGAGGCAGACCGAGATCGGCTGCACGCTGACCCGCAGCGGCGCGAGCGGCTCCGGCTCGGGGTCCGGCCCGGGCCCGCCGCCGTCGAGCGGACCGCACACCAGCGCGCCGTCCGCGACCCCGATGACGAACTCGCCGTCGGGGCACATCTGGTCGGGCAGTTCGCCGGGCTCGCCCTGCGGGCCCTGCGGGCCAGTGTCGCCCGTCGGGCCGGGTTCGCCCTGCGGGCCGGGTTCGCCCTGCGGCCCCTGCGGCCCGGTCTCGCCGCCCGCGCTCCACGACACCGGAGCGGCCTTCGGCCCGCACTCGGCCGGCTCACCCCCGAAGGTCACGTCACTGAGTCGCCCCTTGTCGTCGATGCAGGCGTGGAACGACTCCGGCGTCTCGTCGGCGGCGACGGCGGTGCCGGTGACGAGCACCGCGACGAGCGCGACGAGCGTCGCGCCGGCGACGGCGGTGCGTCGGCCCGGGGTGCGGCGGGTGGACGAATGGACGGCGGTGGCGGGTGGTGCGGTGCGCATGCGCCGAACGCTACGGCGACCGATCCGCCCCGGCATCGGTCGTCCGACCGATCATGGCCGGCCGGTTACCAGTCGGAGCACACCCGGGGCAAGGGCTTCCCCCGCACGCTCGGTGGTGGTTTGCTGAGCACTACCTGAATGAAAGAAGGGCACCCCAATGGGATTCTTCGCATTTCTCATCCTCGGCCTCCTCGCCGGCGCGATCGCCAAGCTGATCCTCCCCGGCAGGCAGGGCGGAGGATGGTTCATCACGCTGCTGCTCGGCGTGGTCGGCGCGCTCCTCGGCGGCTGGCTGGGCAGCGTCCTCTTCGGCGTCGGACTCGAGGAGTTCTGGAGCTGGCAGACCTGGATCGTCGCCATCCTCGGCTCGATCGTCGTCATCCTCATCTTCAGCCTGTTCACGCGCAAGCGCTGAGCACGAACGACGGATGCCGCGGCGGAACGTTCCGCCGCGGCATCCGTCGTCTCCGGGCCCTGACGCCCGCCATCCCTACCCGCTCTTGCGCGCCCGCGCCGAGTCGACGCTGCGCCGCAGCGCTTCCATGAGGTCGATGACCTCGCCGCCTGGCTCACCCTCCTCGCGCTCGCCGAAGGTCGCGGCGGTGTCGATCGCCTCGCCCTGCTCGATCTTCGCGTCGATGAGCTTGCGCAGCTCGACCTGGTACTCGTCCTCGAAGTTCTCGGGGTGGAAGTCGTCGGCGAAGCTCTCGACGAGGCTGTTCGAGAGGTCGAGCTCCTTCTGCGAGATCTTCACCTCCTCGTCGATCGAACCGAACTTCGCCTCGCGCACCTCGTCGGCCCAGAGCAGCGTCTGCAGCACGAGCACGTCGTCGCGCACGCGCAGGGCGGCCAGCCGCGTCTTCTGCCGCAGGGCGAAGCGCACGATCGCGGTGCGGTCGGTCGACTCGAGCGTGCGTCGCAGCAGCACGTACGCCTTGGGCGACTTCGAGTCGGGCTCGAGGTAGTAGCTGCGCTCGAACATGAGCGGGTCGATCTGATCGTTCGGCACGAACTCGACGACCTCGATCTCGCGACTGCGCTCGGCGGGCAGCGCGTCGAAGTCGTCCTTGGTGAGGATGACGGTGTGCTCGCCGTCGTCGTACGCCTTGTCGATGTCCTGGTACTTCACGACCTTGCCGCACACCTCGCAGCGCCGCTCGTAGCGGATCCGCCCGCCGTCGGCCTCGTGCACCTGGTGCAGCGACACGTCGTGGTCTTCGGTGGCGCTGTACAACTTCACCGGCACGTTGACGAGCCCGAAGGTCAGCGCGCCCTTCCAGATGGAACGCATACCCCTTAGTGAACACCCGAACGGATGCCACGGCCAGCCCTCGCGCGGCAGGATGGGGGCATGCCGGGGTCGGGGGAGCAGGTCGTGCAGGTGGGCGGACGCCGCCTGCGCATCACGAGCCTCGACAAGGTCATGTACCCCGAGGCGGGCACGACCAAGGGCGACGTGATCGGCTACTACGCCGAGATCGCGCCGGTGCTGCTGCCGTACGTGGCCGGGCGCCCGTGCACCCGCAAGCGCTGGGTCGACGGGGTGGGCACGGCGGATGCCCCGGGCGGCACGTTCTTCGCGAAGGACCTCGGCCAGGGCACTCCCGACTGGGTGCGGCGGGCGCGCATCCCGCACTCCGACCACGACAACACCTACCCCGTGGTCGACGACCTGCCGACGCTGGTCTGGCTCGCCCAGCTCGCGGCGCTCGAACTGCACGTGCCGCAGTGGCGGTTCGACGCGGCCGGCACTCCGCAGCACCCCGACCGGCTGGTGCTCGACCTCGACCCGGGCGAGGGGGTGGGGCTCGGCGGATGCGCCGAGGTGGCGTTCCTCGTCCGCGAGATCCTCGACGGCATGGGCCTCGCCTCGGTGCCCGTGACGAGCGGGTCCAAGGGCATCCACCTCTACGCCCCCCTCGACGGGACGCTCTCGAGCGACCAGGCGAGCGCCCTGGCCCGCGAGCTCGCCCGCAGCCTCGAGGCCGACCACCCGAAGCTCGTCGTGAGCTCCATGAGCAAGTCCGTCCGGCCCGGCCGGGTGTTCCTCGACTGGAGCCAGAACAACGGCAAGAAGACGACCATCGCGCCGTACTCGTTGCGCGGCCGGTTCCGGCCGACGGTCGCGGCGCCCCGCACGTGGGAGGAGCTCGCCGACGCCGAGCTGCGCCACCTCGAGTACGGCGAGGTGCTCGCGCTGGTCGCAGAGCGCGGCGATCCCATGGAGCCGCTCCGCCAGGGACACGTGGGCGCGTCGCCGGGGGAGTTCATGGCGACCGTGGCGGACGCCGCCGCCCAGGGGGCATCCGATCGCCTCGGCCGCTACCGCGAGAAGCGCTCGGCCGACCGCACGCCAGAACCCGTGCCCGCCGCCGGTGCCGCGCCGCCCGCGCCGGGCGACCTGCCGCGATTCGTGATCCAGCACCACTTCGCCAGCCGCGAGCACTACGACGTCCGCCTCGAGCACGACGGCGTGCTGGTGAGCTGGGCCGTGCCGAAGGGGCTGCCCGAGGAGTCGGGGCGCAACCACCTCGCGGTCATGACCGAGGACCACCCGCTCGAGTACGCCACCTTCGAGGGCACCATTCCGACAGGGGAATACGGCGCCGGCCGGGTCGACCTGTGGGATACCGGGGTCTACGACCTCGAGAAGTGGCGCGACGACGAGGTGATCGTGACGCTGCACACCGACCGCGGCGGGCCGGCGGGCGACGGGCGGTTCGCGCTCATCCGCACCGACGGGTCGGGCGAGAAGTCGACCTGGCTGCTGCACCGCATGAAGCGGCCCGCGCGGATGCGGCCGGCGCCGCGCCCGCGCGTCGTGGAGTCGACCGAGCCCGCCGCGCCGTCGACCTCCGCGCCGGCTCCCGCCACGCGGGCGCCCGGGGCTGCGGCCCCCGAGCCCGATCGCCCCTTCACGTGGCGCCCCATGCTCGCCACCGTGGCCCGACCGCTCGATCTCCGCGAGGGCGACTGGGTCGCCGAGATGAAGTGGGACGGCATGCGTGCCCTCGTCGAGGTCGACGACGGCGGGCTCCGGATGTTCACGCGCAACGGCGTCGAAGTCGCCGCGCGCTACCCCGAGCTCGCCGGCCTGCCGACCCGCGTCGATGCCGCTCAAGCGGTGCTCGACGGCGAGGTCGTCGCGCTCGACGCGAGCGGCCGCCCCGACTTCGGGCGCATGCAGCAGCGGATGCACCTCACCGCGCCGCGCGAGATCCGCGCCGCGGCCGAGCGCGTGCCCGTGCGCCTGCTGCTGTTCGACGTGCTCGCCGTCGACGGCGAGTCGGTCGTCGACCGGCCGTACCGCGACCGCCGCGACCTGCTCGAACGCCTCGTGCCGCCCGACCCCGCATCGCCCGTGCAGGTGCCGCCCGCGTTCGTCGGCGACGTCGCCGCCGCGATCGAGCAGAGCCGCGCGCTCGGCCTCGAGGGCGTCGTGGCGAAGGACGCCGACTCGCGCTACCGGCCCGGCGCCCGCTCGCCCGACTGGCTGAAGGTCAAGCACGAGCGCGTGCAGTCCGTGGTCGTCGGCGGCTGGCGGCCGGGCAAGGGCATGCGCGAGGGCACGTTCGGTTCGTTGCTCATCGGCATCCCCGGCGCCGGGGGACTCCGCTACGCGGGGCGGGTCGGCACGGGCTTCAGCGACGCGCAGCTCACCCGCATCGCGGGGCTGCTGGAGCCGCTGCGCCGGGCGGACAGCCCGTTCGTCGAGATGCCGCCGGCCGAGGCATCCGATGCCGTGTGGGTCGACCCGCGTCTCGTCGGCGAGATCGCGTTCGGCGAGTGGACGCCCGCGGGCCTCGCCCGCCACCCCACCTGGCGCGGACTGCGCCCCGACGTCGACCCCGCCGACGTCACCGAGGAGGCGTGACCGGCCGGCCCGCTACCCGAACAGCTCGGCGAACCGCGCGAGCATCGTGCGCGGCCAGGTGACGGACGCGCCGTTGATGCGGGCCTCGACCGCGGCCATCTCGCGCGCCGGGAAGTACCCGTGGTGGCGGTACACCCGCGCCCGCGCCACGAAGTCGGCCGAGGTGACCTCGGGGTGGAACTGGGTGGCGTAGACGCGCGTGCCCACGCGGTACACCTGCACCGGGCAGGTCGCCGAGCCGGCGAGCAGCGTGGCCCGCTCCGGCAGCCGCACGGTCGCCTCCTTGTGCCCGACGAGCGCCTCGAACTCGGGCGGCAGCACGCCGGTCAGCGGGTCGAGCCGCCCCTCGTCGGTCAGCTCCACGCGCACGGCCTGCGCCTCCTCGCCGTGGTCGAGCCCGACCTCGCCGCCGAGCACGCGCGTGAGCACGCCGATGCCGTAGCAGGTGAACAGCACGGGCACCTCGCCGGCGAGGCCGCGCTCGGCGACCCAGGCGAGGTCGTCCTCGACGCGCCGCTGCACGTCGGAGACGTGCTCGGGCGCGGTCGTCACGTTGAACGGGCTGCCGCCGACCACGACGCCCGCGAACGCGGAGAGGTCCTGGCGCTCGAGGCCCGCCACGTCGAGCCGGTGGTGCTCGAGGCGGCCCGCATCGAGGTCCATCGCGGAGCGCACCGACTCGTACTCGGGCCCGACGGCCTCGACCTCGGGCCTGGCGGAGAGGAACAGGAACGGCTTCACCGGCGGCGCCCCCGTCGGCTGCTGCGGCCGTCGCGCGCCGAGGTGGTGCCGCGCCGGTCGTGGCGCTCGCGGCCCGGCCGTGCGCTGCGGCGACCGCGGCGATCGTCGGGCTTCGGTTCGGCGGCGGCGGATGCCTCGTCGGCGGCCCCGCGCGACGAGCGCGACGTGCGCCCGCGCACGACGCCGACGAACTCCTGGATGTCGTCGTCGTCGCGCGCGATGCGCCAGACCAGCGCGATGCGCGTCGTCGGGGCATCCGTCACCGGCACCGCCACCACGTCGCGACGGTGGTGCAGGCGCGCGATCGAGTGCGGCACGATCGCCACGCCCGTGCCCGCGGCGACGAGCTCGATCGTGCCGGCCGGGCTCGGCTGCACCGGCGCGCGCGGCTCGTCCTCCAGGTCGGCGAGGGTGACCTCGTCGACCGCGGCGATCGCGTGGTCCTTCGGGGCGACGACCACCGCGACCTCCTCCCAGAGGGGAATCGCGTGCAGGTCGTCGGTCGGCACCGGCAGGCGCACGAAGGCGAGGTCGACCTCGCCCGACGCGAGACCCGCGAGCTGCTCGGCCTCGGGCACGCGGGTCGCCTCGAGCGGCTGGTCGGGGCGCCGATCGGCCCACGCACGCAACCACTTCGACGGGCTCACGCCCTCGACGTAGCTCATCCTGAGCGCCACGAGCCCCGATCGCCTCCCCGGCCGCACCCGGTGTCGCGGCCATGCCAAGGCTATACGCTGGTCCGGTGAGTGCAGGCGGCCAGACCATGAAGCCCGAGACGGCGGCGAAGAAGCTGGGCATCCTCCTGTCCGCGGCGCCCGAGGAGTTCCGCGACGGGCCGGTGACCCGCGCGACGCTCGACGAGCTGCAGGCCGACCCGCCCGAGTGGCTGCAGGTGCTGCGGCGCGAGGGCCCGCACCCGCGTCAGGAGGTCGCGCGCAAGCTCGGCGTCTCCAACTCCGGCCTCGCCCGCGCGGGCATCGACGAACCGCTCACGACCGCGCAGATCCAGGACCTCCTCGCCGAGATGCCCGAGTGGCTCTCCGCCGAGCGGTCGACGCAGGCCGCCGTGCGGGCCGAGAACCGCCGGGTCAAGGAGCGCGACGCCGAGCGCGCCGCGCGGCGCGCGGACGAGTCGGGCGGCGGCGGGCGCTCGGGGCGAGCGGATGCCGCGGGGCCGCGCAGCTCCGGGGCATCCGTCGATCGACCCGGCGACGCTCAGGCGTAGCGCGCGCTGAGGAAGGCCGTCACGTCGCCGAGCTCGCGCTCGGACACGGCGTGCCCGAGCCCCTCGTAGATGCGCGCGTCGAGGCCGACCCGACCCGGCAGCCACTCCTGGGTGCGCGCGATCGCGTCGGCGGGGATCACCTGGTCGTCGGTGCCGCGGCCCCAGAAGACCGGCGGCCGCCGCTCCGCGAGCTCCGCGTCGCCCGCGCGCTCGCCGGGCAGCACGAAGCCCGCCAGCGACACGGCGAAGTCGAACAGGTCGCTGCGCCGGCGCAGCAGCTCGATCGAGAGCGCCCCGCCCTGCGAGAAGCCGAGCAGGCCGATCGCGGTCGGCGCCGGGTCGAGCGCCTCCGCCCACGCGATCACCGCGTCGGCCGCCGATTCCGCGCGCCGCGCCTCCGCCTCGCCGAGTCCGACGCCCCCGTCGGCGCGCACCTGCAGCGGGAACCACGCGAACCCGTAGCCGGTATCGATCGGGGCGCGCAGCGACGCGATGACCGGCTGCAGCGGCAGGTAGGGCGCGAGCCCGAACAGGTCGCCCTCGTGCGAGTTGTAGCCGTGCAGCAGCACCAGCAGCGGGCGCCCCTCGCGGTCGGCGTCGGACGACGACCACAGCACGGATGCCTCGTCGATGGTCACCGGTTCGCGTGCGTCGATGGTTCGCCCCTCCCGTCGTGCCCCGCAGGGCGTGGGGTCCATCCTCGCATCCGGCCGCCCGCCGAGGTGCTGCGATGCGGGCTGGACACGCGCGGACGCTGAGACACAATGGAGCCATGAGCGTGCGCACCCCCGACCCCGATCCCGACTGGGAGCCCGAGGGCGAGCCGGCCGCGCCGCCGGCCAACCCGGGCTGGCTGAGCGACATCGAGCTCGAGGAGGTGCGCCAGCGCCTCCCGCTGATCTACGTCGAGGCGGTGCCGGTGCGCGTCGACGGCCTCGGCACGGTCGTGGAGGTGGGCGTGCTGCTGCGCGGCACTCCCACCGGCGAGATCACCCGCACGCTGGTCTCCGGTCGCGTGCTCTACGGCGAGACGCTGCGCGATGCGCTGTTCCGCCACCTCGAGAAGGACCTCGGGCCGATGGCGTTCCCGCTGCTGCCGGCGAGCCCCGTGCCGTTCGCGGTCGCCGAGTACTTCCCGATGCCGGGCATCTCGCCGTTCACCGACGACCGCCAGCACGCCGTGTCGCTCGCCTACGTGGTGCCCGTCACGGGCACCTGCGAGCCGCGCCAGGATGCGCTCGAGGTCACCTGGATGACCCCCGAGGAGGCGTGCGCGCCCGAGGTCGCCGCCGAGATGGAGGGCGGCCGCGGCACGCTCATCCGCCAGGCGCTCGCCTCGGTCGGCCGCCTGCCCTAGGGCATCCGCCTCGCCGGGTCAGCGGACCAGGCGCACCTCGTGGATCGTCTCGCCGAGGAACGGCTCGTCGTGCTCCACGCCGTCGCGCGCGAAGCCGTTGCGGTCGTAGAAGTGCAGCGCGTACTCGTTGCTGTCGGGCACCCAGCAGTAGACGGATGCCTCGCCGACGGCCGCGTCGAACAGCTGCTGGCCGATGCCGCGCCCGTGGAAGGCGTCGAGCAGGTGGATGAAGAACAGCTCGCGCTCGCGCGGGGCGTCCTCGTCGCGGGCGGGGCCGGCGCCGGCGAAGCCGACGATCTCGCCGTCGACGAGGGCTGCGACGTGCGTGTAGTCGTCACCCTGGTTGACCCAGTGGGTCCAGAGCTCGGCCATGCGGCGGGGCGACAGGTTCGCCAGCGTCGCGGCGTCGACCAGCTGGTCGTAGTCCTCGTGCCAGCACTGCGCGTGGACCCTGCCGAGCGCTTCGGCGTCCACATCGCGGATCGGACGGATGACGACTTCTGCAACGACCTCGGTGCCCATGGCTCAGAGGGTAGGCCAGCCTCGGCCCCGATGCGAAATCGAGCGGATGCGGGTGCCCGGCGCGGTGCGCGGGCACCCGCATCCGGGGTGTCGTGGAGCGGGGTGCGTCAGCCCTGCGCGCGGCGGTTCGTGCGCTGCCCGCCCGACCCCTGCGGGGCCTGGGCGCGCTGCTGGCGCTGCGCGCCCGTGGTCTGCGCGCCGCGGCTCTGGCCGGAGCCGCGGCGGGGGGCCTGCGACTTCACGTCGGCGGGGCGGCCCGAGCGGTCCCGCCGGGGACGCGCGGGCGCCTGGTCGGCCGTGCCGGCGGGCACCGCGTCGCGCGAACCGCGTCCGCGGCCGCCGCGGCGCGAGCCCTGCGACCCCTGGCCCTGACCGGCGTCGCGCGCTGCGCGCTTGCGCTGCGCGTTGGCGCCCTGCGACCGGCCGCCGCCCTGCGGCTGGCGCTGCTCGCGCGGCGCGGGCTTCACGTACGCGGCGACCTCGCCGATGAGGGCGACGACCGACGCCGAGTCGGGCGTGACCTGCTCGGGCGTGACGGTGATGGCGGCCTTGCGCAGCAGCGACTTCAGGTCGGAGCGCTGGGCGGGCAGGCAGATCGTGACGACGTCGCCCTCGCTGCCGGCGCGGGCGGTGCGGCCCGAGCGGTGCAGGTACGCCTTGTGCTCCATCGGCGGGTCGACGTGGATGACGAGCTCGACGTCGTCGACGTGCACGCCGCGGGCGGCGACGTCGGTCGCGACCATGACCTTGACCGAGCCGTCGTGGAACGCCGCGAGGTTGCGGTCGCGCGCCGGCTGCGACAGGTTGCCGTGCAGGTCGACGGCCGGGATGCCGGCATCCGTCAGCTTCTTCGCGAGCTTCTTCGCGTGGTGCTTGGTGCGCATGAACAGGATGCGACGGCCGGAGCCCGACGCGAGTGCGCGCACGAGGTCGTTCTTCGCGTCGACGTCGGCGACCTCGAACACGTGGTGGGTCATCGCGGCGACGGGCGAGTTGGCCTCGTCGACCGAGTGCAGCACCTCGTTCTCGAGGTAGCGCTTGACGAGCTTGTCCACGCCGTTGTCGAGCGTCGCGGAGAACAGCATGCGCTGGCCGCGGTTCGGGGTCTTGTCCATGATGCGGGTGACGACCGGCAGGAACCCGAGGTCGGCCATGTGGTCGGCCTCGTCGAGCACGGTGATCTCGACGGCGTCGAGGGTCACGAAGCCCTGCTTCATGAGGTCCTCGAGGCGGCCCGGGCAGGCCACGACGATGTCGACGCCGCGGTTCAGGGCCTCGACCTGGCGCTTCTGGTTGATGCCGCCGTAGATCGTGGTGGTGGCCAGGCCGTACGCGTCGGCGAGCGGCTGCATGGTCGCCGCGATCTGGGTGGCGAGCTCGCGCGTCGGGGCGAGCACGAGGCCGAGCGGGCGGCCCGCGCGGCGGCGGCCGCCGGCGAGCTCGCCGCCGAGGCGCGCGACCATGGGCAGCGAGAACGCGAGGGTCTTGCCCGAGCCGGTCTTGCCGCGGCCGAGCACGTCGCGGCCGGCGAGCGTGTCGGGCAGCGTGTCCTGCTGAATGGGGAACGGGGTGGTCTTGCCGTCGGCCGTGAGGGCGGCGACGAGCGGGGCGGGCACGCCGAGCGTGCTGAAGGTGTGCGTGGTCACGGAGGTGTGGTGCCTTTCGGGGCATCGAGCTCCGCCCGGGCAGGGTGCTGCGGGGGAGCGGGTGGCGAAGGCGCGGGATTCCGCGCATCCGATTCGCCGTACGAAGAGTCATCGGGCGGGTGCCCGGCAGAAGCGTTCTACGACGCGTGGCGGGCGCAACGGCGCACCGGCCGAGGGCCAGCCTAGCCCAGGTGCGCTGTGCGCGCGCTGTGCGCCTCGCGGGCGGCGGCCGCGGCGTCGGCGTCGGCGGTGCCCGGCGGGTCGTACGACCAGGTCGGCGCGAGCTGCTTCAGGCGCGCCCCCCTCCACTGCCAGAACGCCCAGGTCGGGTACCAGGCGACGAGGTCGATCGCGCCGCCGCCGGCGAGCAGCTGGTCGCGGTACAGCGTGCGGCCGCTGCCGTCGGGCGCGGGTGAGACCGCCATGCGGTGGTCCCAGCGGTCGAGGGCGGCGAACAGGCCGCTGCGGCCGCCGCCGGTGTCGCGGAGCATCCGCACCCCCGCCGGCAGCCCGTCGGGGTGGTCGAGGTCGATGACCTCCTCGCCCGTCGGGAACCGGCGGAACGCCAGCGACATCACCCGGTGCGGGCCGTCGGCCTCCCAGCGCGTGGGCAGGCCTCCCTCCTCGAGCGACGAGAAGTCGAGCCACGGCGCGACGACCTCGCGGAGCACCGCGGGGCTGTGCAGCGCACGCCACGCGGCATCCGGGGTGCAGTCGAGCACCAGCTTCAGCAGCAGCCGCATGACCCCACGCTACGTGTGCGTCGGGCGGGGCGGAAGGGGGCGGCTAGCCTGTCCGGGTGAGTGCCCCGCAGACCGATCCGTTCGACCAGACCACGTACCAGGTGCGCCTCGAGTGGGGCGATGCGGGCGTCGACGCCGTGGCCGCCCACGCCGACGTCGTGGTGATCGTCGACGCGGTGCAGTTCAGCACCGCGGTGGTGGTCGCCGCCGAGCGCGGCATCGCGGTCGCCCCGTGGTGGGGCGAGGGCGCGGAGGCCCGCGCCGCCGAGCTCGGCGCCGAGCTGGCGGACCGCCCGTCCACCGCGGCGCTCGCCGCGGAGCCGCCTGCCGACGGCGACCGCATCGTGGTGGTGCCGTCGGTCAACGGCTCGCGCCTCGCGCAACGCCTGGCCGATTCGCCGGCGCGCGTGATCGCCGCGTCGCTGCGCAACCGGGCCGCGGTCGCACGGTACATCCACGCCTACCAGGAGGAGCGGCAGGCGCGTACCTCGATCGCCATCGTCGCCGCCGGCGAGCAGTGGCCCGACGGCTCGCTGCGCGTCTCGGTCGAGGACCAGCTGACCGCGGGCGCCGTGGTCGACGCGCTCATGGAGCTCGGCATCGACCACACCTCTCCCGAGGCGGCCGTGGCGTCGGCCGCGTACACCGGCCTCGGCCGCGCGGCGCACCACCTCATCAGTGCCACCGGCAGCGCGCGCGAGCTCGCCGCCGACGGCCGTCGCGCCGACGTCGCGTTCGCCACGAAGGTCGACGTGACCCGGGTCGTGCCGGTGCTGCAGCACGGCGTGTTCCGGGCCTGATCGGCGCCGCTCCGAGGCCGGCTCAGCGCGGCTCGGCGCTCGCCGCGGCCCGCCGCCGCATGGCGGGGGTGATCTCCCGGTGGCGCCAGGTGATGAGGTTGCGGTCGTCGAAGCCGCGGGCGCACACGCCGCAGCTCAGCGAGCGCGTCGGCCGGCGGTAGCGCACGTGCCGGTGCCCCGACGGGCAGGTGCCGACCCAGGGTGCGAGCTCGTCGGCGATCTCGCCGTCGTGCGTGCGGCGCCCGACGTAGCCGATGCGCGCGGCCTCGGCCTTCCAGCGCGGGCCGTGCCCGGCGTTCGGCCCGGCGAGCGCGTGCGCGACCTCGTGCAGCAGGATCTGGTGGATCTCGTCGTCGTCGTAGCGCGCCGCCAGGTATCGCGAGACGGAGATGCGGCGCGCCTGGAAGTCGCACAGGCCGGCGCGCTTCTTCGCGTTGTCGAAGGCGAAGGTCCACGCCGCGGGGTCGAGGTGCAGCGCGATGAGCGCATCCGCCCACCGTCGCACCCGATCGAGTTCGGCCATGGCACGAGGATATGCGGCGCCGACGTCATCGCGGCCGGGGCACGGCGCGACGCGCCGGGCAGCGCCGCGCCGCCGCGGGTGCGGTGCGGGTTCGCGCGCGAGACAATGGAGACGTGGCGGGCAGCATCGACCTGAACAGCGACCTCGGCGAGTCGTTCGGCAGCTGGCGCATGGGCGACGACGAGGCCATGCTCGGCGCGGTCTCCAGCGCGAACGTCGCCTGCGGCTTCCATGGCGGCGACCCCGCGACCATGCTCGCGACCTGCCGCACCGCGGCCGCGGCGGGCGTCGTCGTCGGCGCGCATCCGTCGTTCCCCGACCTGGTCGGGTTCGGCCGCCGGCACCTCAACGTCTCGCCCTCCGAGCTCGCCGCCGACACGCTCTACCAGCTCGGTGCGCTCGCCGGCATCGCCGCGACCGCCTCGGCCGCCGTGCGCTACGTGAAGCCGCACGGCGCCATGTACGCCGCCGTGGCCGCCGACCCCGACCTGGCCGCGGCGTTCGCCGGCGCCGTCGCCGCGTTCGATCGCGACCTCGCGGTGCTCGGCATGCCCGGTTCCGCGGTGGAGCGGGCGGCGGATGACGCGGGCCTGCGCTTCGTCGCCGAGGCCTTCGCCGACCGCGGGTACCTGCCCGACGGCCGCCTGGCGCCGCGCAGCGCCGAGGGCGCGCTCGTCACCGATCCCGACACCGCCGCGCGGCGCGTCGTGCGCATGCTGGAGACGGGCGAGGTGGTCGCGGTCGACGGCGGGGTCGTGCGGCTCGACGCCGCATCCGTCTGCGTGCACGGCGACACCCCGGGCGCGGTCGGCATCGCCCGGGCGGTGCGCGCAGCGCTCGCCGATGCGGGCGTCCCGGTGGAGCCGTTCGCATGACGGCGGCGGTGTCCGCGGGTCGACGCATCCTGCCCTCGGGGGAGCGCGCCGTGCTCGTCGAGTGCGGGCCCGACGAGGACGTCCTCGGGCTGCACGCGGCGCTCACGGCGACCCGGCCCGACGGCGTCGTCGACCTGGTGCCCGCGGCGCGCACGGTGCTGGTGACCGTCGACCCGGCGCACATCGCGCTCGAGACCGCGTCGGCCTGGGTCGCCCGCACGCCCGCCGCGACCGCCGCCGCCGCATCCGCCGAGCCGGTCGAGCTGCCCGCCCGCTACGACGGCGACGACCTCGCGGGTGCCGCAGCGGCGATCGGCCTCGCCGCCGACGTCCTCGTCGCCGCGCACCTCGCGGCCACCTGGCGCGTCGCGTTCACGGGGTTCGCCCCCGGGTTCGGCTACCTCGTGAGCGACGACTGGCCCTACGACGTGCCGCGCCTGGCAAGTCCGCGCACGCGCGTGCCGGCCGGCTCGATCGGCCTCGCCGGCCCGTACTCCGGCGTGTACCCGCGCGAGAGCCCCGGCGGCTGGCAGCTCATCGGGCGCACCGACGTGCCCCTCTGGGACGCCGCGGCGGACCCGCCTGCGCGACTCGTGCCCGGCGCCCTCGTGCGCTTCGTGCGGAGCGAGGGCGGCGCATGACCCGGCTGACCGTGCTCGAGCCCGGGCCCCTCACGCTGGTGGAGGACCGCGGGCGCCCGGGTTGGGCGCACCTCGGCGTCGGCGGCTCGGGGGCGGCCGATCGCGCAGCGCTCGGCCTCGCGAACCGCCTCGTCGGCAACGCGCCGCAGGCGGCGGCGCTCGAGTGCACGGTGGGCGGCCTGCGCCTGCGGCTCGACGACGGCGGCTGGTTCGCGGTGACGGGCGCGTGGGGCGAGGTCGCGCTCGACGGTGCGCCCGTGCACCCGGAGACCGCGACGCGCGCGGCCCCGGGCGCGGAACTGGTGCTGCCGATCGCCGCCCACGGGCTGCGCTACGTCGTCGCGGTGCGCGGCGGCATCGCGGTGCCGCGCGTGCTCGGCTCACGCTCGCGCGACACGCTCGCGGGCCTCGGCCCCGCGCCCCTCGCAGCCGGTGACGTGCTGCCGGTCGGCGACGAGGTCGCAGGCGCCATCCCCGTGGTGGACTCGCTCACGCGGTGGGCGCCCGTCGACGACGAGGTGGTCGCCGAGCTGGCTCCGGGCCCCCGTGCCGACTGGTTCACCGACGCGGCGCGCCTCGCGCTGTTCGAGACCGACTGGCGCGTCTCGCCGCGCTCCGACCGCATCGGCGTGCGCCTCGAGGGTCCGGCGCTCGAGCGGCTCGTGCCGGGGGAGCTCGCCAGCGAGGGCGTCGTGCGCGGCTCGGTGCAGGTGCCGCCGGAGGGCACGCCGACCGTGCTCCTCGCCGACCATCCGGTGACGGGCGGCTACCCCGTGATCGCGGTGGTGTCGGATGCCTCGGTCGACCGCTTCGCGCAGTTGCGGCCGGGACAGACGGTGCGCTTCCGGCACGGGCACGCCTGAGCTGCGAGCGGGCGCCGCCGGCTCAGGCGTTCGGCTTGGTGAGGAACACCGAGCGCGCGGGCGGCGGCGACGGCACCGCGGTCGCGTCGGTGACGAACGACGCACCCGCCACGAATCGGCGCAGCTCCTCGCCCGAGACGACCTTCGCCGGCGCGGGATCGCTCGCGAGCAGCCTCGGGAGCTGCGCGAACGGCAGCTCGTGGGGGCTGGCGTACGCGACGACGTTGCCGAACCGGCGCCCCTTCAGCATGCCCGGGTCGGCGGCGATCGCGACCTCCGGCAGCACGTGCGACAGCGTCGCCACCTGGCTGCGCGCGAACGCGAGGCCGGCCCCGTCCGCGATGTTCACGACGAGGATGCCCCGTGGCGCGAGCAGCGGCGTGAGCAGCTCGTAGAACTCGGTCGAGGTCACGTGCGCGGGCGTGCGCGCGCCCGAGAAGATGTCGACCACGACGATGTCGGCCGCGCCGTGCAGCCCGCGCGGGAACCGGGCCGCCACCTCGCGGGCGTCGCCGTGGCGCACCCGGATCTGCGCGGTGCGGGGGAGCGGCAGGTGCTCGCGCACCAGCTCGACGAGCTCCGACTCGAGTTCCACGACCTGCTGGCGCGAGCCGGGCCGGGTCGCCGCGACGTACCGCGGCAGGGTGAGCGCCCCGGCGCCCAGGTGCACGGCGGTGATCGCCGCGCCGGGCTCGGCGACCAGGTCGACGGCGTGCCCGATGCGGCGCACGTACTCGAACCCCAGCCACTCCGGTCGCTCGAGGTCGACGTGCGACTGCGGCGTGCCGTCGACGTAGAGCGTCCACGACCCCGGGCGGGCGCGGTCCTCCTCGAGTCGCGCGCGGTGCCCGCTCGCGGCGAGGGTGCGCTCGGGCACGTCGTCTGGCATGCGCCCACGCTACCCGAGCGCCTCAGGCGAGCAGCGCGGCCGAGGCCTCGTCCGGCCCGAGCACGGTCGCCGGGTGGGGGCCGGCCTGCCGGAGGGCGTCGAGCCAGGTCGCGATGCGCTCCGCGTCGCCGCCCACCAGCACCACGTTGCCGCCGGCGGTGCCGTCCAGCACGTCCCGCGGCCCGAGCGCGACGAGGCCGCCCGTGGCACCGGCGAGCACGGGGGCCACCGCCCGCACGCGCCCGAGGTCGCCGTCGTCGACGACGTTCGCGACGATGACGCCGTCCGGCACGAGCGCACGCAGCCGTCGGTACCAGCGCGACGAGGTGGCGAACGCCGGGGCGTCGAGGCCGACGTAGGCGTCGACGATCGCGACGTCGAAGGGGCCGTCCAGCGTCGTGAGCACGTCCGCCGCGTCGCCCACCCGCACGCGGACCGAGCGGGCGGAGATCGCATCCAGGGGCATCCGCTCGCCGACCGCCCGCACCACCTCGGGGTCCGCCTCGACCACGAGCTGCCGCGACCCCGGCCGCGTCACGGCCACGTGCCGGGCCAGCGTCATCGCGCCGCCGCCGATGTGCAGGACGCGCAGCGGAGCGCCGGGCGGCGCGGCGACCGCGAGCACCGCGCCGACCCGGTGCGCGTAGTCGTAGTGCAGGCGCACCGGACGCGAGGGATCGACCACCGACTGCGGGCGGTCGTCGACGATCAGCTCGAGCGCCCCCGGGTAGACGGGGCTCGGCTCGACGCGCACGTGGGGGTCGGTCATCCACACCTCCGCTCCCTGCGACGCCGTCTCCGGGTGTTCCGTGAGAGGCTTATACCCCAGTCCGATCACGAGGTCAAGAATCCGACTGGACACGGCGTGGCATCCGGCCTATAGTTGAGCTTTGCGCTCCCAGACCATTCTTGCCTTCATATTGCGGTCGGCTTCGTGTGTCCGGAGACATCGGCGGATTCGGCGTCCGTCGGCGTGCCCGGCACCTACGCAACACGTGAGTCTGCGGGGTACTTCCACCACTACTGACGGTAATCCGGCCCGACGGGGCCCATGGAGGTAATTTCCTTGGCTGCTGCGCGTAACGCGAACATGCCCACTCCCAAGAACGGACGCAACGCGAAGCGACTGTCTTTCGCGAAGGTCACCGACACCCTCACCGTACCCGATCTCCTCGCGCTCCAGACCGAGTCGTTCGACTGGCTCGTGGGCAACGACGCGTGGAAGACGCGTGTGGAGGAGGGGCTCGAGTCCGGTCGCACCGACCTGGCCGAGGCCAGCGGCCTCGAGGAGATCTTCGAGGAGATCTCGCCCATCGAGGACCTCGGCGAGACCATGCAGCTCAGCTTCACCAACCCGGAGCTCGAGCCCGCCAAGTACTCGATCGACGAGTGCAAGGAGAAGAGCAAGACCTACTCGGCACCGCTCTACGTGAACGCCGAGTTCATGAACCACCTCACCGGTGAGATCAAGACCCAGACGGTCTTCATGGGCGACTTCCCGCTCATGACCCCGAAGGGCACCTTCGTCATCAACGGCACCGAGCGCGTCGTCGTCTCGCAGCTCGTCCGTTCGCCCGGCGTGTACTTCGAGCGCGCGCAGGAGAAGACCTCCGACAAGGACATCTACTCCGCCCGCGTCATCCCGAGCCGCGGCGCCTGGCTCGAGTTCGAGATCGACAAGCGCGACCAGGTCGGCGTGCGCATCGACCGCAAGCGCAAGCAGTCGGTCACGGTCTTCCTGAAGGCCCTCGGCCTCACCTCCGAGGAGATCCTCGAGGAGTTCGCCGGCTACGAGTCGATCGCCCTCACCCTCGAGAAGGACAACATCCTCACGAAGGAAGAGGCCCTCAAGGACATCTACCGCAAGCTCCGTCCGGGCGAGCAGGTCGCCGCCGAGGCCGCCCGCGCGCTGCTGGACAACTTCTACTTCAACCCGAAGCGCTACGACCTCGCCAAGGTCGGCCGGTACAAGATCAACAACAAGCTCGGCCTCGAGGCCCCGCTGACCGACTCGGTGCTGACCGTCCAGGACATCGTGTCGACCATCAAGTACCTGGTCGCCCTGCACGACGAGCGCAAGACCCTGCCCGGTCGCCGCGGTGGCAAGGACGTCGAGCTCCGCCTCGACGTCGACGACATCGACAACTTCGGCAACCGTCGCATCCGCGCCGTCGGCGAGCTGATCCAGAACCAGGTCCGCACCGGCCTCTCGCGCATGGAGCGCGTGGTCCGCGAGCGCATGACCACGCAGGACATCGAGGCGATCACGCCGCAGACCCTGATCAACGTGCGCCCCGTCGTGGCCGCGATCAAGGAGTTCTTCGGCACCTCGCAGCTGTCGCAGTTCATGGACCAGAACAACCCGCTGGCCGGCCTGACGCACAAGCGCCGCCTGTCGGCGCTCGGCCCCGGCGGCCTCTCGCGCGACCGCGCGGGCGTCGAGGTGCGCGACGTGCACCCCTCGCACTACGGCCGCATGTGCCCGATCGAGACGCCGGAAGGCCCGAACATCGGCCTCATCGGCTCGCTCGCGTCGTTCGCGCGCATCAACTCGTTCGGCTTCATCGAGACGCCGTACCGCCGCGTCGAGAACGGCAAGGTCACCGAGCACATCGACTACCTGACGGCGATGGACGAGAAGGACTTCGTCGTCGCCCAGGCGAACGCCCCCCTGAAGAAGGACGGGCACTTCGTCGAGGAGCGCGTGCTGGCCCGCAAGACCGGCGGCGAGGTCGACCTCATCCCCGCCGACGAGATCGGGTACATGGACGTCTCGCCGCGCCAGATGGTGTCGGTGGCGACCTCGCTCATCCCGTTCCTCGAGCACGACGACGCGAACCGCGCGCTCATGGGCGCGAACATGCAGCGCCAAGCCGTGCCGCTGCTGCGCAGCGACTCGCCGTACGTCGGCACCGGCATGGAGGGCTACGCCGCGATCGACGCCGGCGACGTGCTCACCGCCGACGCCTCGGGCGTCGTCGCCGAGGTGTCGGCCGACTTCGTCACGGTGCAGCTCGACGAGGGCGGCACGCAGACCTACTGGCTGCGCAAGTTCGACCGCTCGAACCAGGGCACCTCGTACAACCACCGCGTGATCGTCAACGCCGGTGAGCGCATCGAGGCCGGCGAGGTCATCGCCGACGGCCCCGCGACCGACAACGGCGAGCTGGCGCTCGGCAAGAACCTCCTCGTGGCGTTCATGCCGTGGGAGGGCCACAACTTCGAGGACGCGATCATCCTCAGCCAGAACCTGGTGAAGGACGACGTCCTCTCCTCGATCCACATCGAGGAGTACGAGGTCGACGCCCGCGACACCAAGCTCGGCAAGGAGGAGATCACCCGCGACCTCCCGAACGTGAGCCCCGACCTGCTGGCCGACCTCGACGAGCGTGGCATCATCCGCATCGGCGCCGAGGTCCGCCCCGGCGACATCCTCGTCGGCAAGGTCACGCCGAAGGGCGAGACCGAGCTGAGCGCCGAGGAGCGCCTGCTCCGAGCGATCTTCAACGAGAAGAGCCGCGAGGTGCGCGACACGTCGCTCAAGGTCCCCCACGGCGAGCAGGGCACGATCATCGGCGTCAAGGTGTTCGACGCGCAGGACGGCGACGACGAGCTCGGCTCGGGCGTCAACCAGCGCGTGGTCGTCTACATCGCCCAGAAGCGCAAGATCACCGAGGGCGACAAGCTCGCCGGCCGCCACGGCAACAAGGGCGTCATCTCGAAGATCCTGCCCGTCGAGGACATGCCGTTCCTCGCCGACGGCACGCCGGTCGACGTCATCCTGAACCCGCTCGGCATCCCCGGCCGCATGAACTTCGGCCAGGTGCTGGAGACCCACCTCGGCTGGGTCGCCAAGCAGGGCTGGAAGGTCGACGGCGAGCCCGAGTGGGCCGCGCGCCTGCCCGAGGTCGCCCGCGAGGCGGCGCCGGGCTCGAAGGTCGCGACCCCCGTGTTCGACGGCGCGCTCGAGGAGGAGATCGCAGGTCTCCTCGACTCGACGCACCCGAACCGCGACGGCGAGCGCCTGATCGACTCCACCGGCAAGACGCAGCTGTTCGACGGCCGCTCCGGCGAGCCGTTCCCGTACCCCACCTCGGTCGGCTACATGTACATCCTGAAGCTGCACCACCTGGTGGACGACAAGATCCACGCGCGCTCGACGGGCCCGTACTCGATGATCACCCAGCAGCCGCTCGGCGGTAAGGCCCAGTTCGGCGGCCAGCGCTTCGGTGAGATGGAGGTGTGGGCGCTCGAGGCCTACGGCGCCGCGTACGCGCTGCAGGAGCTGCTCACGATCAAGTCCGACGACATCCTCGGCCGCGTCAAGGTGTACGAGGCGATCGTCAAGGGCGAGAACATCCAGGAGCCCGGCATCCCCGAGTCCTTCAAGGTGCTCATGAAGGAGATGCAGTCGCTGTGCCTGAACGTCGAGGTGCTGTCGGCCGACGGCACGGCGGTCAGCCTGCGCGACACCGATGACGAGGCCTTCCGCGCAGCGGAGGAGCTCGGCATCAACATCTCCACCCGGTTCGAGTCGTCGAACATCGACGAGATCTGAACCAGGCCGATAGAAGAACCTCAGGAACATCTCTAGGAGAGAAATTGCTCGACGCAACCACTTTTGACGAGCTTCGCATCGGCCTGGCAACCGCCGAGGACATCCGCCGCTGGTCGTACGGCGAGGTCAAGAAGCCCGAGACGATCAACTACCGCACGCTCAAGCCCGAGAAGGACGGCCTCTTCGGCGAGCAGATCTTCGGGCCCTCCCGCGACTGGGAGTGCTCGTGCGGCAAGTACAAGCGCGTGCGCTTCAAGGGCATCGTCTGCGAGCGCTGCGGTGTCGAGGTCACCAAGTCGTCCGTGCGCCGTGAGCGCATGGGCC
Source organism: Agromyces sp. SYSU T00194 (assembly GCF_040496035.1). Lineage (NCBI taxonomy): Bacteria > Bacillati > Actinomycetota > Actinomycetes > Micrococcales > Microbacteriaceae > Agromyces > Agromyces chitinivorans. Next base: position 305,183 of record NZ_JBEPJZ010000001.1, on the reverse strand, counting down.
ACATCGAGCTGGCCGCGCCCGTCACGCACATCTGGTACTTCAAGGGCGTGCCCTCGCGCCTCGGGTACCTGCTCGACATGGCGCCGAAGGACCTCGAGAAGGTCATCTACTTCGCCGCGTACATGATCATCGACGTCGACGACGAGGGTCGTCACGCCGACATGCCCGGGCTCGAGAACGAGCTCCGCCTCGAGATCAAGACGATCGGCGACCAGCGCGACGCGCGCATCGCCGAGCTCATGACCCGCAAGGAGGAAGAGCTCGCGCAGCTCGAGGCCGACGGCGCCAAGAGCGACCAGAAGAAGCGCGCCGAGGCCGCCGCCGACAAGGAGATGGCCGGCGTCCGCAAGTCGGCCGACGAGCAGGTCGCGCACCTCGAGCGCGTGTGGGACGAGTTCCGCTCGCTGAAGGTCGGCGACCTGAAGCCCGAGGACCCGGTGTTCCACGAGCTCCAGGACCGCTTCGGCATCTACTTCGACGCCTACATGGGCGCCGAGGCGATCAAGCAGCGCCTCGAGAGCTTCGACCTGAAGGCCGAGGCGGAGGATCTGCACCTGCAGATCGCCGAGGGCAAGGGCCAGAAGAAGATCCGTGCGATCAAGCGCCTGCGCGTCGTCAACTCGTTCCTCGCGACCGGCAACTCGCCCGCCGCGATGGTGCTCGACGTCGTCCCGGTCATCCCGCCGGAGCTGCGCCCGATGGTGCAGCTCGACGGTGGCCGGTTCGCCACGAGCGACCTGAACGACCTCTACCGTCGCGTGATCAACCGCAACAACCGCCTCCGTCGCCTGCTCGACCTCGGCGCGCCCGAGATCATCGTGAACAACGAGAAGCGGATGCTCCAGGAGGCCGTCGACGCGCTGTTCGACAACGGCCGCCGCGGCCGCCCCGTCACGGGCACCGGCAACCGCGCGCTCAAGTCGCTGTCCGACATGCTCAAGGGCAAGCAGGGCCGGTTCCGCCAGAACCTGCTCGGCAAGCGCGTCGACTACTCGGGCCGTTCGGTCATCGTGGTCGGCCCGCAGCTGAAGCTGCACCAGTGCGGCCTGCCCAAGCAGATGGCGCTCGAGCTGTTCAAGCCGTTCGTCATCAAGCGCCTGATCGACCTGAGCCACGCGCAGAACATCAAGGCCGCCAAGCGCATGGTCGAGCGGTCGCGTCCGCAGGTGTGGGACGTGCTCGAGGAGATCATCCGCGAGCGCCCCGTGCTGCTGAACCGCGCGCCCACGCTGCACCGCCTCGGCATCCAGGCCTTCGAGCCGCAGCTCGTCGAGGGCAAGGCCATCCAGCTGCACCCGCTCGTCTGCGCCGCGTTCAACGCGGACTTCGACGGCGACCAGATGGCCGTGCACCTGCCGCTGTCGGTCGAGGCCCAGGCCGAGGCCCGCATCCTGATGCTCGCGTCGAACAACATCCTGAAGCCGTCGGACGGCCGTCCGGTGACCCTGCCCTCGCAGGACATGATCATCGGCCTGCACCACCTGACGACGCAGAAGGACGGCGCCGCCGGTGAGGGCCGTGCGTTCTCCTCGGTCGCCGAGGCGATCCTGGCGTTCGACCAGAACTCGCCGTCGCACGTGGAGCTCGACCTGAACGCCACGGTGAAGATCCGCCTCGACGGGCTGTACTTCGCCGAGGGCGAGGCCCCCGAGGGCTTCGAGCCGGGCAAGCCGTTCGCGCTGGAGACGACCCTCGGTCGCGCCCTCTTCAACGAGGCGCTGCCGACGGACTACCCGTACTTCAACGCGCAGGCCGGCAAGGGCCAGATCTCGCAGATCGTCAACGACCTCGCCGAGCGCTACCCGAAGGTGGAGGTCGCCGCGACCCTCGACCGGATCAAGGACGCCGGCTTCCGCTGGGCGACCCGTTCCGGCGTGACCGTCGCCCTCTCCGACGTCGTTGCGCCCCCGCAGAAGGCGGAGATCGTGGCGAAGCACGAGAAGGAGGCCGCGAAGGTCCAGGCGCAGTTCGAGAAGGGTCTGACGACCGACCTCGAGCGTCGCCAGGAGCTCATCCAGATCTGGACGAAGGCCACCGACGAGGTCGCGCACGCCATGCGCGAGAACTTCCCGGAGGACAACACCATCAACCGCATGGTGTCGTCGGGCGCCCGTGGTAACTGGCTGCAGGTGCGCAACATCGCCGGCATGCGAGGCCTGGTGAACAACCCGAAGGGTGAGATCATCCCGCGCCCGATCATCTCGAGCTACCGCGAGGGCCTCACCGTGGCGGAGTACTTCATCGCCACGCACGGTGCCCGCAAGGGTCTCGCCGACACCGCGCTCCGCACCGCGGACTCGGGCTACCTGACGCGTCGTCTGGTCGACGTCTCGCAGGACGTCATCATCCGCGAGGAGGACTGCGGCACGACCCGTGGCCTGGCGTTCACCATCGCCGAGGCCGACGAGGCGGGCGTGCTGCGCGAGGCCGCGGACGTCGACAACTCGGTGTACTCGCGCAACCTCGCGTCCGACGCGGTCGACGCGAAGGGCGAGGTGCTGGCCGAGGCCGGCGCCGACGTGGGCGACGTGCTCATCGACCGCCTGGTCAAGGCGGGCGTCGAGTCGATCAAGGTCCGCTCGGTGCTCACCTGCGAGTCGAGCGTCGGCGTCTGCGCGAAGTGCTACGGCCGTTCGCTCGCGACCGGCAAGCTCGTCGACATCGGCGAGGCCGTCGGCATCATCGCGGCCCAGTCGATCGGCGAGCCCGGCACGCAGCTGACCATGCGTACCTTCCACACCGGTGGTTCCGCGTCGGCCGACGACATCACGCAGGGTCTGCCCCGCGTGCAGGAGCTGTTCGAGGCGCGCACCCCGAAGGGCGCGTCGCCGATCGCGGAGGCCCCCGGCAAGATCACGATCGACGAGACCGAGAAGCAGCGCAAGGTGATCCTCACGCCCGACAACGGCGACGAGCCCATCGCGTACAACGTGCTCAAGCGCTCGACGCTCCTCGTCGAGGACGGCCAGCACGTCGAGCTCGGCGAGCAGATCATCGTGGGCACGGTCGACCCGAAGGAGGTGCTCCGCGTCAAGGGCGTCCGCGCCGTGCAGAAGCACCTCGTCGAGGGCGTCCAGGACGTGTACCGCTCGCAGGGCGTGCCGATCCACGACAAGCACATCGAGGTCATCGTGCGCCAGATGCTGCGCAAGGTCACCGTCGTCGACCACGGCGACACCGACCTGCTGCCGGGCGAGCTCGTCGACCGCAGCCGGTACAACGAGATCAACCGCGCGTCGCTCACCGAGGGCAGGAAGACCGCGTCGGCCCGCCAGGAGGTCATGGGCATCACCAAGGCCTCGCTCGCGACCGAGTCGTGGCTGTCGGCCGCATCCTTCCAGGAGACGACCCGCGTGCTCACGCAGGCCGCCATGGAGGGCAAGTCCGACCCGCTCGTCGGCCTCAAGGAGAACGTCATCATCGGAAAGCTGATCCCGGCCGGTACCGGGCTCGGCAAGTACCGCAACGTGACGGTCGAGGCGACCGAGGAGGCGAAGGCGGAGCGCTACCCGAACCGCATCTTCTCCGAGGACGCGGTGTTCTCCGAGGGTGACCTCAGCTTCGTCGACTTCGACTCGTTCTCGAGCGACGACTTCACCCCGGGCAACTACTCCTAGCGAGTGACCCGAAACGACGGCCCCGGAGCGATCCGGGGCCGTCGTCGTCTCCGGCGGCGCCCGGACGCGCCGCCGATCGCGCCGCGCGACACCCGCCGCGAGGCGCCGCGGCGCCGGGGATCCGCGTTGCTAGAGTGAGCCGCGACGGGGCGCTGGTGCGCCCGGAAGGGGTGCCACATGAGCGACACGACGCCCGGCGCGCGGCCCGAGGACGAGGAGCCGACCACCGCCTCCGAGACGACTCCGGAGACGCCCGAGGAGCAGTCGGCCACCGGCGAGTCGACCGCTGCGGAGGCACCGCCCGCCGCAGCCCCCACGCCTCCGGGGCCGCCGACCCGTGCGGACGAGGAGACGACCGCGTCCGACACCTCCGAGCTCGACGCGGCGGTGCAGCGCGCCCGCGAGGAGCACCCGGCGCCCGACGAGCCGGCCTCCGAGGAGCCTGCGGCGGCCGAGCCCGAGGCCGCGCCCACCGAGCCCGCCGCCGAGGGCGGCACCGACGATGGTCCCACCACCGAACCGCCGGCGCCCGTCGCCCCCGCTGCGGCCGCTGCGGCCGCGGAGGAGCCCGCGCAGCAGCGGGCGATCTACGTGCAGGCGCCCACCCCGCCCCGAGCGAAGGGCAACCGCGGCTTCGGCGTCGTGGTCGGGCTCATCGCGACCGTGGCGTTCGCCGCGCTCTACGCCCTCGCCGCGTACCTGCTGGTCTTCGTCCAGGGTTCGACCGCGGCGCCCGTGGACGCGTTCGTGCAGTTCCTCGGCCACCCGGCCTTCTGGGTGCCGGTACTGGTCTTCTTCCTGTCGTTCATCGTGCTGGCGGCCATCGTCAACCGGAACGGCTGGTGGGCGTACGCCGTGTTCGGCCTGCTCGTGGGCATCGTCGTGTACCTCTCCTACGTCGGGGGCGCGCTGCTGGGCGAGGCATGGAACCTCACCGCGGCCGAGGTGGGCGACTTCGTCGCCGCACGCTGGCTCGATCCGCGCGCGATCCTCGCCGGTGTCTTCGCCCGCGAGGTGACGCTGTGGTTCGGCGGCTGGGTGGCCGCCCGGGGGCGCACGGTCACGGCGCGCAACCGCGCGGCGCTCGAGGAGTATGACCGCCAGCTGGCCGCGGGCCCGCAGCTCAGCCGGCCCTGACGACACGCGACGGATGCCGCGGGCGGACGACCGCCCGTGGCATCCGTCTGTCCACCGACGACGTCCGGCGAACGTGGAGGACCCTGCGGTCCACGTAGGCTGGCACCGGTGGTGACCGCTCCCCATCGACAGCGGAGCCGATCGGATGGTGTCCTCGTCGTGAGGCGCTGCGCGTCACCCGTTCGAGGTGCGCGATCGCGCCGAGGAGGAAGGAACCCGGCGTGAGCGTCACCCCCGGAACGGATGCTGCGGACCTGCCCGGCGCACGAGGGGCGGGCATCGCGGACCCGGCCGAGGCCGACGTGCTCGGCGTGCGTTCGGCGCCGACCGGTCGGCGCGCGCTCGCGTTCGTGATCGACGCCGCGATCTGGTCCGTGCTCGTCGCCCCGGGTGCCGTGGGCGCGGTGCTGCTGCTGCGCGTCGCGCTGCCCGCGGCGCTGGGCGAGGCATCCGTCGTCGACCCCGCCGACCTCGCGCTCCCGCTCGTGCTGGTACTGGTCAGCCAGGTGCTGCTCTCGGCGTTCGGCCTGGTGCAGCTCATCCTGCACGGCCGACGCGGCATCACCGTGGGCAAGGCGAGCACGGGCCTGCGCAGCGTCAGCATGGTGACGTTCGGCCGCCCCGGCTTCTGGCGCATCACCTGGCGCGCGGCGGTGCTCTGGCTCTCCTGGTCGTTCCTGCCCGTGTTCGGACCGGCCCTGCTGTTCGCCTCCGGCCTCTGGGATGCGAGCGGTCGCGGCCGCAGCTGGCTCGACCGGCTGGGCTCGGTCTGGCTCGTCGACGCCCGCCACGGGCTGGACCCGTCGGATGCGACGGCGATCCGCAAGGCGCGTCGCGCCCTCGCGCCGGCGCCGTCCACCCGCCGTGAGTCGCTGCCGTCGCTGGCCACGGATGCCTCGGGCACGCCGTCGTTCGTGCCCCAGGCGCGGTCCGCGTCGGGCGTGGTCGCCGCGCCCGCGGTCGACGAGACATGGGTGCCGCCGGAGCTGGGCTCGACGCCTCCCACGCTCGGCGCGACGACGACCGAGGCCGGCACCGCGCCGCCCGCGGTCGTGCTCGTGCTCGACGACGGCACTCGGGTCGACGTCACCGGGGACGGCCTGCTCGGCCGCGCCCCGGAGCCGCGCGGCGGTGAGCGGATCGCGCAGCTCCTGCCGCTGGACGACGCGCGCATGGAGATCTCGAAGACCCATGCCGCGTTCGGCATCGACGATGCCGGGTTCTGGATCGCCGATCGGGGCTCGACGAACGGCACCGCGGTGCGCCAGCCGGGTCGCGACGCGGTCGCGCTCGTCGCGGGGGAGCGCACCGCGCTGGCCTGGGGGGCGCGGGTCGAGGTCGGTGGCCGCGCGTTCACGGTCGAGCGCGCCGAGGTCGGCGCATGAAGGTCAAGCTGAGCTATCGGCGTCCGGGCGGCGCCGACGTCGACATCGTGATCACGTCCGACGCCACCGCGACGGTGGGCGACGTCGCCCGCGCGATCGCGGCCAGCGATCCGGCCGGTACGGGCACTGCGCACGTGCCGGTGACGCTCGCCGTCGCGGCGCCGACCGCACGCGAGGCCACCACCCTCGCGTCGGGCGCGCTGTTCGCCGACGCTGCCATCGGATCGGGGTTCCGCGCCGCGGTCGTCCCCGACACCGGCGCACGGTCCGGGGCCCGCACGCCGTCGGCCGCCGCCGTGCTCCAGGTGCGCAGCGGCCCCGAGGCGGGTCGGCGCATCGAGCTCCCCGAGGGGCACAGCGTGATCGGGCGAGGCGGCGACGCCGACGTCCTGCTGGCCGACCCGCTCGTGTCGAAGCGCCACGCGCGCATCGAGGTCGGCCACGGCATCGAGCTGGTCGACCTGAACTCCGCGAACGGCATCCTCGTCGACGGCGGCCTGGTGCCGCGCCTCAAGGTCATTCCGGGCCAGCCGATCGTGCTGGGCGACACCGAGGTGACGATCACCCCGGTCGCATCCGCCGAGGTGGAGCACGACACGGTGCTCGAACGCGGCGGCGGCCTGATGTTCAACCGCTCGCCCCGGGTGGAGGCCCGGTACCCGGGCACCGAGTACCCGCACCCCGACCTGCCGACCGAGGCGTCCCCGCGCATGTTCCCCTGGCCGATGATCATCGCGCCGGTCATCATGGGGCTGTCGATCTTCGCGCTGACCCAGCGGGTGCTCTCGCTCGTCATCGTGGCGATGGCGCCGCTGATGATGCTCGCCAACTGGTTCGGCCAGAAGAGCTTCACGAGTCGCAAGCTCCGCCAGGAGATCGAGACCTTCGAGGTCCAGGCGGAGTCGCTCGAGGACCGGCTCGCCGCGGAGGTCGAGGTCGAGTTCGACCGTCGCCAGGGCGAGGCGCCGGCGGTCGCGACCGTCTACGAGCAGGGGATGAGACTCGGACCGCTGCTCTGGACACGGCGACCCGAGCACTGGAACTTCCTGTCGTTCCGCCTCGGGGTGGGCCGTGCGGCGAGCCGGAACTCGATCGCGCCCGCACCCGGGGGAGGCGGCGTGCCCGAGTACGCCGAACGGGTCGAGCAGCTCCGCGAGCGGTTCTCGACGATCGACGACGTGCCCGTGGTCGAGCTGCTCCCGAGCGCCGGCGCCCTCGGCGTCGCAGGGCCGCGCGCCGTGGCGGCCGACGTGGTGCGCGGCCTCGGCGTGCAGTTGTTCGGCCTGCACGCGCCGAACGAGATCATCACGGCCGCGATCGTCGACCCCGGGTGGGCGCGCGAACTCGAGTGGCTGAAGTGGATGCCGCACACCACGAGCCCGCGGTCGCCGTTCGCCGAGTTCGCGCTCGCCGACAGCCAGGCGACCGGCACGGCGCTGCTGAACGCGCTCGAGGAGACCATCCTCCAGCGTCTCTCCGGTCCCGCCACCCGTCGCGGTCCCCTGCGCGATGCCGACACCGCGATGGAGCTCGGCGCGCAGGTCGGCGACGCGATCGAGCAGACCGGCCAGGGCGACGGCGACATGGCGCTGGTGCTGTTCGTCTCGGCGGATGCCCCGGTGGACCGTCCGCGCCTCACCCAGGTGATCGAGCGCGGTGCCGATGCCGGCATCTACACGATCTTCCTCGGGTCGACCGTCGAGTCGCTGCCCGCCGCGTGTCGCACGTTCATCGACGCGTCCGGCGGGCTGGAGGACGCATCGGTCGGCATGGTGCGCGCGGGGATCACCCACGAGCACGTGCGCGTCGAGGGCGTCTCGGCCGCCTACGCCGACGTGTTCGCCAAGCGACTCGCACCGGTGGTCGACGCGAGCACCGTCGTCGCCGACTCGAGTGACCTGCCGCGCTCGGTGTCGATGCTCGGGCTCATCGGCCACGAGCTCGCCGACTCCGCGTCGAGCGTGGTCGAGCGCTGGCGACAGAACGACTCGGTCGCCGACCGCTCCGGCGCACCGCTGCCACGCCTGAAGCGCGCCGGCACGCTCAAGGCGTTCGTCGGGCAGTCGAGTCCCGACGCGATGACACTCGACCTGCGCAGTCAGGGGCCGCACGCGCTCGTCGGCGGCACGACCGGCGCCGGCAAGTCGGAGTTCCTGCAGGCCTGGGTGCTGGGCATGGCCGCCGAGTACAGCCCCGACCGGGTCACCTTCCTGTTCGTCGACTACAAGGGCGGCTCGGCGTTCGCCGACTGCGTCGACCTGCCGCACTGCGTCGGGCTCGTGACCGACCTCAGCCCGCACCTCGTGCGGCGCGCGCTCACGAGCCTCCGCGCCGAGCTGCACCATCGCGAGCGGCTGTTCAACCGCAAGAAGGCGAAGGACCTGCTCGAGCTCGAGCGGCGTCGCGACCCCGAGTGCCCGCCGGCACTCGTGCTCGTGATCGACGAGTTCGCCGCCCTCGCGAACGAGGTGCCCGAGTTCGTCGACGGCGTCGTCGACATCGCCCAGCGCGGTCGGTCGCTCGGCATCCACCTGATCATGGCCACGCAGCGCCCCGCGGGCGTGATCAAGGACAACCTGCGCGCGAACACGAACCTGCGGGTCGCGCTGCGCATGGCGGACGAGTCCGACTCCCGCGACGTCGTGGGCGATGCGGTCGCGGCGGGCTTCGACCCGTCGTTGCCGGGCCGCGGCATCGCGAAGACGGGGCCCGGGCGGCTGGTCCCGTTCCAGTCGGCGTACGCCGGCGGCTGGAGCGTGGACGAGGAGGCGGTCGCCGAGGTGCGCGTCGCCGAGCTGCGCTTCGGCGGCGTCGTCCTCTGGGAGGCCGACGCCGAGCCCGAGGCGACGGAGCTCGCCGCGGACCCCGGGCCGAACGACCAGAAGCGCATGGTGCGCAGCATGGTCGCCGCCGCGACGGAGGCGTCGATCCCGACGCCGCGGCGCCCGTGGCTCGACGACCTCGCGGCCGCGGTCGACCTCGTCGACCTCCCGGTCGCGGGCGACTCGCAGGTCGTGGTCGGACTCGCCGACCGGCCGGAGCGGCAGCTCCAGGAGCCGGTGCACTTCGTGCCCGACCGCGACGGCTCGATGCTCGTCTACGGCACGAGCGGCTCGGGCAAGTCGACCGCGCTGCGCACGGTCGCGATCGCGGCCGGCATGCGGCCCGACGCCGGCACGGCGCAGGTGTACGGGCTGGACTTCGGCTCGGGCGCCCTGCGCTCGCTCGAGGCGCTGCCGCACGTCGGCGCGGTCATTCCGGGCGATGATCCCGAGCGCGTGCAGCGCCTGCTGCGTACGGTCGGGGACCTGCTCGATCGCCGGGGTCGCGCGTTCAGCGCGGTCAACGCGGCGAGCCTCACCGAGTACCGCGACCTCACCGGTGCGGCCGAGCCGCGCGTGTTCGTGCTCATCGACGGGTTCGGGCAGTTCCGCTCGGAGTGGGACGGGGCGACGGTCCGCGCGCCCTCCTACAACGCGTTCATGCGCATCCTCGGCGAGGGCCGGCCGCTCGGCGTGCACGTGGTCGCGACCGCCGATCGCGCGGGTGCGGTGCCCACCGCGGTCGCGGCGAACGTCACGAAGCGCATCGTGCTCCGGCTGTCGGAGGAGACCGCGTACCAGGTGCTGGGCGTGCCGAAGGACGTGCTCGACGAGCGCTCGGTGCCGGGCCGTGCGGTCGTCGACGGCGCGGAGGCGCAGGTCGCGGTCCTCGGCGGGTCGACGAACGTCGCCACCCAGACCGTCGCGCTCGAGGCGCTCGCCGCACGCCTGCGGCGCGAGGGGGCGCCCGAGGCGCCCGAGATCGGCGCGCTGCCCGTCGCGTACCCCGCTTCGACGCTGCCGGAGACGGTCGCGGGGGAGCCCGTGCTCGGGCTCGCCGATGCGACGCTCGGGCCGATCGGCTTCGAGCCCGTGGGCACGTTCGCGGTGACGGGCCCTCCGCAGAGCGGCAAGTCGCAGGCCCTGCGCGGCCTCGTCGATGCGATGCGGCGGTTCGACCCCGACGTGCGCCTGTTCCACTTCGCTGGCCGGCGTGCGCAGCTCGGCGACCATGCGCCGTGGACCCGCAGCGCCACGAACATCGCCGACGCGAAGGCACTGGCGAAGGAGCTCGTCGAGCTCATCCCCGACGAGCGCCTCGACCATCGCATCATGGTCGTGGTCGAGCAGGTCACGCAGTTCGCCGACACCGAGGCGGAGCGCCCGCTCAAGGAGCTCTTCCAGGCCGTCAACCGCAGTGACCACTTCCTCGTGGGCGATGCCGACGTGTCGCTGCTCTCGAGCGGATTCGGCTTCATCGGCGACTTCAAGGCCGGGCGGCGGGGCGTGGCGCTGCGGCCCGACGCCTTCGACGGAGACTCGGTGTTCAAGGTGCCGTTCCCCAAGGTCAAGCGCGCGGACTTCCCGGAGGGCCGGGGGATCTTCGTGCAGAACGGGCGCATCCACACCGTGCAGCTGCCGCTGTCATGAGCCGGATGCCGCCGATGGGGATCGCTCCCCATGTCCACGAAGCCCGAGCCGCGAATAGGCTCGCGATCGCCGGCGATGCACCGGCCGAACCCCGAGGAGGCGAACCGTGTCGGACGTACTGATCAGCTACTCGGTGCTGAACGAGCTCAACGGCTCGCTCAAGCAGATCATCGTCGAACTCGACGACGCCGCCGGTCGCACCGGCGCGCTCGAGCACGCGATCGGCACCCCGTGCGGCCGGAACGAGCTGCGAAACGCCGTCGACGAGTTCGAGTCCGGCTGGGACGATCGCAGGCGGTTCCTCCGCGAGGACATCGCGACGGTGCAGCAGCACGTCGAGGAGGTCGGCCGGGCCTGGGAGGACTGGGACCTCGAGGCGTCCTCCTCGCTGAGCGTCGACGCCGACGAGACCAGCCAGTTGCCGCGCAGCTGACCGACCACCGACCGACCGACGCCGACGAGGAGCGACGCGAATGGACCGCACACCCAGGGGCCGCGACATCGAACCGATCGAGGGCGACGTCGACGACATCGCCCTGCGCGCCGACCAGATCGTCTCCCTCGGCATGCAGATGCGCGAGTCCGCCGGCCTGTTGCAGGCGATCGCCGACGGCGCCGAGGGCATGGACGGCCTCAGCGTCGAGAAGCTGCGGGAGGTCGTCGGCGATGTGTACACCGAGCTGCGCCTCGCCGGCGAGCGCTACACGCCCACCGGGCTCGCGCTCCAGACCTACGCCGGGTCGCTCGAGACGGTGCAGACGGGCCTCGCGACCCTCATCGACGACTGCGAGCAGGCATGGGTCGAGTACACGTCGCGGCACATGGAGTACGGCACGATGCCGCTGCCGATGCCCGACCCGGAGACGGGCACGGTCGACGACACCACGCGCGAGAACGCCCGCATCGCGCGGGACGTCGCCCACGACGCCTGGGAGCTGCTCGCGGTCGACTACGACGCCCGCTACGACACGTGGGAGGCCGCGTTCGATCGCGCGACCGACGCGATCGGCACGGCCACCGAGGGCGGCATCTCCGACTCGTGGAAGGACGACCTCGCCGGCTTCGTCGACACCGCGCTGACGGTGCTGACCGTCGTCGGCATCGTGCTGGCCGTGCTCGCGATCATCGTGGGCGGCCCGCTCATCGCGGTGCTCGGCACCATCGTGGGCATCCTCTCGCTGATCGGCACGCTGTACATGAAGCACTACGGTCGCGCCGACTGGGGCGAGGTCGCCTGGGCGGTCGTCGGGGTGATCCCGTTCGGCAAGCTGGGCGCGTTCGCCGACGGCGCCGAGGTGGGCACGCGGACGTTCCTCCGCGGGTTCGTCGCACTCGACGAGATCGGCCCGGCGATGGGCCAGGTGAGCAGCGGCTGGACGGCCGTCAGCACCGGCCTCTCGGCGGGTGGCGCCGGCCTCTCGGGTCTCCAGCAGGGTGGGCGGAACCTGTACGCCACGCTCGCGGACGACATCGTCGCCTCCGACATCTTCGCCCGCTACATGGGTGCCGGGAGCGCGGCCGAGCTGGCCGAGTTCGCCGCGGACGAGTCCAAGGTCGCCGATCTGATCATCGGCCACCTCGACGTCACCCGGACGAAGGTGACGACCATGCGCGACATCGCGGGCCTGTTCCCCGGTGACGACCCCGCCGACACCTGGCGCGAGCAGCTGGCCGCGACCCCGTGAGCCGACGCGTGACGCGACGGTTCGCACAGGCCCGCCCCGAACCGGCAGGATGTGACGGATGTCACTGAGAGACGAACTCCTCGGCACGCGCCCGGAGGTCCCCCCGTTCCAGCTCCTCCTCCCACCGGGATGGGTCGAGCACGCACCGGACGCGGCGGGGGAGCAGGCGATGCTCTCCCGGGCATCCGATCGCCTGCGCCGGCAGCACCGGCCCGACCTGAACGCGCAGCTGCGCTCGCTCACCCGCCAGGCGTTCGCCGACCTGCGTCGCCTCGATGCCGTCGCGTACTACGTGCAGGAGACCGCGCCGGGCGACGCGATCATGCCGATGTCGATCACCGCGACCCGCATGAGCGCGCCCGACGGCGGCACGCTCGACGCCCAGGTCGCCGAACTCATCCGGTCGCACGGCGCGCGCGCCCTGAACGAGGACCGTTCGATGATCCGCTGGGAGCGCACGGGCTCGCACGAGCTGAACGGCGAGCGCGTCGGTTCCCACACCGTGTCGTACTTCACGCCGATCCCGGGTACGCGCCGCCGCAGCGCCCTGCGCTTCGCCGCGGTCGTCACCCATCCGGTGGGCATGGCACCCACGGAGCATCCGCTCGCCGACTTCATCTTCGTCGCAGATGCCATCATGGGCACCTTCGCGTGGATGCCGCGCGAGGGGGCGACCGCATGAGCGCGACCACGGGGATGCGCCTCGACCTGCAGGTTCCGGATGTCTCGTGGAGCCTCGTGCCGCGCGATGCGTCGCCCGAGCAGTGGGACGCGTTCTCTGCGGAGCTCGCGACCGGCTATGCGGCCGTGCGCGAGGGCGACGGCCTCACGGGCGACCAGCGCATGGCGCTCGGCGTGATGCTCGACGACGTGCGTGCGCAGGTCGCCCCCGACGACGTGGTCACGCTGCTGTTCCGGCCGTACCTCGTGCCGGTCACTGCGGTCGTGCACGTGCGCGTCGCCGAGATCGCCGCGGGCGACGACGTCGACTCCGCCCTCCGCACCGCGCTCACGCCCGACCTGCCGCTGGCGATCCCGCCCGTGGTCGAGGACATGATCGCACCGGCACTCGGCGCAGGGCGCCGGTCCAGCTTCGTCATGGGTGCATCGGATGCCGCGGGGCGCACGGTCGGCGGCATCAGCTACGCCATCGCGGCCGACGGGTTCGTCGTCCACGTGCTGACCTCGCCGACCCCGCCGACGGTGATCGGGCTGCTCGAGGAGCAGCTCGAGCAGATCGTGCAGACGCTCCGCATCGTTCCCGTCGATGCCTGAGCGGTCCGAGGGCGACCGGATGCCACGGGCCGACCAGCTCGCAGGCTGGGCCCGGTCCCTGAAGCGCGCGGGCTCCGCCGAGCTCGCGGAGCTCGACCGCCGCCTGCTCGCCGTCGCGCCGGACGTGCTGGCGGACGTCGAGCGCGCCGCGCGCGGCCAGGCGGACGCGGCGGCATCGTCGGGCCTCGCGCAGGACGGCGTCGCGGCGATGGCGCGCATCGCCGCACGGGTCGACGCCGACCACCCGCGTGCGGGCTGCGCATCGCTGCTGCTCACGGGTGCGCTGCTCCTGCCGATCACGGTGGCGCTCGCGCTGTTCGCCGCCGGCGGCGCGGTCGCGCGGGACGACGCCGTCGCGGTCGGCGGCGTGCTCGCGGCCGTCTCCGGCGCGGCCGCGCTGGTGCTGCTGGTCGCCGCGCTCGCGTCGCCGCGCCTGCTCCAGCCGCTGCCGCGCATCGCGATCGGCTCGGCGGGCGTCGGGGTCGTGACCGCGGCCGTCGCGGGCGCTCGGATCGCCGGCGACCCGTCGGGCGGCTCCTCGGCGGTCGGAATGGTTTCGGTGATCGTGGTGGCGGCTGCGCTCCTGGTGGTGCTCGCCGTGGTCGACTCCGTGCGCAGGGTGCGCATGCATGCCGCGCAGCTGGCCGACACGGCGGCCGACCGTGCGATCGCGGACCCGTACCTCGCGGAGTCCGCCGACGCGAGGCGGCGTGCGCTCGACGAGGTTCGGGCGGCGGTCGGCCGGCTCGACGCGGAGCGACGCCGCGACATCGATTCCGCACGGACTGCGGCGCTCGACGTGCTCGTGCGGCGCGGGCTGCTGCCCCAGCGGCGCGCCCGAGCGCTCGCATCCGAGACGGTCGGCGCCCTGCTGCTCGTCGCCGCGGATGCGCCGCATCCGCCGTCGCGGGCGCCCCGCTCGGCCTGAGCGACGCAGTCATCCACCGGTGGGCAGTGCTGCCCATCGCCCGTGCCCGCGGCCCGGGTTAGCGTAGGGGTCGTTCGGTCCGAGTGGGACCGACTCAGACGATCGGGAAGGTGGAACTCATGGCGGACTTCGGAGCGTCCTACGGTGAGATGGAGGCCATGGCGACCAAGCTGGGCGATGCGCGGGACGACATCCAGTCGCAGCTCGACCAGCTGAAGTCGTCGGTGGACAGCCTGCTGGGCGAGGACTTCCGCACGCAGCACGCGTCGGGCCGCTTCGGCCAGGGCTATGAGGAGCTGACGACGGGCCTCAAGTCGGCCGTGGACGGCATCGGCGAGATGGGCGAGTCCCTGCGCGGCATGATGACGGCGATCCAGGAGCTCGACTCGCAGCTCGCGGGCGGCTGAGCGCGCAGCGACCAGTACGGACCGGCGAGGGGGAGGCGCGACGCGCCTCCCCCTCGGTACGTCCGCCGACGTAGGCTCGACGCGATGGACGCCGTCGATCGACGCTACGCACGCGCACTCGCCCCCTTCGCGACCGCGGCCTACCTGGCCGCGCTCGTCTGCGCGTTCGGGTTCCTCGCGCTGCTCTTCGGCGGCGACCCGGTCTCCCTGCCCGACGCGGGCCTGCTGCTCGGGCCGGCGATGGTCGGCGTCGCGGTCGCCGTCCTGTTCGCGATGCTCCTGTTCGCCGTGCCGGCGCGGCGGTTCCGGGACCAGGCCGCCTCGACCTGGTTCGGCATCTGGACCGGGCTCGCGGCCTGGGCGGGGTACGTGTGCACGGGCGTCATCGGCTACGCGGGCGTGGTCGACTCGCTCGACTTCGCGGTCGTGCTGGTGCTGAGCCCGTTCACGTCGATGGTCGCGCTCTTCGCCGCGGCGATCACCTGGGCGGACATCGCACTCGTGCACCGACGCCGCAGGCACGACGCCCCGCCCCGCTGGCCGTGGGAGGACCGCGAGGACCGTCCGTGACGCGCCGAGCGTCCGCGTCGCGGTGCATCCGGGGCCCGCACCCGCTAGCGTGAAGCGCGATGGACGGCTCGATCGAGGCTCGGGTCAGCCACGAGGTCGACAACTGGCTCCGCTGGCTCCCGCGGTGGCGCCCCGGCACGACGCGTGCCCGGGTGCGGCTCTGCCGACGCTGCTTCGGCTCGCCGATCCTCGCCGCGGCCGGTCTCGAGGTGGACGTGCCGCACGGCGTGCAGCACGCGTTCTCGATGCGCATGAAGGGCATCATCGACGTCGCGGTGGACGACTACACCGACCGCAACCTCCCGTTGCTGCACCGGGAGCTCCGGCAGGCCGAGGAGCGCAAGGCCCGGCGGCCCTATCGTCCCGGTGACGGCCTCGACCCGGAGTACCGCGGCCTCGACCTCGACCCCGACCCCGCGCCCGACCAGCCGTTCCTGTTCACGATCGGCGGCCTCGAGCGCGACGCGGCGGCCGGAGCCGAGGGCGGCGACCAGCCGCGACCGCTGACCCAGGAGGAGAAGGCGGCCATCCGCGAGGAGGTCCGGCTGGCAGACGAGTTCGCGAAGCAGATCGGCCGTCGCATCTGCGCCGCGCTGCGCGAGCACCGCGCCAGGATCGGGGAGGGGATCGCCGGCGTGGTCGAGCCCCAGGTGGCGGAGATGCTGGCCGACCTCGACCGCGAACTCGATTCGCCGATGTGGCCGGGGGCGTGAGGACGGGCGCCATTTGACCGCCTTGCGGGGCACGGGTAACATTGATCTGGTGTGCGCTTCGCCGCGCGCCTGAATCGTGCCCCCGGGTCGGTTCGGGAACGGGAACGAGATCACACTCCAAGGGAGCTCTGGACGAGCTACCCCCACGGCATACCCACCATATGAAGGCATCGCAGCTCTGCGGCGCCGGTGGGTCATGATGCGACACAATCCATCACCGCTGTCACCGTGCAGCATGAACGAGGAGAACGAGTGCCCACCATTCAGCAGCTGGTCCGCAAGGGCCGCTCGCCGAAGGTCGACAAGACCAAGGCCCCGGCCCTGAAGGCCAACCCCCAGCAGCGCGGCGTCTGCACGCGCGTCTACACCACCACCCCGAAGAAGCCGAACTCGGCCCTGCGCAAGGTCGCCCGAGTGAAGCTCTCCAACGGCACCGAGGTCACCGCCTACATCCCGGGCGAGGGCCACAACCTGCAGGAGCACTCGATGGTGCTCGTGCGCGGCGGCCGTGTGAAGGACCTCCCCGGCGTCCGCTACAAGATCATCCGCGGCGCGCTCGACACGCAGGCGGTCAAGAACCGCAAGCAGTCGCGCAGCCGCTACGGCGCGAAGATGGAGAAGAAGTAATGCCTCGCAAGGGACCCGCTCCGAAGCGCCCCGTCGTCGCCGACCCGGTCTACGGGTCGCCGGTCGTGAGCCAGCTCGTCAACAAGATCCTCGTCGACGGCAAGAAGGACCTCGCCCAGCGCATCGTGTACGACGCGCTCGAGACCGTCGCCTCGAAGTCCGGCCAGGACGCCGTCGTGACGCTCAAGAAGGCCCTCGACAACGTGCGCCCGACCCTCGAGGTGCGTTCGCGCCGCGTCGGCGGCTCGACCTACCAGGTCCCCGTCGAGGTCAAGCCGCACCGTGCGAACACCCTGGCGCTGCGCTGGCTCACCAGCTACGCCAAGGCCCGCCGCGAGAAGACCATGACCGAGCGTCTCACCAACGAGATCCTCGACGCCTCGAACGGCCTGGGTGCCGCGGTCAAGCGCCGCGAGGACACCCACAAGATGGCCGAGTCGAACCGCGCCTTCGCCCACTACCGCTGGTAAGAGGCGAGCGGATGCCGCAGGGCGACCCGCGGCATCCGCTCACCCCCACCCCACTCACTGAATCCCCCGGAGGAACCCTGTGGCACAGGATGTGCTCACCGACCTGACCAAGGTCCGCAACTTCGGCATCATGGCCCACATCGATGCCGGCAAGACCACGACGACCGAACGCATCCTGTTCTACACGGGCATCACGCACAAGATCGGCGAGGTGCACGACGGCGCCGCGACGATGGACTGGATGGCGCAGGAGCAAGAGCGCGGCATCACCATCACGTCCGCCGCGACGACGTGCTTCTGGAACAACATCCAGCTGAACATCATCGACACGCCCGGTCACGTGGACTTCACCGTCGAGGTGGAGCGCAACCTCCGCGTGCTCGACGGCGCGGTCGCCGTGTTCGACGGCAAGGAGGGCGTCGAGCCCCAGTCCGAGACCGTCTGGCGCCAGGCCGACAAGTACAACGTGCCGCGCATCTGCTTCGTCAACAAGATGGACAAGCTCGGCGCCGACTTCTACTTCACCGTCGACACCATCGTCAGCCGCCTCGGCGCCAAGCCGCTCGTGCTGCAGCTGCCGATCGGCGCGGAGAACGACTTCCTCGGCGTCATCGACCTCGTCGAGATGCGCGCCCTGGTGTGGCCCGGCGACGCGAAGGGCGACGTGACGCTCGGCGCGAAGTACGAGGTCCAGGAGATCCCGGCCGACCTGAAGGACAAGGCCGAGGAGTACCGCCAGACGCTGCTCGAGACCGTCGCCGAGACCGACGACGCGCTGCTCGAGAAGTACTTCGGCGGCGAGGAGCTCACGGTCGCCGAGATCAAGGGCGCGATCCGCAAGCTCACCATCAACAGCGAGATCTACCCGGTGCTCTGCGGCTCGGCGTTCAAGAACCGCGGCGTGCAGCCGATGCTGGACGCGGTCGTCGACTACCTGCCGTCGCCGCTGGACATGCCGGCCATCGAGGCGCACGACGCCCGTGACGAGGAGACCATCGTCCCGCGTCACGCCGACGCCGACGAGCCGTTCGCCGCGCTCGCGTTCAAGATCATGACGCACCCGTTCTTCGGGCGCCTCACCTACATCCGCGTCTACTCGGGTCGCCTCGACTCGGGCGGCCAGGTCATCAACACGGCCAAGGGCAAGAAGGAGCGCATCGGGAAGATCTTCCAGATGCACGCCAACAAGGAGAACCCGGTCGACTTCGTCACCGCCGGGCACATCTACGCGGTCATCGGCCTGAAGGACACCACCACCGGTGACACCCTGTCCGACCCGAACGCCCAGGTCATCCTCGAGTCGATGACCTTCCCGGAGCCGGTCATCGAGGTCGCCATCGAGCCGAAGACCAAGGCCGACCAGGAGAAGCTGGGCACGGCGATCCAGAAGCTCGCCGAGGAGGACCCGACCTTCCGCACCGAGCAGGTCGCGGAGACCGGCCAGACCGTCATCAAGGGCATGGGCGAGCTGCACCTCGACATCCTCGTCGACCGCATGAAGCGGGAGTTCAAGGTCGAGGCGAACGTCGGCAAGCCGCAGGTCGCGTACCGCGAGACCCTGAAGCGCAAGGTCGACAAGCACGACTACACCCACAAGAAGCAGACGGGTGGCTCGGGCCAGTTCGCGAAGATCCAGTTCTCGATCGAGCCGCTGGAGGTCACGGCCGACACGACCTACGAGTTCGAGAACAAGGTCACCGGTGGTCGCATCCCGCGGGAGTACATCCCCTCGGTCGACGCCGGCTTCCAGGACGCGATGCAGTACGGCATCCTCGCCGGATACCCCATGGTGGGTGTGAAGGCGACCCTGCTGGACGGTGCCGCGCACGACGTCGACTCCTCGGAGATGGCGTTCAAGATCGCCGGTTCGATGGGCTTCAAGGAGGCCGCTCGGAAGGCGAACCCGGTTCTGCTCGAGCCGCTGATGGCCGTCGAGGTGCGTACGCCCGAGGAGTACATGGGCGACGTCATCGGCGACCTGAACTCGCGTCGCGGGCAGATCCAGTCGATGGAGGACGCCAGTGGTGTGAAGGTGATTCGCGCCAACGTCCCGCTGTCGGAGATGTTCGGTTACATCGGCGACCTGCGGTCGAAGACCTCGGGCCGCGCCGTGTACTCGATGACCTTCGAGAGCTACGCGGAGGTCCCGAAGGCTGTCGCCGACGAGATCGTCCAGAAGAACAAGGGCGAGTAGCCCTCGCACAGCGCGCAACCAGCCGGTTCGCGTAACATACCCAACACACCCCGTAGATCACCGAGCGCAATCCGGCGCCCGGCGCTTCTACACGTAAGTCCTGAGGAGGACCCACAGTGGCTAAGGCCAAGTTCGAGCGGACCAAGCCGCACGTCAACATCGGAACGATCGGTCACGTCGACCACGGCAAGACCACGCTCACCGCTGCCATCTCGAAGGTGCTCGCAGAGAAGTACCCGTCGGACGTCAACGTGCTGCGCGACTTCGCTTCGATCGACTCCGCTCCCGAGGAGCGCCAGCGCGGCATCACGATCAACATCTCGCACGTCGAGTACGAGACGCCGAAGCGCCACTACGCGCACGTCGACGCCCCGGGTCACGCCGACTACATCAAGAACATGATCACCGGTGCCGCCCAGATGGACGGCGCGATCCTCGTGGTCGCCGCGACCGACGGCCCCATGGCCCAGACCCGCGAGCACGTGCTGCTCGCCAAGCAGGTCGGCGTCCCGTACCTGCTGGTCGCGCTGAACAAGGCCGACATGGTCGACGACGAGGAGATCCTGGAGCTCGTCGAGCTCGAGGTCCGCGAGCTGCTCTCGAGCCAGGGCTTCCCGGGCGACGACGCTCCGGTCGTGCGCGTCTCGGGCCTCAAGGCACTCGAGGGCGACGAGCAGTGGGTCAACTCGATCGTCGAGCTCATGGAGGCCGTCGACGACTCGATCCCCGACCCCGTGCGTGACAAGGACAAGCCGTTCCTCATGCCGATCGAGGACGTCTTCACGATCACCGGTCGCGGCACCGTCGTCACCGGTCGCGCCGAGCGCGGCACGCTGAAGATCAACTCCGAGGTCGAGATCGTCGGCATCCGCCCGACGCAGAAGACCACGGTCACCGGTATCGAGATGTTCCACAAGCAGCTCGACGAGGCATGGGCCGGCGAGAACTGCGGTCTCCTGCTCCGCGGTCTCAAGCGCGAGGAGGTCGAGCGCGGCCAGGTCGTCGTCGCTCCGGGTTCCGTCACGCCGCACACCGAGTTCGAGGGCACCGCGTACATCCTGTCCAAGGACGAGGGTGGCCGCCACAACCCGTTCTACGCGAACTACCGTCCGCAGTTCTACTTCCGCACCACCGACGTCACCGGCGTCATCACGCTGCCCGAGGGCACCGAGATGGTCATGCCCGGCGACACCACCGACATGACGGTCGAGCTCATCCAGCCGATCGCCATGGAGGAGGGCCTCGGCTTCGCCATCCGCGAGGGTGGTCGCACCGTGGGCGCCGGTACGGTCACGAAGATCATCAAGTAGCGACCCGCTCCGTCAGGAGCAGTCGTGCCGACAGGGGTCGGGCCTTCGGGCCCGGCCCCTTCGTCGTCCCCGCACCCGACGCCGCCGCGTGCGAGGATGGGGCCCATGTCGGCGGCACGATGGCGGGGACTGGACGGCCTCCGGGGCGTCGCGGTCATCGTCGTCGTGCTCTTCCACGCCGGCCTGGCCCCCGGTGGATTCCTGGGCGTCGACGTGTTCTTCGTCCTCTCCGGCTTCCTGATCACGCGCCTGCTGCGCAACGAGTACGACCGCACGGGCACGATCCGCCTCGCACGCTTCACCGCGCGCCGTCTCCTCCGCCTCTACCCGGCCCTGCTCGCGGCGTGCGCGTTCGTGCTGACCGTCGCCCTCGTCACGGGGCGGGCCGTCCCGGAACTGACGCGCGACGTGCTGGTCTCACTGACCTACACGTCCAACCTCGTGGCGATGCAGGGCGGCCTGCTCGACCACACCTGGACGCTCAGCCTCGAGGAGCAGTTCTACCTCGTCTGGCCGGCGCTGCTGCTGCTCTCGCTCCGCTGGCGCGCACCCTGGGCGTGGCTGCCGCAGGTCGCGCTCATCGCGGCGATCCTCGTGGTCGACCTCCTGCCGGGCGCCCCGCCGGCCGTGCACTCCTACGTACGCGCCATGGGCCTGCCGCTCGGCTGCGCGCTCGCGTTCGCCGGCCCGCGCACGCTGGGCGTGCTGGGGAGGCTCGCGCCGGTCGCCGCCGCGGGATTCGCGCTGGCGGTATTCCTGCCGCTGCCCGCCGCACTCACCACGGGTTGGCCGATCTCGATCGGGGCGGTGCTCGCGGCGCCGATGGTCGCCGCACTGGTGGCGTGGACGGTGCCGCCGATGGAGTGGGCACCGCTGCGCTGGTTCGGCCTCCGCTCCTACAGCCTCTACCTCTGGCACCTGCCGATCATGTCGCTCGCACTGCACCACGCACCGGCGGGCGTGCCGGGGTGGACCCGCGTGATCGTCGGCGTCGCGGCCTCGCTGCTCGTCGCCGAGGCGTCGTATCGCTGGATCGAGCAGCCCGTGCTGCGCCTCCGGGATCGGCGCCGACCGGCACCGGTGGCCGACCCCGGACCGCGGTCGGGGGACGGGGCGGCGGTCGAGTGAGGATCGCCCCTCGGGGAGCGCGGGCGCGCCGCCCGCTCGCCTAGAATCGCTGGGAGCGCATGCGCGGGTGACCCGCCCGCGTGCCGACGCCGGGCACGAGCCGGCCGTCGACGCGTGTGGATCGCCCGGCCGCCTGCGGCCTCGAGAGGAGCCTTCGTTGACCGAGATCGCCCCCGCGCCGATCGCCCTGCGCCCGGAACGCACCGAACCGGTCGCGCTCGGGGCCCTCGCGGCTGCGGCCGGCGCCGAGGTCGCGCCCGAGCACGCCGACGTCCGGGTGACCGGCGTCACGTTCGCGTCCGGCCAGGTGCGTCCGGGTGACCTCTACGTGGGCATCCGCGGGGCCAACGCGCACGGCGCGCAGTTCGCCGGCCAGGCGGCCGACGCGGGCGCGGTCGCGCTGCTCACCGACGCCGCCGGGGCGGAACTGGCCGCCGGCACGGGCCTGCCCGTGCTCGTGGTCCCGGCGCCCCGCGAGGTGCTCGGGGCGGTGGCCGCGGTCGTGTACGCGTACACCGAGGGTGACCCCCAGCTGATCGGGGTGACCGGCACCAACGGCAAGACGAGCACCGTCCACCTGCTCGACGGCATGCTCGGCGCGCTCGGCGAGACCGCTGGGCTGAGCTCCACGGCCGAGCGCCGCATCGCGGGGGAGATCGTCGTCGCCGGCCTCACGACGCCCGAGGCGAGCGACATGCACGCGCTCATCGCCACGATGCGCGAGCGGGGCGTGACCACGGCGGCGATCGAGGTCTCGGCCCAGGCGCTGACGCGCCACCGCATCGACGGCATCCGCTTCCAGGTCGCCGGCTTCACCAACCTCAGCCACGACCACCTCGACGACTACGCGTCCATGGACGAGTACTTCGACCAGAAGGTCGCCCTGTTCCAGCCCGACCGTGCCGAGACCGGTGTCGTGTCGCTGGACACCGACTGGGGTGCGCGGCTGGTCGAGCGCGCCGGCATCCCGGTGCAGACGATCACGTCGCGCGACGGGGTCGCTGCCGACTGGCACGTGCGCACGACCGCGGTCTCGCGCGAGGGCACGCGGTTCGCGCTGGACGGCCCCGACGGGGCGCACCTCGAGGCGATGATCCCGGCGATCGGCGAGCACCACGCGGCGAACGCGGGCCTCGCGATCGTCATGCTCATCGCCGGCGGACGCCCGTTCGCGCAGGTCGCGGCGGCGCTCGCGCACGACGGCGCGATCCCGCCGATCCCCGGTCGCACGGAGAACGTGGCGGCGCCCGGTTCGCCGGCGGTGTACGTGGACTTCGGGCACAGCGCCGACGCGTTCGCCAAGACCCTCGACGCGGTCCGCGCGGTGACGAGCGGCAAGGTGATCATGGTCTTCGGCGCCGACGGCGACCGCGACAAGACGAAGCGGCACGACATGGCCGCGGAGGCCGTCCGGCGCAGCGACATCTTGGTGGTCACCGACCACCACCCCCGGTTCGAGGACGCCGCGTCGATCCGCCGCACCCTGGCCGAGGGTGCGCTCGCGGCCAGGCCCGATGCCGAGTTGCACGTGGTGTCGCCGCCCCCGCGGGCGATCCGCCTCGCCGTGTCGCTGTGCGAGGCCGAGGACTCGATCCTCTGGGCGGGTCCGGGCCACCAGAACTACCGCGAGATCCGGGGCGTGAAGACCGCCTACTCCGCGCGCGAGCAGGCGCGCCAGGCCCTCCGCGAGCAGGGCTGGGAGGCGCGCTGAGCGGGTTCGCTGGGAGTCCGCTGGGCGACACGCCGGGTGCGACACGCCCGGGTTGCATGAACGTCGTGCGATGTGGCAAACTCGTTGAGTTCAACATTTCGAACGCGAGGCGAACGTGCGCGCGTTTCGGATCACTGCCAGGCAGTGCATAGCCACCTCGGGCATCCGATGCCGTGGGGGTCAGGCTAGGCCGCGGGCAGCAGGACACGACTCAACCGACAACTGCAAGGACATGGCGCAGCCATGTCCTCGAGCGGGTTCGCGCCCGCGTGCGGCTGCCGGTGACAGGTTCGACGGTCGAGCGTGTCGAGGCGATCGGATCCGCGAGGATCCCCGGTGGTCTCGACAGGCTCGATCACGGGCCGTTGACAGAAGAACAGTGGTGCACCACACGGAGTGCTACGACGGCGTCCAATGCAGCGAGAGCTGTACGACGCCTTGACAGAGAGAGAGTCAGCCATGGCGGGACAGAAGATCCGCATTCGACTGAAGTCGTACGACCACGAGGTCATCGACACCTCGGCGCGCAAGATCGTCGACACGGTGACCCGCGCGGGTGCGACCGTGGTCGGCCCGGTGCCGCTTCCCACGGAGAAGAACGTGGTGTGCGTCATCCGCTCGCCCCACAAGTACAAGGACAGCCGCGAGCACTTCGAGATGCGCACCCACAAGCGCCTGATCGACATCGTCGACCCGACCCCCAAGGCGGTCGACTCGCTCATGCGCCTCGACCTCCCGGCCGACGTCAACATCGAGATCAAGCTCTGAGGAACCCCATGTCCACGACTGCTACCAAGACCGTCAAGGGTCTCCTGGGCACGAAGCTCGGCATGACCCAGGTGTGGGATGACCAGAACCGCGTCGTCCCGGTGACCGTGATCGAGATCGCTCCGAACGTCGTCACCCAGCTCCGCACGCCCGAGAAGGACGGCTACAGCGCCGTCCAGATCGCCGCCGGCCAGATCGACCCCCGCAAGGTCCTGAAGCCGGCCGCCGGCCACTTCGAGGCCGCCGGGGTCACCCCGCGCCGCCACCTCGCCGAGGTCCGCACCGCCGACGCCGCGGAGTACGCGCTCGGCCAGGAGCTCACCGTCGAGGGCACCTTCGAGGCCGGCCAGCTGGTCGACGTCGTCGGCACCTCGAAGGGCAAGGGCTTCGCCGGTGTCATGAAGCGCCACAACTTCAAGGGCGTCTCCGCCTCGCACGGTGCCCACCGCAACCACCGCAAGCCCGGTTCGATCGGCGCGTCCTCGACCCCGAGCCGCGTCTTCAAGGGCATGCGCATGGCCGGCCGCATGGGCGGCGAGCGCGTGACCGTGCTCAACCTCAAGGTGCACTCGGTCGACGCCGAGAAGGGCCTGCTGCTCGTCAAGGGCGCCGTCCCCGGCGCTCGTGGCCGCCTCGTTTTCGTCCGCAACGCAGTGAAGGGAGCGTAGTCCATGGCTACCGCACTCGACATCGTCGACGTCAAGGGCAAGAAGGCCGGCTCGATCGAGCTGCCCGCAGAGCTCTTCGACGTGCAGACCAACGTCCCGCTGATCCACCAGGTCGTCGTCGCCCAGCTCGCCGCCGCGCGCCAGGGCACGCACAAGACCAAGAACCGTGGTGAGGTCTCCGGCGCCGGTCGCAAGCCGTTCAAGCAGAAGGGCACCGGTCGCGCCCGCCAGGGTTCGATCCGCGCCCCGCACATGACCGGCGGTGGCGTCGTCCACGGCCCGACCCCGCGCGACTACTCGCAGCGGACCCCGAAGAAGATGATCGCCGCGGCCCTGCTCGGCGCGCTCTCCGACCGTGCCCGCGGCAGCCGCGTGCACGTCGTCGAGGGCCTCTTCGCCGGTGACGCGCCGAAGACGAAGGCCGCGGTCGAGCTGCTCGACGGCGTGGCCGCGTCCAAGCACGTCCTGGTCGTGCTGACCCGCGACGACGAGCTCAACGAGCGCGCCGTCCGCAACATCCCGACCGTGCACGTGCTGACGTTCGACCAGCTGAACGCCTACGACGTGCTCGTCTCCGACGACATCGTCTTCACCACGGCCGCGCTCGAGGGCTTCATCGCCTCGAAGGCCACGAAGGAAGAGGTCTCCGCATGAGCGCCGCATGGAACAAGGACCCCCGCGAGATCATCATCGCGCCGGTGGTCTCCGAGAAGAGCTACAACCTGATCGACGAGGGCAAGTACACGTTCGTCGTGGACCCCCGCGCCAACAAGACCGAGATCAAGCTCGCCATCGAGCAGATCTTCAAGGTCGAGGTCGCGCAGGTGAACACCCTCAACCGCCAGGGCAAGACCCGCCGCACCCGCTTCGGCATGGGCAAGCGCAAGGACACCAAGCGCGCCATCATCACGCTGAAGTCGGGCTCGATCGACATCTTCACGGCTGTCGGCTAAGGAGCAACCGAGAATGGCTATTCGCAAGTACAAGCCCACGACCCCGGGTCGTCGCGGTTCGTCCGTCGCCGACTTCGCGGAGATCACCCGGTCGACGCCGGAGAAGTCCCTGCTGAAGCCCCTGTCCAAGTCGGGCGGGCGCAACAACCAGGGCCGCATCACCACCCGCCACATCGGCGGTGGCCACAAGCGCCAGTACCGCGTCATCGACTTCCGTCGCAACGACAAGGACGGCGTGCCCGCCAAGGTCGCGCACATCGAGTACGACCCGAACCGCACCGCGCGCATCGCGCTGCTGCACTTCGTGGACGGCACCAAGCGCTACATCCTCGCGCCGAACCGCCTCTCGCAGGGCGACCGCATCGAGTCGGGCCCCTCGGCCGACATCAAGCCGGGCAACAACCTGCCGCTGCGCAACATCCCGACCGGTACCGTCGTGCACGCGATCGAGCTCCGCCCCGGTGGCGGCGCCAAGCTGGCTCGTTCGGCGGGCGCCTCGGTGCGCCTCGTCGCCAAGGACGGCCCCTACGCGCAGCTCCGCCTGCCGTCGGGCGAGATCCGCAACGTCGACGCGCGCTGCCGCGCGACCGTCGGCGAGGTCGGCAACGCCGAGCAGTCGAACATCAACTGGGGCAAGGCCGGCCGCAAGCGGTGGAAGGGCGTCCGCCCGACCGTCCGCGGTGTCGCGATGAACCCGATCGACCACCCGCACGGTGGCGGTGAGGGCAAGACCTCCGGTGGTCGCCACCCGGTCAGCCCCTGGGGCCAGGCAGAGGGTCGCACCCGTCGACCCAACAAGGAGAGCGACAAGCTCATCGTCCGTCGTCGCACCGTCGGCAAGAAGCGCAAGTAGGAGTAAGAGAAGATGCCGCGCAGTCTCAAGAAGGGCCCCTTCGTCGACGAGCACCTGCTTCGCAAGGTCGTCACGCAGAACGAGGCCGGTTCCAAGAACGTCATCAAGACGTGGTCGCGTCGCTCGATGATCGTCCCCGCGATGCTGGGTCACACGATCGCCGTGCACGACGGCCGCAAGCACATCCCGGTGTTCGTCACCGAGACCATGGTGGGCCACAAGCTCGGCGAGTTCGCGCCCACCCGCACCTTCCGTGGACACGTGAAGGACGACAAGAAGGGCCGCCGCCGCTGACGCGGTGGCGTGAAGGAGGAGAGAAATGGTGGAGTCGATCGCACGCGTGCGTCACATCCGCGTGACCCCCATGAAGGCCCGCCGCGTCGTCAACATGATCCGCGGCAAGCAGGCACAGGAGGCCCTGGCCATCCTGAAGTTCGCGCCCCAGGGTGCGAGCGAGCCGGTGTACAAGCTCGTCGCCTCGGCCATCGCGAACGCTCGCGTCAAGGCCGATGCCTCGAACACCTACCTGGACGAGCAGGACCTCTACGTGTCGCGCGCATTCGTCGACGAGGGTGTCACCCTCAAGCGATTCCAGCCGCGTGCCCAGGGTCGTGCGTTCCGCATCAACAAGCGCACCAGCCACATCACTGTTGTGCTCGCCACTCCCGAGGAGGGTACGAAGTAATGGGTCAGAAGGTAAACCCGTACGGCTTCCGTCTCGGCGTGACCACCGACCACGTGTCGCGTTGGTTCTCCGACTCGAACAAGCCCGGCCAGCGCTACTCGGACTACCTCGCCGAGGACGTCCGCATCCGTCGCCTGCTGCAGACCTCGCTCGACCGCGCGGGTGTCTCGCGCATCGAGATCGAGCGCACCCGTGACCGCGTCCGCGTCGACATCCACACCGCCCGCCCGGGCATCGTGATCGG
This sequence comes from Agromyces sp. SYSU T00194, assembly GCF_040496035.1. Lineage (NCBI taxonomy): Bacteria > Bacillati > Actinomycetota > Actinomycetes > Micrococcales > Microbacteriaceae > Agromyces > Agromyces chitinivorans. Next base: position 277,383 of record NZ_JBEPJZ010000001.1, on the reverse strand, counting down.
TCGCCGCGGCGCCGAGGCCGAGCGCATCCGCGCCGACCTCGAGAAGCTCACCGGCAAGCAGATCCAGCTCAACATCCTCGAGGTGAAGAACCCCGAGGCCGACGCCCAGCTCGTCGCGCAGGGCATCGCCGAGCAGCTCTCCGCACGCGTGGCCTTCCGCCGCGCCATGCGCAAGGGCCTGCAGGGCGCGCAGCGCGCCGGCGCCAAGGGCGTCCGCATCCAGGTCTCCGGCCGCCTCGGCGGCGCCGAGATGAGCCGCTCGGAGTTCTACCGCGAGGGTCGCGTGCCGCTGCACACCCTCCGCGCGAACATCGACTACGGCTTCTACGAGGCGAAGACCACCTTCGGCCGCATCGGCGTGAAGGTCTGGATCTACAAGGGCGACATCACCAACAAGGAGCTCGCCCGCGAGCAGGCCAACCAGAAGTCGTCGCGCCCCGAGCGCGGAGACCGTCGTCGTGCGCCCAAGGCGCAGGAGCCGGTCGCAGCAGGAGTTGAGGCATAACCATGTTGATTCCCCGTCGAGTCAAGTACCGCAAGCAGCACCACCCGGGTCGTCGTGGCCAGGCCACCGGCGGCACCAAGGTGTCGTTCGGCGAGTACGGCATCCAGGCCCTGACCCCCGCCTACGTGACCAACCGCCAGATCGAGTCCGCTCGTATCGCGGTGACCCGTCACATCAAGCGCGGCGGCAAGGTGTGGATCAACATCTACCCCGACCGTCCGCTCACGAAGAAGCCGGCCGAGACCCGCATGGGTTCCGGCAAGGGTTCGCCCGAGTGGTGGGTCGCCAACGTCAAGCCGGGCCGCGTCATGTTCGAGATCTCGGGCGTCTCCGAGGAGCTCGCACGTGAGGCGCTGACCCGTGCAATCCACAAGCTGCCCCTGAAGGCACGCATCATCAAGCGCGAGGAGGGCGACGCATAATGGCCGTCGGATCCAAGGAGCTCGCCCCCGCCGAGCTCGACACCTTCGAAGACGAGCGTCTCGTCGACGAGCTGAAGAAGGCCAAGGAGGAGCTGTTCAACCTGCGCTTCCAGGCCGCGACCGGTCAGCTCGAGAGCCACGGTCGACTGAAGGCCGTCAAGCGCGACATCGCTCGCATCTACACCGTGATCCGCGAGCGCGAGCTCGGCATCCGCGCCACCCCGGCCCCGGTCGAGGTGCCCGCGAAGGCCGAGAAGCCCGCGAAGAAGACCAAGAAGGCGGCGGCCGACGCCGACGCCGAGACGAAGGAGGCCTGACATGGCTGAGACCAAGAAGGCTGCGGCCGAGGTCGCCGAGAAGGCCGAGCTCGTCCGCCCGTACCGCAAGGTGCGCCGCGGCTACGTCGTCAGCGACAAGATGGACAAGACCATCGTCGTCGAGGTCGAGGACCGCGTGAAGCACCCGCTCTACGGCAAGGTCATCCGCCGCACCTCCAAGGTGAAGGCGCACGACGAGCAGAACACCGCCGGCATCGGCGACCTGGTCGTCATCAGCGAGACCCGGCCCCTGAGCGCCACCAAGCGCTGGCGCCTTGTCGAGATCCTCGAGAAGGCCAAGTAAGCCCCGCGGGCTTGCTTCGTAGAAGGAGTACACAGTGATTCAGCAGGAATCCCGGCTCAAGGTCGCCGACAACACCGGCGCCAAGGAGCTGCTCACCATCCGCGTGCTCGGCGGGTCGAGCCGGCGCTACGCCGGCCTCGGCGACACCATCGTCGCGACCGTCAAGGACGCGATCCCCGGTGGCAACGTGAAGAAGGGCGACGTCGTCAAGGCGGTCATCGTCCGCACGGTCAAGCAGACCCGTCGTCCCGACGGCTCGTACATCAAGTTCGACGAGAACGCCGCAGTGATCCTCAAGAACGACGGTGACCCCCGTGGCACCCGCATCTTCGGCCCGGTGGGCCGCGAGCTGCGCGACAAGAAGTTCATGAAGATCATCTCGCTGGCGCCGGAGGTCATCTAACTCATGGCGAAGATCAAGAAGGGTGACCTGGTCCAGGTCATCTCGGGTCCCAAGACCAAGAAGGACGGCAGCCCGGGCGACCGCGGCAAGCAGGGTCGCGTCATCGAGGTGCTGCCCGACCAGCGCGTCGTCGTCGAGGGCGTCAACTACGTCACCAAGCACGTGCGGGTCGGCCAGACCCAGCGCGGCTCGAAGACGGGCGGCCTCGAGACCCACGAGGCCCCCATCCACGTCTCGAACGTCGCGATCGTCGACCCCGAGACCAAGAAGCCGACGCGCGTCGGCTTCCGCACCGAGACCGTGACGAAGGACGGCGTCGAGAAGACGGTCCGCGTTCGTTACGCCAAGAAGTCAGGTAAGGACCTGTAGCAATGACCGACACTGCAGTGGGAACTGGCAAAATCCAGCCCCGTCTCAAGCAGAAGTACCAGGCTGAGATCATCGCGAAGCTGACCGAGGCGCACGGCTACACCAACGTGCACCAGGTTCCCGGCCTCACGAAGATCGTCGTGAACATGGGCGTCGGCGAGGCGGCCCGCGATGGCAAGGTCATCGACGGCGCGATCGCGGACCTCACCAAGATCACCGGCCAGAAGCCGCTGGTGACGAAGGCCCGCAAGTCCATCGCGCAGTTCAAGCTGCGCGAGGGCCAGCCGATCGGCGCGCACGTGACGCTCCGCGGCGACCGCATGTGGGAGTTCCTCGACCGCCTGCTCTCGCTCGCGCTGCCCCGCATCCGGGACTTCCGCGGCCTGTCCGACCGTCAGTTCGACGGCCACGGCAACTACACGTTCGGCCTCACGGAGCAGTCCGTGTTCCACGAGATCGACCAGGACAAGATCGACCGCGTCCGCGGCATGGACATCACCGTGGTGACCACCGCGAACACCGACGAGGAGGGTCGCGCGCTGCTCACGGCGCTCGGCTTCCCCTACTCGGCCGGCTCGAACGCACAGTAGGACCCCGCGGATGCCGCGTCATGCGCGCGGCATCCGCACCCGATCCGGGCGACCGCCCGGCTCACCACCACAGGTCAGCTCCCGTGTAACGGGCCCTGAAACCTGGTGAACGAAGGAAACACATCATGACGATGACCGATCCGGTCGCTGACATGCTGACCCGGCTGCGCAACGCCAACTCCGCGCACCACGACAGCGTGTCCATGCCGAACTCGAAGCTCAAGTCGCACATCGCCGAGATCCTGAAGAACGAGGGCTACATCGCCGACTTCGAGGTCTCCGAGGCGCGCGTCGGCACGACGCTGACCCTGCAGCTGAAGTTCGGCCCCAACCGCGAGCGTTCGATCGCGGGCATCAAGCGGGTCTCGAAGCCCGGACTCCGCGTGTACGCGAAGTCGACCGAGCTCCCCAAGGTGCTCGGCGGCCTCGGCGTCGCGATCCTGTCCACCTCCAGCGGTCTGCTCACCGACCGCCAGGCCGAGAAGAAGGGCGTGGGTGGGGAAGTCCTCGCCTACGTGTGGTAACCCGACATGTCACGAATCGGACGTCTCCCCATCGACATCCCTGCCGGCGTCACCGTCTCGGTCGACGGCCGTCAGGTCAACGTGAAGGGCCCGAAGGGCGAGCTCTCGCTCGTCGTCGCGGCTCCCATCGAGGCCAAGGTCGAGGACGGCCAGGTCCTGGTCACCCGCCCGGACGACGAGCGCGAGTCGCGTTCGCTCCACGGCCTCACCCGTTCGCTGATCAACAACCAGATCGTCGGCGTCACGCAGGGCTACTCGAAGGCCCTCGAGATCGTCGGCACCGGGTACCGCGTGCAGCAGAAGGGCAGCTCGATCGAGTTCGCCCTGGGCTTCTCGCACCCGGTGACGGTGGAGCCGCCCGCCGGCATCACCTTCACGGTCGAGGGCAACAACAAGCTCACCGTGGCAGGCATCGACAAGCAGGCCGTCGGCGAGACCGCTGCGAACATCCGCAAGATCAAGAAGCCGGAGCCCTACAAGGGCAAGGGCATCCGCTACGCCGGTGAGGTCGTTCGCCGCAAGGCCGGAAAGGCTGGTAAGTAATCATGGCCGTCAAGAGCAAGTCGGCTGCGCGTTCGCGCCGCCACGCCCGCCTGCGCAAGAAGGTCGTCGGCACCGAGCTGCGTCCGCGTCTGGTCGTGACGCGCTCGGCGCGCCACGTCTTCGTCCAGGTGGTCGACGACAGCAAGGGCCGCACGGTCGCCTCGGCGTCCACCATGGAGGCCGACCTCCGTGCGTTCGACGGTGACAAGACCGCCAAGGCGCGCAAGGTCGGCGAGCTCGTCGCCGAGCGCGCGAAGAGCGCCGGTGTCGAGGCCGTGATCTTCGACCGCGGTGGCAACAAGTACGCCGGTCGTGTCGCAGCGATCGCCGATGGAGCGCGAGAGGCAGGGCTGAACCTGTGACCGAGAACAACAACAAGGAGCCGGACGTGGTCTCCGAGACGCCCGTCGAGACGGCTGCGTCGAGCGAGTCCGCCAAGAACGCCGGCGGCGGCCGTGAGGGCCGTCGTGGCGGCGGTCGCGACCGCAACCAGGGCCGCGGCCGCGACCGCGACGAGAAGAGCCAGTTCCTCGAGCGCGTGGTGACCATCAACCGCGTCTCGAAGGTCGTCAAGGGCGGTCGCCGCTTCAGCTTCACGGCGCTCGTCGTCGTGGGCGACGGCAACGGCATGGTCGGCGTCGGCTACGGCAAGGCCCGTGAGGTCCCGACGGCCATCTCGAAGGGCGTCGAGGAGGCGAAGAAGAACTTCTTCCGCGTCCCGCGCGTGGCCGCCACCATCCCGCACCCGGTGCAGGGCGAGGCCGCCGCCGGCGTCGTGCTCCTGCGTCCGGCCGCCCCCGGTACCGGTGTCATCGCCGGTGGTCCGGTGCGCGCCGTGCTCGAGTGCGCCGGCATCCACGACGTGCTGAGCAAGTCGCTCGGTTCGTCGAACACCCTCAACATCGTGCACGCCACCGTCGAGGCGCTGCAGCAGCTCGAGGAGCCCCGTGCCGTCGCAGCTCGCCGCGGCCTCGACTACGACGAGGTCGCCCCGGCCCGTCTGCTGCGTGCCGAGGCCCAGGCAGCCGAGGCTGCCGCTGCAGCGAAGGCAGGTGCCTGATGGCCGGTCGGCTCAAGGTGACCCAGATCAAGTCCAAGGTGAGCGAGAAGCAGTACCAGCGTGACACCCTGCGCAGTCTCGGACTCAAGCGCATCGGTGACGTCGTGGTCCGCGAGGACACCCCGCAGAACCGCGGGTACGTCAACACCGTCGCTCACCTCGTCAAGGTTGAGGAGATCGACTAATGGCAGAAGAGAAGAAGGACGCCGCGGCGGAGGCCCCGAAGAAGGCCCCCGCGAAGAAGGCTCCGGCGAAGGCCGCTGCCGAGAAGGCTCCGGCGAAGAAGGCACCGGCGAAGGCCGCTGCCGACAAGCCGGCCGCCGAGAAGGCTCCGGCGAAGAAGGCTCCGGCGAAGGCCGCTGCCGACAAGCCCGCGGCTGAGAAGGCTCCGGCTGCGAAGGCTCCGGCCAAGAAGGCTCCGGCCGCCACGGCCGCTGCCGAGAAGGCCCCGGCTGCCAAGGCTCCGGCTGCCAAGGCTCCGGCGAAGAAGGCTCCGGCCAAGGCCGCCGAGACCGACGAGCGCGAGCAGGTCCTCAAGGTCCACCACCTCCGCCCGGCGCCCGGCGCCAAGAAGGCGAAGACCCGCGTCGGTCGCGGTGAGGGCTCGAAGGGCAAGACCGCCGGTCGTGGCACCAAGGGCACGAAGGCCCGCAACACGGTGCGCGTCGGCTTCGAGGGCGGCCAGCTGCCCTACCACATGCGTGCGCCGAAGCTGCGCGGGTTCAAGAACCCGTTCCGCGTCGAGTACCAGGTGGTCAACCTGGCCAAGCTCGCCGAGCTCTACCCGAAGGGCGGGGACGTGACCGTCTCCGACCTCGTGGCCAAGGGCGCGGTGCGCAAGAACGAGAAGGTCAAGGTGCTGGGCGACGGCGACATCGCCGTCAAGCTCAACGTCACGGTCGACAAGGTCTCCGGTTCCGCGGAGCAGAAGATCGTGGCCGCCGGCGGTTCCGTCAAGTAATCCCCGCGCAGCAGCACGGTGTGTCGAGCCTGTCGGGGCCTCGCGTAGTATTACGGGGGCCCTGACAGGCTCGAGCCGCAACAACGACCTGCTCCACGACGGAGCAACAGGAGGACAGGTGTTCAACGCCATCGGGCGGATCTTCCGCACGCCGGATCTTCGCAGGAAGATCGGCTTCACCCTGGGGATCATCGCCCTGTTCCGGCTCGGCTCGTTCATCCCGGCGCCGTTCGTGGACTTCGGCAACGTGCAGGCCTGCCTCGCGGCCAACCAAGGCACGTCCGGCCTCTACGAGCTCGTCAACGTGTTCTCCGGCGGCGCACTGCTCCAGCTGTCGATCTTCGCGCTCGGCATCATGCCGTACATCACGGCGTCGATCATCACGCAGCTCCTCCGCGTCGTCATCCCGCACTTCGAGGCGCTGTACAAGGAGGGCCAGGCCGGCCAGGCCCGCCTGACCCAGTACACGCGGTACCTCACCATCGCGCTCGCGGTCCTGCAGTCGACCACGCTGATCACGGTCGCCCGCAGCGGCGCGCTCTTCAACACCAACCCGATCGCGGAGTGCTCGCAGCTGCTCACGAACGACGCGTGGTACGCCATCCTCCTCATGGTCATCACCATGACGGCGGGCACCGGCCTCATCATGTGGCTCGGCGAGCTCATCACCGAGCGCGGCATCGGCAACGGCATGTCGCTGCTCATCTTCACCTCGATCGCGGCGACCTTCCCCGGCTCGCTCTGGGCGATCGGCGTGGCCCGCGGCTGGGACATCTTCGCGCTCGTGCTCGTCGTCGGCATCGCGATCGTCGTCGCCGTCGTGTTCGTGGAGCAGTCCCAGCGCCGCATCCCCGTCCAGTACGCCAAGCGCATGGTCGGGCGCCGCACCTACGGCGGCAACAACACCTACATCCCGATCAAGGTGAACATGGCCGGCGTGGTGCCCGTCATCTTCGCCTCGTCGCTGCTGTACCTGCCGGCGCTGATCGCGCAGTTCAACCAGCCGCAGCCGGGTGAGGAGCCGCAGCCCTGGGTCGTCTGGATCCAGAACTACCTCGTGAACGGCGACCACCCGCTGTACATGCTGCTCTACTTCCTGCTCATCGTCGGCTTCACCTACTTCTACGTCGCGATCACCTTCAACCCGGAGGACGTGGCGGAGAACATGAAGAAGTACGGCGGGTTCATTCCCGGCATCCGTGCCGGGCGCCCCACCGCCGAGTACCTCGACTACGTGCTCACGCGCGTCACCCTGCCGGGCTCGATCTACCTCGGCATCGTCGCGCTCATCCCGCTCATCGCGCTGGGCCTCGTCGGCGCGAACGCGAACTTCCCGTTCGGCGGCGCCTCGATCCTGATCATCGTCGGCGTCGGCCTCGAGACCGTGAAGCAGATCGACGCGCAGCTGCAGCAGCGCCACTACGAAGGGCTCCTCCGATGACCCGCATCCTCCTGATCGGCCCGCCCGGCGCGGGCAAGGGCACCCAGGCCGCGCGCCTGGCGCAGGCCTTCGACGTTCCGGCGGTCTCCACCGGCGACATCTTCCGCGCCAACGTGCAGGGCGGCACGACCCTCGGCCTCGAGGCCAAGGCGTACATGGACCGCGGCGAGTACGTGCCCGACTCGCTCACCAACGCGATCGTGCACGACCGCCTGCAGCACGCCGACGCCACGACCGGGTTCCTCCTCGACGGCTACCCGCGCACGATCGAGCAGGTGCACGAGCTCGACCGCATCCTCCAGGAGGACGGCAACGCCCTCGACGCGGTGATCCAGCTCGTCGCCGACACCGACGAGGTCGTCGCGCGGCTGCTGAAGCGGGCTGCCGAGCAGGGCCGCTCCGACGACACCGAGGACGTCATCCGCCACCGGATGGCCCTGTACGCGGAGCAGACCGCCCCGCTCGTGGCGGTCTACGGCGAGCGCGGCCTGGTGGTCGAGATCGACGGCCTCGGCGCCGTCGAGGAGGTCACCGAGCGCATCCTCGACGCGATGGCGGCGCGCGGCCTCCGCGCGGTCGCATCCGTCGACGACGCCTGAGCCGGCGCGTGTTCAAGCGCTCGATCTACAAGTCGCCCGAACAGCTCCGCGCGATGCGCGCGCCCGGCGCGGCCACCGCGGCCGCCCTGGCGGCGGCGCGATCGGCGATCCGGCCCGGGGCGACCCCGATCGAGCTCGACGCGCTCGCCGAGTCGGTGATCCGCGCGCACGGCGGGGAATCGAACTTCAAGCTCGTGCCGGGCTACCGGCACACCCTCTGCGTGTCGGTGAACGACGAGGTCGTGCACGGCATCCCGGGCACGCGACCGTTCGCGCCCGGTGACATCGTCTCGGTCGACGGCGGCGCGCAGGTCGACGGGTGGAACGGCGACTCCGCGTTCACGGTGGTGCTCGACGACCCGGCGCGGCCGGAGCTCGTCGCGGCGCGACGGGAGCTCTCCGAGGTCACGGAGTCCGCGCTGTGGGCGGGCGTCGCCGCGCTCGCGCGCGTGCGGTACCTCAACGACGTCGGCGCGGCGATCCAGGACCACGTCGAGTCGCTCGGCGACTGGGGCATCCTCACCGACTACGTGGGCCACGGCATCGGGCGCACCATGCACGAGGAGCCGCCGGTGTTCAACTACCGGGTGCGGCCGAGGGGGCCCGAGGTGCGCCCCGGGCTCGTCGTCGCGATCGAGCCGATGATCGTCGCTGGCGACATCGACACGCTCGTGCGCGACGACGACTGGACCGTCGCGACCACCGACGGCGCCGACGCCGCGCACTGGGAGCACTCGATCGCCGTGCACGACGACGGCATCTGGGTGCTCACCGCCGACGACGGGGGAGCGGCGGGCCTCGCCGCGCACGGCATCGTCCCGGTGCCGCCGCGCTGACCGGCGGCATCCACCGCCCCTCGCGCCGCGCGGGTTCGACCGCCACGGCGGTCACGACTCCATGACGTGCGTGAGCGCGTCGATGAACGACGGGAAGTCGCCGCCGGCGGCCACCAGCTCGCGGACGTGCGCCGGCTCGGAGAACACCTCCACGAACTGGTCGAAGACGCGCTGGAACGCGGCGCGTCCCTCCTCGCTGAACGCGATCAGGGCGACGACCCGCACCGCGTCGTCGCCCCAGCGCAGCGGCGTGGGGCTCACGACGATCGAGATCGCGGTGCGCCGGGCGGTCATCGCCATCGCGTGCGGCACCGCGAGGCTCTCGGTGAACGCGGTCGACGACAGGCGCTCGCGCTCGAGCGCACCCTCGACGTAGGCGTCGTCGATCAGCCCGCGTGCGACCATCTCGGCGCCGAGCTCCCGGATGATCCCCTCCGCGCCCACGTCGGGCACCGTGCGCCGGAACAGCGCGGGGTCGAAGTACTCGAGCAGCTCGGCGGCGATGCGTCCGCGACGCCGCGCCCGGCGTGCGTGCGCGATGCCCCGCCGGACCCGGTCGAGGTCGTCGTCGCGCACGAAGGGGGTGACGACGATGGTGCGCTCGTCGGGCCGCCGCTCGGGCATGGTCGTCACGACGACCTCGCCCGACAGGGACGCCCAGTCGACGTCGCTGCGGGTGATCACGTCGACGATCCGCCCCTCGGCGCCGATGGCGTCGCGGATGCGGCGGAGCGCACTGAGGTGGAGGTCCTGGTACGCGGGCACGACGACCGACACGTCGACCCGGTCGCTGCCCGCGGTCGCGTCCTCCAGGCGGGCGCCGACGTGCATCGCGATGTAGGCGATCTCGTCCTCGTTGACGTCGATGCCCTCCTCGCGCTGGAGCTCGCCGGCGATGAAGACCGCGAGCTCGTAGATCATCGGGTACGACGACTTCAGCGACCCCGCCACCGGGTTGCGCGCGTATGAATGCTCCCCGGCGCGCGCGACCAGGTGCTGCACGTGCATCGCGAGCCGGCCGAGGAACTCCTCGTCGTCGAGGTCGACCAGGTAGCGGCGGGTGGCCTCGAGCACGATGCGCCGGACCGACGCGAGGCGCTCCGCGTCGACGTACCGCTCGAGCGACGCGGCCTCCCCGGCGACCGGGGTCGCGGCCCGGGTCGCGATGAGCGAGGCGAGGTAGCGCAGGTCGGCCTCGCCGAGGTCGATGTCGAAGTGGGCGGGCACGAGTTCGCGCAGCACCTCCGCGAGCGGCGCGGTCTCGGCCGTCTCGGGCAGTTCGGCGGCGGATGCCTCGGGCAGCGCGTGCTCCCGCGTGATCCGGTCGACCGACACGGCGACGTGGAGGAGCACGTTGCTGAGCCCGTAGTCGTTGACGAGGTAGCCCGCGTCGGTGAGCCGTTCCAGCAGCGCGGTCTTGAACTCGGCGAGCCGCTCGGTCGCGAACGCCTGCTGCAGGCGATCGACCTCGAGCATGCCGCGGCTCGACTCCTCGCGGAACAGTGCGCCGAGCATGCGCCGCCGGGCGGCCTCGGTGCCGCTGACGCGCACGGTGTCGCCACGGCGCTCGAGCCGGAGCCCGGAGCCCTGCAGGCGGTCGCGCGCGCGGGCGAGGTCGGCCTCGACCGTCGAGTCGCTCACGAACAGCTCCGCGGCGAGGTCGTGCACGCCGACCGGTTCGTGCGCGTCGACCAACCGGCGCAGCACGCGCACGCGACGCGCGCCGGGCGAGTCGGCCGGGTCGCGGTCGCGCTCGCGGAAGCGCGCGAGGGCGGCGGCGTCGAGCGTGTAGCCGCTCGGACCGGAGAGGATCACCGGGTCCTCGGCGGCGGCGTTCGTCGCGGCGACGTAGTTGCGCACGGTGCGCGACGTGACCCCCAGGCGGTCCGCCAGCTCCGCGGCGGTGAACGTGCCGCCGCGCTCGAGCACGGCCAGCATCCGCTCCTGCCGCTCGGCCACGGACCCTCCTCCCGCGCGCGAGCGCCCGGCGGCGTCGCACGTCCCACCATGAGTCAACCACCTCGGCCGGGCCCGCGGGCGGAGCCGACCCGGATTTCCGGGGGTGCGGAAAGACGTCTGGTGGTGGGACGCCCGCCCGGATCGCCAGACTGATGTCGTGCCCCGCCGGAACCTCGGCGGGGGCGCCGGCTCGTCGGGGGGTCGGCACCGACTTGGGAACACGGGAGACGGTGAGCGGATCGATGAGGATCCTCGTGGTGTGCGGCGCGGGTGCGTCGAGCACGTTCGTCGCCCAGCGCGTGCGGCGCAGCGCCCGCGACCGCGGGCTGGTGGTGCAGGTGGATGCGGCGGGAGCCGGCCGACTCGAGCAGGGGCTCGACGAGGTCGACGTGGTCCTGCTCGGAGCGCACGTCGGCGACCTCGCCGACCTCGTGCGCGAGCGCGCCGCCGAGGCGTCCGTCGCCGTCGCCGTGATGACCGAGCGCGTCTTCGCGGCGCGCGACGGAGAAGAAGCCCTCGATCTCGCCCTCGAAGTCGCTGGGGCGCGATCGTGAACGCGCGAGCGCGCGTCACCCTCCCGGACGTGGAGTGCCGGGGCTATGGTGAGTACGGGAACGGACGCCAGCGACGGAGGCCGGAATCATGGTGGAACGCACTGTCCAGATCGGATCGAGCCACGGACTGCACGCCAGGCCGGCGAAGCTCTTCACGCAGGCCGCTGCCGAGTCGGGATCACAGGTCACGATCGCGAAGGATGGCGGCTCGGCCGTCAACGCCGCGAGCATCCTGGCCGTCATCTCGCAGGGCATCGATCACGGTGACACCGTCACCCTCACTGTCGAGGGCGGCGATGAGGATGCCGTGCTCGAGCGGCTCGTGGAGCTGCTCAGCACCGACCACGACGAATAGCGGGCGCCCGCTCCCGTTCGCCGAACGGATGGGAGACGCGTGATGGAACTGCACGGAACAGGGATCGGATCGGGCGTCGCGCTCGGGCCGGTGGTCCGCATGGCGGAGCCGCTGCCGGAGCCGGTCGACCGGCCGAGCCACCTCGACCCCGAGCGGGAGGCCGAGCGCGCCCGCGGATCGCTCTCCGTCGTCGCGGCGGAGTTGCAGGGCCGCGGTGCGAAGGCCGGCGGAGCGGCGCAGGACGTGCTCGAGGCCCAGGCCATGATGGCCGAGGACCCGACGCTCATGGACGACATCGTGAAGCGGCTGGGCGAGGGGAAGACGGCCGAGCGCGCCGTGTTCGAGGCGTTCGCCTCCTTCCGCGACATGCTCGCCGCGATGGGCGGCTACATGGGCGAGCGCGCCGCCGACCTGGACGACGTCTCGCAGCGGGTCATCGCGAACCTGCTGAAGCTGCCCGCGCCGGGCGTGCCGAACCCGGGGCATCCGTTCGTGCTCGTCGCGCGCGACCTCGCGCCCGCCGACACCGCGACCCTCGACCTCGACCAGGTGCTCGGGCTCGTGACCATCGACGGCGGACCGACCTCGCACACGGCGATCCTCGCCCGCGAGAAGTCGATCGTCGCGGTGGTCGGTGCGACGGATGCCGGTCAGCTGGACTCGGGCGACCAGGTGATCGTCGACGCCGAGAACGACCTCGTCATCGTCGGCCCGACCGAGGACGAGCGGGTCGCGGCGCAGGAGCGCATCGCCGAGCGCAAGGCGCGGGCGGCGGCACCGATCACGCCCGGCGCGCTCGCCGACGGCACGCCCGTGCCGCTGCTGGCGAACCTCGGCTCGGCCGACGGCGCGGCCGGCGCGGTCGAGCTCGGCGCCGAGGGCGTGGGCCTGTTCCGCACCGAGTTCCTCTTCCTCGACGCGCAGCAGGCGCCGACGGTGGTCGAGCAGCAGGAGCAGTACACGCGCCTGCTCAACGCCTTCGGCGGGAAGAAGGTGGTCGTGCGCGTGCTCGACGCGGGCGCCGACAAGCCGCTGTCGTTCCTGAACGACGCCGAGGAGGAGAACCCGGCGCTGGGCCTGCGCGGCATCCGCGCCCTCCGCGAGTCGGAGACGATCCTGCGCGAGCAGCTCACGGCGCTTGCGGCGGCGGATGCGGCGACCGACGCCGACCTGTGGGTCATGGCGCCCATGGTCGCCAACGTGGAGGAGGCGCGGTACTTCACCGCACTGGCGAAGGAGCTCGGCATCCGCACCGCCGGGGTCATGATCGAGGTGCCGAGCGCGGCGCTCCTCGCCGATCGGCTGCTCGCCGCGACCGACTTCGCGTCGATCGGCACGAACGACCTCACCCAGTACACGATGGCCGCCGACCGAATGCTCGGCACCGTCGCGGCGTTCCAGAACCCGTGGCACCCTGCCGTGCTCTCGCTCGTCGCGTCCGTGGGGGAGGCAGGTCGGGAACTCGGTCGACCGGTCGGCATCTGCGGCGAGGCCGCAGCCGACCCGATGCTCGCCGTCGTGCTCGTCGGGCTCGGCGCCACCACCCTGTCGATGTCCCCGTCGGCACTCGCAGACGTCCGCGCGTCCCTGGCGCGGTACACGAAGGACGACGCGATCGCGATCGCCCGCGCAGCACTGGCCGCCGAGGGGGCGGCCGAAGCTCAGCAGGCGGCGAAGGACGCCGCAGGCTCCGTCACGGCCGGGCACGACGTGTCCGCGCCCACGTCCTAAAGGAGAGGCATCACCATGACAACGACGTCACCCGAGACGAAGCAGCGGGGAGGGGCACGCGTCGCCGTGCAACGCTTCGGCACCTTCCTCAGCGGCATGATCATGCCCAACATCGCGGCCTTCATCGCGTGGGGCTTCATCACTGCGCTGTTCATCGCGGACGGGCCGTTCCCTGTGCCCGAGATCGGCGGCTTCCCCAGCGCCGACGGCACCGAGCACATCGGGCTCGTCGGCCCGATGATCACGTACCTGCTGCCGCTGCTCATCGCGAACATGGGCGGCCGGATGGTCTACGACACCCGAGGCGGCGTCGTCGGCACGATCGCCACCGTCGGCGTGATCGTGGGCGCGGGCATCCCGATGTTCATCGGTGCGATGATCATGGGCCCGCTCGCCGCGTACCTCATGAAGCAGGTCGACCGCATCTGGGAGGGGAAGATCAAGGCGGGCTTCGAGATGCTCGTGAACAACTTCTCCGCCGGCATCCTCGGCATGCTGCTCGCGCTCGTCGGATTCTACGCCTTCGCACCCGCGGTGGAGTGGGTCAGCAACGGGCTCGAGACCGCAGTCAACTGGCTCGTCGTCGCAGGCCTGCTGCCGCTCGTGTCGATCCTGGTCGAGCCGGGCAAGATCCTCTTCCTGAACAACGCCATCAACCACGGCGTGTTCACCCCGCTCGGCGTCCAGCAGTCGGAGGAGACCGGCAAGTCGATCCTCTTCCTCATCGAGGCGAACCCCGGCCCGGGCCTCGGGCTGCTGCTCGCGTTCGCGATCTTCGGCGTGGGCCTCGCCCGTGCGAGCGCGCCGGGCGCGATCATCATCCAGTTCTTCGGCGGCATCCACGAGATCTACTTCCCGTACGTGCTCATGAAGCCGCTCACGGTGCTCGCCGTGATCGCCGGCGGCATGACCGGCGTCGCCACGAACGTGCTGTTCGACTCCGGCCTCCGGGCGCCCGCCGCCCCGGGCAGCATCATCGCGGTGCTGCTGCAGACGGCGAACGACAGCTACCTCGGGGTGATCCTCTCGGTGGTGCTCTCGGCCACCGTGTCGTTCATCATCGCCTCGATCATCCTGCGGGCGAGTCGCAAGCGCGACCTCGAGCGCGAGGGCGAGGGCGCCGGCGACCTGAGCGGTGCCATCGCGAAGACCCAGGCCAACAAGGGCAAGGAGAGCTCGGTGCTCGGCGGGCTGCAGGCCGAGGGCGTCGCCGCCGGCGCGGGCCTCGTCTCGGAGGGCGAGCAGGAGGCCTTCGAGCACAAGCCGATCCACACGATCATCTTCGCGTGCGACGCGGGCATGGGCTCGAGTGCGATGGGGGCGACGGTGCTCCGCAATAAGATCAAGAAGGCCGGCATCGACAGCGTCACCGTGACGAACAAGTCGATCGCCAATCTCACGGACGACGTGGACCTGGTGATCACCCACCAGGACCTGACCGACCGTGCCAAGCTGCAGTCGCCCAGCGCGCTGCACGTCTCGGTGGAGAACTTCATGAACTCCCCGAAGTACGACGAGGTCGTGCACATGCTGCAGTCCGAAGGGGTTCGCTGACCGCGACCGCGGCGGCGAGGAGCGAAGGGAAAGGATGACATGAGCGAACAGGTGCTGTCACCCGGGAACGTGCGTCTCGCCGCCGCGGCGGTCGGCCGCGAGGAGGCCATCCGCGCCGCGGGCGGCATCCTCGTGGAGGCCGGCGCGGTCACGCCCGCGTACGTCGATGCGATGCTCGAGCGCGAGCAGTCGGTGTCGACCTACATGGGCAACCTGCTGGCCATCCCGCACGGCACGAACGAGTCGAAGGACGCGATCCTGCGTTCGGCGCTGTCGTTCGTGCGGTACGACCAGCCGATCGACTGGGGCGGCGACCAGGTGCGCTTCGTCGTCGGCATCGCGGGCCAGGGCGACGAGCACCTCGACATCCTGTCGAAGATCGCCATCGTCTTCTCCGACGAGGACGAGGTCGAGCGACTCCTCGCCGCCGACGACGCCGAGGCGCTGTACGCGGTGCTCGGCGAGGTCAACGCCTGATGCAGGCGGTCCACTTCGGCGCCGGGAACATCGGCCGCGGCTTCGTGGGGCTGCTGCTCCACGAAGCCGGGTACGAGGTCGTGTTCGCGGACGTGAACGCCGAGCTCATCGACGCGCTCGCGGCGGCGGACTCCTACGAGGTCCACGCCGTGGGCGCGTCGTCGACCACGACCCGCGTCGACGGGTTCCGCGCGGTGAACAGCGCGTCGGACCCCGATCGCGTCGTCTCCGAGATCGCCTCGGCCGACGTGCTGACGACCGCGGTGGGTCCCAACATCCTGCGGTTCATCGCGCCGCACCTGCTCGCCGGCCTCCGGGCCCGGCCCGACGGCCTGCCGCCGCTGCAGGTCATGGCGTGCGAGAACGCCATCAACGCCACCGACCTGCTCCACGACGAGACCGCGGCCCTCTGCACGCCCGAGGAGTGGACCGGCCTGGCGAAGCGGGCCGTGTTCGCGAACACGGCGGTCGACCGCATCGTGCCGGGACAGGACCCGGACGCGGGACTCGACGTGACCGTGGAGACGTTCTTCGAGTGGGCCATCGAGCGCGGGCCGTTCGGTGACGCGGTGCCCGCGATCCCCGGCGCGCACTTCGTCGACGACCTCGCGCCCTACATCGAGCGCAAGCTGTTCACGGTGAACACCGGCCACGCGTCGATCGCCTACTTCGGGTTCATCGCGGGCCATCACCGCATCGCCGAGGCGCTCGCCGACCCGGTCGTCGAGGCCGCGGTGGCCGGCGTGCTCGAGGAGACCTCGGCGCTGCTGGTCGCCAAGCACGAGTTCGCCGAGGAGGCGCAGACGCGATATCGCGAGACGATCCTCGAGCGGTTCCGCAACGAGGCGCTGCCCGACACGGTGGAGCGGGTCGGCCGCCAGCCGATCCGGAAGCTCGGCCGGCACGAGCGGTTCGTCGGCCCGGCCGCCGAGCTCGTCGACCACGGGATGGCGCCGCGCGCGCTGCTGGACGCGATGGCGGCCGCGTTGCGCTTCGACGTGCCGTCGGACGAGCAGAGCGTCGAGCTGCAGCGGATGCTCCGCGAGGAGTCCGCCGAGGCGATCGTCGCCGACGTCACCGGGCTCGCGCCCACGCACCCCTTGTCCGCGCCGATCGTCGAGCGCGTCCGGGAGCGACAGTCCGCCTGAGCGTCCCCGTCGTCGCGGGGCGGACCGCCCCGCGCATCCGATTGGAAAAACCGCGCCGGATGGCGTAATGTTGACCCTTGGTGTTTCGCGCCTCGATACGCCCATGCCTCGCGCATGGGCTCGTCGCGCGAAGCGATCGCACGACCAGCAGATTCCAACCCTAGCGATAGTGAGGCTATGGCCAAGAAAGACGGTGTCATCGAGATCGAAGGTTCGGTCGTCGAGGCTCTCCCGAACGCCATGTTCCGGGTCGAGCTGACGAACGGGCACAAGGTGCTCGCCCACATCTCGGGCAAGATGCGTCAGCACTACATCCGCATCCTCCCCGAGGACCGCGTGATCGTGGAGCTGAGCCCCTACGATCTGACCCGCGGCCGCATCGTCTACCGCTACAAGTAGGTCTCTGCTGCAAGTAACGGCCCGCGGCACCCCGCGGGCACGAAGACAGCGATGCAGCAAGGAACCCCCACATGAAGGTCAACCCCTCCGTCAAGCCCATCTGCGACCACTGCAAGGTCATCCGCCGCAACGGTCGCGTCATGGTCATCTGCAAGTCGAACCCGCGCCACAAGCAGCGCCAGGGCTGACCTGCGCCGCCCGAGGGCGGCACGACGAACCCCACAACTGAATACGACACGGCAACGCCAGGATTCCGCTCGACGCGGATGACACCTCGGGAGAGAGGCCCGGGCACCGGCGTTGCTCCACACCTCTCGCACACCATTCAGGAGAAGCCAACATGGCACGTCTGGCAGGCGTCGACATCCCGCGCGAGAAGCGCGTGGAGATCGCACTGACGTACATCTACGGCGTGGGCCGCACCCGCGCGCTCGCCACCCTCGCAGAGACCGGGATCTCCGGCGACATCCGAGTGAAGGACCTCACCGACGACCAGCTCGTCGCCCTCCGCGACCACATCGAGGGCACCTACAAGGTCGAGGGCGACCTCCGCCGCGAGGTGGCCGCCGACATCCGCCGCAAGGTCGAGATCGGCTCCTACGAGGGCATCCGCCACCGTCGCGGCCTCCCGGTCCGCGGCCAGCGCACCAAGACCAACGCGCGCACCCGCAAGGGCCCGAAGCGCACCGTCGCCGGCAAGAAGAAGGCTCGCTAGCCCCCGGCCAGCGACGAGGATTCAGGAGAAGTCATGGCAGCACCCAAGTCGGCGGCCCGCAAGCCCCGCAAGAAGGACAAGAAGAACGTCGCCGTGGGCCAGGCCCACATCAAGTCGACCTTCAACAACACGATCGTCTCGATCACCGACACGAACGGCGCGGTCATCAGCTGGGCCTCCTCGGGCGGCGTCGGCTTCAAGGGCTCGCGCAAGTCGACCCCGTTCGCCGCGCAGCTGGCCGCCGAGTCGGCCGCACGCCAGGCGCAGGAGCACGGCATGAAGAAGGTCGACGTGTTCGTGAAGGGCCCGGGCTCGGGCCGCGAGACCGCGATCCGCTCGCTCCAGGCCGCAGGCCTCGAGGTCGGCAGCATCAACGACGTGACGCCGCAGGCGCACAACGGCTGCCGCCCGCCGAAGCGCCGCCGCGTCTGACGCTCGTCCGCCGGTCGGACGTCGGCGCATCGGGCGGGCCACTCGGTCCGTCGCGCCGTCGTCCGGCGCCCGACCGGCGCATCCGTTCTCTCACAACTCCATATCCGGCCGGGCCAGCCACCCGGCCTCCATCGCAAAGTGTCATATAGCGGGCACTGAGCCGAAAGGAATCCATAGTGCTGATCGCACAGCGTCCCACGCTCACGGAAGAGAACATCTCGGAGTTCCGTTCGCGTTTCGTGATCGAGCCCCTCGAGCCGGGCTTCGGTTACACCCTCGGCAACTCGCTTCGCCGCACCCTCCTGTCGTCGATCCCCGGTGCCGCCGTCACCAGCATCCGCATCGACGGTGTCCTGCACGAGTTCTCCACCGTGCCGGGCGTGAAGGAGGATGTCACCGAGATCATCCTCAACATCAAGAACCTGGTCGTCTCCAGCGAGCACGACGAGCCCATCACCGCCTACCTGCGCAAGCAGGGTTCGGGTGAGGTCACCGCGGCCGACATCTCGGCCCCGGCAGGCGTCGAGGTGCACAACCCCGAGCTCGTCATCGCGACCCTGAACGACACCGCGAAGTTCGAGCTCGAGCTCACCATCGAGCGCGGCCGCGGCTACGTCTCGGCCAGCCAGAACCGCAGCGAGTTCTCCGAGGCCGGCCAGATCCCGGTCGACTCGATCTACTCGCCGGTCCTCAAGGTCACCTACCGCGTCGAGGCGACGCGTGCCGGCGAGCGCACCGACTTCGACCGCCTCGTGGTCGACGTCGAGACCAAGGCCGCCATCACCCCGCGCGACGCGATCGCGTCGGCCGGGCGCACGCTCACCGAGCTGTTCGGCCTCGCCCGCGAGCTGAACAACGCGGCCGAGGGCATCGAGATCGGCCCCGCGCCGGTCGACGCCGTGCTCTCGAGCGAGCTCTCGATCCCGATCGAGGACCTCGACCTGTCGGTCCGCTCGTACAACTGCCTGAAGCGCGAGGGCATCAACACGGTCTCGGAGCTCGTCGCCCTGAGCGAGACGCAGCTGATGAACATCCGCAACTTCGGCCAGAAGTCGGTCGACGAGGTCAAGGACAAGCTCACCGAGATGGGCCTGTCGCTGAAGGACTCGGTTCCCGGCTTCGACGGCGCGCACTTCTACACCGGGTTCGACGAAGAGAACTAGGCACGCCGCGCGCGCCTCGCACACCCCACTACTGGAGATACAGAACAATGCCCAAGCCCACCAAGGGCCCCCGCCTCGGAGGCGGACCCGCGCACGAGCGTCTCATGCTCGCGAACCTCGCCAGCAGCCTGTTCACGCACAAGCGCATCACGACGACCGAGACCAAGGCCAAGCGCCTGCGTCCGTTCGCCGAGCGCCTCGTCACCTTCGCCAAGCGCGGTGACCTGCACGCCCGTCGCCGGGTGCTCGCGGTCATCCGCGACAAGGGCGTCGTGCACGAGCTCTTCACCGAGATCGCGCCGCAGGTGGCCGACCGCGAGGGCGGCTACACGCGCATCACCAAGATCGGCAACCGCAAGGGCGACAACGCCCCCATGGCGGTCATCGAGCTCGTGCTCGAGCCGGTGACCCCGAAGGCGAAGCCGGCCAAGGCCGCGCCCGCCGCCGAGGAGCCGGTGGCCGAGGAGCCCGTGGCCGAGGAGGCCGTCGTCGAGGAGGCGCCCGCCGCCGAGGAGTCGACCGAGGTCGCCGAGGAGGCCGACGCCGAGGCCAAGTGACCTCCGCGTCCCACATCGCATGAACGCCCCGGGCGGGTTCCGCCCGGGGCGTTCGTCGTCGCCAGGCGCCGGCCGGCGCCGGAAAGGAATGGCACGATGACCGAGTCCCTGCACCCCGAGCCGCGGCAGGAGCCGCTGCGCGACCGCGTCGCGTCGGCCCGCCGCAGCGCCGTCCTCGCCCATCCCGACGTCCGCGAGTGGCGCGCCGCCACCGTCGCCGACGTCGACGTCATCACCGCGTTCGAGCACGCGCTCGCCGCGGCCGACCACCCCGAGTGGCGCTCCAGCCGCGAGGAGGTCGCCGACCTGCTGGGCCGGAGCGAGCTCGACCTCGCGCGCGACAGCGTGCTGGGGTTCGCCGCGGACGGCACGCTCGCGGCGCACGGGCTCGTGCTGAACCCGGCGGGCGCCGAGTTCATGGTGCGCAGCTTCCTGATGGGCGGCGTGCGCCCCGACCTCCGCGGCCGCGGCATCGGCCGCGTGCTGCTCGACTGGGAGCTCGCGCGAGGCATCGAGCAGTTCTCGGCGAGCGACTCCCTGCTGCCCGGCGTGGTCTTCGGCTACGCGCAGGAGCGCACTCCCGAGCACCGTCGCCTCCTCGAGCACGCGGGAATGGCCGTCAAGCGCTACTTCCTGAAGTTCTCGCGCGATCTCGCCGAGCCGCTGCCGGGGATCCCCGGGGCGGATGCCGCGGTGCGGCGCTACGGCGACGCCGACGCGGAGGGCGTGCGGCACGCCCGCAACGACGCGTTCCGCGACCACTGGGGGAGTGACGTGATGTCGTCGGAGCAGTGGGGGCACCTCGTCGGCGGGGACGGCTTCCGCGGCGACCTGTCGTTCGTCTCGGTCGACGGCGACCGGGTGGTCGGGTTCCTCCTCGCCAGCGAGTACGAGGCGTCCGAGGCGCACGAGGGCGAGACCGGCATCTACGTCGAGTACGTGGGCGTCCGCCGCGAGGGCCGGGGCCGGGGCATCGCGCGTCGCCTGCTCGCGGAGCACCTGCACGCCGCAGCGGCGGCCGGGTTCTCGTCGAGCGTGCTCGAGGTCGACGCCGACAGCCCGACCGGGGCGAACGCGCTCTACGAGTCGATGGGCTATCGCGAGCTGCACCGCGAGTTCGCGTACTCGATCGAGTTCTGAGCGCTCGCGAGCGGGCCTGCCCGCCCCGCCCGCCCCGTACCCGGTGGCACGCCCCGCGCGCCGCTACGCTGAGCCCATGAGCGAGACCCCCGCACCCCTCTCGGAGCGGGTGGCCGCACCGACCGAACTCCGGCTCCCGTCGCATCCGCTGGTCGTCGACTGGCACCCGGTGACGGGGGCCGACCACGACGCGCTCGTCGCCCTCGACCACGCGATCGGCACGGCCGACCACCCGAACTACCTCCCGACGCGCGAGGAGGTCCTCGAGGAGTACGACATCAGCCACGTCGAGCCCGCGCTCGACTCGCTGATCGGGTACGACGCCGACGGCCGCGCCATCGCGCACGGGCTCGTCGTCTGCCCGCCCGGCCGCGAGACGCTGGTGCGCTCCATCCTCTTCGGCGGCGTGCACCCCGACGCCCGCGGGCTCGGGATCGGCCGGGAGCTGCTCGCGTGGCAGGTCGGACGCGCACGGCAGCAGCTCGCCGCCTCCGACGCCCGGCTGCCGGGCTGGATCGTGGTCTACGCCGACGACCGCGCGACGCGCACCGGGCCGATGGTCCGGCGGGCGGGGTTCGCGCCGGCGCGTTACTTCCTGGGGCTGGAGCGCGTGCTCGCCGACCCGATCGACGACGGGGGTGACCCCGACGGCGTGCGGCTCGCGCCGTACGACCCGTCGTTCTCGGAGGCCGCGCTCGCGGCCCGCAACGACGCCTTCCGCGACCACTGGGGCAGCCAGTCGATGAGCGCGGAGCAGTGGAGTCGCTTCACCGGGTCCGACGTGTTCCGGGCCGACCTCTCCGTCGTCGCGGCCGACGCCGACGGCCGCGTCGCGGGGTTCGTGCTCGCCGAGGTGAACGAGGAGGACTGGGCCCGGCAGGGGTTCTCGGGCACGTACGTGGGGCTGGTGGGCGTCGTGCGCGACGCGCGGGGCCGCGGCATCGCGCGAGCGCTGCTCGCCCGACACCTCGACGCAGCGCGGGCCGCCGGGCTGGAACGCTCGGTGCTCGACGTCGACAGCGACAGCCCGACCGGTGCGCTGGGACTGTACACGGGCATGGGCTACGCCCCAACGCAGCGCGAGACGAGCTACACGATCGTGCTCTGAGCCCGCGGGCGGGCCCGGCGCGTCGGCGCGGAGCGGCGCGCCGTCGCGGGCCGGTGCGCGTATCGTGTGCCGGGTCGGGGCGGGGGTCGCCCGGACGACCGGGGAGGGGGCGCGGTGGACGTGCAGGCGGTCGACGCGACGACGCCGGCGGCGCGGCCTCCCGCGACGCGAACGACGCGCGTCGCCGGGCTCGACGGCCTGCGCGCGATCGCCGTGGTCGCGGTGCTGCTGTTCCACCTGGGCGGCGCGGTGCTGCCCGGCGGCTTCCTCGGCGTGGACGTCTTCTTCGTCATCAGCGGGTTCCTCATCACCACGCTGCTCCTGCGCGAGCGGGCGGCCTCGGGGCGCATCGCCGTGCGCGCCTTCTGGGTGCGCCGGGCGCGGCGCCTGCTGCCGGCGCTCGGCCTCGTGCTGCTCGCCTGCGCGGTCGTGGCGGTGTTCGTCGGCGGCGACGTGCTGGTCGGCCTCGGATGGCAGCTCCTCGGCGGTGCGACCTTCAGCTACAACTGGTTCGCGATCGCGGCGCAGGCCGACTACCTCGGCGCCACCGCCCCGGAGCTGTTCCGCAACCTGTGGTCGCTCGCGATCGAGGAGCAGTTCTACCTCCTCTGGCCGCTCCTGCTGGTCGCGCTGGCGCGCACCTCGCCGTCGGCGATCCGGCTCTGGGTCGTGGGCTACGCCGCGGGCCTCTCGGCCGTGGCGATGGCGGTGGTCGCGGCCGGCGACCCGACGGCGGCGTACTACGGCACCGGCACGCACGCGTTCGGACTGCTGGTCGGCGCGTTCCTCGCGCTGCAGCTGGAGCGGCGGGCGGATGCTCCGGCCGGTCGTGCACCCGCACGCGGCCTCGCCCCGCTCGCCGGCGCGTTCGCCGTCGTCGCGCTGCTCGCCGTGCTGGTGCTGCTGATGCGCGTGCTCGACCCGGCCGGGGCCGCTCCGTACCGCGGCGGGATGCTCCTCGCCTGCCTCGTCACCGCGGGGATCATCCGGCTCGTCGTCGCGGCGCCCGCCGTCGGCCGCCTGCTCGACGCCGGGCCGATGCGCTGGGTGGGCGTGCGCGCGTACGGGCTCTACCTCTGGCATTGGCCGGTGCTGGTGCTCGTCGTGGCGGTCCTCGGGCCGGAGTCGCCCGCCTGGATCGCGCCGGCGGCCGCGGTGGCGATCACGCTCGGTGCGGCCACGGCCTCGTACCGATTCGTCGAGGTGCCGGTGCGGCGGCTCGGGTTCCGCGGCACGGCGCGGAGGGTCGCGGCGGCGGTGCCCCGGGGTTCGCTCGCACGTGCCGTCACGCTCGCCGTCGCGGCGGCGGTCGTCGCGATGCTCGTCGCGGTCGCCGCATACGGCGTGGCGTCGGCCCCGCACCGCACGAGCGCGGCGGCGGCGATCGAGCGCGGCGCCGACGCGGTGGCGGAGGCGGAGGCGCCGGCCGAGACGCCTGGGCCCACGCCCGGGGGGCAGGCGGCCGCCGGGGCGTCGGAGGCGTGGCCCAAGCCGGAGCCTGCACCCGAGCCGGAGCCTGCACCCGAGCCGGAGCCGGAGCCTGCACCCGAGCCGGCACCGCCCCCCGCACCGCCGGTGGAGCCCGCAGCGCTCCCGTCGGGCGACCGGATCACCGCCATCGGCGACTCCGTCCTGCTCGCCGCCGCGCCCGAGCTCCAGCGCCGCTTCCCCGGCATCGCGATCGACGCGGCCGTGTCGCGCCAGGTGCGGGAGGGACCGGCGATCGTGCAGTCGCTGGCCGCGTCGGGATCGCTCCGCGAGTACGTGGTCGTCGCGCTCGGCACGAACGGCGACGGCCCTGACGCCGCGTACCAGCAGGTGGTCGACATTGCCGGCACCGGGCGGCACGTGGTCTTCGTCGACGTGGCCGGCACGTCGTGGGCGGGGGTGGTGAACGAGCGGCTGGCGCGGGTCTCGGACGCCAACGGCGGCACCGCGGTGAGCGGCTGGAACGCCGCCGTGTCGCCGCACCCCGAGGCGCTCGCGGGCGACGGCATCCATCCCCTCGCCGCGGGCGGCGCGCTCTACGCCGATGCGCTCGCGGCCGCGTTCGGCCGGCTGCGCTGACCGTGCGGCGTGCGCGCGGGCCACGACCGTAGGCTGGTGGCGTGAACGAGCAGTCGACGGATGCCGCGGGCGAGCGCGCCGGGGCGCCGGCCGACCCCGGCGGCAACGTGCGGTTGCGACTCGACATCGCCTACGACGGCACCGCGTTCAACGGCTGGAGCGCCCAGCCCGGGCAGCGCACCGTGCAGGGAGTGATCGAACAGGCGCTCGGCACGCTCTTCCGCCGCTCCGGCACGGCGCCGCGACTGACCGTTGCGGGGCGCACCGACTCCGGCGTGCACGCCCGCGGCCAGGTCGCCCACCTCGACGTCGACGCGGACGCCCTCGCGGAGGTCACCCGTCCCCGCCGGGGCGACCCGCGCTCCGGCCGCGCCGTCGACCCGGCCGGGGTGCTGCTGCGCCGGCTCTCGGGCATCCTCGGCGCCCACGACTCCGACGTGGTCGTCTCGGGTGCCGTGATCGCCCCGGAGGGCTTCGACGCGCGGTTCTCGGCGGTCTGGCGCCGCTACGAGTACCGGGTCGCCGACGCGCGCGCGACGCGCGATCCGCTCGTGCGGGCGAGCACCGTGTGGCATCCGCAGCCCCTCGACGCGGCGGCGATGGGCGCCGCGGCGCGCTCCCTGCTCGGGCTGGGCGACTTCGCGGCGTTCTGCCGACCCCGCGAGGGGGCGACGACGATCCGCACCCTGCAGGCCTTCGACTGGCGGCGCGAGCCCGACGGCGTGCTCGTCGCCGCCCTGCAGGCCGATGCGTTCTGCCACTCGATGGTGCGAGCCCTGGTCGGGGCGTGCGTGGCCGTGGGGGAGGGCAGGCTCGGCCTGGACGCCCCGCTCGCGCTGATGCGCGCGGGTGAGCGCACGAGCGCGTTCCGGGTGATGCCCGCGAAGGGCCTCGTGCTCACCGAGGTGGGCTACCCCGGCGATGACGAGCTCGCCGATCGGGCGCGCCAGACCCGGGCACGCCGTGAATTGCACGCCGACGGGATCGTGGGCTAAGCTGTCTCTTTGGTGCCGCCACCAGTGTCGGCATCCGAAGATGAGCCCTCCACCCGGGCGTTCGACCGCATCGCGGGCGAACTCCCGACGGAGCGGGATTCACGAACCCCTCTCTCGATCAGAAAGCAGCACTTCCGTGACGCGCACCTACACCCCCAAGGCGAACGAGATCCAGCGCGACTGGGTCGTCATCGACGCGACCGACATCGTGCTCGGCCGTCTCGCCAGCCACACCGCAGCCCTGCTGCGCGGCAAGCACAAGGCGACCTTCGCGAACCACGTCGACACCGGCGACTTCGTGATCATCGTCAAC
The DNA here is from genome assembly GCF_040496035.1 of Agromyces sp. SYSU T00194. Taxonomy (NCBI): domain Bacteria; kingdom Bacillati; phylum Actinomycetota; class Actinomycetes; order Micrococcales; family Microbacteriaceae; genus Agromyces; species Agromyces chitinivorans. The sequence goes on along the minus strand of NZ_JBEPJZ010000001.1, from coordinate 251,842 downwards.
GCCGACAAGGTCGCCCTGACCGGTCAGAAGGCCGAGCAGAAGAAGGCGTACCGCCACTCCGGCTACCCGGGCGGCCTCTCGGCCGTCACCTACGCCGAGCTCCTCGAGAAGAACCCGGTCCGCGCCGTCGAGAAGGCGGTCCGCGGCATGCTCCCGAAGAACTCGCTCGGTCGCGCCCAGATCAAGAAGCTGAAGGTCTACGCCGGTGCGGAGCACCCGCACGCGGCCCAGCAGCCGAAGGCGTACACCCTCACCCAGATCGCCCAGTAGCGGCGCTCCCCTCTCGACGTTCAAGACCAAAGGATTCATTCATCGTGGCGAAGATCGCAGACCAGATCGACCAGGCTCCCGAGAGCTACACCACCGAGAGCGCGCCGACCGAGACCCCGGCCTCGGAGCGCGTCATCCTCAACGTGTCCGGCGCAGCCGTCGGCCGCCGCAAGCAGGCCATCGCCCGCGTGCGCGTCGTTCCCGGCGCCGGCGGCATCACGGTCAACGGCCGTGAGCTCGCGGACTACTTCCCGAACAAGCTCCACCAGCAGCTCATCACCGACCCGTTCACCGTGCTCGACCTGCGCGGCAGCTACGACGTGACCGCCCGCATCACCGGCGGCGGCCCCTCGGGCCAGGCCGGCGCGCTGCGCCTGGCGATCGCCCGTGCGCTGAACGAGATCGACCGCGAGCACAACCGCCCGACCCTCAAGAAGGCCGGCTTCCTCACCCGCGACGCGCGCGTGATCGAGCGCAAGAAGGCCGGTCTCAAGAAGGCCCGCAAGGCGCCCCAGTTCTCCAAGCGCTGAGGCCCGACGGCTCCATGCCTCGCCTCTTCGGCACGGACGGTGTCCGGGGGCTGGCCAACCGGGAACTCTCGGCAGGGCTGGCCCTCGAACTCGCCCAGGCTGCGGCGCTCGTGCTCACGCAGGGTCGCCACGCGGAGTCCATCCGCGCGGCGGGCCGCAAGCCCGTGGCGGTGGTCGCGCGCGACCCCCGCATCTCCGGTGAGTTCCTCACCGCGGCGGTCGTCGCGGGACTCGCGAGCTCCGGCATCGACGTGCTCGACGCCGGCGTGCTCCCGACCCCGGCGACCGCGTACCTCATCGCGAGCGAGCACGCCGACTTCGGCGTGATGATCTCGGCGTCGCACAACCCGGCGCCCGACAACGGGATCAAGTTCTTCTCCTTCGGCGGCACCAAGCTGCCCGACGAGGTCGAGGACCGCATCGAGTCGCGGCTCGGTGAGGAGAAGCTCACCCCGGTCGGCGGCGACGTCGGGCGCGTCCGTCGGTTCGCCGACGCCGAGGACCGCTACGTGCTGCACCTCATCGGCACGATGCCCAACCGGCTCGACGGCCTCCACGTCGTGATCGACTGCGCGCACGGGGCCGCTGCCGGCGTCTCGCCCGAGGCGTTCGCCCTCGCGGGCGCGAAGGTCACCGTCATCGGCGCCGACCCCGACGGGCTGAACATCAACGACGGCGTGGGCTCCACGCACCTCGACGTGCTGCAGGCCGCCGTGCTCGAGCGGGGCGCCGACCTGGGCATCGCGCACGACGGCGACGCCGACCGCTGCCTCGCGGTCGACCACCGCGGCCAGGTCGTCGACGGCGACCGCATCATGGCGATCCTCGCGATCTCGATGCAGGAGCGCGGGCGACTGACCGACGACACGCTCGTGACCACGGTCATGAGCAACCTGGGGCTGCGCCGCGCCATGGCCGAGCACGGCATCCGCGTCGTCGAGACGAAGGTCGGCGACCGCTACGTGCTCGAGGCGCTGGCCGCCGACGGACTCGCGCTCGGTGGCGAGCAGAGCGGCCACGTCATCATGACCGACTTCGCGACCACGGGCGACGGGGTGCTCACGGGGCTCCACCTGGCCGCCGAGGTCGCGCGCACCGGCCGGTCGCTCGCCGACCTGGCCGACGTCATGACCGTGTACCCGCAGGTGCTCCTGAACGTGCGCGGCGTGGACCGCGACGCGCTCGCCGGCAACGCCCGGATCGAGGCCGCCACGCGTGCCGCGGAAGAGGAGCTGGGCGACTCCGGTCGCGTGCTGCTCCGCCCCTCGGGCACCGAGCCGATGGTGCGCGTCATGGTCGAGGCCGCCGAGCAGGACGTGGCGCAGCGGCACGCGGAGGCGCTGGCCGAGGTCGTGCGCGCCGAGCTCTCGGCGTAGGCCGGCCCGGGGCATCCGTCGCCCCTCGCCGATCGCGCGCGGTCAGATCTTGCGCAGCAGCACGCTCGAGACGGCGTGGTCGGAGTCCTTGCGGAGCACCAGCGACGCGCGCGAGCGCGTCGGCCGCACGTTCTGGATGAGGTTGGGCTCGTTGATCGTGCGCCAGATCTCGCGCGAGCGCATCCGCGCCTGCTCCTCGCTCAGGTCGGCGAAGCGGTGGAAGTACGAGTTCGGGTTCGCGAACGCGCCCCGCTGCAGCCGCAGGAACCGCTCCTCGTACCAGTGGGCGATGTCCTGCGTGCGTGCGTCGACGTAGATCGAGAAGTCGAACAGGTCGCTCACGGCGAGCCGGTGGCCCGGTGCGGGCGGCTGCAGCACGTTGAGGCCCTCGACGATCAGCACGTCGGGACGGCGCACCGTCACCTGCGCGTCGGGGACGATGTCGTACGCGAGGTGCGAGTAGAAGGGCGCCCGCACCTCGGGCGCACCCGCCTTGACGTCGCTCACGAAGCGCAGCAGCGCGCGCCGGTCGTACGACTCGGGGAACCCCTTGCGCTCCATCAGCCCGCGACGGGCGAGCTCGGCGTTCGGCAGCAGGAAGCCGTCGGTGGTGACGAGCTCGACCCGCGGCGTGTGCTCCCAGCGCGAGAGCAGCTCGCGGAGCAGGCGGGCGATCGTCGACTTGCCGACCGCGACCGACCCGGCGACGCCGATGACGAACGGCGTGCGCTCGGCGCGCTCGCCGAGGAAGTCGCTGGTGAGCCGGTGCAGGTGCGTCATGCCGCCGACGTAGAGGTTCAGCAGCCGACTGAGCGGCAGGTACACCTCCGCGACCTCGTCGGGCTCGAGCGGCTCGCCGAGTCCGCGCAGCTGCACCAGCTCCACCTCGGTGAGGGGCTGCGGCATCGACGGCGCCAGCGCCGCCCAGTCCGCCCGGTCGAGCTCGACGAAGGGGGACAGGTGCTGCACGGCGACGGGTGCGGTCGCGGGATCGGACATCGCGGACAGTCTAGCCACGCGCCCATGCTGCTCCGGCCGCCCGTCCACGGCCGCCGAGCGGCATGCAGCAAGGGCACGGCCGGGCGCGGATACAATCGCCCCCATGTGTGGAATCGTCGGGTACGTCGGGCATGCCAACAGCCTGGACGTCCTTCTCGGAGGCCTGCGTCGCCTCGAATACCGCGGCTACGACTCGGCAGGGGTCGCGGTCATCGATGACGAGGGCAACCTCGGCACCAGCAAGAAGGCGGGCAAGCTCCAGACCCTGGTCGACGAGCTCGCGGCGCACCCCGTGCCCGCGGGGGGCACCGGCATCGGCCACACGCGGTGGGCCACGCACGGCGGGCCGACCGACCGCAACGCCCACCCGCACTTGGCCGACGAGGGACGGCTCGCGGTCATCCACAACGGCATCATCGAGAACTTCGCCGCGCTGCGCGACGAGCTGGTCGCAGGCGGCGCCGAGTTCGCCAGCGAGACCGACACCGAGGTCGCGGCCGTGCTGCTGGGTCGCGAGTACCGCGCGACCGGCGACCTGGTCGAGGCCTTCCGCCGCGTCGTCACGCGCCTGGACGGCGCCTTCACGCTGCTCGCGGTGCACCGCGACGCCCCGGGCCTGGTCGTCGGCGCCCGGCGCAACTCGCCGCTCGTGATCGGGCTCGGCGAGGGGGAGAACTTCCTGGGCTCGGATGTCGCGGCCTTCGTCGAGCACACCCGCAACGCCGTCGCGATCGGCCAGGACCAGATCGTGGCGATCACGGCCGACGAGGTGACCGTCACCGACTTCGACGGGGCGCCGGTCCCGGTCGAGCCGTTCGAGGTGGCGTGGAACGCCGACGCGGCCGACAAGGGCGGCTGGTCGAGCTTCATGCAGAAGGAGGTCAGCGAGCAGCCGACCGCTGTGGCCGACACGCTGCGCGGGCGGCTCGTCGACGGCGGCGTCGTCGTGGGCGAGCTCGAGGATCTCGGCGACGACGTGCTGCGGAGCATCCGCCGCATCATCGTGATCGCCTGCGGCACGGCCTCCTACGCGGGCATGGTCGCCAAGTACGCGATCGAGAAGTGGGCCCGGGTCCCGGTCGAGGTCGAGCTCAGCCACGAGTTCCGCTACCGGGAGCCGGTGATCGGCCCGGACACGCTCGTGATCTCGGTCAGCCAGTCGGGCGAGACCATGGACACGCTGATGGCCGTGAAGTACGCCCGCGAGCACGGCGCGCGCACGATCTCGGTGTGCAACACGCAGGGCGCGACGATCCCGCGGGAGTCGGACGCCGTCATCTACACGCACGCGGGCCCCGAGGTGGCGGTCGCATCGACCAAGGCGTTCGTCGCGCAGATCGCGGCGCTCTACCTGTTCGGCCTCCACCTGGCGCGCGTGCTCGGCACGTCGACGCCGGCACAGCTCGCGACGGCCGCGCGCGAGCTCGAGCAGGTGCCCGACAAGCTCGCCACGGTGCTCGAGCAGGGCGCGCGCATCGCCGAGCTGGCGCACTGGATGGCCGACACCCGATCGGTGCTCTTCCTCGGACGCCACGTCGGGTACCCGATCGCCCTCGAGGGCGCGCTGAAGCTCAAGGAACTCGCGTACATCCACGCCGAGGGCTTCGCCGCCGGTGAGCTGAAGCACGGCCCGATCGCGCTGATCGAACCGGGCCAGCCCGTGTTCGTGGTCGTGCCGAGTCCGCGCAACTCGGCCTCGCTGCACCCGAAGGTCGTCTCGAACATCCAGGAGATCCGTGCACGCGGCGCGCGCGTCATCGCGATCGCCGAGGCGGGGGATGCCGCGGTGCTGCCGTTCGCCGACGAGGTGCTGCGCATCCCGCTGGCCGGTCCGCTGTTCGAGCCGCTCCTGGCCGTCGTGCCGCTGCAGATCTTCGCGATGGAGCTGTCTGCCGCGAAGGGCCTCGACGTCGACCAGCCGCGCAACCTGGCCAAGTCGGTCACGGTCGAGTAGCGGGTACGCTCGCATCGGGGAGGCACGGTGATCGCCGGGATCGGGGTGGACGTGGTCGACGTCGCGCGCTTCGAGCGCGCCATCACGCGCACGCCCGGGCTGCGGGAGCGCCTCTTCACCGCGGGTGAGCGTGAGCGGCCGGTGCGTTCGCTCGCCGCGCGCTTCGCGGCGAAGGAGGCGCTGATCAAGGCGCTGGGCGGCCCCGACGTGCTCCGCTGGCACGACATGGAGGTCGTGAACGATCCGGAGGGCAACCCGGACTTCGCGCTGCACGGCGCGCTCGCCGCGCATGTGGCCGGGCGGGGCATCGCGCACGTGCACGTCTCGATGAGCCACGACGCCGGCGTCGCCACGGCGTTCGTGGTGCTGGAGCGGGACGCGTGAGCGGCGCCGGTCCGGTCGGCCCGTTCCGCGAGGCCGTCGTCGACCTCGATGCGATCCGCGGCAACGTCGCGCGCATCGCGGCGGCGGCGGCGCCCGCCGGGGTGATGGCCGTCGTGAAGGCCGACGCCTACGGCCACGGTGCGCTGCCGGTGGCGCGTGCGGCGCTCGAGGGCGGGGCGCGGATGCTCGGCGTGGCCGACGTGCAGGAGGCGCTCGCGCTGCGCGCCGCGGGGCTCTCGGCGCCCATCCTCGCGTGGCTGCACGATCCCGGACTCGACTTCGGCCCGGCGCTGGAGGCGCAGGTCTCGATCGGCGTGTCCTCGGCGAGGCAGCTCGAGCAGGTCGCGGGTGCGGTCGAGCGCGGTGCGCCCGCGGCATCCGTGCACCTGAAGATCGACACCGGCCTCAGTCGCAACGGCGTGGAGCCCGTGCGCTGGGGCGCCGTCGTGGCCCGTGCCCGCGAGCTCGAGCTCGCCGGGGTGCTCCGCGTCGACGGGGTGTTCAGCCACCTGGCCAACGCGTCCGACGCCGACGACGACGCGCAGCTCGCGGCCTTCCGCGCCGCCGTCGAGGCGGCCGAGGCTGCCGGGCTGCACCCCGCGATGCGCCACCTCGCCTCGACCGCCGCGGCGCTGCGGCGACCCGACGCCCGGTTCGATCTCGTGCGCGTCGGCATCGGCATGTACGGGCTCACCCCCTACGGCGACGGTACGACGGGTGCCGACCTCGGCCTCGTGCCGGCGATGACGCTCCGCGGCCGCATCGCGGCCGTGCGCCGGGTGCCTGCGGGCGCCGGTGCCTCGTACGACCTCACCTGGCGCGCGGGCGCGCCGACGACCCTCGCGCTGGTGCCGCTCGGCTACGCCGACGGCGTGCCCCGCCATGCGTCCGGGCGCGCCTCGGTGCTGCTCGGCGGCGCCGTGCGCCCCGTGGTGGGGCGGGTGGCGATGGACCAGTTCCTCGTCGACGCGGGCGACGCGGAGGTCGCCGTGGGCGACGAGGTGGTGCTGTTCGGCGCAGCCGCGACGGGCGCGCCGACGGCCGACGACTGGGCGGATGCCGCGGGCACGATCGGCTACGAGATCGTGACGCGCATCGGGCCGAGGGTGCCGCGCACGCACCGTGAGGCGCGATGATCGCGCGCGAGGTGCCGACCGCCGACGCCATGGAGGCGGCCGGCCGCGAGCTTGCCGCCGAGCTGCGACGCGGCGACCTGGTCGTGCTCACCGGCCCGCTCGGTGCCGGCAAGACCACGCTCACCCGCGGGATCGGGGCCGGGCTCGGCGTACGCGGGCCCGTGCAGAGCCCGACCTTCGTGCTCGCGCGCACGCATCCGAGCCTCGGCGACGGCCCGCCGCTCGTGCACGTGGACGCGTATCGCCTCGGCAGCGCGATGGAGCTCGACGACCTCGACATCGACTTCGCGGGATCGGTCGTCGTCGTCGAGTGGGGCGCCGGCATGCTCGACGGCGTCGCGGAGTCGTGGCTGGAGGTCGAGATCGATCGTCCGACCGGCGCCTCCGCCGAGGCGTCCGACGACCTCGAGGCCGACGAGCCGCGGGTGCTGACCGCGACCGGCCGGGGCGTCCGCTGGGCGGGCACCCGCTACGCCGCCCGGACGTAGGCTGGACCCATGCTGCTCGCGATCGACACGTCGGCCGGCACGGGTGTCGCCGTGGTCGACGACGACGGCCGGGTCGTCGCCGAACGCGCGACCGACGACACCATGCGGCACGCCGAGGCGATCGGGGAACTCCTGGCGGGGGCGCTGGCCGACGCCGGGGCGACCGGCGCCGACGTCTCGGCCGTGGTCGCCGGCATGGGTCCGGGGCCGTTCACGGGCCTCCGCGTGGGCATCGCCGCCGCGCACGCGTTCGCGTTCGGCGCGGGCGTGCCGGTGCTGCCGGTCGTGAGCCACGACGCGCTCGCGGCGGAGTGGTACGCCGCGGGCGGCACCGGGCCGCTCCTCGTCGTGACCGACGCGCGCCGCCGCGAACGCTACTGGAGCGCCTACGAGGGCCTCGACGCCGACGGCCTGCCCGTGCGCGTCGAGGGACCCGGCCTGGCCAAGCCGGACGCGCTGCCCGAGGCGGCCGGAACGCGCCTCGACGCGCACCGGGTCTCCGCGGCCGCGCTCGGCACGCTCGCCGCCGGCATGGGAGCCGCGGGCGTCCCGTTCGCCGCCGACGAGCCCCTGTACCTGCGCTCGCCCGACGTCACGCCCGCCGCCGCGCCGAAGCGGGTGAGCGCATGAGCTGGATGCTGCGCCGCGCCGAGATCGGCGACCTCGAGCAGGTGATGGAGCTCGAGCGGTCGATCTTCGTGAACGACGCCTGGTCGGCCGACGCGATGGCCCGCGAGCTCGTCGACCCGCACGCCCACTACCTCGTGGCGACGCCGGCGGACGACGCGGCGACGGTCGTGGCCTACGCCGGCCTGCTCGCGCCGCGCGGCTCCGGGCAGGGCGACATCCAGACCATCGCCGTCGCACCCGACGCGCGCGCCGGCGGGCTCGGGCGCGCCCTGATGCAGGCGCTGCTCGCGGAGGCCTGGCGGCGCGGGGCGCACGACGTCTTCCTCGAGGTCCGCGCCGACAACCCGGTCGCGCAGGGGCTGTACCGCTCGCTCGGCTTCTCGGAGATCGGCCGCCGCCGGGCGTACTACCAGCCCGACGGGGTCGACGCGCTCGTCATGCGCGCGCGCCTGAGTGCGCCGGTGACCCGCCCCGCGGCATCCGTCGCCGTGGAGGTGACCGAGTGAACCGCACCGCGCCCGTCGTGCTCGGCATCGAGACCAGCTGCGACGAGACCGGCGTCGGCATCGTGCGCGGCTCGACGCTGCTCGCCAACGTGATCGCCTCCTCGATGGAGGAGCACGCGCGCTACGGCGGCGTCGTGCCCGAGGTCGCGGCGCGCGCCCACCTCGAGGCGCTCGGCCCGACCCTGCACGAGGCGCTCGGCCGCGCCGGCATCGCGCTCGACGAGGTCGACGCCGTCGCGGTCACCAACGGCCCCGGCCTCGCCGGCGCGCTCATGGTCGGCGTCGGGGCCGCGAAGGCGCTCGCGCTGGCGCTCGGGAAGCCGATCTACGCCGTGAACCACCTCGTCGGCCACGTCGGCGCCGACATCCTCGCCGACGGAGACCGGTTCGAGTACCCCACGATCGCGCTGCTCGTCTCGGGCGGGCACACCTCGCTGCTGCTCGTGCGCGACCTGGTCTCCGACGTGGAACTGCTCGGCGAGACCATCGACGACGCCGCGGGGGAGGCGTTCGACAAGGTCGCGCGCGTGCTCGGCCTCGCCTACCCGGGCGGGCCGCGCATCGACGCTGCGGCGGTCGGCGGCGACCCGCGCGCCATCCGCTTCCCGCGCGGCCTCAGCCGCCCGAAGGACCTGGAGCGGCACCGGTACGACTTCAGCTTCTCGGGCCTGAAGACGGCCGTCGCCCGCTGGGTCGAGCAGCGCGAGGACGCGGGCGAGGAGGTGCCGGTCGCCGACGTCGCCGCGAGCTTCCGCGAGGCGGTCGCCGACGTGCTCGTGACGAAGGCGATCGCGGCGTGCACCGACCTCGGAGTGCCGCGCCTGCTGCTCGGTGGCGGCGTGGTCGCGAACGCCCGGCTGCGCGCGCTCGCCGAGGAGCGGGCGGCTGCCGCGGGCATCGCCCTGCGCGTTCCGCCGCTCTCGCTCTGCACCGACAACGGGGCGATGATCGCGGCGCTCGGCGCCCAGCGCATCATGGCGGGGCACGAGCCGTCCGAGCTCGGCTTCGGCGCCGATTCGACCCTGCCGGTCACGCGCATCCAGTCCTGACGTGCGTTCCCGACACGCTGCGACATCCGAGGGTTAACCCTCCTGTGCCCGGGTCGGGCCCGACGCTATGGTGAGGTACGAGCGCCGCACGTCGTGGCGCCCGGATGCATGCGCGCCACCGCATCCGTCGTCCTGCATCACACGAGGAGGCACCCACCGTGACCGATCCCAACACTCCCCAGCAGCCCGACTACTCCGCAGCGCCCGCCCCGTCGGGCCAGTACGCCGCCGCGCCGAGCAGCACGCCGAAGACGAACGTCCTCGCGATCGTCTCGCTCGTGTCGGCGTTCTTCATCTCGCTCGTGGCGATCATCACCGGGCACATCGCCCTCAGCCAGATCAAGAAGACGGGCGAGCAGGGCCGCGGCCTCGCGATCGCCGGCCTCGTCATCGGCTACGTCGGCCTGGTGATCGGCCTTATCGTCCTCCTCTTCTGGGTCGTCATCTTCGGGATCGCCGCCAGCTCCGGCAACCTGAACTACTGATCCCTCGCACGACGGAACCGACGCACCCGAGGAGCGCACCATGACCGATCCGAAGGTACCGGCCGACCAGCCCGACGAGCCCGAGACGCCGGCCCCCGGCGAGCCCGACGTCCCGACGCCCGCCGAGCCCGTCGCACCCAACCCCGAGGAGCCGGCGCCGCCGGCCCCCGAGGAGCCGCTCGCGCCGACGCCGGCCGAGCCCGTCGTGCCCTCGCCCGGCGCGCCCGAGACGCCCACGGCACCGCCGGAGACGCCCACGGCACCGCCGGCGCCGCCGGGCCCGCCCGTCGCGCCGCCCGCGGCGTCCTCGCCTCCGCCGCCCGTCCCGCCGGCCTACGGGCCGAGCGGAACGAGTGCGTCCTACGGTCCGTCCGCGACGGCGTCGTACGGCCCCTCCGCGAGCGCGCCGTCGGCACCCGCGGCTCCGCCCGCCGTGCTGTCGATCCTCTCGCTCGTCGCGGGCATCCTGGGCGTCGTCGGGTCGATCCTCGTGGTCTGGATCCCGATCGTCGGCGGCATCCTGCAGCTGTTCATCCCCGCCGCGGCGGTGGTGCTCGGCTTCCTGGGCCGGCGCAAGGAGCCGAACGGCAAGGGCATGGCGCTCGCGGGCATCATCCTCGGGTTCGTCGGCATCGCGATCGGCATCCTGTCGATCATCGGGTGGGTGGCCATCTTCACGTCCGACCCCTACCTGTACTACTGATCGGCGCGATGCTCCCCGACGACGAGTCCGTCGCCCGGCCGCCGGGGGATCCTGCGGCCGGGCGACGCGCGTCGTCGGGGGAGTCGCTGCCCGCGGACCTCGCCGTGCAGCGCGAGTACGAGGTGCCCATGGACACCGGGCAGCTCGCGAAGCTCCCGACGGCCGAGCTGCTGGTCGTCCACCGCGACTGGGACGCCGAGCTCGACGAGCACGCCGCCGAGGAGGAGGTCGTCGAGCGTTCGCTCTACGGCACCGTCGCCTCGGTCAGCGGCATCCTGGGGCTGCTGGCCGCGTTGTTCGTCGGCTGGGCGGTGCCGCTGTCGATCGCCGCGATCGTCTTCGGCGTGCTCGGGGTGCGCCGCGGCGCGGGCGACGAGTCGCGCTCCTGGGTCGGCATCGTCACGGGCGCGCTCGGCACCCTGTTCTCGTCCATCTGGATCGTCTACTACGTCAACGTGCTCGGCGCGATCGGCTGACCCGGTCGCCGGTCCGTGCGGCCGGGCTCAAGATGCGGGTATCGCCGGCAGCGCTCAGGCGCGCTCCGCCAGCAGCGCGACGTGGCGCCCCTGCGCGCGGGTCAGGATGACCGTCGCGCTGCGGTCGCCGCGCAGCTTCAGCCGCTTCCGCAGCGCCGCCGGGTCGACGTCGACGCCGCGCTTCTTGATCTCGAGCACCCCGATGTCGCGCTGCCTCAGCGCGCGCCGGAGGTCGTCCTCGTCGGGCGGCAATTGCTCGAGCACCCGGAACGCGGTCGCGAACGGGGTCACCGTGAGCTCGTCGGCGGTGAGGTAGGCGATGCCGTCGCCGACCATGCGCGCGCCGAGCCTGCGGGCCAGGTCGCCGATGAGCCGCGAGCGGATGACCGCCGGGTCGGGTTCGTACACGACCGCCCCGAGCGGCCCCGTCTCCTCGTCGGCGCTGTCGGCCGCAGCCGTCATCTCGTGCGCGCCGTCGTCGCGGAGCACGAGCGCGGCGCGGCGCACGCCGTCGCGGGCGAGCACGCCGGTCCAGAGCACCATCTCGACGAGGTCGCCGTCGACCGAGACCCACTGGGCCTCCGCGTCGTCGGGGATCACGTCGCGGTCGGTGCCCGGCCCGAGCTTCACGCCGACCGGCATGCGCTCCGCGATGGCGAAGACGGTGTCGAGGCTCGGCGAGTAGTCGGCTTCGGAGAGCCGGGTCGTGGTGCCCTGCTCGACCCGTCGGCGGGCGGGGTCGAGCCAGGCGGCGTCGACGTCGTCGAGGGGCACGGATGCCGCGTCGGCATGCACCACCCGCGCCTGCGCGAACGGCGTGAGGTTGTAGGCGGCGATCGCCGCGGTGACCTCGTCGGCCTCGACCGCGGTCACCTCGAGGTCGATCGCGGCCATGGCGAGCGCGTCGCCGCCGATGCCGCAGCCGAGGTCGGCGATGCGACGGAGGCCGGCGGCGTCGAACCGCCCCGCGTGGAGCGCGGCGACGCGGAGCCGGGTGGCCTGCTCGAGCCCGGCCTCGGTGAACAGCATGCGCTCGGCGAACGGGCCGAACTTCGCCTCGGCGCGGGCGCGCAGGCGCGACTGCGTGAGCGCCGCCGCGACGACCCCCGGTGAGTGACCCTCCCTGCGGAGCCGGCTGACGGTCGACACGACCTGGTCGCGACCCGTCCAGCGGGGGAGCGAGTCGAGCAGCCGGAGGCCCTCGGGGCTCAGCAGCTCGACCAGCTCGGCGCGATCCATCCCGCCACGCTAGCACCGGCGCGGCGGCCGGTCCGTGCCCGCCCGGCGGCATCCGCAACCCTGTTGGCACTCACGTTGCACGAGTGCCAACAGACCCCTAGACTCGACGTAGCACTCTCAGTCTGCGAGTGCTAAACAGTCTTCGTTTCTTCAAGAAAGAGGTCAACCGTGTCGGTCTCCATCAAGCCGCTCGAGGATCGCATCGTCATCCAGCAGGTCGAGGCGGAGCAGACCACCGCTTCGGGTCTCGTCATCCCGGACACCGCGAAGGAGAAGCCCCAGGAGGGCGAGGTCGTCGCAGTGGGCCCGGGTCGCATCGACGACAACGGCAACCGCGTCCCGCTCGACGTCGCAGTCGGCGACAAGGTGATCTACTCGAAGTACGGCGGAACCGAGGTCAAGTTCGGCGGCCAGGACTACCTGGTGCTGTCGGCCCGCGACGTCCTCGCGGTCGTCGTCCGCTAGTCGCATCCGCTCCACCCGGACGGCCCGGTCGCATCGCGCGGCCGGGCCGTTCGTCGTCCCGCCGTCCGCGGCGGCGTAGCATCGAGCGGTGACCGACTCCTCGCGGCGCCCGCCGCCCGTGCCGGCAGCCGGCGTCCCCGCGGGCACGCGCCGTGCCGGGTTCGCGTTCGCGTTCGCGGCCTACGGGCTCTGGGGCATCCTGCCGCTGTACTTCCTCGCGCTCGCGCCGACCGGCCCGTTCGAGATCGTCGCCTGGCGCGTGCTGCTCTCGCTCGTGTTCTGCGCGCTCCTGCTCACCGTCGCGCGCACCTGGCGGCCGTTGCTCGCGCTCGCACGCGATCGGCGCGTGCTGCTCACCATGGGTGCCGCCGGCGCGCTCATCTACGTCAACTGGCAGACCTACGTCTACGCGACCGCGACCGGCCAGGTCGTCGAGGCGTCGCTCGGCTACTTCATCAACCCGATCGTGACGGTCTTCCTCGGCGTGCTGGTGCTGCGAGAGCGGCTCCGCCCGTTGCAGTGGATCGCGGTCGGCATCTCGTTCGCGGCGGTGCTCGTGCTCACGGTGGCGCACGGCGGCCTGCCCTGGATCGCCCTCGCGCTCGCCTTCTCGTTCGGCTGCTACGGGTTGATCAAGAAGCGCGTCGGCGATCGGGTCGACGCGGTCGCCGGACTGACGCTGGAGACCGCGTGGCTCACCCCGGTGGCGATCGTGCAGCTGGTGGTCGTCGCCGCGACGTCGGGCCTCACGCTCGGCGCTGCGGGACCGGCGCACGCCGTGCTCCTCCTGTGCGCCGGCGCGGTCACCGCGGTGCCGCTCCTCGCGTTCGCGGCAGGGGCGCGCCGCCTTCCCCTCGTGTCGATGGGCTTCATCCAGTACCTCGCGCCGGTGATCCAGTTCATCGTCGGGGTCGCCGTGCTCGGCGAGCCCATGCCGGCCGAGCGATGGGTCGGGTTCGCGCTGGTCTGGCTCGCCATCGCACTGCTGCTGGCGGACCTCGCGCGGGCCGCAGGGCGCGGCAGGGCGGCCCGGAGGGCCCTTTCCGCTTCCGATGACCGGGACGCCCCGGAAGCGCCCGTGGGCCCCATCTGAGGGCTCACGATCGTTGCGTGGGAGCGTGCCCGGAACGCAGGAAACACGTCGTGCGAGCGGGATTATGACGCCCACGTAACGATTCAGGCGGCGTTACATGGTTGTGATCGCCCTGACTTGTTCCCGTCTCACGGGCCTGACTACTGTGAACGCACGGCATCCTCGCGGGTGCCGTTCCAACCAGTGTCCTAACAGTCCCTAGGAGCATCATGAGCGTAATCGCGAAGGCCTCGGCCAAGCGCTCGGCTCGCGCGGCCTGGACGGGGATCGCCCTTGCGGGTGTGTCCGCCCTCCTCCTCACCGCGTGCAGCACGGGTGATACGTCCGAGCCGACCGAGTCCGAAGATGCGGCCGCCTCCGGCGACGCAAACCCGATCGAACCCGGCGAGCGTGACCTCACGCTGAAGATCGGCACGATCCTCCCGCAGAGTGGTGCCCTCGCCTTCCTCGGCCCGCCCGAGGAGGCCGGTGTGGCCCTCGCCGCGCAGGAGATCAACGAGGCCGACCTCGGCATCACCGTCGACGTCGTCTACCGCGACTCGGGTGACACCACCACCGACACCGCGACCGTCTCGGTGACCGACCTCCTCTCGCAGGACGTCTCGGGCATCGTCGGCGCCGCCTCGTCGGGTGTCTCGAAGACCGTCATCGACCAGATCGTCGCCGCCGGCGTCGTGCAGTTCTCGCCGGCCAACACGTCGGCCGACTTCACCGACTACGACGACGACAACCTGTACTGGCGCACCGCTCCGTCGGACACGCTCCAGGGCGAGGTGCTCGGCAACCTGATCGCGTCGGACGGCAACGCGACGCTCGGCATGATCGTGCTGAACGACCCGTACGGCACCGGCCTCGCGGAGTTCACCAAGACCGCGTTCGAGGCTGCCGGCGGCGAGGTCGTCGCCGAGGAGCTCTTCAACGAGGGCGACTCGAACTTCGACTCGCAGATCGCCGGCGTGACCGCCGCCAACCCGGACGCGATCGCGCTGATCACGTTCGACCAGGCGAAGATCATCACCCCGGCGCTCGTGGGCGAGGGCTTCCCCGGCGACAAGCTGTACTTCGTCGACGGCAACCTGGCCGACTACAGCGCGGACTTCGCGCCGGGTCTGGTCGAGGGCGCCAAGGGCACCCTTCCCGGTCTCGACACCGCCACCCTCGGTGACTTCACCGACAACCTGCTGACGATCGACGACTCGCTGACCGACTTCAGCTACGCCGCCGAGTCGTACGACGCGGTCATCCTGCTGGCGCTCGCGGCCTACGCGGCCAACAGCACCGACGGCGCCGACATCGCCGAGTACCTCCAGCAGGTCTCGGGCGGCATCGCGGGCGTGGGCGAGAAGGTCACGACCTTCGCCGACGCCGCTGCGCTGCTCGCCGACGGCGAGCAGGTCGACTACGACGGTCCGTCGGGCCCGGTCACGTTCGACGAGAACGGCGACCCGACCGAGGCGACCATCGGTATCTTCCAGTACGGTGCCGACGGCACCTACGAGCGCATCGGCGACGGATAGTCTCCGCAGCTGACGCGTAGGCGATGGGCCCCGGCTTCGGCCGGGGCCCATCGTCGTTCCCGGGCGCATCCCGCTCCGCCGCTTCGTGAGCGTCGCGGCCCCGAGCTCGGGCGTCCGACCTCGGTGCCGCGATCGCCGTACGGGCGGGGCTGCGCGCTGCCGTGCGCCGGGTGTCCACGATCGGATCCTGCGCACTCGTGTGCCTGCGCCACGTGTGCTTGCGCCACGTGCGCTTGCGCCACGTGTGCCTGCGCCACGTGCGCCTGCGCCACGTGTGCCTGCGCCCACCGTGCCTCCGTGTCCCGCTGCCCCGCGCGCGTGGGTTTCCGTATTCAGGAACCCAGGAGCGGCCCGCGGCGCATCATGCCGGATCAGGCCGGCCGGGCGCACTGATCGTGCACCTGGCCGCTCGGCGGCGACGGAATCCACAGCGCGCGGCGGGAGGCTCCTGAAGAGCGTCGGACATGCTGCGACGGTGCGACCGTTGCCGCGCCCCGCGCAGCTGATCAGGCGCACGCAGGCGCACGTAGGCACGTAGGCACGTAGGCACGCAGGCGCGCAGGCGCGTAGGCACGCAGGCACGCACGCACGCAGGCGCACAGACGCAGGCACACGCGGGCCGCCCTGCGCGGTGGCCGTGGCCCCGCACGGTCGCCCGCCCGGACGTGACACGACGGGGGCGGATGCCCGTGGCATCCGCCCCCGTCGTGGACGTGTCGGCGTGCGGCGGCTACTCCTCCTGGCCCAGCGTGCCGAGGTACAGCCCGATGACCTTCGGGTCGTTCAGCAGCTCGCGGCCGGTGCCCGTGTAGGCGTCGTGCCCCTGGTCGAGCACGTAGCCGCGGTCGCAGATCTGCAGGCAGCGACGTGCGTTCTGCTCGACCATGATCGTCGTGACGCCGGCGCGGTTGATCTCCTTGACGCGCAGGAAGGCCTCGTCCTGGCGCACGGGGGAGAGGCCGGCCGACGGCTCGTCGAGCAGCAGGACGTGCGGCCCCATCATCAGCGCGCGCGACATGGCGACCATCTGTCGCTCACCGCCCGAGAGCGAGCCCGCGCGCTGCGAGAGGCGCTTGCCGAGCTCGGGGAAGATGTCGACCACGAACTCGAGCCGGTGCTTCAGGTCCTTCGGGCGCTGGAAGACGCCCATCTCGAGGTTCTCCTGGATGGTCAGCGTCGGGAACACGTTGTTCGTCTGCGGCACGAAGCCCACGCCCTTGGCGACGAGCTTGTTCGCCTTGAGGTTGGTGATCTCCTCGCCGCGCAGGAAGATGCCGCCGTCGCGCACCTTCACGAGGCCGAAGATCGACTTCAGCAGCGTGGACTTGCCCGCGCCGTTCGGCCCGATGATGCCGATGAGCTCGCCGTCGCGGGCCTGGAGCGAGCAGTCGTTGAGGATGTTCACACCGGGGAGGTACCCGGCCGTGACGCCGCGCACGTCGACGACCATCTCGCCCTCGGGCTCGAGGACCGGGGTGCTGCTGGGTTCACTGTTCGTCATCGATGAGCTCCTTCATCGCCGTGACGTGCTCGGACTCGGTCTCGCCGAGGTCGCTGTCGTGGTGGCTGCCCAGGTAGGCGTCGATCACGGCGGGGTCCTGCATGACCTCGTGCGGGTCGCCCTCGGCGACCACGCGGCCCTCGGCCATGACGATGACCCAGTCCGCGATGTGACGCACCATGTGCATGTCGTGCTCGACGAAGAGCACCGTCATGCCCTCGGCCTTGAGGTCGAGGATGTGGTCGAGCAGCGACTGGGTCAGCGCCGGGTTCACGCCCGCCATCGGCTCGTCGAGCATGACGAGCGTCGGGTCGCTCATGAGCGCCCGCGCCATCTCGAGGAGCTTGCGCTGGCCGCCGGAGAGGCTCGCCGCGTAGTCGTCCTTCTTCGCGTCGAGCTTGAACCGGGTGAGGAGGTCGAGCGCCTTCTCCTCGTTCGCCTGCTCCTCGCCGCGCCACAGGAACGGCAGGAGCGCCCGGAAGATGTTCTCGCCCGACTGTCCCTTGGCGCCGAGCTTCATGTTGTCCATGACGGTCAGCAGGCCGAGCGACTTGGTCAGCTGGAAGGTGCGGATGAGCCCCATGCGCGCGACCCGGTAGGCCGGCACGTGCGCGAGGGGACGCCCGTCGAACTCCCACTTGCCGGTGTCGGGCCGGTCGAAGCCGGTGAGCAGGTTGAAGAACGTGGTCTTGCCCGCACCGTTCGGCCCGATGAGGGCCGTGATCGCGTTGCGGGGGATCTCGACGTGGTCGACGTCGACGGCCGTGAGACCGCCGAAGGTGCGCTTGACGCTGTCGGCGACGAGGATCGGATCGACCTTCTTCACGCCCGGCGCGGGATCGCCGACGTGCAGCCCGGTCGTCTTCTCGGGGCGCTTCGAGGGAACGGTGTCACTTGACAAAGGCCAACTCCTTCTTGTTGCCGAGGATGCCCTGTGGCATGAACACGACGATCAGGATGATCGCCACGCCCACGAGGATGAACCGGAGCTGCCCGGCCTGCACCTGGGTCATGAACGGGAACCAGCCGGCGGCGACGGCGCGAGCCACGAAGCCGGAGAAGAACGACAGCAGGACCCAGAAGACCATCGACCCCACGATCGGACCGAGGATGGTGGCGGCGCCGCCGAGCAGCAGGATCGCGTAGACGAAGAACGTCAGCGTCGGCTGGAAGTACGACGGCACCACCGCACGGGGGAACACGAAGAGCATGCCCGCCAGGGTGCCGAAGACGCCGCCGAGGATGAGGCTCTGCATCTTGTACGAGTAGACGTTCTTGCCGAGCGAGCGCACGGCGTCCTCGTCCTCGCGGATGCCCTTGATGACGCGGCCCCAGGGGCTGCGCATGAGCATCCAGGTGAGCAGGGCGCAGATCGCCACGACGACCCACGCGATGATCAGGAAGAACCACGTGCGGTCGCTGAAGTTCCACGGCCCGAACCCGTACGAACCGTCGGGCAGCGGGTTCAGGGCCTCGAGGTCGCGCTGGAAGGCCGAGAGCCCGCTCGCCGAGCCGGTGAACGCGTCGAACTCGTTGGTCGTGAACAGCAGGCGCACGATCTCCGCCGCCGCGATCGTCACGATGGCGAGGTAGTCGGCGCGCAGCCGCAGGGTCGGGATGCCGAGGATCAGGGCGAAGACGACGGATGCCCCGATGCCGATGAGCACGCAGGCCCAGATCGGGAGTCCGAAGCGCAGCGCCGAGAGCGCGTAGCCGTAGGCGCCGATGGCCATGAACCCGGCCTGGCCGAAGTTCAGCAGGCCCGTGTAGCCGAAGTGGACGGCGAGGCCCAGCGCCGCGAGCGCGTACGCCGCGGTGGTCGGGCTGATGAATTCGATTGCGGCATTGCCGAAGATCGCTCCCCAGTCGAGCATGTCAGGCCCCTCCTATCCGATTCTCTCTCGACGGCCCAGGATGCCCTGTGGCCGGAACAGCAGCACCAGGATCAGCACCACCAGCGCGCCGACGTACTTCAGGTCGCTCGGCAGCCACAGCGTCGACAGCTCGACGAACAGGCCGACGATGAGCGAACCGACGAGCGCGCCGAACGCGGTGCCGAGGCCGCCCAGGGTGACTGCGGCGAAGATCAGCAGCAGCAGCTGGAAGCCCATGTCCCAGCTGACGCCGGGGCGGTAGTAGGCGAAGAGGATGCCGCTGAGGCCGGCGAGCAGCGCTCCGAGCACCCAGACGATGCGGATGACCCGGTCGACGTCGATGCCGCTGGCGGACGCGAGGCTCGGGTTGTCGGAGACGGCGCGCGTCGCCTTGCCGATGCGCGTACGGGTCAGGAAGTAGCCGAAGCCGAGGAGCGCGATGACGCTGACGGCCATCGACGTCACGTCGATCCAGGACAGGGAGATCGGTCCGAGGATGATCGTCGGCGGGATGGTCGCGCCGGGCAGCTGCTGCGTCGTGCCGCCGTAGAAGAACTGGAACAGGTAGCGCATGGCCAGCGAGAGTCCGATGGAGACGATCATGAGCGGCACGATCGCCACGCCGCGTCGCCGGAGCGGCTTCCACAGCCCGGCGTCGAGCACCCAGCCGAGTGCGGCGCTCAGGATGAGCGCGACGATGATCGCCAGCCACACCGGCAGCCCGACGTAGACCGAGAACGTCAGCATCATGAGCGCACCGAACGTGACCATCTCCGCGTGCGCGAAGTTCGACAGGCCGGTCGTGCCGAAGATGAGCGACAGGCCGATCGAGGCGAGCGCGAGCAGCAGGCCGAAGTTGAGGCCCGTCACCGCCCGGTCGAGCACTTGGCTCCAGATGTTCTGCGTGACGCGCTGCCCCTCGCCGAGGAAGAAGTTGACGGAGGCATTGCTGGTCTGGCCGAACTCGGCCTCGCGGGTCGCGCCGCCCTCGGCGACGATGACGCCCTCGGGGAGGGTCTCCTCGTCGAGGGTGACGGTGTAGGCGACCTTCTCGGGGACGCCCACCTCCCAGCGGCCGTCGGCGTCGGTCTCGACCATCGCCTCGAACCCGCCGGGGCCCTCGATCGTGATGGCCACGCCCGCGAGCGGCTCGCCCTCGAACTGGACGTTGCCGCGGAAGTGGTAGTCGTACTCGACGACCTCCTCCTGGCCGGTGCCGTCGTCGGTCTCCTCCGCGACGGCGGCCGATGCCGTGACGCCCATCAGGGCGAGCACCGCGAAGACCATTCCGAGTAGGGCGAGCAATCGACCGGACCAGGGTCTGGTGACTGTCAGAGTCGGTTCCACTGCACCTCCATGGGGACCCGTGCGCCGGTGGTACCGGTCGGGTCCGGTCTCCTACTGCCGGCTGCGATGACGACAGTACGTGCCGATTATGTCCTATGTGTTTCCCGGGGGCCGCACTGGTGCCCGATCGTTATCGGGGAATGGGGGACCGGTGAACTCGATTAACATGGGTACACTCACGCGCCCACGACGCGCGCGAGCACCCCTCGACTCGCGCTCGCGAAAGGACCACATGGACGAGCAGCCCGATCCGTTCGGCTTCACGGGACTCACCTACGACGACGTGCTGCTGCTGCCCGGGCAGACCGACGTCATCCCGAGCGAGGCCGACACGACCTCGCGCCTCACCCGCCGGATCGAGGTGGCCACGCCGCTGCTCTCCTCCGCGATGGACACCGTGACCGAG
The DNA here is from genome assembly GCF_040496035.1 of Agromyces sp. SYSU T00194. Lineage (NCBI taxonomy): Bacteria > Bacillati > Actinomycetota > Actinomycetes > Micrococcales > Microbacteriaceae > Agromyces > Agromyces chitinivorans. Next base: position 231,414 of record NZ_JBEPJZ010000001.1, on the reverse strand, counting down.
CAGCGCATGGCGATCGCCATGGCGCGCGAGGGCGGCATCGGCATCCTGCACCGCAACCTCTCGATCGAGGACCAGGCCCAGCAGGTCGACCAGGTCAAGCGCTCGGAGTCGGGCATGATCACGAACCCGGTGACGACCCACCCCGACGCGACGGTGGCCGAGGTCGACGCGATGTGCGGGCGCTACCGCGTCTCGGGCCTCCCGGTGATCGACGACGAGGGCATCCTGGTCGGCATCATCACGAACCGCGACATGCGCTTCGTCTCGGACTTCGAGAAGCCGACGACGCGCGTGCGCGACGTGATGACGAAGGCGCCGCTCGTGACCGGCAAGGTGGGCATCGACCCCGACGACGCCGTGGCCATCTTCGCCCAGCACAAGATCGAGAAGCTCCCGCTGATCGACGCGAGCGGGCGCCTCACCGGCCTCATCACGGTGAAGGACTTCGAGAAGTCGGAGAAGTACCCGCACGCCACCAAGGACGACGAGGGACGCCTGCGCGTGGGCGCCGCGATCGGCTTCTTCGGCGACGCGTGGGAGCGCGCGGGGCTGCTGCGCGACGCGGGCGTCGACGTGCTCGTCGTCGACACCGCCAACGGCCAGAGCTCCGGCGTGCTCGAGATCATCGCCCGGCTGAAGGCCGACCCGGCGTTCGCCGGCATCGACGTGATCGGCGGCAACGTCGCCACCCGGGCGGGCGCGCAGGCGCTCATCGATGCGGGGGCGGATGCCGTCAAGGTCGGCGTGGGCCCGGGCTCGATCTGCACGACGCGCGTGGTCGCGGGCGTCGGCGTGCCCCAGGTGACGGCCGTCTACGAGGCATCCCTCGCCGCGCGCCAGGCGGGCGTGCCGCTCATCGCCGACGGCGGCCTCCAGTACTCCGGTGACATCGCGAAGGCGCTGGTGGCGGGAGCGGACACCGTCATGCTCGGGTCGCTGCTCGCGGGCACCGCGGAGAGCCCCGGCGAGCTCATCTTCGTCAACGGCAAGCAGTTCAAGCAGTACCGCGGCATGGGCTCGCTCGGCGCGCTGCAGACCCGCGGCGAGAAGACGTCGTATTCGAAGGACCGGTACTTCCAGGCCGACGTGCCGAACGACGACAAGCTCATCCCCGAGGGGATCGAGGGCCAGGTGCCCTACCGAGGGCCGCTCTCGGCGGTCGCGTACCAGCTCGTCGGCGGCCTGCGGCAGTCGATGTTCTACGTCGGCGCGCGCACCGTCCCCGAGCTGAAGGCCAAGGGCAAGTTCGTGCGGATCACCCCCGCCGGCCTGAAGGAGTCGCACCCGCACGACGTTCAGATCGTGGTCGAGGCGCCCAACTACCGGAAGTAGCGCCTCGCACCCGCACGACGTGAGGAGCGGCCGCGACCGGCCCGCCTCGGCGGTCGCGTCGCGGGCGTTCGCTAGGGTTGATCCGTGACCCAGGAGATCGAGATCGGCCGTGCCAAGCGCGGTCGCCGCGTGTACGCGTTCGACGACGTCGCGATCGTGCCGAGCCGGCGCACGCGCAATCCGGAGGACGTGTCGGTCTCGTGGACGATCGACGCGTACCAGTTCGAGATCCCGATCCTCGCGGCCCCGATGGATTCGGTCGTCTCGCCGACGACCGCGATCGCGATCGGCCGGCTCGGGGGCCTCGGCGTGCTCGACCTCGAGGGGCTCTGGACCCGCTACGAGGACCCGGAGCCGCTCCTGGCCGAGATCCGCTCGCTGCCGCCCGAGACGGCCACGGCCCGCATGCAGCAGATCTACTCCGAGCCGATCCGGCCCGAGCTGGTGACGGCGCGGCTGGCCGAGATCCGCGCGGCGGGCGTCACCGTCGCCGGCGCGCTCTCGCCGCAGCGCACCCAGGAGCTGTACGAGACCGTGGTCGCGGCGGGCGTCGACCTGTTCGTCATCCGGGGCACGACGGTCTCGGCCGAGCACGTGTCGAAGGGCGACGAGCCGCTCAACCTGAAGAAGTTCATCTACGAGCTCGACGTGCCCGTGATCGTCGGCGGCGCGGCCACCTACACGGCGGCGCTGCACCTCATGCGCACCGGCGCCGCGGGCGTGCTCGTCGGGTTCGGCGGCGGCGCGGCCTCGACCACGCGCGCTTCGCTCGGCATCCACGCGCCGATGGCGACCGCGGTCGCCGACGTCGCGGGCGCCCGGCGCGACTACCTCGACGAGTCGGGCGGCCGCTACGTGCACGTCATCGCCGACGGCGGGCTGGGGCACTCCGGCGACATCGTGAAGGCGATCGCGTGCGGCGCCGACGCCGTGATGCTCGGCTCCACGCTGGCGCGGGCGACGGATGCGCCGGGCGGCGGCTTCCACTGGGGCGCCGAGGCGCACCACCCCCAGCTCCCGCGCGGCAAGCGCGTGCGCGTCGGGCAGATCGCGCCCCTCGAGGAGGTGCTCTTCGGCCCGGCCACCGCCGCCGAGGGCACCGCGAACCTGATCGGCGCGCTGCGGAAGTCGATGGCGACCACCGGGTACTCCGACCTGAAGGAGTTCCAGCGGGTCGAGGTCGTCGCCGCGCCCTACGGCCTGCAGTAGCATCCGCCCGACCGCCTGAGCGAACCCCGCGAGTCCGCCCGCTGCGACGCCGGGCCGGACTAGCGTAGGGGGCATGGCGGAGCGCAGGACGGTCACCCGGTCCAACCGGCTCGGTCCCGCCGAGCGGGAGGCGGCGCTCGCGCGCCTGCGGCAGAAGGAGGTCGACGTCCTCGTCATCGGCGGGGGCATCGTCGGCACCGGCGCGGCGCTCGACGCCGTGACGCGCGGCCTCAGCGTGGGCCTGTTCGAGGCGCGCGACTGGGCGTCGGGCACGTCGAGCCGGTCGTCGAAGCTGGTGCACGGGGGCATCCGGTACCTCGAGCAGCTCGACTTCCGGCTGGTGCGCGAAGCCCTCATCGAGCGCGGACTGCTGCTCCAGCGCCTCGCGCCGCACCTGGTGAAGCCGGTGCGGTTCCTCTACCCCCTGACGCGTCCGCTCCTCGAGCGCCTCTACGTCGGGGCGGGGATGCTCCTCTACGACGTGTTCAGCTACTCCGGCGGCCGGCCGCCCGGCGTTCCGCACCACCGCCACCTCTCGAAGCGGCAGGTGTTCAAGTCGATGCCGTCGCTCGCGCGTGGCGCGCTGGTCGGCGGCATCACGTACTACGACGCGCAGGTCGACGACGCCCGGTACGTCGCCTCGCTCGCGCGCACGGCCTCGTTCTACGGTGCGCACGTCGCCTCCCGGGTCAAGGTCGAGGGCTTCGTGAAGGTCGGCGAGCGCGTCGTGGGCGTGCGCGCGCACGACCTGCAGACCGGCGAGCACTTCGAGGTGCGCGCGCGCCAGGTCGTCAACGCCACCGGCGTCTGGACCGACGACACCCAGCGCATGGTCGGGGAGCGGGGCACGTTCAAGGTCCGCGCGTCCAAGGGCATCCACCTCGTGGTGCCGCGCGACCGGTTCCAGTCGACCATGGGGCTGCTGCTGCGCACCGAGAAGAGCGTGCTGTTCGTCATCCCGTGGGGGCGGCACTGGCTCATCGGCACGACCGACACCGACTGGAACCTCGACAAGGCGCATCCGGCCGCGACCGCCGCCGACATCGACTACCTGCTCGAGCGCGTCAACCAGGTGCTCGCGATCCCGCTCACGCGCGCCGACGTCGAGGGCGTGTTCGCGGGGCTGCGGCCCCTGCTCGCGGGCGAGTCCGACGAGACCTCGAAGCTGTCGCGCGAGCACCTGGTCGCCCACACCGTGCCCGGCCTCGTCGTGATCGCGGGCGGCAAGTGGACCACGTACCGGGTCATGGCCAAGGACGCCATCGACGCGGCGGCCGACGCGCTCGACGGCCGCGTGCCGGCGTCGACCACCGAGGACATCCCGCTGCTCGGAGCGGAGGGCTACCGGGCCGCCTGGAACAAGCGCGGCAAGCTCGCGCGGGCCTTCGGCGTGCACAAGGTGCGCATCGAGCACCTGCTGAACCGGTACGGCACGCTCACCGACGAGCTGCTCGACCTGATCCGCGACGATCCGGAGCTGGTCGAGCCGCTGCCCGGTGCCGACGACTACATCGGCGCCGAGGTCGTCTACGCGGCCTCGCACGAGGGGGCGCTGCACCTCGACGACGTGCTCGCCCGGCGCACGCGCATCTCGATCGAGGCGTGGGACCGCGGGGTGTCGGCGGCACCGGTGGCCGCCGAGCTGATGGGACGCGTGCTCGGCTGGGACGCCGCACGCGTGCAGCTGGAGGTCGACCGCTACCTGCAGCGTGTCGAGGCGGAGATCGCCTCGCAGCAGCAGCCTGACGACGCCTCGGCCGACCGGGTGCGTCGCGAGGCGCCCGACATCGTCAGCGCCGACTGACGGTCGCCGCCGCCGACCGGAGCGCGGTTCCCAGCCGCCCGCGGGTAGACTCTCCGGCTGATGCTCCGGATGATGCTGCGCCCACGCTGGCTGCTCGCGCTGCTGCTCGCGCTGGGCATCGCCGCCGCCTTCGCACTGCTCGGCCAGTGGCAGATCGAGCGCGCGGTGGAGCAGGGCGCGGTCGTCGAGCGCCCCACCGAGGACGTGCTGCCGCTCGCCGACGTCGCCGAGCCCGACGGGCCGACCACGCAGGCGGCGACCGGGCAGATGGTGACGTTCGCCGCCGAGGTGGTGCCGGGCGACACGGTGCTGCTCGAGGGGCGCCTGCACGAGGGCGAGGCGGGGTACTGGGTCGTCGCGCACGCCGAGGTGTCGGGCGACGGCACCCCGGGCGGCATCCCGCTGGCACTCGGCTGGGCGCCGGACGAGCAGACCGCCGCCGCGGTGGCGGCGGTCGTCGACGGCGGCGGCTTCGACCCCGGTCGCATCGAGGGCCGCTTCGTGCCGAGCGAGGCGCCGGAGCTGCCGGACGAGGACGGCGACCCGCAGGCGATGTCGACCCTCGCGGTGGCGCAGCTGGTCAACGTCTGGGCCGACTTCGACGATCGCCCGGCGTACTTCGCGTACGTGATCGTGCCCGACGCGGCATCCGCCCTCGCTCTCACCGCGATCGACGCGCCCGCGCCCGAGCTCGAGCGCGAGCTGAACTGGCTGAACGTCTTCTACGCGCTCGAGTGGGCGGTGTTCGCGGGCTTCGCGATCTACCTCTGGTACCGCCTCGTGCGCGACGCCGTCGAACGCGAACGCGACGAGGCCGAGCTCGCGGCCGGCGCGCAGGATTCCGCGGGCCCGCCTGCGTAGAATCGAGGCATGCCCCTCGAGCCCAAGTCCGCCGATCTCCCGCGCATCCGCGGGGCGCTCCGCTTCTACCAGGTCTGCTCGGTCATCACCGGCGTGCTGCTGCTCGCGCTCGTCGGCGAGATGGTCATGAAGTACGCCTTCGGGCTCGAGCTCGAGCTCGCCGGCCCCCAGGGCGTCCTGGCCTTCGTGCCGACCGACACGGTCACGGCCGTGAACCTCTCGACCGGCATCCTGATGGTGCACGGCTGGTTCTACGTCGTCTACCTCTTCAGCGACTTCCGCCTCTGGAGCCTCATGCGCTGGCCGTTCCTGCGGTTCCTCGTGATCGCGTCGGGCGGCATCGTGCCGTTCCTGTCGTTCTTCCTCGAGGCCCGCGTCGGGCGCGAGGTGACCGCGTACCTCGCCGATCGCGAGGCACGCGACGCCGAGCCCGCCACGACCCCGGCGGAGGCGAGCGCATGAGCGACCCGATCGCAGGGCCCGTGCCCGATGAGGCCGAGCAGCCGGCCGTGCTCGCCGAGCCCGACGCGGAGGGCGCCGGCACTGCGCAGCGCCCGGTGCTCGTCGTCGACTTCGGCGCGCAGTACGCGCAGCTGATCGCGCGGCGCGTGCGCGAGGCATCCGTCTACTCCGAGATCGTGCCGCACACCATCACCGCCGAGGAGGTCGCCGCGAAGCACCCGGTGGGCATCGTGCTGTCGGGCGGCCCCAGCTCGGTGTACGCCGAGGGGGCACCGTCGCTCGACGAGGGCATCCTCAAGCTCGGCGTGCCGACGCTCGGCATCTGCTACGGCTTCCAGGTCATGGCGAAGCAACTGGGCGGACAGGTCGCGCGCACCGGCCACCGCGAGTACGGCTCGACGCCGGTGACCGCGCGCACCGACGACGGCAACGCGCTGCTCTCCGGGCAGCCCGAGCACCAGACCGTGTGGATGAGCCACGGCGACTCGGTCGCGGTCGCACCCGAGGGCTTCGAGGTGCTCGCGTCCACCGAGTCCACGCCGGTCGCCGCGTTCGCGAGCGACGAGCTCGGCTTCTACGGCGTGCAGTGGCACCCCGAGGTCAAGCACTCCGAGCACGGGCAGCGCGTGATCGAGAACTTCCTGCACCGGGCCGCCGGCATCCCCGACGACTGGAACGCCGACAACGTCATCGCCGAGCAGGTCGCGCGCATCCGTGCCCAGGTCGGCTCGTCGCAGGTGATCTGCGCGCTGTCGGGGGGCGTCGACTCGGCCGTCGCCGCGGCGCTCGTGCACGAGGCGGTCGGCGACCAGCTCACCTGCGTGTTCGTCGACCACGGACTGCTCCGCAAGGACGAGCGCCGGCAGGTCGAGGAGGACTACGCGGCCTCGACCGGCGTGCGCATCGTGACGGTCGACGCCTCGGAGCGGTTCCTCGGCGCACTCGCCGGGGTGAGCGACCCCGAGCAGAAGCGCAAGATCATCGGCCGCGAGTTCATCCGCACCTTCGAGCAGGCCGAGCGCGACCTCGTCGCCGAGGCGAAGGATGCCGGTGAGCCGATCCGGTTCCTCGTTCAGGGCACGCTCTACCCCGACGTCGTCGAGTCGGGCGGCGGCACGGGCACCGCGAACATCAAGAGCCACCACAACGTCGGCGGCCTGCCGGAGGACCTGCAGTTCGAGCTGGTCGAGCCCCTGCGCACCCTGTTCAAGGACGAGGTGCGTGCGATCGGCCGCGAGCTCGGGCTGCCCGAGGTCATCGTCGGCCGCCAGCCCTTCCCGGGGCCGGGCCTCGGCATCCGCATCGTCGGCGAGGTCACGGCCGAGCGCCTCGCGATCCTCCGCGAGGCCGACGCCATCGTGCGCGCCGAGCTGTCGGCCGCGGGCCTCGACGCCCAGATCTGGCAGTGCCCGGTGGTGCTGCTGGCCGACGTGCGCTCGGTGGGCGTGCAGGGCGACGGACGCACCTACGGGCATCCGATCGTGCTGCGGCCCGTCTCGAGCGAGGACGCGATGACCGCGGACTGGACCCGCGTGCCCTACGACGTGCTCGCGAAGATCTCGAACCGCATCACCAACGAGGTGCCCGACGTCAACCGCGTCACGGTCGACATCACGTCGAAGCCGCCGGGCACCATCGAGTGGGAGTAGCCGCGGGAGCAACTTCCGCGCACCTGTCGATCCGGCCCCTTCCCGTTCGACGTCTGTGGTGAGAGGGTCGAGACAGCGGCCCGTGAATCCAGGGAGTGAACGACGATGACGAAGTACATGCTGATCATGCGCTCGGACGACCGCGGCGTGGCCGCCTACAGGGAGCTGCCGTTCGAGGAGGTCATCGCCCGCATGGGCGCCTACAACGAGCAGTTGATGAAGGCCGGCGTGATGGTCGGCGGCGAGGGCCTGACCGAGGCCGACGAGGGGTTCGTGGTCGACTTCGACGGCGAGGAGCCGCTCGTGACCGACGGGCCGTACGGCGAGACCAAGGAGCTGTTCAACGGCTTCTGGATCCTGGAGGTGTCCTCGAGGGAGGAGGCCGCGGAGTGGGCGATGCGCTGCCCGCTCGGAACCGGATCCAAGCTCGAGGTGCGCCGGGTGACCGGCCCCGAGGACTTCCCCGACGACAACGAGTGGATCGAGAAGGAGGCGCACTGGCGCCAGCAGCTCGGCACGGAGTGAGCGGAGGCGGCTGAGTCGCAGGTGACCGGCATGACGGATGCGACGACCCGCCGCCCGCCCGACGAGGCGGCGGCGCGTCGTGCCGTCGCCGCGGTGTGGCGCATCGAGTCGGCGCACGTGGTCGCGACCCTGACGCGCATGTCGGGCGACTTCGACCTCGCCGAGGAGCTGGCGCAGGAGGCGCTCGTCGAGGCGCTCGAGCAGTGGCCGCGCACCGGCGTGCCGCGCAACGGCGGCGCCTGGCTCACCACGGTGGGCAAGCGGCGCCTGATCGACGCGTGGCGGCGGCGCGAGCGGCTCGACGAGCGGTACCGTGCGCTGGCCCGCGACCTCGAGCAGCGGGCGGATGCCCCGGGCGGAGACCCCGACCGGATCGACGACGACGTGCTGCGCCTCGTGTTCACGGCCTGCCACCCGGTGCTCTCGCGCGAGGCGCGCGTGGCGCTGACGCTGCGCGTGGTCGGCGGCCTCACGACCGAGGAGATCGCGCGGGCGTTCGTGGTGCCGGTGGCGACCGTGCAGCAGCGAATCGTGCGTGCCAAGAAGACGCTCGGAGCCGCGCACGTGCCGTTCGCGGTGCCGGAGCGCGAGGAGTTCGCCGAACGTCTCGGCTCGGTGCTCGGGGTGCTGTACCTCATCTTCAACGAGGGGCATGCGGCGAGCTCGGGCGAGGACTGGATGCGCCCGGAGCTCAGCCGCGAGGCGCTGCGGCTCGCGCGCATCGTCGCCGGGCTCGCGCCGCGCGAGCCCGAGGCCCACGGGCTGGTCGCGCTGATGGAGTTCACCGCAGCGCGGTTCCCGGCGCGCGTGACCGCCGACGGCACCCCGGTGCTGCTGGCCGACCAGGACCGGCGGCGCTGGGACCGCGGCGCGATCGCGCGCGGCCGGGCGGCCCTGGTGCGGGCCGATGCCACCGGTCGCGGCCGCGGCGCCTACGGGCTGCAGGCGGCGATCGCCGAGTGCCACGACGTGGCGGCCTCGGTCGACGACACCGACTGGGAGCGTGTCGCGCTGCTCTACGAGGCGCTCGGCCGCATCGCGCCGTCGCCCGTGGTCGAGTTGAACCGGGCGGTCGCCGTGTCGATGGCCACGGGCCCCGCGACCGCGTTGCGGATCGTCGACGAGCTCGCGGCATCCGGCGCGCTGCGCACCAGCCACCTGCTGCCGAGCGTGCGGGGCGAGCTGCTCGCGCGGCTCGGCCGCGACGACGAGGCGCGGGCGGAGTTCCTCGACGCGGCCGCCCGCTGCGGCAACCTGCGCGAGCGCGGGGTGCTCGAGGGCAAGGCGGCGGCACTGCGGGGCGCCTGAGGACGGCGTCCGCGGCGCCCACCCGCCGGAGACGACGAACGGGCCGCCCCGGAGGGCGGCCCGTTCGAGATCGATCAGCCTCGCGGCATCCGCTCGCTAGTCGCGTGCGATGGCGAGGATGCGCAGCAGCTCGAGGTACAGCCAGATGACCGTGACCATGATGCCGAAGGCGCCCGACCAGGCGAAGGCCTTCGGGGCGCGGTTGCGCACGCCCTTCTGGATGAAGTCGAAGTCGAGCACGAGCGAGTAGCCCGCCATGATCACGATGAGCGGGGCGAGGATCAGCCCGAGCGGGATGCCGAAGATCTCGAAGCCGCTGCGGAGGCCCCACGGGTCGTCGGAGACGCCGAAGATCATGAGGCCGACGTTGACGAGCGAGAAGACCATGTAGCCGATCATCGCGATGAGGAAGATCTTGGTCGCACGCTTGGAGGCGCGGATCTTGCCCGAGGCGAACAGCGCCAGCGTGACGCCGACGACCGCGAGGGTCGCGATGACCGCCTGGGCGACGATGCCGGGGTAGAGCGCCTCGTAGAAGGCGGAGATGCCGCCGACGAACACGCCCTGCGCGGCCGAGTAGGCCAGCACGAGGCCGCCCGAGGGCTGCTTCTTGAAGATGTTGACGAGGGCGAGCACGAAGCCGACGATGCCGGCGCCGATCCACAGGAACGGGATCATGTCGACCGTCACCCAGCCCACGGCCGCGCCGACCAGCAGCACGCCGAACGCGACCGCCGACTTCGCGATCGTGTCCTCCATGGTCATCGGCTCCTCGACGGGGGCCGACGGACGGTTGTACATCTCGTGCAGGTCCTGGGCGGACGCGTTCTGCGCCGCGACCTGGCCCTGCCCGGTCGTGAAGGCCTCGTTGCGGAAGGCCGGGTTGTTCATCGCCATGGGGTCTGAGGTGTCCTCTGCGTTCGCTGGGGAAGGGGTCGGGCCGTCGTCGCGGACGTCCCTGACCAACGAATCTACCGGAGACCGGTGTCCGACGGGCGGGGGAGCACCCCCGAATCCGGCGGATTCACGGGTTGTTCGCCCCGGGCGGAGCCGCCTGCGACCGCACGGGAGCGGTGCGCACCTACGCTGGAGCCCATGGCGACCGCCCACGGCACGACCCCGCTCGTCATCGCCCACCGCGGCGCGAGCGGGTACCGGCCCGAGCACACGGCGCCCGCCTACACGCTCGCCGTGGCCCTCGGCGCCGACGCGGTGGAGCCCGACCTCGTCGCCACCCGCGACGGCGTGCTCGTCGTGCGGCACGAGCACGAGATCTCCGGCACGACGGATGTCGCGAGCCGGCCCGAGTTCGCCGCCCGGCGCACCACGCGCGAGGTCGACGGCGCCCGGGTGGCCGGCTGGTTCACCGAGGACTTCACCTGGGCCGAGCTCGCCACCCTGCGGGCGCGCGAGCGCATGCCCCGGACCCGGCCGCAGAACGCCACGTTCGACGGGCGCTTCCCGGTGCTGCGGTTCCGCGACCTGCTCGCGCTGCTCGATCGCGAGTGCGAGCGCACCGGCCGGGAGGTCGCGCTCGTGGCCGAGCTGAAGCACGCGAGCCACTTCGCGGGCATGGGCCTGCCGCTCGACGAGCTGGTGGCCGCCGAGCTCGCCGGGGCCGGCTGGGCCGACGGGCGCCGCGCGATCGTCGCCGAGGCGTTCGAGCTCGACGTGCTGGACCGGCTGGCCCGTCGCGGCGTTCCGGGCCGACGGGTCTTCCTGCTCGAGGCGTCCGGCGCCCCGGCCGACCTCGTGCGCGCGCTGGGTTCGGACGCGCCCGCGTTCGACCGGTTCGCGACGCCCGACGGGCTGGCCGGGCTCGCGGGCCGGGTCGACGGCGTGAGCGTCGACACCGGGCGGCTGCTGGGTCGGGACCGGGACCGGGCGCCGGATGCCGCGCGCGGTGCGTCCGCGCCGCTCGTCGCACCACTCGCGGGCGCTGCGCTGGTCGAGGCGGCCCACGAGCACGGCCTCGACGTGTTCACCTGGACGCTGCGGCCGGAGAACCGGTTCCTCCGGCAGGGGTTCCGCCGCGGCACGGCGACGTCGGCCTGGGGCGACTGGCTCGGCGCCTTCGCGCGCATCATCGAGACGGGGGTCGACGGGGTCTTCGCCGATCACCCCGACCTCGCCCTGGACGCGCGAAACACGGCCGACACGACCCGTCGCTAACGTGTCGCGGGTGGGGTGTCCGAAGCACATGGAGTACGGCCCGTGCGGCGGGGTGGGCGCCGACGGGAGCTGCGAGGCGGGCGCGTTCCCGTGCGTCTTCCTCGAGGGGCCGCCGCGGCCCTGGGAGGGCGTCGACGGCGAGCGGGGCGTGCCGCCCGGTGCGCGCACGAGCGCGGCCGGGGCCACGCTCGCACGACTCGCCGCGGGCCGCGTGGTCGTCGCCGACCTGCCGGCGCGCGCGGCCGACGAGCACGGCCTCGCGGCCTGCGCGGCGATCCTGTCGGGGCGCGTCGACGCCGTGCTCTCGGGTGACGCGCCCGATGCGCGCGTGCAGTACGCCCCGAGCCTGCGCGCGATGCTGCTCGGCCGCGAGGGCATCGCCGTCTGGGCGGGCGTGAACTGCCGCGACCGCAATCGCGTGGCGCTCGAGGGCGAGGTCGCGGGGCTCGCGGTCGCCGGCGCCGCGGGCGTGCACTGCGTCACCGGCGACCACACCGGCATCGGCCACCGGCCCGATGCCGCGCCGGTCTTCGACCTCGACGGCGTCGAGCTCGCCGCGGTCGCCCGCGGGGCCGGGCACGTGGTGTCGGTCGCGGAGGCGCCGGCAGCGCCCCCCGTGGGCGACCGGGTGGCGCGCCTGCTCGTCAAGGAGGCGGCGGGGGCCGACGTCTGCTTCATCGACCACTGCGGCGGCACCTCGCCCGTGCGGCGGTTCGTGCGATCGGCACGGGACGCGGGTTCGGAGGTGCGCTTCATCGCCTGCGTGCCGGTCGTGTTCGACGTCGACAGCGCGTCGACGCTCGATTCCTTCCCGGGCATGGTGCTGCCGCCCGGGTACATCCAGCGCATCGCGTCGGCGACCGACGTGCGGCGGGCCGGGATCGACGCGGCGATCGCGCTCGCCGAGGAGCTGCTCGAGGTCGACGGGGTCGACGGGGTCGACCTCTCCGGCGGCTCGGGCCCCGGCGGCGAGCTCGCCTACGCCGAGGCGGTCGCCGAGGTGGCCGACGGCATCGCGGGCGTCGCCGCCTGACGCGGGGCGCCGCCGCGGGGCATCCGCTCAGCCCGGCAGTCGGGTCGCCGACCAGGCGCCGTCGGCGCCGCGGGTGTACTCGACCCGGTTGCTCGGCCCCTCGAGGTCGCCGCGCCAGAACGTGAGCCGGTGCGGGAGCACCCGGTAGCCCACCCAGTGCTCGGGCGCATCGAGGGTGCCCTCCGGATGCGCCGCCGCGAACGCCTCCCAGGCCGCGACGCGCTCGGCGCGCGGCAGGTGGGCGAGCTCGGCGGAGTTCATCCAGGCGAGCAGCTGGAGGTAGCGCGACCGGGCGCGGAAGACCGACGCGGCCGCCTCGGCGGTCACCGGCACCGCATCGCCGGCGACCGTGAGCTGCCGGGCGTGCTCGACCCACGCCAGCACGAGCGACACGCGGCCGTCGGCGGCGAGCTCGCGCGCCTTGCGCGTGCGCGCGTCGGTGTGGAAGGCGATCGCCTCGCCGTCGAACTCGCTGAGCAGCACGCTGCGCGAGTCGGGGTAGCCGTCGGCGCCGATCGTGGTGAGGGTCATCAGCGGGCGCAGCTCGTCGTCGTTTCCCGGCAACCATGCCGCCAGCAGCTCCATCGGGTCGGCGAGCGTCTCGTCGGGGTCCGCCTGGTCGTGGCCGAAGCGGTTGGTGCTCGTGATGATCACGGGCGGCTGGTCGTCGCTCGTCGGGTGCTCGGGCATGCGTTCCTCCGTCATGGCGCCGCGTGGAATCGGGCGACCTCGCCGAGGCCCCGTGCCGCCTGGTCGACCGCCGCCTCGAACAGGGCGGCACCGTGCGCCGCGTTCGCGCGCGTCGGGTCGCCGATCACGCCGCCGGTGCCGAAGTCGTCGCTCAGCCAGCCGAACGTCACGGGCGTGCCGGCGAACCCGATCATCGGCGTCTCGAGCAGGTGCTCGGGCACCGCGCGGCGCGCCGCGGCGAGGTCCACCAGGTCGGGACGCAGGTGCAGCAGCAGGGAGGTCTCGCCGTGCCCGCCGTGGATGCCCATGCCGAGCTCGTCGCCGCCCTCGTCGCCGTCGCCCGGCGGCACGCGGATGCCCGTGAAGAACGTGTGCAGTCCGAAGCGGCGCCGCAGCTCGCGCACGGCCACGCCGAGGGGCGCCACGTTGCCGCCGTGGCCGTTGAGGAAGACGACCCGGCGTGCGGGCGTCGCGGCGATCGCGCGGCCCAGGTCGACGAGCGTCGCGTGGAACGTCTCCGCCGAGAGCCACATCGTGCCCGGGGCCCACGCGTGCTCGTCGGACTTCGTGTAGGCGAGCGCCGGCAGCAGCCAGGCGTCGACGCCCGCCGCCGCGGCCCGGTCGACGGCGGCCGCAGCGACCTCCTCGGCCATGATGCGGTCGGTCGCGAGCGGGAGGTGCGGTCCGTGGTGCTCGATCGCACCGGTGGGCACGACGACGATCGACTCGGGAGTGAGCGAGGAGGCGACCCAGGGGCCGCTCTGCTCGTCGAGGCGCCGGCTCACGCCGGGGCCTTCCCGTACATGAGCGGGTTCGTCGCGGCATCCGCCTCGGGCAGCTTGCCCGGATTGAGGATGCCCGCGGGATCGGTCTGCGCCTTGCGCGCTCGCGTCTCCTCGACGCGCACGTCGACGAACCACTGGTGGGGATTGTGCGTGTGCACGCCGAGCTCGCCGAGCGCGGCCATGCCGGCGAGCACCGCCTCCTCGCTCTCGTAGCGGCCCGCGAGCATGCCGATCGGCCGGCCCCGCTGCGCCTCGGCGTGCAGCATCGCGCCGGGGTAGACCGCGTGCACCTCGTCGATGCGGTCGACGAGCGCGGACCCGCCGACCTCGACGTGGAAGTACTCGCCGGGGTAGGCCTTCTGCAGCCACTCGATGGGGTGGTTGTAGGAGATCATGCTGAGCCGCATGACCTCCTTCGCGCCCTCGGCGACGTGCTCGACCCGGCCGCCCGCGGCCTCGACGAGCGCCGTGGCCGCGTCGATCGAGGCGGCGTCGAGGATGCCGCGGAGGCTGACGCGTCCCTCGGGGATGCCGGGGTTCGACGGCAGCGCGTCGGCGAGGGTGGGCAGGTCGGTCGAGACGAGTCGCGGGGTCGGCTCCAGCTCGGCGAACGGCGCGAGCAGGCCGAGCGCGGCCGGGAACGCGTCGGCGTCGAAGCTCGCGTAGAACGCCCGCCAGGGCTGCAGCGGCTCGAGGGCGACGGTCGCGCGGGCGATGATGCCGGCGGTGCCGTAGTTGTGGAGGTACTCCTGCGCCTCGGCGCCCTCGACGTGGTGGAGGCCGCCGCCGTCGGCGTGCACGACGTCGAGCGCGATCACGAACGGGCCGCCCGCGATGACCCCGTGCGCGATCGAGCCGGTGCCGCCCGATCCGCCGGAGAGGAACCCGCCGAGCGTCGACTGCGCGGTCGACGGGTACATGAGCAGCTGCTGCCCGGTCGCCCAGGCCGCGTTCTCGATCTGCGCCATCACCGCGCCGCCCTCGGCGGTGACGTAGCCGTCGCCGACCTCGACGATGCCCCGCGCGCGGCTGAGGTCGAGCACGAGCCCGTCGTGCAGCGGGATTCCCTGGCCGTAGTTGCCCGTGCCCTTGCCGCGGGGCGTCACGGGCACCCCGTGCGCGAGGGCCGCCCGCACGACGTCGGCGACCTGCTCGGCGTCGGTCGGGTACGCCACGACGTCGGCGAGCCCGAGCGGCAGCTTCGCGCTCACGACGGGGGAGAGCGCGCATCCGTCGACCGAGGCCCGCTCGCGGGTCGCGGGGTCGACGCTGACGCCGCGCTCGCCGAGGGCTGCGGTGAGGTCGGCGACGAGCGCGGTGAGGTCGGGGGTCGTGGACATGCGTGGATCTCCTGTCAGTGCATGATCATGCCGCCGGTGACGTTCACGGCCTGCCCGGTGAGGTAGGCCCCGTCGTCGGAGGCGAGGAAGAGTGCTGCGCCGGCCACGTCGGCGGGATCGCCGAGCCGGCCGAGCGGGGAGCGCGCCGACCAGCGCGCGACGTCGTCGTCGGTGCGGGTGGCGGCGCCCATGTCGGTGAGGATGTAGCCCGGGCAGAGCGCGTTCGCGGTGATGCCGTGCGGGCCGAGCTCGAGCGCGGTCGCGCGGGTGAGGGCGACCACGGCGGCCTTGGAGGCGGCGTACGCGGCCTCGCCGGCGCCGCCGGACTTGGCGGCCATGCTCGCGAGGTTGACGATGCGACCGCCGCCTGCGGGGATCATGACGGCCGCGGCCGCCTGGGTGGTGCTCAGCATGGAGCGGGCGTTCACGCGCTGCACGTGGTCCCACTCGTCGGCGGTGATCGCCAGCAGCGGGCCGAGCCGCAGGATGCCCGCGTTGTTCACGAGCACGTCGAGGCCGCCGAGTGCGCCGGCCGCGTCGGCGATCGCCGCCCGGGCCGCCTCGTCGTCGGCCAGGTCGACCGCGAATGCGCGGCCGCCCAGGTCGCGCGCGGTCGCCTCGGCCGCATCCGCGTCGAGGTCGAGCACCGCGACCGCGGCGCCCTCGGCCGCGAACCGCCCCGCGATCGCGCGGCCGATGCCGCGGGCCGCGCCGGTGACGATCGCGCGGCGGCCGGCGAGTCGACCTGATGCGGGCATGGAGCGCTCCTGGCGGTGGTTCGGGGAGGTGGAGACGGCCGCGGCGGCCCGGCACGGGGCCGGACCGCCGCGGTGGTCGATCAGAAGCCGATCGACTCGTCGATGAACTCGTTGGTGTAGATGTCCTCAGCGGTCAGGTCCTCGGGGATCTCGAAGCCCTGCTCGGTGTAGATCGGCACCACGATGTCGAACAGCTCCTGCACGCGGGCCTCGTCGAGGTTGCCGAGCACGTCGTCCTCGCCGTTGCCGACGAGCTCCGCCTGCAGGGTCGCGACCGAGTACTCGGCGACGCCCTCGGAGTAGACCCAGCCGGTGTCGTACGCGTCGACCAGCTCGAGGATGAGCTCGTTGGTCTCGGTCGGGTCGGCGAAGAAGTCGATCTCGGCCTGCTGCAGCACCGGCACCAGCTCGGTGAGGCAGTCGGCGTACTCGGTGACGTCGTCCGGGCGCAGCGACATGACGGCGGCGTACTTCGGGTAGCCGGCGTCGTTGATCAGCTCGTAGCCGACCGGCTTGCCCCACTCGGGGACCTCGTTCTCGTAGATGTACGGCTCGGCCGAGGCGAAGCCCTGCTGCGAGATCGCGCCGTCCTCCGACACGAACACGGCGGGCAGGCCGTCGTAGGTCGAGTCGATCTGGTCCTCGGAGAGGACGCCCGTGCCGACGAAGTAGTCGATGTAGGTGCCGCCGGGGAAGACGCGGACGGTGACGCCCTCCTCGCCCAGGTCGGCGATGCCCTCGACGTCGGGGTAGGTCTCCGGGTCCCACATGATCATCTGCGGGTCCTTCTCCAGCGGCGCGAAGACGCCGACGGTGGGCAGGTCGCCCGCGTGGGCGATCGCCTCGTCGGTGCCGACGTAGGCCATGAAGATCGAGTCGTCGTTGTACATCTGGGCGTTCGGCTGCGTGAAGCCGGTCGCCGGGCCGCCCGCGAGGATGGTCACGTCGACGCCGGTGTACTCGCCGGAGGCGTACAGGGGGCCGGTGACCGACTTGACGGAGTCGTCGATCTCGGGGTCGGGGCCGACGAGCTCGTACAGGTGGCCGTGCTCCGACTCCGGGTTCCAGTCGGTCTGGATGCGGATGTCGGCGGGGCAGCCGGCCGCGGCCAGGTCGATCGAGCCGATGGTCATCTCGTCGGAGCCGGTGTCCTCCGAGCCCGCGTCGCCGCTCGAGGCGCACGAGGCGAGGGCGAGCGTGCCGGCCATGAAGCCGACGGCGACGACCGCCCGGGACGTGTGCTTGCGCATGGGTTCTCCTCTTGGTGGGTGGTGCAGGGGATGGTGCGGTGGTGAGGGTGGTGCGGCGGGGCGGCCGGCGGTGCGGTGCCCCGTGGGTTCCGGCCGGACGGTCAGGCGAAGTCGTACCACTTGCCGACGACCCGCTTGCCGAGCCAGCCGAAGAACCAGAACACGACGACGCCGAACAGCGACGCGAGGATGATCGAGGCGAACAGGGGATCCGCGTTGAGGCGGGCCTGGTACTTCGAGATCAACGCGCCGATGCCGGGCGTGCCGCGCTGGAAGAAGAAGTCGCCGACGATGGCGCCGACGACGGCGAGTCCGGCCGAGATGCGCATGCCCGCGAAGATGGCCGGGAGCGCCGCCGGGAACTGGAGCTTCTTGAGCACCGTCCAGCGGCTGGCGCGCTGCAGGGTGAACAGCTCGCGCTGGGCCTTGTCGACCGACTGGAGTCCGAACAGGGTGTTCGACACCATCGGGAACAGGGCGATCAGCACCGCCACGATGACGCGGGCGGTGAAGTCGAAGCCGAACCAGAAGCCGATCAGCGGCACGAGCGCGAGGATCGGGATCGTCTGCAGGATGACCGCGTACGGGTAGAGCGAGCGCTCGATCCACTTCGCCTGGTTCATCGCGACCGCCCAGACCACGCCGAGCACGATGGCGATGAAGAGGCCGGTCAGGGCCACCACGGCGCTGTTCCAGAGCGCCTCGAACATCTCCGGGCCGAGGTTCGGGTCGAAGTAGGTCGCGAGCACGTCGTGCGGCGGCGGGAGCAGGTAGGACTTCGAGGGGTCGAGGATGACCGCGCCGACGAAGTACCAGAGGCCGACGATGAGCGCGGCCACCCCCAGCGGCGGGCCCCAGGTCGCGAGGCCGTGGCCGCGCCGCCGGCGCAGCGGCACGGCTGCGGCGGTGTTCGGCGAGAGCTCGTGCTCGACGACCTCGGCCGTGGGCACCTCCTCCGCCAGCTCGTCCTCGACGATCGCCTGCTCGGTGTCGTTGGTGCTCATGCGCCGTGTCCTTCCCGGAGGGCGTGGGAGACCTCGCCGACGAGGGCGGCGTACTCCGCGGTGTAGCGGATCTCGGGGTCGCGGGGCATCGGGAACGGCACGTCGAACGTCTCGACGATGCGCCCCGGCCGCCCCGACATCACGATGACCTTGGTGGAGAGGTAGACCGCCTCGGAGACCGAGTGGGTGATGAAGAGCCCGGCGAACTGCCGGGCGGCGAAGAGCTTCAGCAGCTCGTCGTTCAGGTACTCGCGGGTGATCTCGTCGAGCGCGCCGAAGGGCTCGTCGAAGAGGAACAGCTCGGGGTCGAGGGTGAGCGATCGCGCGAGGGAGGCGCGCATGCGCATGCCGCCGGAGAGCTGGCGCGGCAGGTGCCGCTCGAAGCCGGAGAGGCCGACGAGGTCGATCGCCTCCTTCGCCTTCGCGCGGCGCTCGGCCTTCGTCTGCCACTGCAGCTCGGCGAGCAGCTCGACGTTCGTCTGCACGTCCCGCCAGGGCAGCAGGGTCGCGTCCTGGAACACGTAGCCGACGCGGTCGGTGGCGACGTTCGCGTCCCCGTGCGAGGCCTGCTCGAGGCCCGACGCGATGCGCAGGAGCGTCGACTTGCCGCAGCCCGACGGCCCGACGACCGTGACGAACTCGCCGCGGTCGACCCGCAGGTCGACGCCCGAGAGCGCGACCGTGCCGTTGGGGTAGGTCAGCTGCACGTCCCGGAAGTCGAGCAGCGTGGTCGCCTGCGTCGCGGCGGCCGGTTCGGTGATGGCCATGGCGGCGGTCACCCCTTTCCCTCGAGGGAGCCGGCCGGGACCTGCCCGTGCCGTGCGATGGTCTGGTCGACGGTGCTGCGGGCGACGACGCGTCCGCGGTGGATCACGGTGCGGGTCGCGGGCGCCTCGGCGATCGCCTCGCCGATGCCGGCGGCGGGCACGGCGAGGAACTCGGCGGCGGCGCCCGGGGTCGGGCCGGCGGCGGGGAGCCCCATGACGCGGCGGGCGCCGGAGGACACGAGGTCCCACGACTCGTCGAGCCCGAGGTGACCGGCGGCGACCAGCAGCGCGGCCGTCTCGAACGGGTCGCTGCGGCCGATCGGGTTGAACGGGTCGCGCACGTTGTCGGCGCCGGCGCCCACGATCGCGCCTGCGTCGAGCAGGGCCCGCAGGGCGGTGATGCCGCGCGGCGTCGAGACCGGGTGGTCCCAGCCCTGGAGGTACAGGTTGGTGATCGGCAGGCCGATCACCCCGATGCCGGACGCCACGACGTCGGCGACGGCCGCGGCCAGCTCGTCCTCGGGGAGCGTGCCGAGGCGCACGCTGTGCCCGGCCGACCGCACGCGGTCGGCGGGCCAGTCGCGCACGGCCGCGGCGTAGTCGCGGATCGTCACCGGGCCGTCGAGGGACTCGTCGGTGTGCAGGTCGATGCCGATGCCCCGTCGCTCGGCGAGGGCCACGAGCCGGCGCACGTCGTCGCCCGGCTCGGGGTCGAGGTGCGGGGCCCCGCCGACGAGGTCGAGCCCGCGGTCGAGCGCCTGCTCGATGGTGGCATCGTCCATGCCCACCGGGGGCAGGGCCACCAGCTCGAGGTCGACGAGCCCGTCGAGCTCGGCCCGCAGGCGCACCATCGCGTCGACGCCGCGGAACGGCCGGTCGCCGGGCAGGAGGTTGACGTGGCTGCGGATCGCGGTGGTGCCGTTGGCCAGCAGCCGGAGCGCGGCGCGGCGTGCGCGGGCGAGGATGTCCTCCTCGGTGAGCTCCTCCTGGAAGGCGTGGAAGCTCTCGATCGCGCCGACCAGGTCGCCGAACGGCGGGTGGATCGCGTCCCAGGTGTAGGCCTTGTCGAGGTGCGCGTGCGGCTCGGCGCCGGCGGTCAGCAGGAGGTCGCCGCCGAGGTCGAGCGCGGCCGGCTCCGCTGCGGTCCCGGCACCGGCCGGGAGCACGTCGGCGACGGTGGGGCCGTCGAGCACGACGTCGCGCAGCTCGCCCGATGCGAGCCGTGCGTTGCGCAGGAGGGAGACGGGCTGGGGGAGCACTCGGAGACCTTCGGTACGGGGTGGACCGCGCGTCGTCGGGCGGAACGGAATGTTGATACTGTCAACATCGACGACGATAGGGATGGGTCGTTTCCACCGTGTTTCCCGAGGATTTCCGTCCGGGGAAAGCACCCGATGAGCGAGAGGAAGCGGATGCCCGAGCGACTCGACGCGCCCGACGACCAGGCCGAACTCCTCGGCGGTCGCATCCGCGCGCTCCGGCGCGATCGGGGCCTCACGCTCGTGCAGCTCTCGGAGTTGTCGGGCCTGTCGCATCCGTTCCTCAGCCAGGTCGAGAACGGGCGGGCCCGGCCCAGCTTCACCTCGCTCGACCGCATCGCCACCGCGCTGTCGACGACGCAGTTCGAGCTCTTCGCGGAGATCGCCCGGGCCGGCCGCGGTGAGACCAACCCCGGCTTCGGCCCCGACGACGGGGTCGCCGTCGACGCCGGCGGCGGCGTGACCGGCCGCACGTACGCCGAGGGCTCGGTGCGCGCCTTCGCGGGGCGGCCGACCGGGTTCACGCCCATGGAGATCACGGCCGACAACGACGCCTTCGGCGAGTACTTCCTGCACGACGAGGAGGAGTTCTGCTACGTGCTCGAGGGCGTGGCGGAGGTGCAGATCGCCGATCGCACGGTCGCCATGCCCGCGGGCACGACGATCTACTATCGCGGCGGCACCCCGCACCGCTGGCGTTCGGGCGACGGCGGGCCCTTCCGCATCCTGTACATCAAGGGCGCCGCGCCCGCACGAGGAGGCGACTGACCGATGGAGACCGCACCCGAGTTCGACGCGGTGGTCGGCCGCCGCACCGACCCGGCCGGCCGCGTGGCGGTGATCGAGCTCGCCCGCGCCGACGGGCTGCCGTTCCCCGACTGGGCGCCCGGCGCGCACCTGGACGTGCTGGCCGACGACCTGGTCCGCCAGTACTCGCTCTGCGGCGACCCGGCCGACCACGCCACCTGGCGCATCGCCGTCCTGCGCGAGGAGGCGGGCCGCGGCGGCTCGGCGTGGGCGCACGCGCACCTCGTCGAGGGCGCGAGGGTGCGGGTGCGCGGCCCCTGGAACCACTTCGCGCTCGTCGACGCGCCGGGCTACCGCTTCATCGCCGGCGGCATCGGCATCACGCCACTGCTGCCGATGATCGCCGCGGCCGAGGCATCCGGCGCCCCCTGGTCCCTCGACTACTGCGGGCGCAGCGCAGGGCGCATGGCGTTCCTCGACGAGCTGGCCGCCTACGGCGATCGCGTGCGGGTGCATGCGACGGATGCCGGCACGCGCATGGACCTCGCCACCGTGACGCCCGCACCGGGCGAGGTCGTCTACGCCTGCGGGCCGCACGGCCTGCTCGACGAGCTCGACGAGCGCGCCGCGGCCTGGCCCGCGGGCACCCTCCACGTCGAGCGCTTCGAGGCGCGGGAGCTCGGCGAGCCCGTGCGGCACGACTCGTTCGAGGTCGAACTCGCCGCCACCGGCGTCACGGTGACCGTGCCACCCGACCGGTCGATCCTCGACGTCGTCGAGGAGGAGACCGACGCGTTCGTGATCTCGTCGTGTCGCGAGGGCACCTGCGGCACCTGCGAGACCCCGGTGCTCGAGGGCGAGGTCGACCACCGCGACTCGATCCTGACCCCCGAGGAGCGCGCGGCGAACGACCGCATGATGATCTGCTGCTCGCGCGCGGCCTGCCCGCGGCTCGTGCTCGACCTCTAGCGGCCCACGCGCTCCCGGAGGCCCGCGACGATCGCGCGCTCGTCGCCCGTCACGAGCACGCCGTCGCGCACGACGACCCGCCCCGCCACGACCACGTGCCGCGGACGGCGACCCGGCGCGGCCCAGAGCAGTCCGGCGACGGGGTCGGCGACCCCGGCGTCGGCCACGCCGGAGACGTCCCAGACGCAGAGGTCCGCGGCCGACCCGGGCGTGATCCGGCCGAGCTCGGGCCGGCCGAGCCCGTCCGCAGACCCCGCGGTGGCCATGGCCAGCACGTCCGCTGCCGCCAGCGCGGGGCCGCGCAGGCCCGAGACCTGCATCGCCAGCCGCGCGTCGGCGAGCAGGTGCCCGGCGTCGTTGGAGCCTCCGCCCGAGGTGCCGAGCCCCACGGCGATGCCCGCCGCGCGCAGCCGGGCGACCGGCGCGACGCCCCAGCCCATGACGACGTCGCAGCCGGGGGCGTGCGTGGCTGAGGCGCCGGATGCCGCGATGCGGGCGATCTCGCCGTCGTCGACGTCGCACACGTGGGCGAGGGTCACGTCGGGAGCGAGCCAGCCCCACTCCTCGAGCATCTCCAGCGGGCGGCGCCCGTGGCGCGCGGCTGCGACCTCGACGTCGACCTGCTCGTTCGACTGCGTGCGCCGGCGCAGGCCGCGCCGCGCGGCGACCTCGCCCATGAGCCGGAAGGTCGCCTCGGGGTCGCTGTGCACCCCGGCCGGCCCGACGGCGACCTGCAGCAGGCCGTCCTCCGAGACCCCGCCGTGCTCGGGCACGAGCGCCTCGGCCACCGCGTCCGCCGACGCGGCGGCCGTCTCCGGGTCGTCGCGGGCGGAGCCCCGCACGAACGCCAGCCGGCCGCCGAGCGCTCGCGCCGCGTCCGCCACCGCCCCCGCGACGCCGACGTCGTCGACGCCGACCGGCCACGTGAGGTGGTGGTCGGCGACGGTGGTGACCCCCGAGAGGAGCCCCTCCGCAACGCCGACGCGTGCGGCGAGGCCGGCCAGCTCCGGGTCGATGCCCGCGGCGGCATACGCCGACGCCATCGCGGGCAGCCAGTCGCGCATCGGCACGCTCCGGGTGCCGGGCAGGGTGCGGAACGCGGACTGCAGCAGGTGGTGGTGGGCGTTCACGAGCCCGGCCGTGACGACGCAGCCCGAGGCGTCGAGCACCTCCGCGCCGTCGCTCGCCGACGTCGAGACCGCGCCGTCGACGGCGTGCACGTCGCCGGTGCGCACGGTTCCGGGGGACTCGAGGACGGCGACGGCGTCGCGGATGCTGAGCATGCGGCGATTCTCGCAGGGCGCGTGTGTCGGGCTCGTGAACGCCCGGGTGGCTGGGTCAGCGGCGCCGCGGCAGCCAGCGCAGCCAGGTCGGCCGATCGTCGACGTCGGCGTCCGGCTCGGCGGGCTCGACGTAGAGGTTCGCCACCTGCTGCACGCCGCGGCGGGCGGCGCCGTGGGCGGCGGTGCCGATGAGCACGCCGAGCGCGATCGCCATGATCGAGATGAGCGCCTGGGCGAAGTCGGCGACGCCCTCGGTGGTGCCGATCGCCTCGGTCAGCCCCGCGAGGCCCGAGGCCCCGGGCACGAGCAGCCAGAACGCCGGCAGGAACAGCAGCTGCGCGGGCGCGCCGATGCGCAGGCCCGAGACCCAGAGCACGAGGGGCGTCATCGCGAGGGCGCCGAGGAAGCCTCCGACGGCGGGACCCGCGAGCCCGGCGCCCACGACCTGCCCGACGTACGCGACCGACAGCGACAGCAGGACCCAGCCGAACGTGCGCCCCGGGGCCGAGAAGTGCAGCAGGTCGCCCACCGCGATGAGCAGGACGCCGAGCACCGCGGTCCACCAGGGGAACCGCACGGACGCCTCGAGTGCGACGTAGCTCGCGTCGCCGACGCCGAGCATGGTGCCGGCGGCGAGGATGCCGAACGCGAGCAGCGCGAGCTGCACGAGTCCGGTGACCAGCCGGGAGGCGCCCGCGATCATCTGGCCCGCGGCGAGTTCCATGGTGGCGGTGGTGATCACCCCGCCCGGCAGGAAGGTCACGAGCGGCGCGATGAGCAGCACGATGGGGTCGCCCACGGCGACGTGCGGGGCCAGCAGGAACACGACGGTGGCGGAGGCGAACGCGGCCGCGACCGGGAACACGAGCGCGAGCGTGGGGGAGCGCACGAGCTTCGCCAGGCCGAGGACGGCCCCGAGGCCGAAGGCGACGAGCGCGCCCTGCCAGGTCGGGGTGAGCAGCATGGCGAGGCCCGTCGTGAGGATCGCGTGGCCGAGCACGCGCACGAACCACGGGTGCCGCGGTCGCATGGCGCCGATGCGGTTGAGCTCGTCGATGCCCGCGGCCGGGTCGACCGCGGCGCGCCGCGCACGGCCGACGAGGTCGTACAGTGCGGCGATCTGGTCGAACCGGAGCGCCGTGACACGGGTCGTGCGCAGCGCGACCCGGTCGGTGCCGTCCTGCTCGGACTGCACGAGGATGACGGTGGGCAGCACGACGAAGTCGGTGTCGTCGGCGCCGTACGCCCGGGCGATCGCGCGCATCGTCTCGTCGACCCGGTCGACCGACTCGAGGGCCGCGTTCAACCCCTCGGCGATCCCGAGCAGGAACCGCCGCAGCGTGGCGGCGTCGACCGCGTCCCGGGCCTCCATGCGGCACAGGCTAGCGGCGTGCGCACCGGCCTGTCGACGGCGGGCGCGAGGGTCGTACGCCGCGCCTAGACTTGAGCAGCCATGACCTTGATCCTCGATCCCGACGAACCCGGCGGCTGGCGCGAGTCCGCCGGACGGACCGCGACCGACGAGTCCCCGCGGGTCTCCGAGTCGCTGCTCGACGGACTCAACCCGCAGCAGCGCGAGGCCGTCGAGTACCGCGGGCAGGCCCTGCTCATCGTGGCGGGTGCCGGATCGGGCAAGACGCGCGTGCTGACGCATCGCGTCGCGAGCCTGATCGAGACGCGCGAGGCGTGGCCCAGCCAGATCCTCGCGATCACGTTCACCAACAAGGCGGCGGCCGAGATGCGCGAGCGGGTCGAGGCACTCCTCGGCGAGGCATCCGGCGGCATGTGGATCTCGACGTTCCACTCGGCCTGCGTGCGCATCCTCCGCCGCGAGGCCGAGGCGATCGGCCTGTCGAAGACGTTCACGATCTACGACTCCGCCGACCAGCGGGTCATCCTGAAGCGCATCATCAAGGACACCTCGGCCGACACGCTCGGATTCACCCCGGCGGGTGCGGCCGCGAAGATCTCCAAGCTCAAGAACGAGCTCGCCGACGTCGAGTCGTACGCGCGCAACGCGAACCTCGACGACCCGCAGGAGGCGATGTTCCTCGACGTCTTCCGCCAGTACACCCGGCGCCTGCGCGACGCGAGCGCGCTCGACTTCGACGACCTCATCGCCGAGACGGTCTACCTGTTCCGGGCGTTCCCGAAGGTCGCCGCGCTCTACCAGCGGCGGTTCCGGCACATCCTCGTCGACGAGTACCAGGACACGAACCACGCCCAGTACTCGCTCATCCGCGAGCTCACGCGACCGGTGGAGCCCGACGTGGTCGCCGAGCTCGAGACGCACGGCGTGCGCATGCGGGTGCTCGCCGACGACGACGGGCGCATCCCCGGCGCGAGCCTCACGGTGGTCGGCGACTCGGACCAGTCGATCTACGCCTTCCGGGGCGCCGACATCCGCAACATCGTCGAGTTCGAGCGCGACTTCCCGGGGGCGAAGGTCGTGCTGCTCGAGCAGAACTACCGGTCGACCCAGAACATCCTCTCGGCGGCCAACGCCGTCATCGCGAACAACTTCGATCGCAAGGACAAGAAGCTCTGGACCGCCGACGGCAGCGGCGCGAAGATCGTCGGCTACACCGGGTACTCGGCGCACGACGAGGCGCAGTTCATCGCCGACGAGATCGACGAGCTGCATCGGTCGGGCGTCGCGTACCGCGACATCGCCGTGTTCTACCGCACCAATGCGCAGACCCGCGCGCTGGAGGAGATCTTCGTGCGCTCCGCGCTGCCGTACCGCGTGGTCGGCGGCACGAAGTTCTACGAGCGCGCCGAGATCAAGGACGCCATGGCGTACCTGATCGCCGTCGCGAACCCGCTCGACGAGCTCGCCCTGCGCCGCATCCTGAACACCCCCAAGCGCGGCATCGGCCCGGCCACCGAGACGCAGCTGGCGAACTTCGCCGACGAGAACGGCATGACCTTCCGCGAGGCGATGCGCGTGGCATCCGGTCTCGGCCTCGGCCCGAAGGTCACCGCCGCCATCTCGGGCCTCGCCGACCTGCTCGACGAGGCCGCCGAGCTCGCCGACCCGGCGCGCGAGGGCGGGCCGACCAAGGTCGCCGACGTGCTGCTGCACCTCATGGCCGGCAGCGGGCTGCTCGACGCGCTGCGGGGCAGCCGCGACCCGCAGGACGAGGCGCGCGCCGAGAACGTCGAGGAGCTGGTCGCCCAGACCCGCGACTTCGACCGCGAGAACCCGGGCGCGACCCTGCTCGACTTCCTCACCCAGGTCTCGCTCGTCGCCGCGGCCGACGAGATCGACGACGAGTCGGGCACGGTCTCGCTCATGACCCTGCACACCGCGAAGGGGCTCGAGTACCACGCGGTGTTCCTCACCGGCATCGAGGAGGGGCTGCTGCCGCACCAGATGTCGGCCACCGAGCCCGGCGGGCCGGCCGAGGAGCGCCGCCTGTTCTACGTGGGCATCACGCGGGCCCGCCGACGGCTCTACCTGTCGCTGGCCATGAGCCGCGCCCAGTTCGGCGAGGTCTCCGTGGCGATGCCGAGCCGGTACCTCCAGGAGATCCCCGACGAGCTCATCGACTGGAAGCAGTCGCCGGGCGACGCGACCTCGCGCGGCGGCACCCGCCCGCGGGCGCTCAACTCGCGGCAGTCCCGCGAGCAGCAGCGGCGCGACCGCTTCAGCATCGCGTCCGCGACGAAGGCCAAGACCGAGTGGACGAACCGCGTCACCGCGAACGTGCGCGACAACGGCGACCTCGAGCTCGAGGCCGGCGACCGCATCCGCCACTCCGACTTCGGGGAGGGGCGCGTCACCCAGGTGACCGGCATCGGCCCCAAGCGCGTCGCGCACGTCTCGTTCGACACGGCCGGCCAGAAGAAGCTCCTGATCAAGATCGCGCCGATCGAGAAGCTGTGAGCGACCGGCGACGGCCCGTGCGCACCGCATAGGAGACGCATAGCGCACGCCGGTTCCGCGCAGAGGCTCGGGGAGCATCCTGTCGCCATGGCACTCCTCCACCACGACGCCCGGCGCGACGGCCTGCGGGCCCGGACGCTCGGCGAGTTCGCCCCACGAGCCGCGCGCCGCCGCCTGCGCGAGGACCTGATCCAGGCCGGCATCGTCACCTCGGTGGCGGTCGTGGTCGCGCTGTACATCGCCGACGGCGGGCTCTCCCGCATCACCGGCCTCGCCGACGCGATCGGCGCCATCGGCATCGCCGCGGGCCTCGTCGGCACCGACCTGGTGCTGATCATGCTGCTGCTGGCCGCCCGCACCCCGTTCATCGACCGCACGATCGGGCACGACCGGGCGATGTCGATCCACGGCTCGCTCGGCAAGCCGGCGTTCCTGCTGATCGTCGCCCACGTCGCGCTGCTCCTGGCCTCCTACGCGCTCGCCGCCGGCACCGACCTCTGGACCGAGGCGGTCGCGATGTGGACGCTGCCCGACATGCCGCTCGCCGTGCTCGGATTCGCGCTCATGGCGCTCGTGGTGGTCACCTCGCTGGTCGCGGTGCGTCGCCGGTTCCGCTACGAGGTCTGGCACCTGGTGCACCTGTCCGCGTACGCTGCGGCCCTCGCGGCGCTGCCGCACCAGTTCTCGCTCGGCGGGATGTTCGCCGAGGGCACCTGGCAGCGCTGGTTCTGGATGGCCGCGGTCGCCGCCGTCTTCGCCGCGCTCGTGGTGTTCCGGTTCGCCGCGCCGGTCGTGCAGACCCTCCGGCACCGCCCGACCGTCGCGGCCGTCGAGCCGCTCGCGCCCGGCGTCGTCTCGATCGTCGTCACGGGGCGCCGGCTCGACGCGCTGGCCGCGCGCGGCGGGCAGTTCCTCATCTGGCGCTTCCTCGCCCGCGGGCAGTGGTGGCAGGCCCACCCGTACTCGCTAAGCGAGGCGCCGCGCGCCGACCGGCTGCGCATCACGGTGCGGGCGCTGGGCGACGGCTCCGGGGCGCTCGCGGGCATCCGACCGGGCACCCGGGTGGCGCTCGAGGGACCGTACGGCGTGTTCACCGACGACGCCCGCACGAGCGAGCGCATCGCCTTCATCGGTGCGGGCATCGGCGTGACGCCGATCCGGTCGCTCCTGGAGGACGCCCGGTTCCGTCCGGGGCAGGCCACCGTGGTGCTGCGCAGCCCCGAAGACGCGCCGCCCTACCTGTTCGACGAGATCGCCGGGCTGTGCCGGGCCAAGGGCGCCACGTGCATCACGGTGCCGGGCCCGCGCGGCCGGTCGGGCTGGCTGACCGACGCCGCCGACGCGGCGGGGCACTCGCTGGTCGGGTTCGTGCCCGACGCGCGCGACACCGACTTCTACATCTGCGGACCGCGCGAGTGGTCCGACCGGGTCGTCGCGGACGCCGCGGCGGCGGGCGTTCCCGAGGAGCGCATCCATCGAGAGAGGTTCGACTGGTGAGACGACGAGCAGCGGTAGTGGCGTGGCTGGCATCGAGCACGGCCATCATGGCGGCGTGGGCCTGGTCGACGGTGTCGACGGGCGACCAGCTGGTCGCCGAGTCGGCCGGGACGGTGAGCACGACCTCGTCGTCCTCCTCCTCGGGCTCGACCGGCTCGACCGACGGGTCCGCGGATGCCTCGGGCGACACGGGCTCGACCGATTCGGGGACGTCCGACACGGGCGCGACCGACACGGGCACGACCGGCAGCGGCAGCGCCGCGTCGGACGGGACCTACACCGGCGACGTCGTGTCGACCAGGTTCGGCGACGTCCAGGTGCAGGTCACCGTCTCCGGCGGCGAGATCACCGACGTCACGGCGCTGGCGCTGCCGGACCGCGACGGCCACTCGGCGCGCATCAGCCAGCAGGTCGAGGAGCCGCTGCGCTCCGAGGCGCTCGCCGCGCAGTCGGCGGACATCTCGATCATCAGCGGGGCGACCTACACGAGCCGCGGCTATGCGCAGTCGCTGCAGTCGGCACTCGACCAGGCGGGGCTCTGAGATGCACCTCGGCGCCAACGGACGCGCCACGTTCCCTGCGATGGGCACGATGGTGACGCTCATCGTGCCCGGCGGGGCGGGTCGGGCCGACCCGGTCCCGCGGGTCGCCCGGGCCTTCGCCGCGCTGGAGTCGCGCTTCAGCCTCTACCGCGACGACACCGACCTCGCACGCGTCCGCGACGGCACGCTGGCGCTCGTCGACGCCGCTGCGGTCGTGCGCGACGCGTACGCCCTCGCGATGCGATGGCGCAACGGCACGGGCGGCGCGTTCACCCCGCACCGGCCCGACGGCGTGCTCGACCTCGACGGCATCGTCAAGGCCCTCGCCATCGAGGCCGCCGGCGACGAGCTCGACGCGGCGGGCGTCCCCGACTGGTGCGTCGACGCCGGGGGCGACGCCCTCGTGCGCGGTCGGGGCCCACGGGGCGCCCCGTGGACCGCGGCCGTGGCCGATCCGTTCGATCGCGGCCGGGTGATCGCCACCGCGGTGCTCGACGGCACGCGGCGGGCGATCGCGACCTCGGGCACATCCGAGCGCGGCGCGCACGTCTGGAGCGTGCCGGGTGACGAGCCGCTCGTGCAGGCGTCCGTGGTCGCCGACGACATCGTGACGGCGGACGTGCTCGCGACGGCGGTGCTCGCGGGCGGGCGGCCGCTCGTGGACCGCGCCCGTGCGGAGTGGGGCGCGGACGTGTTCGCCGTGCTCGACCCGGAACGCACCGTGCGGACGCCGGGCTGGCCTCAGGCCACGCTCACCCCGAGCAGCGCGCCGATCGCGTAGGTGACGGCGAGCGCGAGCGCGCCGCCGATCGTGACGCGGAGGACGGCACGCAGCCGCGGGCTGCCGCCCAGCCACGCGCTGATCCAGCCCGTGAACGCCAGTGCCACCACGACGGCGACGAACGTGAGCGGGATGCGCCACCCGGGCGGCGGCAGCAGGATCGCGAGCATCGGGAGCACCGCCCCGATGGTGAACGAGAGCGCCGAGGCGCCGGCCGCGTGCCACGGGTTCGACAGCTCGTCCTCCGCGATGTGGAGCTCGACCTCGAGGTGCGCGGCGAGTGCGTCGTGCTCGGTGAGCTCGCGGGCCACCCGTTCGGCCGTCTCGGCCGAGAGCCCCTTCGCGCGGTAGAGCCCGGCGAGTTCCTCGAGCTCCTGCTCGGGCATGTGCTCGAGCTCCCAGCGCTCCTTCGCGATGAGTGCGCGCTCGGTGTCGCGCTGGCTGTTCACCGAGACGTACTCGCCGAGGCCCATCGAGATCGCGCCCGCGAGCACGGATGCCACGCCGGCGATGAGGATCGCGGCGGTGTCGGTGGTCGCCGCGGCGACGCCGACGACGAGGGCCGCGACCGAGACGATGCCGTCGTTGGCGCCGAGGACGCCGGCGCGCAGCCAGTTCAGCCGCGACGCGACGTCGCCCGAGTGCGGGTCGACGCCGTGTTCGGGTTCGGACGCGTCGGCGCCGGTCATCCGTCCGTGTCCGACCCGTCGTCGTCCGTGGAGTCGCCGTGGTCGCTCGGGTCGCCCTCGTCGGGCTCGGGGTGGTCGAGGTCGTCGAGCCCGGGCGCGATCGGGATGAGTGCGATCGGGATGCCCGGTGCGACCAGCAGGTCCGCGGGCTGCGGGCGCCCCTCGCCGTAGTTGACGCGCAGCCAGAACGGCTCGTTGTGCTCGTGCGCGGCGGTGATGCGCTCGCGGTACTCCTCGAACTCCTGCTCGCCGATCGAGTAGATCGCCCCGTCGTAGGCGATGTTGATCCGCTTCACTTGGCCTCCTCGCCGCCGCCGTTGCCGGGCGCACCGGGTTCGCGCACGATCTGCAGCCCGCTGGACGAGTTCGCCGTCGACATGAGCGCGTCGATCCAGGCGCGGTTGATCGAGGGGTGCCGCCCGCCCGAGAACTTGAAGTGCAGCGGAATGGACGGATGCATCCAGAGCGCGCTGCGGCCGTTGCCGATGGTCGTGTCGTCCTTCCAGGAGAAGTAGAACGACTCGCCGCGCCGGAGCTTCGCGCCGATGACGAGTTGCAGGTGCGCGAGCACCCGGTCGTCGAAGTCCACCGTGAGGGTGGAGTCGTAGGTCAGCTTTCCCATGGGGCCGGGTACCTCCTGCTGCGCCGCGCGCCGGACGCGGTCCGATACATGTACCGCGCCGAACGGCCGATCGCAACCCCTATCGTCGAGCGACCCGGCAGGAGCACGCTGCTGGTATGCATCGCGTCTGGTATGGGGGAACGTCATTCATGATGGCCGACCGGGCCGTCGCAGGCTTGTTCGACTTCGCGGCGTCCGCGGCGGGCGCCCGGCAGTCGGCGCACGTGGCGCTGCCGATCGTCGACGTCGACGGCAGCACCGCGACGATGGACGCGGTGATCGGGCCCGCCAGCCAGATGCTCGCCCGGCGCATCGACGACGGGAGCGGGGACCCCGACGTGGAGGAGTTCCTGGCCGAGCTCGGCGAACGCTCGGTGCCGTACCGGCACGCGAGGGCCGCGCCCGACGGCGCGCCCCCGGTGCCCGACATCGACCTCGAGTGAGTCGCCGGCCGGGCCCGACCCCGGTCGATGCGCGTCGTGCACGCACTGCGGTACGCGGCTGCGATCCCCACGTTTCGTGCCGTTGCGCGACGGAGGGGTAGGCTACTGGCTGGCCCGAACCATCTCGACATCGAGTCATCAGGTGCCGGGCCGACCACCCCCCACAGCCACACGCAGGCGTTGACCAGCGGATAGGAAGTACAGCGTGGATCTCTACGAGTACCAGGCCAGAGACGTGTTCGAGAAGTACGGGGTGCCGGTGCTGCCGGGCATCATCGCGGATACCCCGGAGGAGGTGCGCGCCGCTGCCGAGCAGCTCGGCGGCGTGGTCGTCGTCAAGGCCCAGGTGAAGATCGGCGGGCGCGGCAAGGCCGGCGGCGTCAAGGTCGCGAAGACCCCCGACGAGGCGGAGGAGGCCGCGAAGGCGATTTTCGGGCTCGACATCAAGGGCCACGTCGTCAAGCGCGTCATGGTCGCGGGCGGCGCCCGCATCGCCGAGGAGTACTACTTCTCGGTGCTGCTCGACCGCGCCAACCGCTCCTACCTCTCGCTCACGAGCTTCGAGGGCGGCATGGAGATCGAGCAGCTCGCGGTCGAGAAGCCCGAGGCGCTCGCACGCATCGAGGTCGACCCGAACACGGGCCTCGACCTCGAGGGCGCGAAGGCCATCGCCGTCGCCGCGAAGTTCCCCGCCGAGATCGTCGACAAGGTCGCCCCGGTCTTCGCCAAGCTCTACGAGGTCTACACCGGCGAGGACGCCACGCTCGTCGAGGTGAACCCGCTCGTGCTGACCGAGGAGGGCGACATCATCGCCCTCGACGGCAAGGTCTCGCTCGACGAGAACGCCGAGTTCCGTCACCCCCTGCACGCGGAGCTGGAGGACGCCGCGGCGGCCGACCCGCTCGAGGCGAAGGCCAAGGCGCAGGACCTCAACTACGTCAAGCTCGACGGCGAGGTCGGCATCATCGGCAACGGCGCGGGCCTGGTCATGTCCACGCTCGACGTGGTCGCCTACGCCGGTGAGGAGCACGGCGGCGTGAAGCCGGCGAACTTCCTCGACATCGGCGGCGGCGCCTCGGCCGAGGTCATGGCCAACGGCCTCGACGTCATCCTCGGCGACCCGCAGGTCAAGGCGGTCTTCGTGAACGTCTTCGGCGGCATCACCGCCTGCGACGCGGTCGCCAAGGGCATCGTGGGCGCGCTGGCCGAGCTCGGCTCGGCAGCGAACAAGCCGCTGGTCGTGCGCCTCGACGGGAACAACGTCGAGGAGGGCCGCCGCATCCTGAACGAGGCGAACCACCCGCTGGTCACGCTCGCCGCCACGATGGACGAGGGCGCCGCCAAGGCCGCCGAGCTCGCCAACGCCGCCTAGGGCCTTCACGACAGAGAACAGGACACGCGAACACCATGTCGATCTTCCTCAACAAGGA
Organism: Agromyces sp. SYSU T00194; assembly: GCF_040496035.1. NCBI lineage: Bacteria > Bacillati > Actinomycetota > Actinomycetes > Micrococcales > Microbacteriaceae > Agromyces > Agromyces chitinivorans. Next base: position 198,314 of record NZ_JBEPJZ010000001.1, on the reverse strand, counting down.
CTCCAAGGTCATCGTCCAGGGCATCACCGGCGGCGAGGGCACCAAGCACACGGCGCTCATGCTGAAGGCCGGCACCCAGGTCGTCGGCGGCGTCAACGCCCGCAAGGCCGGCACCACGGTGCTGCACCACGACGCCGAGGGCAACCCTGTCGAGCTGCCCGTCTACGGCACGGTCGCCGAGGCCATGGCCGAGACCGGCGCCGACGTCTCGATCGCGTTCGTGCCGCCGGCGTTCACGAAGGACGCGATGATCGAGGCCATCGACGCGGGCATCGGCCTGCTCGTGGTCATCACCGAGGGCGTGCCCGTGCAGGACACGGCCGAGGCGTGGGCCTACAACAAGGCCAAGGGCGAGCAGACCCGCATCATCGGGCCGAACTGCCCGGGCGTCATCACGCCCGGCGAGTCGCTCGTCGGCATCACGCCCGCCACGATCACCGGCAAGGGCCCGATCGGCCTCGTCTCGAAGTCGGGCACGCTCACGTACCAGATGATGTACGAGCTGCGCGACCTCGGCTTCTCGACCGCCATCGGCATCGGCGGCGACCCGATCATCGGCACGACGCACATCGATGCGCTCGCCGCGTTCGAGGCCGACCCCGAGACCGAGGCGATCGTCATGATCGGCGAGATCGGCGGCGACGCCGAGGAGCGCGCGGCCGACTTCATCAAGGCGAACGTGACCAAGCCGGTCGTCGGTTACGTCGCGGGCTTCACGGCGCCCGAGGGCAAGACGATGGGCCACGCCGGCGCGATCGTCTCCGGTTCGGCGGGCACCGCCCAGGCCAAGAAGGAGGCCCTCGAGGCCGCCGGCGTGAAGGTCGGCAAGACCCCCTCCGAGACCGCTGCGCTGCTGCGCGAGGTCTACGAGGCCCTGTAGGACCGTCCGCACCCGGTGAACCCTCCCGGGGGTGTACGCGGAGGACCCCGCCGGTGATCCCGGCGGGGTCCTCGTTCATGCGCGGCCCTCATTTCGGGCCGCTCGTGCGGCTCCTCTCCGTCACGGGTCGATCACGACCACGCAGGTGTAGGTCCCGGGAAGCAGGTCCTCGATCGTCACGCTCGGGTCGTCCTGCTTCGCCGACAGCGGGATGTCCGGATCGGAGTCCGGATCCTCCACGGTGGCGTCGCACTCGATGCTCGAGTACGTGCCGCCGTCGACCTGCGAGTCCACGCTCACCGTGAGGTTCGTGAGCGGGATGTTGTGGAACGACTTGACGGCCCCCGGACTGGTGTCCGAGCAATCGGTCGCCGTGGCCTCGCCCACCGCCGCGGTCTGCGGCGACGGCGTGGTCGGGTCGAGCTCGTAGCCGCTCGGCACCGTCTCGGTCACCGTGTAGTTCCCGGCGACCGCGCTGACGACGAGGCCGGTCACGCAGGCGACGCCGTTCGCATCGGTCTGCACTTCGATCGGCGTGGTGAGGTCACCGCCCGAGACCGTGAAGGTCACGCCCTCGTGCGGATCGGCGTTCGGCACCGTGGCTGCCGCGTGCTTGCGCGTCTTCACGATCTTGATCGAGCCGCGTTCGAGCTCGTTCACGAACGTGCAGGTCACCGTCTCACCCGCGCTCAGGCCGATGGACGCCGGGTCGGACCCGTCGTCGCACGTGGCTGAATCGAGGTTCCAGTTCGCCGGCACGGTCTCCGCCACGTCGTACGTGCCCGGTGTCAGGCTCGCGTAGGTGTTGGAGTCCTTCCCGGCAGCGCCCGCCTGCGTGGTCGTGAGGGTGAACGACGCATCGGGCAGCGTGCTCGACGTGAAGTCGAACGGGCCGTACCCGTCGGTCGTCACCTTCTCCACCACGATGGTGCCGCGCGCCTGGTTGGTGAACGTGCAGTCGACGATCTGGTCCGAGTCCGTCAGGTTGAACGTCGCCGTCTGGGACGCCTCGTCCTCGGTCGGCGAGATGTTCGTGCTGGCCGAGCAGTCGATGTCGACCAGGTCCCATCCGCTCGGCGGGCCCGACTCGGTGACCGTGAGCCCGTTGCCGAAGAACACGTTGTCGTACGTCACCGACTCGCCGTCGCCGAGGCTGAACGTCGGGTTGGTCCCGTCGTCCTGGGTCTCGAACGCCGTCGTGAAGTCGAACTCCGTGCTGTCGCCGGTCGGGTCGGTCACCTTGCGGATGATCACCTTGGCGCAGTTGGTCAGGTCGACGTCGAGCGGTGCGATGAAGTCCTTCAGCGCGGACGGGAAGGAGTCGGAGGACCGGCTCTTCAGGTACGCACTGCCGAACGATACGCACTCGTCGTCGCCGACGATCGCGGAGAAGTCGACCGTCGCCTCACCGAACGTGCGTGGGGAGACATTCCCGAGGCCGTCCGACTCGGCGGCCGGAATGGCCGACGTGTTGATCGACCCGGTCGCGTCGTCCGCGTCCGTCAGGTTCACGCGGACGCCCCAACACGGTGTGCTGTTCGCGGCCTCGCAGAGCGCCTTCGGACCGGTCTCGACCCACTTGGAGAGGAACAGCTCCGGGTGGGTGCCGCCGTTCGAGAGGTCGTATTGGATCAGCATGTCGTCCTCGGTGCGGACCGGCGTGACGCCGTTGTCGGAGAGCTCGTCGGACTGGTTGAACTCGAAGTCCATGTTCGTCGTGCCGGTCGGATCCTGCACGCGGTGCCAGAACATGTGCAGGAAGTCCCCGCCGTCGGTCTCCTCGAGGTAGGTGCCGAAGGTCTTCAGGTCCGACTTGTTCGGCGGGATGCTCCCGTCGACGACGCTCGGTACCTCGGTGTCCTCCTTCGAGCCCTGGCCGAACGAGTCGTCGCCGGAGCCGCTCGGCAGGTCGGCCTTGCGCTTCTCGGGATCGCTGGGCAGCGCGTGCGGGAACGTGACCCAGTCGGTCCAGTCGCCACCGTCGTCGACCTTCAGGTTGGCGTCCTCGTCGATCTCGAAGTCGCTGCCGGTCAGGCTCACGAGCCCGTGGGTGGCGAACGCGGGACCTGCGACGAACGCGGCGCCGACGAGGGCGATGCCCGCGCCGACTGCGGTGAGGCGCCGCATCCGGCGGCGCCGGGCGCCGTCGGGTGGAACGCGTCGTGGGGTGGATTCGTATCGGGACATCGGTGCCTCCGGTGTGGAACGTCGTCCGACCAGGACAGGCCGGGCGGGTGAGCCGGCGGTCGGGTGGGAGGCACGGGTTGGGGGTCGCTTCGATGTGGCCGTCCGACGGGTGTCGGGGAAGTGGCCCATCTGCCGACGGGTTCACGACGGAGGAAATAGTACTGCCGCGACGAGTGCTTCCGCGACCCCCAAATGAGGGAAACTCAACAAATTTCCGGATGCCACGGGACCAAGTCCGCGCGCCCGGCTGCTCGCTCTCGCTAGTCTGGCCCCGACGGGAAGAGGGTGGGATGTCGTCGATCGAGGACCGCGCGCTCGCGGAGCGCATCGCAGAGCTGGAAGCCGAGAACGCGCGCCTGCGCGCGAGCATCGCGGAAGTCCCCGACGACACGGGCGCCGCCGCCGTGAAGCGGCGCCCGACCGGGCGGGCGCGCACCGCATTCGCCGTCGTGCTGCTCGTGCTCGGCGTGCTGCTCGCGCCCATCGCGGTGCTGGGCGGGTGGGCCAAGGCGCAGCTGGTCGACACCGACCAGTTCGTCGCCACCTTCGCTCCGCTCGCCGAGGACCCGCAGGTCCAGGCGTACGTCTCCGACCAGGTCACCGAGGTCGTGCTCGAGCAGGTGGACGTGGCCGGGCTCACCGCATCCGTCTTCGACGGGGTGCGCGCCCTCGAGATCCCGGATGCCGCCAAGCAGGCCCTCACCCTGCTCGAAGGCCCCGCCGTGCAGGGCATCGAGAACCTCGTCGGCACGATCGTCGACCGCCTCGTCGCGTCGGACGCGTTCGAGGAGGTCTTCGCGACCGCGCTGCGGGCGAGCCACACCCAGTTCGTCGCCGCGATGCAGGGCGATCCGAACGCCGCCCTGACGATCGGCTCCTCCGGCGAGGTCGGCATCCAGCTGGCGCCCGTGATCGCCGCAGTGAAGGAGCGGCTGGTCGACGCCGGCGTGGGCTTCGCGGCCTCCATCCCCGAGGTCGACCGCACGATCGTGGTCGCGCAGTCGGACGCGCTGGTGACCGTGCAGATCGTCTACGCCCTCGCCGTGAGCGCGGGCACCTGGCTGCCCTGGGTCGTCATCGGCCTGCTCGCGCTCGGCGTGGTGGCGGCCCGCAACCGGCCGCGCACGCTGTTCTGGACGGGCCTCGGGCTCGCCGTCTCGCTCGGCTTCCTGGCGGGCGGCTTCGGCGTCGCGCGCCTCTACTTCCTCGCGACCGTGTCGCCGTCGCTCATGCCGCTCGGCGCGGCAGAGGCGGTCTACGACCAGATCGTCGACCGCATGGCCGCGACCGCGGTCGCCCTGGCGCTCTTCGGGGTCGCGATCGCCGTGATCGCCTGGTTCGCCGGGGGATCCGAGACGGCGGGCCGGCTGCGCGACCTGGCCGCCGCGGGCTTCGGCGGCATCCGCCGAGCCGCCCTCGCGCGCGGGGTCTCGACCGGCGGGTTCGGGCGCTGGCTCGACGGCCAGGTGCTCCTCGTGCGCGTGGCCGTGCTCGTGATCGGCGCCGCGACCGTGCTCTTCACCCGGCCGGTGACGGTGGGGCTGGTCGTCGCCACCGTGGTCATCGTGCTCGTGGTGCTCGCGCTCGTGGAGCTGCTCCGGCTGCCCGAGGAGGACGTGCTCGCCGTCGAGGGCGCCGCCGTCGAGGGCGCCGCGGTCGAGGGCGCTGCGGTCGAGGGCGCCGCCGACGAGGTCGAGGAGGTCGTCGTCGAGGAGGTCGTGGTCGAAGAGCGCGACGCGGCCGACGACGCTCCCGTGACGGGAGCCGACGCCCGGTAGGCTCGCCGAGGCATGTCACGCACGACCACCATCCTGCTCGCCGCCCTCGAGGCGTTCGTCGTCGCGGCCGTGGGAGTGGGCCTCGCGTTCGTGCCCCTGGTGCTGGTCTGGGCGATCAGCACCGAGCTGACCGGCGACCTCGCGGCCTCCTGGGGCGCCGCCGCGCTCGCGTGGCTGGTCGGCAACGGCGTCGACCTCGCCGTGTCGCTCGATCCGGTCACGGCCGCGGCGCTCGGCATCGGCGCCGAGGGCGCCTCCTTCACGGTGACCATCGCGCTGCTGGGGTTCACCGCGCTGACGGTCGGTGCCGGCGCCCACGTCGGACGGCGCTCCGCCGCGGCCGGGCACTCGGTCAGCGGCATCCTCACGGCCGCGCTGGCGACCGGTGCCGTCGGCGGGCTGCTGGCCGCGACCGCGAGCATCCCGGGCCTCACCCCATCGGCCGTGCAATCGGTCGCGGTGCCGGCCCTCCTCGTCGTCGCCGGCGGGGCGGTCGGGGCGGGCATCGAGGCGACCCGGCTCGGGGCCAGGGCGACGGATGCCACCGCCGGTCGCCTGCGCGCGTGGCTCGCCGGGTTCGATCCGGCCTGGCGCGACGCCGCGCGGTTCTCGCTTCGCGCGGGGGCCGCCGCGGCCGTCGGCGTGGTCGGTGCGGGGGCGCTCGCCGTGGCGGCGGCGCTCGTCGTCGACTACGCCACCGTGGTGGGGCTCTGGCAGTCGCTCCGCGCCGACGTGCCGGGCGGCATCGTGCTCGCGCTGGGCCAGCTCGCGCTCCTGCCGAACCTCGTGGCGTGGGCGTCGTCGTGGATCCTCGGCCCCGGCTTCGCCCTCGGTGCGGGCACGTCCGTCTCGCCGGGCGGCACCCTGCTGGGCCCGGTGCCCGGCCTGCCCGTGCTCGGCGCGATCCCCAAGCTCGATCCCGGGCTCGGCTACCTCGCACTGCTCGTGCCGGTGCTGCTCGGATTCGCCGCGGGCTTCGCGGTGCGCCGCAGCGTCGACGCGCGCCGATCGCGCCGCGCCGCGGGTCGGCCGGAGCAGCGTCCCGCCCGGCGCTCGCCGGCGTGGTCGTGGACGCTGCTCGTCGGCGAGGGGCTCGCGGCCGGCGTCGTCGCGGGCGTCCTGCTCGCCGTGCTCGCCTGGTGGTCGGGCGGCGCCGCCGGGCCCGGTCGCCTCGCCGAGGTGGGTCCGGACTGGTGGGTCGCCGGCGGGGCCGCCGCGCTGCTCACCGGGATCCCCGCGGTGCTCGGCGCCGTGGCGGCCCGGGTCACCGCCCCGGCGCCGCACCCGTCGCCGACGGGGCCCGCTCCGGCGCCCACCGGCCCGGTGCCGACGTCGCCCGGGCCGTCGGCGCCCCCGTCGCCGCGCGACGCCGAGACGAGCGTGATCCGCACCACCGAGTAGGCTCGACGACGTGCTCAAGCTCGTCGTGCTGATCTCCGGCGGGGGCTCGAACCTCCGCGCGCTGCTCGAGGCGTCGGAGGACGCCGAGTTCCCCGCCCGCGTCGTCGCCATCGGTGCCGACCGCGACGCCGACGGACTGGTGCTGGGGGAGGAGTTCGGCATCCCGACCTTCACGGTGCCGTTCCGCGGGGCCGCCGACCGCGAGCGCTGGGGCGACGAGCTCCTCGCCCAGATCCGCTTCTGGGAGCCCGACCTCGTGATCCTGAGCGGGTTCATGCGCATCGTGCCGCCCGCCGTGGTGCGTGAGTTCTCGCCGCGCATGATCAACACGCATCCCGCCTACCTGCCCGAGTTCCCGGGCGCGCACGGCGTCCGCGACGCGCTCGCCGCGGGCGTGACCCAGACCGGAGCGAGCCTCATCGTCGTCGACGACTCGGTCGACGGGGGGCCCATCATCGCGCGGGAGCGCATCCCGGTGCACGCGGGCGACACCGAGCAGACCCTGCACGAGCGCATCAAGCCCGTCGAGCGCCGCCTGCTGGTGCAGGCCGTGATCGACATCGCCAACGGAACGATCGACCTGGAGGGCCTGCACGCATGAGCGGAGCGAGCCAGGTCGGCACGACCATCCCGACCCGCACGACGATCGACCCGGAGGACCTGCACGCATGAGCGGACCCAGCCACGACCCATCCCTCTACCGCGAGCGCGACCTCGTGCCCGTGCGCCGGGCGCTCGTCTCGGTGAGCGACAAGAGCGGCCTGCTCGAGCTCGCCGGAGCCCTCGCCGCCGCGGGCGTCGAGATCGTCTCCACCGGGTCGACGGCCGCCACGATCCGCGACGCCGGGCACGAGGTGATCGACGTCGCGAGCGTGACCGGGTTCGCCGAGGCCCTCGACGGCCGCGTGAAGACGCTCCACCCGGCCGTGCACGCGGGTCTGCTCGCCGACCTGCGACTCGAGCACCACGAGCGCCAGCTCGCCGAGCTCGGCATCGCCGCGTTCGACCTCGTCGTGGTGAACCTGTACCCGTTCCGCCAGACCGTCGCCTCGGGCGCACCGGCGAGCGACGTGGTGGAGCAGATCGACATCGGCGGCCCGGCGATGGTGCGCGCGTCGGCGAAGAACCACGCCAACGTGGCCATCGTCGTCTCGCCCGATCGCTACGCGGAGGTCGCGGAGGCCGTGGCCGCCGGCGGCACGACGCTCGCGCAGCGGCAGCGCCTCGCGGTCGAGGCGTTCCGCCACACCGCCGGCTACGACGTCGCCGTCGCCTCCTGGCTCGGCAGCGTGGTCGCGCCCGACGACCAGGGCACCGGATTCCCCGGCTGGGTCGGCGGCACGTGGGACCGCGCGCAGTCGCTGCGATACGGCGAGAACTCGCACCAGGCGGCGGCGCTCTACGCCACGCCCGAGGGGCGGGGCATCGCGCAGTCGGTGCAGCTGCACGGCAAGGAGATGTCGTACAACAACTACGTCGACGCGGATGCCGCGGTGCGCGCCGCGTACGACTTCGACGAGCCCGCCGTGGCGATCATCAAGCACGCGAACCCGTGCGGCATCGCGGTCGGCGCGCCCGGGGCGTCCGACCCCATCGCGAGCGCCCACGAGCGCGCGCACGCGTGCGACCCCGTGTCGGCGTTCGGGGGCGTCATCGCCGCGAACCGCACGGTCACGCGCGCGATGGCCGAGACGGTCAGCGGCATCTTCACCGAGGTGCTCATCGCGCCGGCCTTCGAGGGCGAGGCCGTCGAAGTGCTCACGAAGAAGAAGAACATCCGGCTGCTGACCCTGCCCGAGGGCTTCACGCCCACGGTGCTGGAGCAGAAGCAGGTCTCGGGCGGCCTCCTGCTGCAGCAGGCCGATCGTGAGTTCGCGCCGTTCTCGTCATGGACGCTCGCCGCCGGCGAGCCCGCCGACGAGGCGCTCGCCGCGGAGCTCGAGTTCGCCTGGCGCGCGTGCCGGGCGGTCAAGTCGAACGCCATCCTGCTCGCCTCGGGCGGGGCGTCGGTCGGCGTGGGGATGGGCCAGGTCAATCGGGTCGACTCCTGCCGGCTCGCGGTCGAGCGTGCGGGGGAACGCGCGAGCGGTTCGGTCGCGGCATCCGACGCCTTCTTCCCGTTCGCCGACGGGCCGCAGATCCTGTTCGACGCGGGCGTGCGCGCGGTCGTGCAGCCGGGCGGATCGGTGCGCGACGAGGAGGTCGTCCAGGCGGCGAAGGCCGCCGGCGTGACCATGTACCTGACGGGCGAGCGGCACTTCTTCCACTGATCGGCCGGAGCGGGCCGGGCGGCGTCGGCCGGGCCGCTCCGCGGCGTATCCTGAGGGGGATCCGGCGCTCACGAGGCGCCGTCCACCACAGCAGTGCCGCTCACCAGGCGGCCGACCAGGAGCGAATCCCATGACCCTCGCGCACCCCGCAACGTCGCCGGCCGCCGCAACGGCCCACATCCTCGCCGAGGAGGCGCCCGACCACGAGCGCATCCTCATCACCACCGGACCCCGCTCGGGCCTCACGATCATCGTGGCCGTGCACTCGACCCGGCTCGGCCAGGCCCTCGGCGGTGCGCGCCTCTGGCAGTACGACCACTGGACCGACGCGCTGGCCGATGCCCTCCGCCTCTCGCGCGCGATGACGCTGAAGAACGCGGCCGCCGGGCTCGCGCGCGGCGGCGGCAAGTCGGTCATCCGCATCCCGCGCGGCGTGACGCTCACCGCCGACGAGCGCGCGGCGGCGATGCGCGACCTCGGCGATGCCGTCGAGAGCCTGGGCGGCGCGTACATGACCGCGGAGGACGTCGGCACCAGCGCCGAGCTCATGGCGGTCGTCGCCGAGCGCACCGACCACGTCTGTGGGCTCCCGCCCGAGCAGGGCGGCGTGGGCGAGCCGGCGGATGCCACGGCGGCCGGCGTCTTCGCGAGCATCCGCGCGACCGTCGCCGAGCTCTTCGACACGCCCGACCTCGCGGGCCGCCACTTCGTCGTCGCCGGCCTCGGGCAGGTCGGCGGGCGGCTGGCACGTGCCCTCGCCGCCGAGGGCGCACGGCTCAACGTCACCGACGTCGTGCCGGAGCGTCGCGCACTCGCCGACGAGCTCGATGCGGAGTGGGTCGCCCCCGAGGACGCGCACCGCGTCGAGGCCGACGTGTTCGTGCCGTGCGGACTCGGCGGGGTGCTCACCGCGGAGGTCGTCTCCGAGCTGCGCGTGCGCGCCGTCATCGGTGCCGCCAACAACCAGCTCGCGCGCCGCGAGTCGGCGAGCCTCCTCGCCGAGCGGGGCATCCTGTGGGCGCCCGACTTCGTGGTGAACGCGGGCGGCGTGATCTACCTCGACCTGGCGTCCGAGCCCGGTGCCGACCGGGCGGCCATCGAGGCGCGCGTCGCGACCATCGGCGACACCGTGCGTGCCGTGTACCGTGAGGCCGCCGCCTCCGGCACGACCACGCTCGCCGCCGCCGAGCGCCTCGCGCGCGACCGGCTCGACCGTGCGCGCTGAGCCGTCGGTGCCGCCCGGCGGGACGCCCGACGGTGGTGGTCCGGGCGGCCGCTAGGCTCGTGCCGTGACCTCCCCCGACGCATCCGCTCCCGCCCGATCGCACTCGCCTGGCACCCGTGCGCACCGCCGCCGCGTGGCGGCCGCGTTCGCGTCGGCCGGGGCGGTCGCCGCCGTCGCGCTCGGTGCGGCGCTGCTCGGGGTCTTCGTCGCGGGCGGCCAGGCGCCGACCGTCTTCACCCAGGTCGGCGGGCACTTCGTGCTGCTCGCGGTGCTCACGTTCCTGCTGCTCTCGGCGGCGAACGCCGCCGGGGCGACGCGCGCCTGGTTCCTCGCCGCCGCGGCGGGGCTCACGTCGGCGGGCCTCGCGGCGCTGCTCGGCACGACGATCACGGTGCTGGCCGGCGGTGCGCGCCCCGACCTGCGCATGTTCGCGTTCGTGCTGGGCTCGCTGGTCGGCATCAACCTGGTCTTCATCGTCGCGACCGTGTGTGCCGAGGTGTTCCTCGCGCCGCGGGTCGTGCGCGCGGTGCTGGTGCACGGGCCGAGCCGTCGCGCCGCCGACCGCCGCCTGGCGCTCGTGCGCATCCCGGCGAGCAACCTCGACGAGGCGGAGCTCACGCACCTCGAGCGCCTGCCGGTGGACCCCGCGCTCGCCGACGAGCAGTGGGACAACTACTGCGCGGCGCTCGCCGCGGAGGGCTGGAGCACGGTCGAGGTCGACAGCGCCCCCGAACTCGCGGACTCGGTGTTCGTCGAGGACGCCGTCGTGCTGTTCGACGACCTCGCGGTGATCACCCGGCCGGGTGCCGAGTCCCGCCGCGGGGAGACGGCGGGCGTCGAGCGCGTGGTGTCGGGCCTGCGCGGCATGCAGGTGGCCCGCATCGAGGAGCCGGGCACGCTCGACGGCGGCGACGTGCTGAAGGTGGGCCGCACGGTCTACGTCGGCAGCTCGAGCCGCACGAACGCCGAGGGCATCCGCCAGCTCCGGGGCCTGCTCGCGCCCCGCGGCCACGCGGTCGTCGCCGTGCCCGTCACCCGCACGTTGCACCTGAAGAGCGCGGTCACCGCGTTGCCCGACGGCACCGTGCTCGGCCACCCCGACCTGATCGAGCACCGCGAACTGTTCCCGCGCTTCCTCGAGGTGCCCGAGCCCACGGGCGTGGCGGTGGTGGAACTGGCGGACGACACGGTGCTCATGGCGGCATCCGCCCCGGAGACCGCGGCGATGGTCTCCGGGCTCGGCTACCGGGTGGTCACGGTCGACATCAGCGAGTTCGAGAAGCTCGAGGGATGCGTGACCTGCCTCTCGGTGCGGGTACGCTGAACCGGTCCGTACCGAACGCTTGCACCCGCGAGCGCGGCGGGCATATCCTGTAAGGCTGCTCGCCGCCGTCCACCAGACGCGCGCGTGCACAGGGACATCCACCACAAGCGCCCGGGAGGAAGCGATGAAGACGACAGATGGCATGACGGCCGGCACCGGTACGGTCGGCGGGGTCGTCGTCCTCGCCCGACCCCGGCACCGCGCGGCCTAGCACCGCGCCCCGGGTCGCCCCGCGCGGCCCCTTCCCGGCGGCACGCGCCGCCGCGGCGCAGGACCCGAGCGTCCGCGCCGCCCACCACGCACCCTCGCTCGATCAGGGAACGCCGTCGCGCGCTCCCGACCGCCCAGAAGGATTCCCGGCATGCCCGCCAGCACGGTCCACGACCACCCCCAGAACCCGCCCACGCCGCCCGCAGCGCGGCTGAGCACGCCGCGCACCCTGCTGCGCCTGTACCCCTACGCGCGCCCCGCGGTGCCGTTCCTCGTGCTCGGCACGGCGGCCGCGATGATCGCGAGCCTCGTCGCGCTCGCGATCCCGCAGGTGCTCCAGGTGCTCGTCGACGGCCCCCTCTCCGAGGGCGACCCCGACCAGATCGTCCCCGCCGTGCTCGTCGTGCTCGCGCTCGGCGTCACCGAGGCGATCATGATCGCGCTCCGGCGCTGGTTCGTGCTCACGCCCGGCACACGGGTCGAGGCCGACATGCGCAACTCGCTCTACGCGCAGCTGCAGGACCTCCCGGTGAGCTTCCACGACCGCTGGCCGAGCGGGCAGCTGCTCTCGCGCGCCGTGTCCGACCTCGGTCGCATCCGCCGCTGGCTCTCGTTCGGCCTCGTGCTGCTGGTCGTCAACCTCGTCACCATCCTGGTCGGGCTGGGCATCCTCATCTGGATGAACTGGCTGCTCGGGCTCGTCTTCATGGTGCTGTCGCTGCCGCTGTGGATCATCGGGTTCCGGTTCGAGGGCCGCTACTCCGAGGTCGCGCGCCGCAGCCAGGACCAGGCCGGAGACCTCGCGACCGCCGTCGAGGAGTCGGTGCACGGCATCCGCGTGCTCAAGGCGTTCGGTCGCGGGAAGCACGCGCTCGGCACCTTCACGGCGCAGGCCGAGGAGCTCCGCGGCACCGAGATGGAGAAGGCGAAGCTGGAGTCGGGCATCTGGCTCTGGCTGCTGCTCATCCCCAACGTCGCGCTCGCGGTGTGCCTCGTGCTCGGCGTCTGGCTCGCCTCCGTCGACGTGATGACCGTCGGCCAGGTCGTCGCGTTCTTCGCCACCGCGACCGTGCTCGCCTGGCCCATCGAGTCGATCGGCTTCCTGCTCGCGTTCGCGCTCGACACCCGCACCGCGACCGACCGCTTCTTCGAGGTCATCGACGAGGCCAACGCCATCACCGATCCCGAGGCGCCGCAGGTCGTGGACGCGCCGCGCGGCGAGCTCGCGTTCGAGGGCGTGCACTTCCGGTACGCGGATGCCCCCGAGGGCACGCGCGACCTGATCGACGGCGTCGACCTCACGCTGGAGCCGGGCGAGACCATGGCGCTCGTCGGCCTCACCGGCAGCGGCAAGTCGACGCTCACCTCGCTCACGACCCGCCTCTACGACGTGACCGGCGGCGCCGTGACCCTCGACGGGGTCGACGTGCGGGCGCTGGCGCGCGAGGAGCTGCGCACGCACGTGGCGATGGCGTTCGAGGACGCGACGCTGTTCTCCGCGTCGGTGCGCGACAACGTGCTGCTCGGGCGCCCCGAGCTCGCGGGGGACGACCCCGCGGTGCGCGAGCGCGCCGACGCGGTGCTCGCGGAGGCGCTCCAGATCGCGCAGGCCGGCTTCGTGCACGACCTGCCCGACGGCGTCGACACCCTGGTCGGCGAGGAGGGGCTCAGCCTCTCCGGCGGACAGCGCCAGCGGCTCGCCCTCGCGCGCGCCGTCGCGGCCGACCCCGCCGTGCTCGTGCTCGACGACCCGCTCTCGGCGCTCGACGTCGAGACGGAGGCGCTGGTCGAGGAGGCGCTCCGCGAGATCCTCCGGACGACCACCGCGCTCGTCGTGGCGCACCGGCCATCGACCGTGATGCTCGCCGACCGCGTCGCGCTGCTCGAGGAGGGGCGCATCACCGCGGTCGGCCGGCACTCCGACCTGCTCGCGTCGAGCGACCACTACCGGTTCGTGATCTCGAGCCTGGAGGACGAGGAGCGCGAGCGGAAGGCCGAGGAGCTCGACACGGCCGCCATCCCGATCATCGGTCCCGATCCGCGCGAGCGCGACGGGGCCGACCGCAGCACTGCGCAGTCCGAGGGCAGCAGCGACCACCAGGAGGTGACCCGATGAGCGTCGTCGGCGTACAGGGCGAGGAGCGCCACGACTTCACGAAGGAGGAGTCCAGGCAGATCCGCCGGCGTTCGCTGCGCCTGCTCGGCTCGCTCCTGCGGCCGCTGCGCTGGCAGGTCGCGCTGACGGCGCTGGTCGTCACCGTCTCGACGGGCGCGCAGGTCGCCGGTCCGGCGCTGATCGGCTACGGCGTGGCCGAGGGCCTGCCCGCGCTGCTCGACCAGGACTGGCTGCCGCTGGCGTGGGCGGGTGCGGCGTACCTCGCGACCGCGGTCGTCGCCGCGCTGCTCGTCGCCGTCTACATCCGCCAGTCGGCGCGCATCAGCCAGGCGATCCTGATCGACCTGCGCAAGCGCGTCTTCCTGCACACGCAGAAGCTCAGCCTCGAGTTCCACGAGTCGTACACGTCGGGTCGCATCATCTCGCGCCAGACCAGCGACCTCGACGCGATCCGCGAGCTGCTCGACTCGGGCATCAACCAGCTCGTGCAGGGCGTGCTGTACATGTCGTTCACGGCGATCGCGCTGGTGGCGCTCGACTGGCAGTCGGGCCTCGTGCTGGCCGCGGCGCTCGTGCCGCTGTTCGTGCTGACCCGCTGGTTCCAGCAGCGCTCGCAGGTGCTGTTCCGGCGTTCGCGCGAGGCATCCGCGAAGCTCATCGTGCACTTCGTCGAGACCATGACGGGCATCCGCGCGGTCAAGGCGTTCCGCAAGGAGCGGCGCAACGAGAAGGAGTTCGGCGACCTCGTCGAGGACTACCGCGACGTGAACGCCAAGGTCATCCAGATCTTCGGCGTGTACGACCCGGGCCTGGTGCTCATCGGCAACGTGACCGTCGCGATGGTGCTGCTCTGGGGCGGCTTCCGCGTCGTCGACGGCTCGCTCGAGATCGGGTTCCTGCTCGCCGCGGTGCTGTACACCCGTCGGTTCTTCGACCCGATGGAGGACATGGCGATGTTCTACAACTCGTACCAGTCCGCGGCATCCGCGCTCGAGAAGATCTCGGGCGTGCTCGAGGAGGAGCCGAGCGTGCCCGACCCGGTGCGCCCGGTCGACCTGTGGACCGCGCGCGGCGAGGTGTCGTTCGACGGCGTCGAGTTCGCCTACACCGACGACCGGGTGGTGCTGCCGAGGTTCGACCTCGAGATCCCCGCCGGGCAGACCATCGCGCTCGTGGGCTCCACGGGCGCCGGGAAGTCGACGCTCGCGAAGCTGATCTCGCGGTTCTACGACCCGAGCGACGGCGCCGTGCGGCTCGACGGCGTCGACCTCCGGGACCTGCACCCGAAGGACCTCCGCCGCGCGATCGTGATGGTCACGCAGGAGGCGTACCTGTTCTCCGGCTCCGTGGCCGACAACATCGCGCTCGGCAAGCCGGGGGCGAGCCTCGACGAGATCGTGGCCGCGGCGAGGGCCGTGGGCGCGCACGAGTTCATCGAGGGACTGCCGAACGGGTACGACACCGACGTGAACAAGCGCGGCGGCCGGGTGAGCGCCGGTCAGCGGCAGCTCATCTCGTTCGCGCGCGCGTTCCTCGCCGACCCCGCGGTGCTGATCCTCGACGAGGCGACCAGCTCGCTCGACATCCCGAGCGAGCGCCTCGTGCAGGAGGGCCTGACGACCCTGCTGGCCGACCGGACCGCGGTGATCATCGCGCACCGGCTCTCCACGGTCGCGATCGCCGACCGCGTGCTCGTGATGGAGTGGGGCCGCGTGGTCGAGGACGGGTCGCCGGCCGAGCTCATCGGCGGCGACGGCCGGTTCGCCCGGCTGCACGCGGCCTGGCGGGACAGCCTGGTCTAGGCGGGTGCGCCGGTGCTCGCCCCGGTCGTCGTGGACGGCCGGGGCGAGGGCTCCGGCCGGCGCGGCGTGTCGTCGGGGACGAACCCGTCCTCGACCAGCTCCGGCACCCACCAGGCGACGTTGCCCCACGCCACCAGGAAGGCGAGCGCCTGCCAGGTCGGGGCGGCCGCCGGGTCCCCGGTGGCGATCCAGGCGATCGCCGCGACGGCGAACCACGCCTGCACGCCGATCGAGATCGAGCCCACGGTGCTGACGAGCAGGTCCACGGGGCGCGGGCGGTCGCCGCGCCAGAACGGCGGCAACCAGCCCGCGAAGAGCAGCACCGAGACGACGGATGCCGCGACACCGAGCACCATGACCGGCATCCACCACGGCGCGGCGGGTCCGGGCACGAGCAGCGCGAGGGCCTCGCCGGCGTCGGTGGCGCCCGAGAGTTGGAGGGCGATCGGCACCACTCCGGCCAGCAGCACGAGCGTCGCCGCGCCGAGCCCGGCGCGTACCCTCGTTCGCCGGGCCTTCGGCTGCACCACGGCGGTGAACGACCGCGAGGCTGCCGCGACGAGCACGGCCGTGGTGCCGATGGACAGCACGGCCATGAGCACGTTGCCGGTGAGGATCGCGCCCGCGGTCACGGCGATCGCGAGGACCGCGAGGACCATCGGCCAGTTCGATGCGCTCCGCGATGCGTGCTCCTCGCGCTCGATCAGCTCGACCGCGCCGGCCCGCTCGGCGGCGGCGAGCCGCGTCGCCTGCGCGATGCGCTCGGCTCGGGCTGGGGGCGTCGTGCCGGCGGACCCCTCGTCGTCGGGGATCCGCTCGGCGCGGGCGACCTGTTCCGTCGGAAAGGCATCCGCCTCGTCGCGGACGCGCCGCCACCGCCGGTCCGCGCCGGCGCCGGCTGCGATGAGCCATGCGATGAGCAGTGCCGCGACCGCGACCGCCCAGATCCAGGCAGCCACCGACGGCGTCTCGAGTGCGCGCCACGTCAGCAGCCAGCCGGCTCCGGCGGCCACGCCTGCGACGGCGGCAGCGCGGGGCGGGTCGATCACGGTCGGCAGCACGGCGAGCACGGGGCGAAGCACGGCGAGCACCGCACCGATCAGCCAGCGTGCGAACGCCCGCGAGGGTCGGAGCGCCGCCCGGTCGATCACTCGCAGCCCCCGGGACGCGATGCCGACGAGGTATCCGGGCGGCAGGTCGCCGAGCGTGTCGACCCCGGCGCGGAGACGCTGCCGCGCCGTCTCCGGATCAGCCGCGCCGGTCGCGGACACCTCCACCGGGGCCGGGACCTCTCGCCGTGACGGGCGTTCTCCCCGCTCCGAGGCGGCCTGCTCCTCCCGAGCCGCGGCGACCGACTCCGCGTCCGCGTCCGCGAGGATCGCGGCCTGGGCCCGGGCGATCGCGACGGAGGCCTCCACGTCGGTCGTCTCGACGGCGTCGAAGAACCGGATCGCACCGGCGGCGGCGTCCAGTCGTCCCCACAGCCAGTCGTTGACCCGCCAGTGCGCGCTGAGGAAGCCGAGGAAGTTGCCGAGCCCATACCCGGCCAGCTTCGACTGCGGCGTGAGGGTGGCGAGTTGCCCGGTTCGCGTCAGGCGGCCGAGCGCGTCGCGCGGCAGCGGCCGCCCGACCGGTGCGCGCAGCAACTCCTGGAGGGCGCCGCGCCGCTGGCCCTCCATCAGCCGTGTGAACGCCTCCGGCGCGTCGGGTCGCTCGTCGACCCCGATGCTCCAGTAGCGGATGCTGGAGAGTGCGGGCGGGATGCCCGCCGGGCCGATCAGGGCCGCGAGATCGACCGCCCCGACGCCGGCGCCCAGGTCGGCGGCACGCAGCTTCGTCCACGGAGAATGGACCGCGTACCGTCCCGCGTGGTCCGAGATCCCGTCGGCCGGGTCGATGAGACGCGCGTTCTGAGCAAGGAGCCGCCCCACCGCGGCATCGAGTTCCGTCCAGGTGGGAGTGAGGTCCACCGGTGGGGTGCGCGGGCCGAACCAGGCGGTGATCCAGCTCGCGGCGGCCGTCGAGTCCGGTTGCGCCAACTGACGCGAGTCGGCCTGCTGCACGAAGGCCGTGACGGCGTCGAGCACCGCAGCGGTGTCCTCGTGCATGGCCGCATTCGCCGCGGCGAGCGCCCGGTAGGCGACGTCGCGGTCGCGGGCGAACGTGCGGAAGCGCTTCGGGCGCGTGTCGATCGGCTCCCGCTCGGGGATCGACTCGAGGTCGCGGACCCATTCGAGTACGCAGTTCGCCGCGTCGGCCAGTGCCGGCGCCGAGCGCAGCAGCTTCGCACGCGGTTCGAGCTTCTCGGCGTCCTCCCCGTAGCGCTTCACGATCGCCTCGGTGAACGGGATCAGTCGCGTGCGCGCGATGGGCAGGAATCGCCGCCGGTCGTCGAGGTCGGTGGACACCTGCCAGACGGACGGGCCGGCGATCGCCTCGGCGAGCTCCTCGGCGAGAGCGGCGCCGAGGGTGCGCACGTACGTGGCGCGTCGCGCGAGCCGGCCCGGCTCGGACCAGTCGGCCGTGCGGACCAGCTCGACCGCGGCCCGCCGGCGCGCCTCTTCGACGCGCCGGGCGGCGTTGAAGCGCTGGACATCGGCGGTCTCGCGCGCCACGGGCTCGGTGCGGAACATCCGGCTCACCTGGGCGCCGATGGCCCGGAAGAACCGCGACGCGCCCTGCTCCCAGACCAGCGTGTCCTCGGGGCCCGGGTCGGGGTCGGGGTCCAGGAACAGCAGCACCCGGTCCGCGTTGCGGTCCGATCCGCGTGCGCGAGCGGCGCGCATGGCACGTTCGATCGGCACGTTGTCGAACACCGCGCCGTCGACGATCCGGTACGGCACCTCCTGGGGCGTGAAGCCCGCCACGCCGTTGCGGTGCCCGCTGAACGCGTGCCGCAGGTCGTTGCGGTCGCCCATGGGCTCGGCCCCGCCCGGCGAGAGCGATGCCACCTGCGCAGGCTCGAACCCGCCCGGCAATGACGAGGTCGAGCGCGCCGCGAGCGCCAGCCGTTCGAGGCTCACCCGGTCGTCCTGCACCTGGCGCTCGGTGGGATCGGGGTCCTCCGATCGCAGCTTCCGCCGGCGCGGGATCCGGTTCGTGCGAGCGTCCGGGACGCTCGAACGGAACCGGAAGTGCGCGCGGCCCTCGTTGCTGTCCGGCTCGAGCTCGTCGCGCGCGTCGATGGCGGTGGCCGAGAGGTCGATGTCGATGCTGTCGGCGACGAGCTCGGGGTGGTACCGGGTCGTTCCATGGATCGCATCGAGCCCGTCTCGCACCGACGCGCGGAAGTGCTCCTCGCCGCGCATGAGCGCGAGCAGGTCGCCGCGGCCGGGCGTCTGGAGCAGCTTCCAGAGGCCGCCGACCTTGGCCCACATGTCCCGCAGCTCGTCGAGTCCGGCCCCCGCGCCCTGCGCGACCGCGTAGACGACGGCGTTGAGCCCGCCCGCGCTGGCCCCGGCCAGCAGGTCGAACTCGACGCGGTCGTACCCGGTCCGGCTGAGCAGGGTCGCGTAGACGGAGACGCGGTCGAGCATCGCCGCGCTCGGCGCCTCGCCCAGCGGGACGAGGAGGTAGGCGACGGGTTCGCCGTTCTCACCCTCGTGGATGCGGATGCGACGGAACAGGTCGAGCTCGGCCACCGCGCCGCCGATCCAGACGGCGAGGCTGACGCCGCCGCGCATGGCCAGCGACACGCGGAGCGTTCGACCGAAGGCGGCCGGCGCGCCGCGGGTGGCCTTCGCCAGCGTCTCCGGGGCGACGACGGGGATGACCTCGACGTCGGCGAGCGACTTCACCACCGGGCCGGGCGGGCCGGGCGGGCCGGGCGGGCCGGGGAGTTGCCGGGTGTCCGCGTCGGTGTGCTGCTGCGGCTTGTCCATGCGCCAGTGCTCCCCTCGGGGCGGATGCCCCCAAGTATCCCGTTCGTCGGGTGCTGCGCGCGCGCCCCCCGAACTGGTGCCACTTCGCCGAAGTGACGCGTGATTCCCGTGCGGACGACATACTCCGAGGTATTCTCGATTCAACCGCACAACCCGGAACGCGGTACGAGGTGATCATGGACCCGCACCACGACGATGCGACGGCGCTTCGCGTGGCGATCGCTGACGACGCCCTGCTCCTGCGCGAGGGCATCGAGAAGGTGCTCGCGGACGCGGGCATGGAGATCGTCGCATCGGTCGGCACCGCCGACGAGCTGCTCGCGGTCGTCGCCGACTCCGAGCTCGACGCCGCGGTGCTCGACATCCGCATGCCGCCCGACTACTCGGACGAGGGCGTCGGCGCCCTCGAGCGCATCCGCGCCGACGGCTCCAAGATCGGCGTGCTGCTGCTGTCGATGTACGCGACCCCCGAGTACGCGGTCCGCGTGATGGGGGCCGGCGCCGGCACGGGCTACCTCCTGAAGGACCGCGTGTCGGAGCCGCAGTCGCTCGTGCGCGCGGTGCAGACCGTCGCGTCCGGCGGCTCGGTCGTCGACCCCGAGGTCGTCTCGAAGCTGGTGTCGCGTTCGCGCGCCGATGACCCGATCGCGCGGCTGACCCCGCGCGAGCGGTCCGTGCTCGAGCTGATGGCCGAGGGGCGCTCGAACGCGGGCATCGCCCAGGAGCTCTTCCTCGGCGTCAAGACCGTCGAGACGCACGTCCGGAGCATCCTGCAGAAGCTCGACCTCGAGGAGTCGCCCGAGCACCACCGGCGCGTGCTGGCCGTGCTGATGCTCCTCGGGTCGCGGTGATGCCCGCGGTTCCCGCAGCGGTCCGCTCGCGGATCACCGGGCGATCGCTCGCGATCGTCGGGGTCATCGTCGCGAGCCTCGCGATGGAGGTCGGCGGCTGGATCGCGACGCCGCCCGACGAACGGTTCGACCCCAGTTACGCGACGCTGCACGCGACGGTGCCGATCGTCTTCGCCGTCTGCGCGGCGATCGCCTGGCGGCTCGAGGTCGCGCCCTCGGCCGCGCTGCTCATGGCGATCTTCCCCCTGCTGTGGATCCCGCAGACGATCTACAACGTGATCGCTCCCCTCGGCTGGCTCTGGCCGGTGGTGCGCGGCGTCGACCTGCTCTGGGGCGTGCTGGCGGGCGTGCTGGTGCTGATCTACCCGCGGGGCACGTTCGCGGACAACACCGACCGTGCGATCGCGTACTCGGCGTTCGCCGTCGCGGCGGTGAACTTCGCCGCGGTCCTCCTGCTCGCCGTGCCGGACGCGGTGCCGTGCGACTGCGCCCCGAACCCGTACTCCTTCCTCGAGGCGCCGCTCGCCTTCGCGATCATCGACGCCGGGTTCCGGCTCTTCGGCGGCCTGCTCGTCGTGGTGGTCGCCGTCCGGATGCTGCTGCGCTGGATGCGCGGCTCCGTGCCGGCCCGCACGATCGTGTTCCTGATGCCCGTCGCGCTGCTCGCCTGGGCGACGACGCTCGCGATCCAGGTGGTCAGCTACGCGACCGACACCGAGTTCGACGAGATCGCCGCGACCATCTCGCTGATCGCGATCGCCACGATCCCCGTCTGCTTCGTCGCGGGCATCGCGCACGCGCGCAACCTGCGCGCGCGCGTGGCCGACCTCATGCGCATCACGCGGGAGAGCGCCGATCGCACGCTGTGGGCGGAGTCGCTCGCCCGCACGCTGCGCGACCCCTCGGTGCGGGTGTACTGGTGGGACGACCGGGCGGGACGGTACACGGATGCCGCGGGCGAGCCGCTCGACGCCGCCGGCGGAGGCGGTGCCGGCCTGCTGCCGATCACGTCGCCCTCGGGCGCTCGGCTGGCGCTCATCCGGCACGACCTCGCACTGACCGACAACACGCGACTCCTCGACGGCGTCTCGGCCGCGCTGCGTCTCTCGGTCGACAACGGCCGCCTGCGCTCCCAGGTGGAGGCCACGCTCGCGCAGGTGCGCGAGTCGCGCGAGCGGCTCGTGGTCGCCGGGCTCGAGACGCGTCGCCGCATCGAGCGCGACCTGCACGACGGCGCGCAGCAGCGCATCGTCTCGCTCGGACTCCAGCTCCGCGTGCTCGCCGACCGGGCCGTCGCCGCGGGCGAGCCCGACCTCGCCGCGCGCGCGGAGCAGGCGATCACCGAGGCGGGCACCGCCCTGCGGGAGCTCCGCGAGCTCGCCCACGGCATCCATCCGAGCCTGCTCTCGGCGGGTGGACTCGCGCTCGCCGTGCCCGAGCTCGCGGGGCATTCCCCGGTGCCGACGCACGTCGACGTGCATGTCGGCCGCCTCCCCGAGGTCGTCGAGTCGACGATCTACTTCGTGCTCTCGGAGAGCCTCGCGAACCTCGCCAAGCACGCGCAGGCGACCCACAGCTGGGTGAGCGTGGAGATCGTCGCGGCGGATGCCGCCGCCCGCCGGGAGCCGCCGGGTGGTGCGGACGGCGCGGAGGGTGCGGACGATGCGACCGAGGGTGACCCGGGGGAGCCCGGACGCGCCGGGGAACCGGACCCGGCGGGCGACGGTCCGGTGGAGGTCGTGCGCCTGACCGTGCGCGACGACGGGGTGGGCGGCGTGGACCCTCGCGGCACCGGCATCGTCGGCATGGCCGACCGCGCCGAGGCGATCGGCGGCACCTTCCGGCTGGAGAGCCCGGTGGGTGGGGGCACGACCATCCGGATCGACCTGCCGCTCGTGGTGGCGGACGACGCGATCGCCGCCTCGCTCGGCGAGCCCGTCACCGCCGACTGACGTCGGGCTGCCGGCGCGCGGGTCAGGGGCGCCAGCGCGCCCGTGCGAGGTCGACCCGGTAGCCGTCGTCCGTCGCGGCGGGCAGCAGCGGCGTGCGCTCCTCGCGGTAGTGGGCGAGTGCGCGCTCGGCGTGCCCCGACGGCGGGTGGCCGCCCGCGCGCAGCACGCGCCACCACGGCACCAGGTGGCCGGAGCGCGCCATCACGGTGCCGACCGCGCGCGCACCGCGCGAGCCGAGCAGCGCCGCCACGTCGCCGTAGGTCAGCACGTGCCCCGCGGGGATCTCGGCGACGAGCTCCAGCACGCGCTCGCCGAACCCGCCGGCGGCCTCCTCGGGCACGGCCGGCGCCTCAGAGCGCGAGCTGGCCGATCACGTCGCCGTACTCCGACTCGCCCACGTCGATGAAGCCGATGCGGTGGAAGAACTCCCCGGGTCCCTGCTCGCCGGCCTCCCACATCACGGTCACGTGATCGAAGCCGCGCGCCTTCGCCTCGCGGGCGAGCGCCTCGGCGGCGAACCGCCCGACGCCCTTGCCCTGCACGTCGGCGTCGACGTTGATGCGCCAGAGGCACGCGCGGAACTCCTCGCGGGGCTCGTCGGGGTCGAAGTTGCCGTGGATGAAGCCGACGACGCGGTCGCCCTGGAGCACCACGCGCTGCCAGGCGGTCGCCGGGTTCACGACGGTCGTCTCGGCGGAGTAGGTGACCGGCGCGACGAACTGCTCCTGGCCGGGCTTCAACGACAGGCCGTTCGCGGCCGCGACGTTCGAGGCCGACAACTCTTCCAGACGCAGATCACCCATGAAGGCAAGGGTAGCCGTTCTGCGCGCGATCGGGGCGGGCGCGAGCGTCCGGAGCGCCTCCAGAGTTGTCTCGATGTCGAGATATCCGCCCGGGTTGGTAAGCTGGTCGGCGGCGATTCTCCGCCCGTTCCGACTTCCACCCGAAGATTTCAAGGAGACCACCGACTTGAGCAAGATCAAGGTTGCAGGCACCGTCGTCGAACTCGACGGCGACGAGATGACCCGGATCATCTGGCAGGCCATCAAGGACCAGCTGATCCACCCCTACCTCGACATCGACCTCGAGTACTACGACCTCTCGATCCAGAAGCGCGACGAGACCGACGACCAGATCACGGTCGACGCGGCGAACGCCATCAAGAAGCACGGCGTCGGCGTCAAGTGCGCGACGATCACGCCCGACGAGGCGCGCGTCGAGGAGTTCGGCCTGAAGAAGATGTGGCGCTCGCCGAACGGCACCATCCGCAACATCCTCGGCGGCGTCATCTTCCGCGAGCCGATCATCATCTCGAACATCCCGCGGCTCGTGCCCGGCTGGAACAAGCCGATCATCGTCGGCCGCCACGCGTTCGGCGACCAGTACCGCGCCACCGACTTCAAGTTCGAGGGCGAGGGCACCCTGACCATGACCTTCACCCCGAAGGACGGCTCCGAGCCGCAGTCCTTCGAGGTGTTCCAGTCGCCGGGCTCCGGCGTCGCCATGGGCATGTACAACCTCGACGAGTCGATCCGGGACTTCGCCCGCGCCTCGCTGAACTACGGCCTCTCGCGCGACTACCCGGTCTACCTCTCGACCAAGAACACGATCCTGAAGGCCTACGACGGCCGCTTCAAGGACCTCTTCCAGGAGGTCTTCGACGCCGAGTTCAAGGAGAAGTTCGAGGCGGCCGGCCTCACCTACGAGCACCGCCTGATCGACGACATGGTCGCGGCGAGCCTCAAGTGGGAGGGCGGCTACGTCTGGGCCTGCAAGAACTACGACGGCGACGTGCAGTCCGACACCGTCGCGCAGGGCTTCGGCTCGCTCGGCCTCATGACGAGCGTCCTGGCCACGCCGGACGGCAAGGTCGTCGAGGCCGAGGCCGCGCACGGCACCGTCACGCGCCACTACCGCCAGCACCAGCAGGGCAAGCCCACCTCGACCAACCCGATCGCCTCGATCTACGCCTGGACGCGCGGCCTCGCGCACCGCGGCAAGCTCGACGGCAACCAGGAGCTGATCGACTTCGCCGCCACCCTCGAGGACGTCGTCATCACGACGGTCGAGTCCGGTGCCATGACGAAGGACCTCGCGCTCCTGGTCGGCGGCGACCAGCCGTACCAGACCACCGAGGAGTTCCTGAACTCGATCGACGCGAACCTCAAGGCGCGCCTGGCCGCCTAGGCGAACGCTCGAGACGGGGTCGGATGCCACGGGGCATCCGGCCCCGTCGTCGTCTCCGGCCGCGTTGCGACCGGCCGGGCGCCGCATCGGCGAGGATGGAGGCATGGCTCGCGGCATCCGTCTCGTCCGTCGCTATCCCGCCGTCGCGCTGACGCTCGCGATCGGACTCGCGGGCATCGTGCTCGCGCTCGCCGGCCAGGGGTGGCTCGTCGCCTGGACGTTCAGCGTCTACGCGCTCGGCGTCGCCGCGTGGCAGGCGGTCGGCATGGTGCGCGACCTGCTGCGCGGGCACTGGGGGCTCGACCTCCTGGCGGTCACCGCGATCGTGGCGACGGTCGTGGTCGGCGAGTACGTCGCGGCGCTCATCGTGGTGCTCATGCTCACCGGCGGCGAGGCGCTCGAGGACTACGCCGGCCGACGCGCGAAGCGCGAACTCGACGCGCTGCTGGCGCGGGCCCCGCAGCACGCGCACCGCGTGGACGGCGACCGCTTCGTCGACGTGCCGGTCGACGAGGTGCGGCCGGGCGACCTGCTGCTGGTCCGGCCGAGCGAACTCGTGCCGGTCGACGGCGAGCTGGCCTCGCCCGCGGCCTCGGTCGACGAGTCGTCGATCACCGGCGAGAGCGTGCCCGTCGAGAAGCGCGCGGGCGACGGGCTGCTCAGCGGCTCGGTGAACGGCACGGTGGCCGTCGAGCTGGTGGCCACGGCGCGCGCCGACGAGAGCCAGTACCAGCAGATCGTCGCGCTCGTCGCCGAGGCGGCCGCGAGCCGGGCGCCGGTGGTGCGGCTCGCCGATCGCTACGCGGTCCCGTTCACGGTGTTCTCGCTGCTGCTCGCGGGGGTCGCCTGGTGGGTCTCCGGCGATCCCGTGCGCTTCGCCGAGGTGCTGGTGCTCGCGACGCCGTGCCCACTGCTGATCGCGGCGCCCGTCGCGTTCATCGGCGGCATGAGCCGCGCAGCGCGCAACGGCGTGATCGTCAAGGGCGGGGGAGTGCTCGAGCAGCTGGCCCGGGCCCGCACGGCGGTGTTCGACAAGACCGGCACGCTCACGCACGGCTCGCCCGAGCTGGTCGCGGTGCGGCCCGAGGCCGGATTCGACGCGGACGAGCTGCTCGGCCTCGTGGCATCCGCCGAGCAGTACTCGTCGCACGTGCTCGCGGCGTCGATGATCGACGCGGCGCGCGCCCGCGGCCTGCGGCTCCGCGAGGCGGTCACGGCCCGCGAGGCCGCCACGAACGGCGTCGTCGCCTCGATCGACGGACGGGAGGTGGTCGTGGGCAAGTTCGCGTTCGTCGCCGAGCACTCCGCCGGCGCCCGACGCGCCGCGATCGCCGCGGGAGAGCTCGCGATCTACGTGGCGGTGGACGGCGCGTTCGCCGGCGCCCTGCTCGCGCGCGACCGCGTGCGCGGGAACGCCCGGGCGACGCTGGAGCGGCTCGCCGCCCTCGGCGTGCGGCACACGATGATGCTGACCGGCGACGCGCAGGCGACCGCCGACCACATCGCCGCCGAGGTCGGCATCGAGCGGGTGCGCGCCGAGTGCCTGCCCGCCGACAAGGTCGCCGATGTGGCGGGCATCGCCGAGCGCCCGGTGGTCATGGTCGGCGACGGCGTCAACGACGCGCCGGTGCTCGCGGCGGCCGACGTCGGCATCGCCATGGGCGCGCGCGGCGCGACGGCGGCGAGCGAGTCGGCGAGCGCCGTGATCCTCGTCGACGACATCTCGCGCACGGCGAAGGCCGTCGAGATCGGCCGTGACACGGTGCGCATCGCGCTGCAGAGCATCTGGATCGGCATCGCGGTGAGCGTCGCGCTCATGGTGGTGGCGACCTTCGGGGTGATCCCCGCGACCGTGGGCGCGCTGCTGCAGGAGGTGGTCGACCTCATCACGATCCTCGCCGCGCTCCGCGCGATCGGTGGGCGGCGCGATGCGCGCACCGCGGGCGTCGCGGACGAGCAGCCGGTCCGGGCGGGCGCGGCCCGGGGCGACGCGCCCCGCTGACCCGGCGCGTCAGCCTGCGAGGTCGGACGTGTGCGCGATCACGACGGCCTGGACCCGATCCCGCACGCCGAGTTTCAGGAGCACCCGTGCGACGTGCGTCTTGACGGTCGTCTCCGCCAGGTACAGCTCCGCGCCGATCTCCGCGTTCGAGAGCCCGCGCGCCATGGCGCGCAGCACGTCCCGCTCGCGCGGGGTCAGCTCGGCGGCGCCCGGCGGTGCGTCCACGGGCCCGGGGCGCTCCACGTAGCTCCGCACGAGTCGGGTCATGACGCTCGGGCCGAAGGTCGACTCGCCGGCCGCGCACGCCTTCACCGCGGTGATCAGCTCGCGCGGCGGGGTCGTCTTGATGAGGAATCCGGATGCGCCGGCGCGCAGCGCACCGACCACGTAATCGTCGAGGTCGAACATCGTCAGCACCATGACCCGCGTCGCGGGCGACGCCGCGAGCACGGGTCCGATCGCCGCGATGCCGTCCCCGCCCGGCATCTCGACGTCCATCAGCACGAGATCCGGTCGGAGCCGCGCCGCCTCGCGCACCGCGGCCGGCCCGTCGTCGCAGACCGCGACGACGTCCAGCTCGGCGTCGCTCTCGAGGATCGACACGAGTCCGCTCCGGAGCAGCTCGTGGTCGTCGGCGAGGATGAGCCGGGTCATCCGGAGGGCTCCGTCGTGACGGCGAGCGGCATGCACGCGACGAGCCGGAACCCGCCGTCGACGGCGGGACCGGCCGCGAACTCGCCGCCGACCTCGGCCACCCGCTCGGCGAGGCCGGTGAGTCCGTACCCGCCGCCCGATCGGGTCGCCGCGGGTGCGCCGTCGTCGATCACCGTCACCTCGAGGTCGTCGCCGGTCCGGTCGACCCGGATCGCGATGCGTGCGCCCGGTGCGTGGCGGACCGCGTTCGCGACACCCTCCTGGGTGATCCGGTAGGCCGTCTCGGCGATGCCGCCCGGGAGCACGGGGAGCGGGTCCGGCAGCGATGCGGTCACGTCGACGCCCGCGCGACGCATGCGCTCGACGAGTGCCGGCAGGTCGCCGAGACCTCGGTCCGCCGAGCCGCCGATCGTGGCACCGGCGAGGCGCGGCATGAGGTCGTCGAGCTCGTCGACGGCCTGCTCGGCGGCGGTGACGATCACGTCGATCGCACGCAGCGCGCCCGGTCGGTCGTCGGCCCAGCGCAGTTCCGCCGCACCCGCCTGCATGACGATCACCCCGATCGTGCCCGACACCGCGTCGTGCAGCTCGCGGGCGGTCGCGATCCGGTCCCGTCGCACCGCGGCATCGGCCTCCCGGGCGAGGAGCGCGTCGTGCTCGGCCGCCCGGTGGGCGCTGCGCCGTCGACGCGCATCGAGGAGTCGGCTCGCGAGGCCGGTGAGCGCCGCGGCGATGAGGATCACGATCAGGACGCCGACGTTGTCGGGTGCCCAGACGACCTGCGACCAGACGCCTGCGACGGCGAGTGCGATCGGCCCGGCGACCGCCAGTTGGCCGCGACGGGGCCGCGCCGCTGCCGCCCACATCGGCAGCCCGAGGGCGAGGACGGTCCAGATGCCGAACGACACCGGAGCCCCGAACACCGACCCGAGCGCGATCGCGACCGCCTGTGCGAGGAGCGTCGCACCGGGGTCGATCCGCCAAGCGAGCGTCGCTGCGGCGGCGAGCGCCCCGAGTGATACCGCGAACGGGCGCAGGTCGTCCGGCGCGACCGATGGGCCCGCGACGCCCTCGAAGATGCAGACCACGACGGCGATCGTGGCCAGGGCGAAGTCGAGGCCCGCCGGGCGGGTGCGCCGCTCCGGGCGCGGTGCGTCTGCGGCCGCCGCCGGCGCGCCGTCTCCACCGGGCGCGCGGAGGAGTTCGAGCAGCAGGCGCAGCTCCGCGGTGGCGGCCCGGCCCTCGCGCTGGATCGCTCGAAGCAGGTCGGGTGCGTCGGCCGAGCGGGGGGATGCCTCGAGCGCGGTCGCGCGCGATCGGATGCCGAGCACCGCGCGACGCACGACCGCCTCGATGTCGGCGGACATCCGGGCCCGCTCCTCATCGACGGCGGCCCGCGCGGCGTCCTCCGGCGAGCGGTCGATCGTCCGCGCGGCGTGCGCCGCGGCACGGTGTGCCGACCGCCAGGCGATGACCGCCGCACGGACGCCCAGGCCGAAGAAGGTGAACAGGATCGACACGAACACGACGTCGAGGGGTGGCAGTTCGCCGCCGTACAGCGCACCGACGGCGGCGGTCGCGGCCAGCACCGCGACCACCGCGACGGCGGCGTACGACAGGATCCGCGGGCCCATGCGACGCACGCTACTGGTCCGGCGGGCAGGGGCGCATCCTCCTCGCGGACGACGTCTGCGCCGTCCGCGCGGAGGAGTCATCGCGGTACGCGCGGCAGGACCCGCGCGGTTCGCAGGACGGATCCGCTTCCGATTCCGCAGCGGGAGCCTGTTCGAGGGCGGTCGACCGATCGCCGCCGACCACACCGACCGAAGGAACCCGCCATGTCCCGCATCCGCATCGCCGCCCTCGTCGCGGCGATCGCCACGTCCGCGATCGCCCTCACCGATGCGTTCACCCGCATCCTCACCGGCACCGATTCCGTGTTCGCCGAGGGCGGTCCGCTCCCGGTCGTCGAGACGATCGGCGGCACCATCCACGTCGCCTGCTACGTGCTCGTCGTGGTCGTGCTGTTCACGGTCGCCGCGCCCGTCTTCCGCGGGCGACCCTGGCGCAACGTCGTGCGGTGGGCGCTGGCGTTCGTCTACGGCGCAATGGCCGTCGGCATCGGGGCGAGCCTCTTCGGCCTCGAGATCGCCGGCGTCCTCGAACTCGTGGTCAACATCGGTTTCCTCGGGATGCTGCTGTTCCCGTTCGCGCTCGGCATCACGATGCTCGTGCAGCGCGATCGCTCGGCATCCGCGTGGCTGTTGGCCCTCACGCTGCCGGCCGTCGTGCTGATGTTCGTGCTGCCCGAGGCCGCGGCGCACCCGGGCTACGCCGAGACGTTCGCGAACCTCGGCCTCGCATTGCTCGGTGCGTCTGCCGCGACCGCGCCGGCGCGCGGCGTTCGAGTCACCGCATCGACCGCCGCGTGACCCCTGCTGCTCGGGGTCCGGGCCCGGATTCGGGCCCCGAGCAGCGTGAGGGACCCTCACCTCCGTATGTACAATCTTCGAGCATTCCTCGCGTAGGCAAAGATCGTGCAGGATACGCAGCGAATCTGCGTGTGCACTCCCTTCATCCTGCGAATTCCTTGGGATAGGTTCGATGACACTGTGCACCCCCCGAAGGGGGCGCGCGCACGTCATCCGAAGACAGGGGATTCGATTTGCATGCAACACAGCGACGGGCTCGTTCCGTCAGGATTCGCGGCATCGCGGCAGCAGCGCTGAGCGGTGCCGTCGTCGTTTCCGGGGCGCTCGGCCTCGGTGGTGCGGCGTTCGCCGCGCCGAGCGTGACGCCTTCCGCGGCGGGCGCGGGGGCGACGGGCTACGTCGACCTGACCGACTTCACCGACGGGCGCTACATCGTCTTCCTCGACGAGGCGCCGGTCGCCACCTACGACGGTGGCGTCTCGGGTATCGCGCCGACCACGCCGGGCAATGGGCGCGCGTTCGACGCGACCTCGAAGAACTCCCGGGCGTACGCGAACTACCTCGAGGCCAAGCAGGACAAGCTGGCCAAGAGCGTCGGCGCGGAGGTCGCGACGTCGTACACGGTCGCGCTGAACGGCTTCGCTGCCGACCTCACTGCCGACCAGGCGGCGACGCTGGCCGGCATGCGCGGCGTCACGGTCGAAGCCGACCAGATCTACCACCTCGACGCCACCCCCTCCACCGAGTTCCTCGGCCTCGGGTCGGGCGCCGACGGCACGGGCGGCGTGTGGGATGCCACGGGCGGGCGCGAGAGCGCCGGCGAGGGCATCGTCGTGGGCATCCTCGACACCGGCATCGCGCCGGAGAACGCCTCGTTCGCGGGCGACGCGCTGGGCACGACGCCCGGCGACGAGCCGTACCTCGACGGTGACGTGATCACCTACGCGAAGGCCGACGGCGGAGTGTTCACCGGTACCTGCGAGGTCGGCGAGCAGTTCGAGGCGAGCGACTGCTCGACGAAGATCGTCGGCGCGCAGTACTTCGTCGACGGTTTCGGTGCCGGCTCCATCGGCGACGCGAGCGTGGGCGAGTACGTCTCGCCCCGCGACGGCGATGGCCACGGCTCGCACACCGCGAGCACCGCGGCGGGCGACCCCGTCGGCGAGGTCACGGTCGGCAGCAACGCCTTCGGCGGTGTCGTGGGCGTAGCGCCCGCGGCCAAGATCGCGGCCTACAAGGTCTGCTGGTCGGGGCCCGACCCCGCCAGCCAGGACGACGACGGCTGTGCGGGCAGCGACCTGCTCGCGGGCATCAACGCCGCGGTCGCCGACGGAGTCGACGTGATCAACTTCTCGATCGGCGGCGGCGCGGCCACGTCGACGGTGGTCGGCACCGACTACGCGTTCTTCAACGCCGCTGCGGCCGGCGTCTTCGTCGCCGCGTCGGCGGGCAACTCGGGTCCCTCGGCCTCGACGCTCGACAATGCTGCACCGTGGATCACCACCGTGGCCGCGTCGACGATCCCGAGCTACGAGGCGACCGCCACGACCGGTGACGGCGCGAAGGCCGTCGGCGGGTCGGTGACGGTTCCGGCCGACGGCGTCTCGGGCGACTTCGTCCGCGGCGACCAGGTCAAGACGCGCAAGGCCTCGGCATCGGAGGCGCTCCTCTGCGCCGCCGGCTCGCTCGACCCGGCGCTCGTCACGGGCAAGATCGTCTACTGCGACCGTGGTGCGTACGCCCGTGTCGACAAGTCGGCCGAGGTGGCTCGCGCGGGCGGCATCGGCATGATCATGGCCAACCCGTCGCCGAACTCGATCGACCTCGACCTGCACTCGGTACCGACGATCCACGTGCCCGACACCGAGCGTGACGCGCTGTACGAGTACGCCGGCACCGCCGGTGCGACGATCTCGTTCGCGCAGGGCCGCGAGGTCGGCACCGCGCCGGCGACGCCGCAGGTCGCGGGCTTCTCGTCGCGCGGTCCGGTGCTCGCGGACGGCAGCGACGTGCTGAAGCCGGACATCTCGGCGCCCGGCGTCGCGATCCTGGCCGCGGGCGCGAACGCCGACGGCGAGGAGGGGACCTACCAGTTCCTCTCCGGCACGTCGATGTCGTCGCCGCACATCGCCGGTCTCGCCGCGTTCTACCTGGGCGAGGCACCGACCGAGTCGCCGATGGCCGTGAAGTCGGCCATGATGACCTCCGCCTACGACACGGTCGACGCCGCAGGCGACGCGGTCACCGACCCGTTCACGCAGGGTGCCGGCCACGTCGACCCGACGTCGTTCTTCGCGCCGGGCTTCGTGTACGACAGCGACGTGTACGACTGGGCCGCCTACATCGAGGCGCTCGGCTACGCCGACTACAACGGCATCGACCCAGTCGACCCGAGCGACCTGAACCAGGCGTCGATCGCGGTCGGCTCGCTGACCGGAACCGAGACGGTGACCCGAACGGCCACCGCGACGCAGGCGGGCACGTTCACGCCGACGATCAACGGCCTCGCCGGGTTCGACGTGGACATCGAGCCGTCGTCGCTGGTGTTCGGCGCGGCGGGGGAGGAGGCCTCCTACACGGTGACCTTCACCCGCACCGACGCCCCGGTCGACCAGTTCACGACCGGTTCGATCGACTGGGTGAGCGGCGCCACCGTCGTGCACAGCCCGGTCGCGGTGCAGCCGGTCTCGCTCGATGCGCCCTCAGACGAGGTGGGTACGGGAACCACCGGTTCGGTCGACGTCAGCGTGACGCCCGGCTTCACCGGCGACATCCCGCTCACTGTCGCAGGGCTCGCTCCCGCGGAGCAGCTCAAGGTCAAGAAGGGCGGCCCGAACAAGGCGTACAGCGGTTCGGGCAGCACCGGAGACGAGGCGACCTGGTTCGTCGAGATCCCCGAGGGCGTGACCTTCCAGCGCTGGGATCTGGACGCGTACAACGACGCGGCGGACCTCGACCTGCTCATCTACCAACTCGACGGCAAGCGCGGCACCCGTGTCGCGCTGTGGTACTCGGCGACGGGTGACGCGGACGAGCGCGTCGACCTCCTCGCACCCGAGCCCGGGTACTACGAGATCGTCGCGCAGGTCTACGCGGGGCAGGACGAGATGTACGACCTCGACTCCTACACCGTGATGCCGGGTGGCGTGGGCGACCTGAGCGCCTCGCCGAACCCGCTGCCGGGCGTGCAGGGCGAGGAAGCGACGTACACGCTGTCCTGGTCGGGCCTCGACGCGGGCGAGACGTACCTCGGGTACGTCGCCTACGGCGAGTCCGGCTTCGGCACGGCGCTGGAGGTCGGCACCGAATAGCCCTCGCGGGCGACACGAACGGGCGGCGGATCGCGGATCCGTCGCCCGTTCGGCGTTCCCGGGGGAGCCACGGCGCGACCTCGACGCGCCCGTGTCACGACTCGATAACGGGCGGGCGAATTCGTGGAGAACTCTTGCGGGATGTTTGTTCGTAAGGTTTACTAACAAACATGACCACGCCGGACGTGCAGCGCAGCGCCTCCCTCATCGAGGGCGCGCACCCGGGGGTCGGCGAGGCCGCCGGCGCCCCGCGGGCAACGTCCGTACTGCGCGTCGACCAGGCCCCGGCGCCCTTCGCACGCAGCCTCCGCCCGAGCGGCAAGCGGCTCCCCGAGCACGCCCGGCGTCACAACCGGTCGCTGGTGCTTCAGACCCTCTACACCGCGGGCGCCCGCAGCCGTGCCGATGTGGCGCGCGAGACCGGGCTGACCCGCGTCACGGTCTCCGACCTGGTCGCAGAGCTCATCGCCGAGGGCCTCGTCGTCGAGCTGGGCCAGCGCGAGTCGGCCCGCCCGGGCAAGCCGGCCACGCTCATCGACATCGCCCGCGACGCCTTCCAGATCCTCGGGGTCGACCTCTCCGACGCCGCGGTCCTCCGCGGCGCCGTGCTCGACCTCGAGGGCGCGGTCGTGCACCGCGACGAGGTCGCGCTCTCGGGAGCGACCGGCGAGGACGCCGTGGCGCGCGTCGTCGCGCTCGTCGAGCGGCTCGCGCTGGCCGCATCCGCCCCGATCCTCGGCGTCGGCGTCGGCTCGCCCGGAGTCGTCGACGATGCGGGCGTCGTGCGCCGCGCACCGAACCTCGGCTGGACGGGCCTCGACCTGCGGTCGCGCATCCACGCCGTCGCGGGCGTGCCCGTGCACGTCGCCAACGACGCGAACGCCGCCGTGCTGGCGGAGCACGCCACCCGTGACGGCGACGACGACGTGATCCTCGTCAAGGTCGGCCTCGGCGTCGGTGCCGGGCTCATCGTGGGCGGCCGCCCCCTCGTCGGCGGCGACTACGCGGCCGGCGAGATCGGGCACGTGGTCGTCGGCACCGACGGCGGCCCCGCGTGCGCGTGCGGCAAGCACGGATGCCTCGAGGCGTGGCTCGCCGAGCCGCGCCTGATCGCCGAGCTGGCCGCCGCCACCGCGGCCGCCGGCGACGACGATGCGCGCGCCGCGGCGCGCGACACCACGCTTCGGGAGGCGGGCCGCCGACTCGGCATCGTGCTCGCCCCCGTGGTCGGAGCGCTCAACCTCGCCGAGGTCGTGCTGAGCGGTCCGTCCGAACTGCTTGACGGCCCCTTGCGAGAGGCGGCCGTCGAGACGCTCCGGAACCGGACGATGGCGGACGTGAACCGCGATCTCCGGCTCCGGATGACCACGCATGGGCAGGACATCGTCCTGCGCGGCGCGGCCGTCATGGTCCTCTCCGGCCAACTCGGGGTCTCGTAATCGGACTCCTGCACCATGGAACCCGGCGCCCCGGCCGGTGACCACATTCCCTACGAAAGGAAACACAGCAATGCGGAAACTCGGCATCGTGGCGCTCGGCGCCGCTGCTGCGCTCGCCCTCGCCGGTTGTGCTTCGGGAGGCGACGCTGCTTCCGAGGCGGAGCCCGAGACGGGTGACCTCCGGGTCTGGCTCGTCGGCGCGGACACGCCCCAGGACGCCCGCGACTACCTCGTCGAGACGTTCGAGGCGGAGCACCCCGGCTCGACCCTCACGATCGAGGAGCAGTCGTGGGACGGCCTGGTCGACAAGCTGACCACCAGCCTCTCCAGCTCGGACAGCCCCGACCTCGTCGAGTTCGGCAACACGCAGGCCCCGGCGTTCACGTCGGTCGGCGCGCTGCTCGACATCACCGACGAGTACGACGCCCTCGGCGGCGACGACCTCCTCCCCGGCTTCGTCGAGGCGGGCTCGTACGACGGCGCGTTCTACGCCGCGCCGCTCTACGCGGGTGCGCGCGTCGTCTTCGCCGACCCGGCGTTCGTCTCGGAGGCCCCGGCCACCCTGGACGACTACATCGCCCAGGCCAAGGAGCTCGCGGCCGACAACGAGGGCACGTCGGGCATCTACTTCGCCGGCCAGGACTGGTACAATGCCCTGCCCTTCATCTGGGAGGCCGGCGGCGAGGTCGCCGTTCCCGAGGGCGACGGCTGGGACGCGCAGCTGAGCTCGCCCGAGTCGATCGTGGGCCTCGAGCAGGTGCAGGACCTCATGCTGAACGCCTCGGTCGCACCGAAGGACGGCGACAACGCCGAGCCGTGGACCCCGTACTGCGAGGGTGACGCGATCCAGTTCTCCGCCCCGAACTGGGCACTCGGCCTGGCCAGCGGCTGCGAGACCGAGAACGCCCCGGCAGCCCCGCTCGTCTACGCCCTCCCGGGCACCGACGGCGGTGCCGCGCAGGCCTTCGCCGGCGGCTCGAACATCGGCATCTCGGCGAAGTCGGAGTACCCCGAGCTGGCGAAGGACGCGCTGGCGATCATCCTGAGCGACGAGTTCCAGACGATCTACGGCGAGAACGGCCTCATCCCGGCCAAGCAGTCGCTCGCGACCACCCTGGGCGACAGCCCGGAGGCCCAGGCCTTCACCGCCGCCGCGGGTAGCGCGAAGCTGACCCCGGCGTCGCCGAACTGGGCCGAGGTCGAGGCCTCGCGCGTGTTGGAGGACTTCTTCGTGAAGATCGCCCAGGGCGGCGACGTCGCCGAACTCGCGGCCGAGGTCGACGAGAAGATCGAGGACATCCTCAACGGCTAGTCCCCACCTCCGGGCCGGCGGCGACCACACACGTCGCCGGCCCGGAACCGGCCGCACCGCGGCCGACCCCGGGCCCACGGGCCCGACGATGCCCGGCACGACCGGCACCACACGTCGTGCCGGGCATCCCTGTTCTTTTCGCGCTGCCGCGCGCATGATGGCAACGCACCCGCTCGACCCAGGAGTCATCCATGAGCACCGTCACCCGACCCGAGGCCCCGGCCCGGGACGAGTCCGGGCCCCAGGCGCCCGACGAGCCGACGCGCTCGCCGCGGCCCGCCCGGCGCCGCGGGCGACTCACGCCGTACGCGCTGCTCGTCCCGTCGCTCGTCGTCCTCGTCGCCGTCATCGGCTGGCCGCTGCTGCAGCTGGTCATCATGTCGTTCCAGGAGTTCGGCCGTGCGCAGGTCTTCGGCGCCCCGCCCGAGTTCGTCGGGCTG
This sequence comes from Agromyces sp. SYSU T00194, assembly GCF_040496035.1. Lineage (NCBI taxonomy): Bacteria > Bacillati > Actinomycetota > Actinomycetes > Micrococcales > Microbacteriaceae > Agromyces > Agromyces chitinivorans. Next base: position 162,660 of record NZ_JBEPJZ010000001.1, on the reverse strand, counting down.
GGCAACTACCTCGGCGTGCTCGGCGACCCGGAGTTCTGGGAGGTCCTCGGCCGGTCGGTGCTCTTCGCCGCCGCGTGCGTGGTCATCACCATGGTCCTCGGGGTGCTGGTCGCCCTCCTGATGCGCAGGCTCGCCGCCGGCTGGCGCCTGCTCGTCTCGATCGGGCTGCTGCTGGCCTGGGCGATGCCGCCCCTGTCGGCGACCATCGTGTGGGGCTGGATCTTCGACTCCCAGTACGGCGTGCTGAACTACGCGCTCTCCGAGTGGTTCGGGCTCGACTTCCGCGGCCACTCGTGGCTCCTCGACCCGCTCAGCTTCTTCTTCGTCGCGGGCATCGTGATCGTCTGGGGCGCCATCCCGTTCGTCGCCTTCACGGTCTTCGCGGGCCTCACCCAGGTGCCCGACGAGGTGCTCGAGGCGGCGCAGCTCGACGGCGCCGGCCCGTTCCAGCGGTTCTTCCTCGTGATCGTGCCGTTCCTGCGTCCGATCCTCATCGTCGTGACGATCCTGCAGGTCATCTGGGACCTGCGCGTCTTCACGCAGATCTACGCCCTCCAGGCACTCGGCGGCCTCGCCGAGCAGACCAACACGCTCGGCGTCTACATCTACCGCGTCTCGCTCGGCACGGGCGACTTCGGCGCCGGCGGCGCGATCTCCGTGATCGTGGTGCTGTTCCTGGTCGCGATCTCCCTCTACTACGTCCGCCAGAGCCTCAAGGAGGACCGATGACCGCCGCACCCACGGCCGCCGCCGACACGCGCGCCGCCGTCACCGGGACGCCTCGCGGGGGCGCACCCGCGCCGGACCGCGCGGCGCGGACGCGTCGCCCCCGGAGCATGCGCTCCCGCGTCGTGAGCGTGCTGCTCGCGGCATCCGCCGTCGTGATCTTCGCCATGAGCGTGTTCCCGGTCTACTGGATGGTGAACACGTCGCTGCAGCCCAACGCGCAGGTACGCGGCAGCGAGGTGCACTTCTGGCCCGAGAACGGGAGCCTCCAGAACTACGTCGACATCATCTTCCACTACGAGCGCGCGCCGTTCCTGCCGGCCCTGGCGAACTCGCTGCAGATCACCCTGCTGACGGTGCTCATCACCCTCGTGTTCGCGTTCCTCGCGGCCGTGGCGGTGACCCGCTTCCGCTTCCGCAGCCGGGTGTCGTTCATCATCACGATCCTGATCATCCAGATGATCCCGGCCGAGGCCATGATCATCTCGATGTTCCGGGTGATGGACTCGTGGCACCTGCTCAACTCGATCGCCGGCCTCACGCTCGTGTACGTGGCCACCGTGCTGCCGTTCACGATCTGGACGCTCCGCGGGTTCGTCGACGGCGTGCCCGCCGACCTCGAGGAGGCCGCGATGATCGACGGCCTGAGCCGCACCCAGGCGTTCTGGCGCATCACGTTCCCGTTGCTCGCCCCCGGGCTCGTCGCCACCGGCGTCTTCGGGTTCATCCAGGCCTGGAACGAGTTCGTGTTCGCGCTGGTCATCAACCCGCGCCCCGAGGCGATGACGCTGCCGGTCTGGCTGCGCACGTTCCTCGACCCGAACGGCGGCACCGACTGGGCGCAGCTCATGGCGGGTTCGACCCTCATCGCGATCCCGGTCGTGGTCTTCTTCCTCATCGTGCAGAACCGCATGACCAGCGGCATGGTTTCGGGGGCGGTCAAGGGATGACCGGCACCGAGACGGGCGTCGGCGGCCTCGCGCGCGACGTCCTCACGACGCTCCTGCCCGGATTCGCCGGCACCCGGCTGCCCGGCTGGGTGCGCGAGCGCCTGGCAGAGGGGCTCGGCGGCGTGTGCGTGTTCGGCCCGAACATCGCGTCGGCCGACCAGCTCGCGAGCGTGAACGCGGAGATCACGGCGGCGAACCCGCTCGCGGTCATCGCGATCGACGAGGAGGGCGGCGACGTCACCCGCCTGTTCTACGACGTGGGCGCCCCCTACCCGGGCAACGCGGTGCTCGGCCGCATCGACGACCCGGCCTACACCGAGGCCATCGGCCGGCGGGTGGGCGAGGCCCTGCGGGCGAGCGGATGCACCCTGGCGTTCGCGCCCGACGTCGACATCAACTCCAACCCCGACAACCCGGTCATCGGCACGCGCAGCTTCGGCACCGACCCCGAGCTCGTCGCCCGGCACGCGGCCGCCTGGACGCGCGGGCTGCAGTCCACCGGCGTGAGCGCCAGCGCGAAGCACTTCCCGGGCCACGGCGACACCGACGCGGACTCGCACGTCGCGCTGCCGGTCGTCGATCGCTCGGCAGACGAGCTCGCCGCCCGCGAGCTGGTGCCGTTCCGCGCGGCGATCGACGCCGGGGTCCGCACCGTGATGACCAGCCACATCCTGCTCCCGCAGCTGGATGCGGAACACCCGGCCACCCTGTCAGCGCGCGTGGTTCGCCTGCTCCGCGCGGAGTCGGGGTTCGAGGGCGTCGTCGTGAGCGACGCGCTCGACATGCACGGGGCGAGCGGCGTGCACGGCATCCCCGAGGCGGCCGTGCGCGCCCTCGCCGCGGGCTGCGACCTGCTCTGCATCGGCACGGACACCACCGAGGACCTGCTCGACGCGATCGTGGCGGCCGTGCACGACGCGATCGCCGGGGGCAGGCTGCCCGCGGAGCGGGTGGCGGATGCCGCCGGGCGCGTGCGCGCACTCGCCGGGCCCGCTCCCGAGCAGCGAGCGTCCGGGGCGCCCGCGCCGGTCGACCACGGGGCCGAGCTCGCGCGCATCGCGGCATCGTTCGAGGTGTCGGGCACCGCACGTGAGCGCCTCGCGCGCGGCGGCGCGCCGGCGACGCTCGTGCGCCTCGAGTCGGCCGCGAACATCGCCGTCGGCGTCGCGCCGTGGGGGCCGCCGGCCGAGGCCTGCGATGACGTGGTGACGGTGCGCGAGGGCGACGCGCCCCTTCCGGCATCCGCCCTGCGCGGCCCCGTCCTGGTCGTCGGCCGTGACGTGCACCGGCACGCCTTCGCGCGCGCCTGCGTGGACGCGCTGCGTGCCGTGCGCGAGGACGTGGTCGTCGTCGACATGGGGTGGCCCGGCGTCGACCGCGCCTACGCCGACGTGGCGACCTTCGGCGGCTCGCGCCTCGTGGGCGAGGCGCTCCTGCGGGCGATCGAGGCGGCGTCGCGGAACCCGGTGGCGGCGGCATGAGGCTCGGCATCGACATCGGCGGCACGAAGACGGCCGCGGTCGCCATCGGCGCCGACGGCGAGCTGAGCGACCAGGTGCGCATGCCCACCGGGTTCGGCGCCGACGCGGTGGTCGAGACGGCCGCGCGCACCGTGCGCCGCATGGGGGAGCTGACCGGTGCGGGCGTCGACGGGTTCGCGTCGATCGGCATCGGCATCCCGGGGGCGGTCGACAACGGCAGCGGGCGCGTCGCGCACGCGGTGAACCTCGGACTCGAGGGGCTCGACCTGGGCCCGCGGCTCGCGGCGGAGTTCGGCGTGCCGGTGCGGGTCGAGAACGACGTGAAGGCGGCGGCGCTCGGCGCGCATCACCTCCTCGGCGTGGCCGACGGACTGCAGGCCCGTTCGATGGCGTACCTGAACCTCGGCACGGGGCTCGCGGCGGGCCTCGTGCTCGACGGGCGGCTCCGTCGGGGCGGCCACGGCGTGGCGGGCGAGATCGGGCACGTCCCGGTCGATCCGGCGGGGGAGCCGTGCGCCTGCGGCCAGCGCGGGTGCCTCGAGACCATCGCGTCGGGTTCGGCCCTCGCACGGAGGTGGCCGACGGCGTCGGGCCATGCGGCGCCCGAGCTGTTCGCGGCGGCCGAACGGGGCGACGCGCGTGCGGTCGCCGTGCGCGACGCGTTCCTCGGCGGGGTGGCCTCCGCCGTCCGCCTGCTCGTGCTCGCCGCCGACCCCGACCTGGTCGTGATCGGCGGCGGGCTCAGCACGCTCGGCGACCGGCTGCTCGTGGGCGTCCGCGGCATCCTCTCGGAGCAGGCGGCGGCCTCGCCGTTCCTCGCGTCGCTCGACCTCCAGGAGCGGGTCCAGGTGATCCCGCTCGGTTTCCCCGCGGCCGCCGTCGGCGCCGCACTCGTCGGAGAGGCTGATCATGGCTGAAGTCGTCATCGTCCGCAGCGAGGAGGAGGCCGGCGCGCTCGTCGCCGACACCCTCCTCGCCACCATCGCCCGTCGGCCCGACGCCGTGCTCGGGCTCGCCACGGGCTCGACGCCGCTCGCGAGCTACCGTGCGCTCGCGGCGCGCATCGCGGCGGATGCGGTCGACGTCTCGCGCGTGCGCGGGTTCGCGCTCGACGAGTACGTGGGGCTGCCCGAGGGGCATCCGGAGAGCTACCGCGCGGTCATCGCGCGCGAGGTGGTCGAGCCGCTGGGGCTCACGCCCGAACTGATCCACGTGCCGAACGGCTCGCCCGACGGCATCGAGACCGCGGGCGACGACTACGAGGCGGCCATCGAGGCCGCGGGCGGCGTCGACGTGCAGATCCTCGGCATCGGCCGCACGGGCCACATCGGCTTCAACGAGCCGGGCTCGTCGTTCGCGTCGCTCACGCGCGTGAAGACGCTGACCGAGCCGACCCGCGCCGACAACGCGCGCTTCTTCGACTCGCCCGACGACGTGCCCATGCACTGCATCACGCAGGGCCTCGGCACGATCCTGCGCGCCCGGCACCTGCTGCTGCTGGCGTTCGGCGAGGCCAAGGCCGACGCGATCGCCGCGGCGGTCGAGGGGCCGGTCACGTCGAGCCAGCCGGGTTCGGCCATCCAGCTGCATCCGCACACCACCGTGATCGTCGACGAGGCGGCCGCGTCGCAGCTGGCGAACCTGTCGTACTACCGGCACGCGTGGGCGCACAAGCCCGCCTGGCAGGGCATCTGAGCGGATGCGACGTGGGGTCGGCGTGCCGGCGTCGCCGCGGTCGCCGATCGCCGCTCCACCGATTCAGTGCGGCAGCACCTCGGGCAGCATCTCGAGGTACGCCTCCTCGTCGAACCCGTCGCTCAGCGCGCGCTGGATCATGAACCCCGGGGCGAGGCCCATCGCGACCGGGGTGAGCCGGTCGACGTAGCCGGCGGGGTCGTCGCCGCCGCGCGCCGGGTCCTCGGCGACCCAGGCGGCGATGTGCTCGCGCACGGTGTCGCGCACGAGCGCGAGGATGCCGTCGACGACCTCGCGCAGCTCGTCGTCGATCGCCGCCTCCGACCACATCTGGATCATGACCGACGGCGCGAACGGCTCGGAGACCATGCCGCGCAGGAGCGTGGCGATCGTCTCGCCGGGGGAGAGGGCACGGCCGCCCGCCTCCGCGCGGGCGAGGTCGTCGCGCCGCGCGGCGAGCACGCGCTCGGTCACCGCGCGGAAGAGCTCGCGCTTGCCCGCGTAGTGCCCGTAGATGGCGCCGGCCGAGAGGCCGGACTCGGCGATGATGTCGGCCATCGAGGTGCCCCGGTAGCCCTTCTGCGCGAAGCACCGCAGCGCCGCGGCGGCGATCTCGTCGCGCCGGGCCTCGCGGTAGGCCTCGGTCACCTTCGGCATCGCGCCCCCTGATCCTCGCCGGTCGCGCAAACCGAACGACCGTTCTTGACAAGCGTAGGCGATGCGCGCATCCTGATAAAGAACGAATGTTCGTTTTACAGCACACGCACAGCAACCCACGGCGGCGCCGTGCGCACCCGCACAGGAGGAACCATGTCCGACACCCGAACCCCGCACACGCCGCTCGCGCGCGTGCTCGTCCTCGCGGCGGCGCTCGTCGCGGCCGTGGCGGTGATCGTGCTCGCATTCTCGTGGCCGTCGGTCACGGCCGAGCCGCGCGACCTGCCGGTCGCCATCGCCGGGCCCGCGGAGGCCGTCGCGCAGATCGAGGCCGGGCTGGGCGACGCGCAGCCCGACGCCATCGCGTTCACCGAGGTCGCCGATCGCGACGAGGCAGTGGAGGCCATCGAGGCGCGCGAGGTCTACGGCGCGATCGTCCTCGGCCAGCAGCCCGAGGTGCTCACCTCGTCGGCCGCCAGCGCGGCGGTCGCGCAGCTGCTCGGCGGCGCCGCCGCCCAGCTGCAGCAGGCCGCCAACGCCCAGGCCGCCGCGGCGGCACAGGCGCAGGGCCTCGACACCGTGCCGACGATCGAGGTGACCGTCACGGACGTCGTGCCGCTGGCAGACACCGACCCGCGCGGCACGGGGCTCGCGAGCGCCATGTTCCCGCTCGTGCTCGGCGGCATGATCGGCGGCATCGCCATCACCTTCGCCGTCATCGGCGCCCTGCGCCGGGTGCTCGCGGTCGTCGTCTACTCGGGTGGCGCGGGGCTGGCGCTGGCCGGCATCCTCGGCGGCTGGTTCGGCTCGCTCCCGGGCGACTACTGGCCGAACGCCGGTGCCATCGCACTCACGCTGCTCGCCGTCTCGGCGTTCATCACCGGCATGTCGGCGCTGCTCGGCCGCGCGGGGCTCGGCCTCGGCGCGCTGACCATCCTGCTCGTGGCGAACCCGATCTCGTCGGCGGCGGTGCCGAAGGAGTTCCTGCCCGCTCCGTGGGGCGAGGTCGGCCAGTGGTTCCCGCCGGGCGCCGGTGCGACCCTGCTGCGCGACGTGAACTACTTCCCGAGCGCCGACACCGCGTTCCCGCTGCTCGTGCTCACGGGCTGGGCGGTCGTGGGGCTCGTGCTCTCGGTGGTCGGCCACTTCCGCACGGCGGGCGGCGCCGAGTCCGACGCGGAGGCCGCGCACGAGGACGACCCCGTGGCCGAGCCCGAGCGCGTTCCCGCCTGAGCGCTCAGTACGGCTCGCCGCCCGCATCGCGGGCGGCGAGCACCCGGGCCGTCTCCCGGCCCGCGGTGTTCCGCCGCCCCTCGCGCGATCCGGCGAGCTTCGCGGCGATGTGGTCGCCGACCGTGATCGGCGGGTAGAGGGGCTCCTCGCCCGCCGGCACGGTCGTCGGGATGGCCGCGATCAGGGCGTCGGCGTTGCCGTCGTGGAAGTACGCGGCGCTGCGCCGGCGCTCGATCGTGCCGTCGATGACGGGCGGCTTCACCCGGTGCAGCGTCGACATCCAGCGCTCGTTGGTCCAGCGGGCCGTCAGGTCGCCGAGGTTGATGAGCAGCGCCCCGGGGTCGGGCGACACGTCGTGCCAGCCGCCGTCGGCGCCCAGCACCTGCAGGCCGCGCACGCGGTCGGCCCAGAGCACGGTGACGATGCCGTAGTCGGTGTGCTCGCCCATGCCCGTGAGGTCGCCGTCGAGCCGCACGTCGGTGCCCGCGGGCAGCGCGTAGTTGTTCATGCGCAGCACGTCGAGCGAGTGGTCGGTGCGGGTGGCGAAGACCTCGTGGTCGACGCCGAGCGCATCGGCGAAGATGCGGGTCATGGTGCGCGCGACCCGGCCGGCCTCCGCGAAGTACGCCTCGACCTGCGGGCGGAAACCCGGCGCGTCCGGGTCGGGCCAGGTGTTCTCGGCGTAGTGCACCGGGTCGACGTCGACGCCGGGGAAGTCGCTCGCGGCGAGCCCGACGTTGAACGCCTCGAAGAAGTCGTTCATGCGGTTCGCGCTCTCGACGCCGAGGCTGAGGCTCAGCGACTCGGTCTTGGGCGGCGCGTAGCCCCGGTTGATGCCCGCGGGCGTGCGGTAGCCGCGCTTGACCTCGGGCGCGAGCCCGAAGAACTCGTCCAGGGCGTCGGCGAGCCCGTCGGTGACGTGCGCGGGGATACCGTGGCCGAGGATCTGGATGAACCCGACCTCGCGGCAGGCGACGTCGATCGCCGCGGCCACCTCGGCGCGGGCCGCGTCGTCGCCGGCAGCGACGTAGGGCGTGATGTCGACCACGGGAACGGTGAAGGGCATGTGCCGGATGCTACGCCGCAGCCGTTTCGCGCGGGTTACCCCGCGGCATCCGCCCGCCCTGCCCGGCGGGAGCGCCCGTCAGTCGGCGAGCTGCCTGCGCCCGTGCAGGATGCCGCTGACCGTCGCGACGATCGTGAACACGACCGCGACGATCGGCTGCCCGAGGCCCCACCAGGCGAGCGCCGCCGAGAGCATGACCGCGAGCTCGACGAGCGTGCGGCCGAACACGTCGACCCGGAACACCGCCTTCGGCGACACGAACAGCGCCCAGGCCAAGATGGCGAGGGCGGGTGCCCCGATGCCGATCAGCACGCCCGGCCACGGCAGCGGCCAGGCGAGGAACCCCCAGATGCCGAGCGACACGAACGCGAAGAGCTCGAGGAAGAAGCGCACGATGTCGTTCGGGCCGATGGCGGGGGTGTTCGGTGACTCGCTCACCGCACGATTCTACGTTCCTCAGCGGAAGATGATCGTGCGGGCCCCGTCGAGCAGCACGCGGTGCTCGGCGAACCACTTCACGGCCTGGGTGAGCGTGCGGCTCTCCTCGTCCTGCCCGATCGCGACGAGCTCGGACGGCGTGCGGCTGTGGTCGACGCGCACGACGTTCTGCTCGATGATGGGGCCCTCGTCGAGGTCGCTCGTGACGAAGTGGGCCGTCGCGCCGATCAGCTTCACGCCGCGCGCGTGCGCCTGGCGGTAGGGGTTCGCGCCCTTGAAGCCGGGCAGGAACGAGTGGTGGATGTTGATGCAACGCCCCTCGAGCGCGGCGCAGAGCTCGGGGCTGAGGATCTGCATGTAGCGCGCGAGCACGACCAACTCGATGTCGTGCTCGTCGACGGCCTGCAGCACGCGGGCCTCGAACGCGGCCTTCGAGGCGGCATCCGTCACCGGCAGCGACTCGAACGGCACGCCGTAGAAGTCGACCAGGTCGCGGAGGGTGCCGTGGTTGGAGAGCACGAGCGGGATCTCGACCGGCAGCTGGCCGGCGCGCTGGCGGAAGAGCAGGTCGTTCACGCAGTGGCCGGCCGTCGAGGCGAGCACGAGCGTGCGCGAGGGGCGGCCGACCTCGTCGAGGCGCCAGTCCATGTCGAAGCGCGCGACGACCGGGGCGAGCGCCTCGGCGAACTCGTCGCGGCCGGCGGGCGACTCGACCTGGAGGCGCATGAAGAAGCGGCCCGTGTCGAGGCTCGCGAACTGCTGGCTCTCGGTGATGTTGCCGCGCGCCGCGACGATCGCCCCGCTCACGGCGTGCACGATGCCGGGCCCGTCGGTGCAGACGAAGGAGAGGACCCAGTGGTGCAGGTGTTCGGATGCCACGTGCTCGGGTGCGTCAGGCGCGCTGTTCACCCGGCAAGGATATGGCATCGGGTAGACTGGCCCGCGGTCGACGGTCACCGTCGGCCCTGGGCGCGCACAACAGCGCGTAGTCGACCCGCCCGCGTGGACATGCCGCCGGCGGGGAACGCCGTCGGGACAGCTGCACCATGACTGCCACCGAATCCGTATCCGTTCGCGCGCGCTCGCGCGCCTTCCCGTGGACCCCGCTCGCCGTGCTCGGGGCCGCGGTCTTCCTCTCCATCACCGGCGAGATGCTCCCCGCGGGTCTCCTGCCCGAGATGAGCGCCGACCTGCTCGTGCCCGAGCCGTCGATCGGGCTGCTCGTCACCGTGTTCGCGTTCACCGTGGTCGCGACCAGCGCGCCGCTGACCGCGCTCACCCAGCGCATGCCGCGCCGCCGGCTCCTCGTGATCGCGCTCGGCGTGCTCGCGGGTGCGCAGTTCCTCACCGCGATCTCGCCCGACTACGCGTGGGTCGTGGGCTCGCGCATCGTCGGCGGCCTCGCGCACGGCGTGTTCTGGGCGCTCGTCGCGGCGTACGCCGCGCGCCTCGTGCCGCGCGAGCTCGTCGGCCGCGCCGTCGCCGTCGTGCTCGGCGGCGGCACCGTGGCGCTCGTGCTCGGCGTGCCGCTGGCCACGTCGCTCGGCCAGGCGGCCGGCTGGCGCACCGCGTTCCTGCTGGTGGGCGTGCTCACGGCGCTCGGCGCGGTGCTCGTGCGGGCCGTGCTGCCCGTCGCCGAGGCCGACGATGCCGCGTCCGACGGCGCCGCCTCTGCCGAGCGGGCCGCGGAGCCCGCCGGGTCGGTCGCCGAGCGCCCCGCGCTCCGCGACGCCACCGTGCCCGCGGTGCTCGCGGTCTGCGTCGTGACCGCGCTCACGATGATCGGGCAGTACGCCGTCTACACGTACGTCGCGCCCCTGCTCACCGACGTCGTCGGCGTGCGCTCCGCGAGCGTCGGTCCGCTGCTGTTCGTCTACGGCATCGCCGGCGCGGTCGGGCTCGTGCTCGCGGGCTCGGTGCTCGGGCGCCGGCCCACGGCCGGGCTGGTCGGGGCCATGGTGGTCGCCGCGGTCGCCGTCGTCGGCATCGTGCTCGCGCAGGGCGCGACCGCGCTCGCGCTCGTCGCATTCGCGCTGTGGGGCGTCGCGTTCGGGGCGATCCCGCCGCTGCTGCAGACCCGACTGCTGCAGAGCGCGTCGCCGCGCATCCGCGACGTCGCGAGCGCGCTCTACACGACGGCGTTCAACATCGGCATCGGGGGCGGCGCCATGGTCGGCGCACTGCTCTACGGCGGGCTCGGCGTCGTCGCGCTGCCGTTCGCGTTCGCGGTCGTGCTGCTCGCGGCGGTCGGCGCCGTGCTGGCGCCCGTGCTCCGCGCTCGGCGTCAGCCGATCGGCACCGCCGTGCCGAGCGCGCCGTCGACGACGTAAGCCGCCGCCAGCTCCACGTGCGGGCCGACGATCCAGTGGGGGATCGTCTCGCTCGTGCCGTCCGCGTCGAGCACCAGGAGCTGGGCGAGCTGCCCGTCGACCAGGATCGCGACGGTCGCGCCGGGCAGGCCGGTGACCGCCAGGTCGTGCAGCACGCCGCCCGACAGCTGCACCGACACGGTCGGGGTGTCGGCGGCGACCGGCTCGTCGGCGGCGTCCTCGGTGGGCGGGGGAGCGGGTGCGACCGTCTCGGGTGACGGTGCGGGCGCGGCATCGGGGGTCGCCTCTGGGGCGCCGTCCGCATCGTCCGCCTCGTCGGGCTCGGGCTCCTCGGTCGCGCGCGGGTCGCTCGCGTCGGGCGTCTGTTCGACGAGCTCCTCGATGGGTGCCGGCCCCGGCGCCGATCCGTCGTCGCTCGCGTCCTCGCCGGCCACGTCGGGTGCGGCGACCACCGCGGCGGGGGCGGCGCTCGTGGCATCCGTCTCCCCGACCAGCGCGGGGCCGAGGGCGACGGCGGCGACCACCGACGCGGCCACCGCGGCCGTGCCGATCGCGGTGCCCGCGATCGCGCCGCCGCTCACGCCCGATCCCGAGCCCGTCGATGACCCGGCCGCGGAGCCGGCTCCCGCGCCCAGCGCGACGACCGTCGCCGGCGCTCCGGCCTGCAGCCAGCCGGCGTACGCCGTCGCGCCGGTCACCCCCGCGGTGAGCGGCAGCAGCACCATCGCGAGCCGCGAGCCCACCTCGTGCGCCTCGACCGCGACGATCGTGCAGCGCGCGCAGTCGTCCAGGTGCTCGTCGAGCCGCTCCCGGTCGCGTGCGCCGAGCCGGCCGCGTGCGTAGGCGCCGAGGCGTTCGACGGTCCAGCCGCAGTCGGTGTCGGGGTCAGACTCCTGCAGGTGCACGTTGATCCACGCCTGGCGCAGTCCCTCGCGCGCGCGGTAGGCGAGGGCGGCGGTCGCGTTGGCCGACATGCCGAGCAGCGGCGCGACCTCGCGCGGGGCCATCTGCTCGACCTCGCAGTACCAGAGCACCTCCTGCCACCGGGTCGGCAGCGAGCGGAACGCGCGGGCGGTGAGCCCGCGGTCGAGGGCGCTCAGCGCGGCGTGCTCGTCGGTGGCGGGGTCGGCGTGCGCGTCGAGGTCGTCGACGAGCAGCTCGTGGTCGCGCCGGCCCCAGCTGGCCGCGGTGTTGCGGATGGTCGTGAACAGGTACGGGCGGAACGCCCCGCGGGGCCCGCCGCCGGCGAGCACGGCGTCGTAGATGCGCGCGAAGGCCTCGGCGACGAGGTCGTCGGGATCGAGCGTGGAGAAGGAGCGGGCGACCGTCACCCCGGCGGAGGCGTGGCGGCGGAAGAGCTCGCCGAACGCGTCGCGGTCGCCCTCGCGGGCGCGCTCGACCAGCCGGGCGTCGCTCTGCCGGTGCAGCGAGCGTGCGGGTATCAGGGGGCTCACGCGGGCTCTCGGGGGTATTCGGTTCGGGTACCAGCCATTCCACCAGAGATTCGCGAAGTTCGCTCAGGAACCTCGTCGTGTCGCATTCGTCGCGGAACCCGCGTCATGAAACCGCCGACGCCGCATCTCTTCGGGTGAGGGGCGCACGCGGCCCGCTCGGGGGGAGCGCGTGGAGTCCGCTCGGGGGAGCGGAACCGACGGGCCGGGTCCGGGGGCGATGGGGAACACGCCCCCGGGCCCCCTCGTCGCAGGACCCGGCGGATCAGGCGAGCGGATGCCCCGAGCTGACGACCTGCTGGACCCGCAGCGCGTCGTCGAGCAGCACGGCGTCGGCGGCGCAGCCCGGCTCGAGCCTGCCGAGGTCGACCGAGCGGCCGATCGCCGCGGCGGGCGCGACCGTCGCCGCATCGATCGCCTGCACCGGGTCGATGCGGCAGTCGACGACCGTGCGCCGCACGGCGTCGTCGAGCGTGAGGGTGGAGCCCGCGATGGCGCCGCCGTCGCGCAGGCGGGCGACGCCGTCGGCGACGACGACCTCGAGCCCGCCGAGCACGGCCTCGCCGTCGCCGACCCCGGTGGCCGACATCGCGTCGGTCACGAGCGCGACGCGGCCGGGCGCACCGAGGAACGCGAGGCGCACGACCTCGGGGTGCACGTGCACGCCGTCGTTGATGATCTCGAGGGTGACGTGCGACTCGCGCATCGCGGCCGCGATGGGCCCGGGTGCGCGATGGCCGATGCCGGGCATGGCGTTGAAGGCGTGGGTGAGCACGGAGGCGCCGGCGTCGAACGCCGCGAGCGCCTGGTCGAACGTGGCCGCGGTGTGCCCGACGGCGACCGTCACCTCGGCGGCGACGAGGCGCGCGATCGCGTCGAGCGCGCCGGGCAGTTCCGGCGCGATGGTGACCATGCGGAGCGTGCCGTCGGCGGCCTCGAGCAGGCGGTCGACGGCGGCCGCATCGGGGGCGACGAGTGCCGCGGGGTCGTGTGCGCCGCGGTACTCGGGCTGCAGGAACGGCCCCTCGAGGTGACTGCCGAGCACGCGCGGGTCGGCGCGGGCGGCATCGCGCACGACGGCGAGCCGTTCGGTGAGCGCATCCGCGGGCGCGGAGACGAGCGAGAGCACCGAGCGGGTCGCTCCGTGGCGCCGGTGCACCGCGAGCGCCGTCGCGATCGCCTCGGGTCCCTCGTCGAACGAGGCGCCGCCCGCGCCGTGGCAGTGCAGGTCGACGAAGCCGGGCACGAGCCAGCGCCCCGCGGCATCCGTCACCGTCGTGTCGGCGCCCGCGTGCGCGCGCCAGCCGTCGCCGCGCCCGGTCTCGGCGACCACGCCGTCGGCGAATCGCACCCAGGCGTCGACGAGGACGTCGCCGCTTCCCGCGCGGCGGGCGGAGTGGATGACGGTGCTCACCCGGCCACCCTATGCGCCGCGCCCGTGCCGGTCGGCCCGCAGGCGACGCCCATGGCGTCGAGACGGGCACGGAACGCGTCGAGGCGTCGCGCGAACCCGTCGAGGTCGCGCTCGGGCGAGGCGGGCGACCAGGCGATCTCCGCGACCGCGGCGAGGCGCGGGAAGAGCATCCACTCGGCCTCGGGCAGCGTGCGGATCGTCTCGGTCCAGAGGGGTGCCTCGATGCCCAGGATGTCGGCCTCCGCCAGCCCGGGCACGATGCGCGCGGGGTCCCAGCCGTACGCGTCGGCGAGCGAGGTCGGGCCGTTCGCCCAGTCCTGTCCGAGGGGCCGGCCGCCCGGGCCGTCGCCGCCGTCGGGGTACGAGATGTCCAGGTAGGCCACGTCCGACGGCGACAGGATGACCCGGCCGCCCTGCGCGACGAACGATCGGGTGCGCGCCGCGCTGTCGTCCTGCGGGGTGGTCCAGCTCCAGTACTGCCCGATCGTGCCGCGCGGCAGCTCGGGTGAGCGCCCGAGCTCGTGCCAGCCGATCACGGTCTTGCCGGTGCCCGCGGCGATCGCCGTCGCGCGGGCGACGAACGCGAGGTAGTCGGCGTCGCTCGTGGCGAGCGACTCGTCGCCGCCGATGTGCAGGTACGGTCCGGGCGTCATCGCCGCGACCTCGCCGAGCACGCGCTCCACGAAGGCCCACGTGGCGGGCAGGTGCGGGTCGAGCCCCGAGAAGCCGACGTCGACGCCCTCGTACGGCTCCGGCGCGACGCCGTCGGGGTGCAGCTCGGGCACCGCGGACAGCGCGGCATGGGTGTGCCCCGGCAGGTCGACCTCGGGCACGACCGTGAGGTGGCGGGATGCCGCGTGGGCGACGATGCGCGCGTAGTCGGCCGCGGAGTAGTGGCCGCCGCCCCGTCCGTCGACCGAGGTCGAGGCGCCCACGCCGGTGAGCGCGGGGTACGCCTCGACCGCGATGCGCCAGCCCTGGTCGTCGGTGAGGTGCAGGTGGAGGTGGTTGACCTTCAGGAGCGCGACCTCGTCGATGAGGCGCTCGACCTGCTCGACCGTGAAGAAGCGACGGGCGACGTCGAGCATGACGCCGCGGTAGGCGAAGCGCGGGGCGTCGGCGATGCGCACGGCCGGCACGGCGACCGGCACGGGGTCGGGGCCGGCGGATGCCTCGAGCGCGACGGGCAGCAGCTGGCGCAGCGTCTGCACGCCGTGGTGCAGCCCCGAGGGGTGCGGCGCGGCGATGCGCACGCCGGAGTCGGCGACCTCGAGCCGGTAGCCCTCGTCGTCGTCCGCGGCGGCGGCGTCGAGCTCGAGCACGAGGTCGCCGCGCCGCGCCGGGTCGTGCACCACCGCGGGTGCGCCGCCGGTCGCGCGACCGAGCAGGTCCGCGAGGAGCCCGCCGACCGGCCGCGCGTCGTCGTGGGCGACGACCACGCGCGCGCCCGGCTCGAGCACGAACGGCGCCGCGCCGTCGGGCGCCTCGACCGAGACCGGTGCGGGGATGAGGGCGGGCAGTGGCATCGTCGGCATCCGTTCACTCAATAGGCAGGAATCCTAACTATTGTCCCACGCGGACCGTCGCGGCGGGAGGTCGGTGAGCCGCGGGTTCCGAGGCATCCGTTGCTATGCTGTCAGGCGTCGCGACTGGCGTTGAGATGGGTGACCATCGGGGAGCGACTGGCACGCATCCGACCGTTCGCCTGGGCCGGAGCGGATGCCTCGGCGCGAGTCGCCGCGGCAGCATCCACCATCCGGTACGCGTGTCCTGAAGGAGCCAGCCTTGGCAGAGTCCGTCTTCAACCAGCCGCTCGAGGTCGTCGACCCCGAGATCGCCGCCGTCCTCGAGCAGGAACTCGGTCGCCAGCGCGACTACCTGGAGATGATCGCGAGCGAGAACTTCGTGCCCGTCTCGGTGCTGCAGTCGCAGGGCTCGGTGCTCACCAACAAGTACGCCGAGGGCTACCCGGGACGCCGCTACTACGGCGGCTGCGAGTACGTCGACGTCGCCGAGCAGCTCGCCATCGACCGCGCGAAGTCGCTCTTCGGCGCCGAGTACGCCAACGTGCAGCCCCACTCGGGCGCGACCGCGAACGCCGCCGTGCTCTCGGCCATCGCCACGCCCGGCGACACCATCCTCGGCCTCGAGCTCGCCCACGGCGGCCACCTCACCCACGGCATGAAGCTGAACTTCTCGGGCAAGCTCTACAACGCCGTCTCCTACGGCGTCGACCCCGAGACGTTCCTCGTCGACATGGACGTCGTGCGCGACAGGGCACGCGAGCACAAGCCGCAGGTCATCATCGCCGGCTGGTCGGCCTACCCGCGCCAGCTCGACTTCGCCGCGTTCCGCGAGATCGCCGACGAGGTCGGCGCGAAGCTCTGGGTCGACATGGCGCACTTCGCCGGTCTCGTCGCCGCAGGACTGCACCCGTCGCCCGTGCCGCACGCCGACGTGGTCTCGTCGACCGTGCACAAGACCATCGGCGGCCCGCGCTCGGGCTTCATCGTGAGCCGCGACACCGAGCTGGCCCGCAAGCTCAACTCCAACGTCTTCCCCGGCCAGCAGGGCGGCCCGCTCATGCACGTCATCGCCGCCAAGGCGACCGCGTTCAAGATCGCCGCGTCGGAGGAGTTCCGCGACCGGCAGGCGCGCACCATCCGCGGCGCGCAGATCCTCGCCGAGCGCCTCACCGCCGACGACACCCGCGCCGCGGGCGTCGACGTGCTCACGGGCGGCACCGACGTGCACCTCGTGCTCGCCGACCTGCGCACCTCCGAGCTCGACGGCCAGCAGGCCGAGGACATCCTGCACTCGGCGCTCATCACGGTGAACCGCAACGCGGTGCCGTTCGACCCGCGCCCGCCGATGGTCACCTCCGGCCTGCGCATCGGCACGCCCGCGCTCGCGACGCGCGGCTTCGGCGACACCGAGTTCGTCGAGGTGGCCGACGTCATCGCCGAGGCCCTGAAGCCCGGCGCCGACGTCGCCGCCCTGCGCTCGCGCGTCGAAGCGCTCACCGCGCGCTTCCCGCTCTACCCCGGCCTCGAGCAGTAGCCGCATGACCGCGGTCAGGCTGGACGGGGTCGCCACGGCGACGGCCATCAAGAACGAGCTGCGCTCGCGCATCGACAACCTGCGCGAGCACGGCATCGTGCCGGGGCTCGGCACGCTGCTCGTCGGCGACGACCCGGGCTCGCGCTGGTACGTCGCCGGCAAGCACCGCGACTGCGCCGAGGTCGGCATCGAGTCGATCCGCATCGACCTGCCCGCGGCGGCCACCTCCGCCGACGTGCGGGCCGCGATCGCCGACCTGAACTCGGCCCGCGAGGTCACCGGCTACATCGTGCAGCTGCCGCTGCCGCCGGGTCACGACGAGAACGCCATGCTCGAACTCGTCGACCCCGACAAGGACGCCGACGGCCTGCATCCGACCAACCTCGGCCGGCTCGTGCTCGGCATCGAGGGCGAGCTGCAGTCGCCCCTGCCGTGCACGCCCGCGGGCATCGTCGAGATGCTGCAGCGCTACGACGTGCCGATCCGCGGTCGCAACGTGGTCGTGATCGGGCGCGGCATCACGGTCGGGCGCCCGCTCGGGCTGCTCTTCACCCGCAAGGGGCTGGATGCGACGGTGACCCTCACCCACTCGCGCACCGCCGACCTGGCCGCCGAGGTGCGCCGGGCCGACATCGTCGTGGCGGCCGTCGGCGTGCCGCACCTCGTGCAGCCCGACTGGGTCAAGCCGGGTGCCGCGGTGCTCGACGTGGGCGTCTCGCGCGTGCCCGACGAGGAGACCGGCAAGGGCCGGATCACGGGCGACGTCCACCCGGCGGTCGCGGAGGTCGCCGGCCACCTGTCGCCGAACCCCGGCGGCGTGGGGCCGATGACCCGGGCGATGCTGCTCGCGAACGTGGTGAAGGCCGCCGAGCTCCGGCTGCGGTAGCACGGGCCGCGGTCGCCCCGCGGCTTCCCCGGCCGCAGCAGCCCTACAGGAACAGCAGGTAGAGCGCGCCGGCCACGGTCAGCACGATCACGATCCGCTCGAACACCCGCTGCGGCATCCGTCGCATCAGGCTGCGACCGACCAGACCGCCGACGAGCACGGCCGGCACGAGCACGATGTCGAGCAGGAGCGTCGCGGGCGTGATGATGCCGAGCCCGATCGAGAACGGCACCTTCACGAGGTTCACGATCGCGAAGAACCAGGCCGCGGTGCCGAGGAAGGCGGCCGCCGGGAAGCGCGACGCGAGGAAGTACATCGTCATCACCGGGCCGCCCGCGTTCGCGACCATCGTGGTGAACCCGCCGAGCGAGCCGTAGCCCCAGGCGGCCACACGCCCGCCGACCGGTGCGTCGGCCGACGTGCGCCACCGTCGCCAGAGCGTGAACGCGATCACGAGCAGGAGGATCACGGCGATCACCCGGCGCACCCAGGCGTCGTCGGCGACGGCGAGGAAGAGCACGCCGAGCACGATGCCGACGCCGACCGCCGGCGCGAGCCGCACGAGCGCGCCCCAGTCGGCGTGCCGACGGTAGAGCCAGAGCGCGAGCACGTCGCCGACGATCAGGAGCAGCAGCAGCGCGCCCGTCGACGCACGCGACGGCAGCACGGCCGCGAACAGGGCGATCGAGATGGTGTTCGCGCCGGGGAGCGCGGTCTTCGAGACCCCGACCATGAACGCCGAGAACGCGAGCAGCGCCCAGGCGAGGGCGGTCAGGTCGGGCACGGGTTCCACCGTAGCCGTGCCCGTGCGTCGGGTCGGTGCGGCGCCCGCTCAGTGCGGAGGGCTCAGGAGCTCGTCCGGAGCCAGCGCGGTGTCGGGGCCGCAGCCGAGCTCGCCCGGCAGCAGCCGCACGCGCGGCACGCGCAGCACCTGCACGCCCCGGGCGTCGCGCCTGACGAGCAGGCAGTCGTCGGCGTCGCCCATCGCGAAGCCGATCTCGCCGTCGCGCACCACGGCGGCGGGCGCGAACGCCGCCTCGCGCTCGCCGGTCGGCCGCGGCATCCGCTCGCGCACCTCGGCCACGACCTCGTCGGCCGACGGCGATGCGGGCGCCGCCGCGAGCACCTCGACGACGAGTTCCTCCGTGCCGTCGGGCACGACGTACACGGTGCGGGTGTCCTCGGGCGGCTCGATGCGGGTCGCGTCCGGCGGGCAGTCGACATCGCGGGCCACCGCGCGATCGTCGTCCCAGCCGGATCGGCCGGGCGTCACGACGCCCCAGTAGTCGAACTCCGACGCGAAGCAGGCGACGTACGGGGCGCCCTGCCCGGAGGGCCGCAGCGTGACCCGGAACCGCAGTGCGCCGAACGGCTCGCCGTGCACCGCTCCGGCGTAGGCGTCGGTGCCGATCAGCTCGATGCTCCCGCCGGCGGTGTCGGCATCCGCCCAGCGGGCGTAGTCGTCGATCGTGTCGGTGCCGTGCCGGTACAGGCCCCGCGCGAGGTCGGCGGCCGCGGCCCGTGCGGCGGCCTGCGACGCCGCGTCCCGCGCCGCCGACGATGCGGCCGCGCAGCCGGCGAGGGCGGGGGCGAGGGCGACGGCCGGGGCGAGGGCGAGCGCTGCGAGGTGCGCGCGTCGGGTGGGCCGGATCCGCATGCTCGGGCCTCCTTCGACGTTCCGACACACGCTAGCGGAGCCATGCCTCCACTCGGCGCAGCGCCGATCCGTTCACCGGCGCCGCCCGTGCCGTTCACCCGCCGATCATCGCGGGGCCAACTCGCGCTCCTAGCCTCGCGACATGCCCTCCGAGGTGATCGCCCTCATCCCCGCCCGCGGCGGCTCGAAGGGCGTGCCCGGCAAGAACCTGCGCGAGGTGGCGGGCGTGCCGCTGGTCGCGCGTGCGGTGCGCGCGGCGCTCGCCGCGGCATCCGTCGACCGCGTGGTCGTCTCGACCGACGACGCCGAGATCGCCGCCACCGCCGAGGCGGCGGGAGCCGAGGTCGTCGACCGCCCGGCCGACCTCTCGGGCGACGCGGCCAGTTCCGAGTCGGCGCTGCTGCACGCGCTCGACGCCCTCGAGGCCCGCGGGCGCACGGCCGAGGTGCTGGTGTTCGTGCAGGCGACCTCGCCGTTCATCGACCCCGCCGACCTCGACGCCGCCGTGGCGGAGGTGCGGCGCGGCGACGCCGACGTGGTCTTCTCGGCGGTCGAGAGCCACGCCTTCCTGTGGCGGCACACGCCGCGGGGTGCGGCGGGCGTGAACCACAGCGAGGGCGCCAGGCTGCGCCGGCAGGACCGCGAGGCGGAGTACCGCGAGACCGGCGCCTTCTACGCGATGCGCGCCGACGGGTTCCGTCGCGCCGAGCACCGGTTCTTCGGCCGTATCGGGTTCCGCCTCGTGCCCGACGCGCACGCCCTCGAGATCGACACGCCCGCAGACCTCGCCCTGGCCGACGCGCTCGCGGCCGTCGTCTCGCCATCGGCGCTCGTGCCCGCGGTGCCGTGCATCGACGTCGACGCGGTGGTGACCGACTTCGACGGGGTGCACACCGACGACACCGCCCACGTGGGCGGCGACGGGGCGGAGACCGTGCGCGTCAGCCGCAGCGACGGGCACGGGGTGCGCATGCTCCGCGAGGCCGGGGTCCCGATGCTCATCCTGTCCGTCGAGCAGCACGCGGTGGTCGCGGCCCGGGCGGCGAAGCTCGGCGTCGACGTCGTGCACGGCTCGGCCGACAAGGCCGTCGACCTGCGTGCCTGGGCCGAGCGCCGTGGCGTGGCGCTCGGTCGCATCGCCTACCTCGGCAACGACGTCGGCGACCTCGGGTGCCTCAGGATCGTCGGCTGGCCGGTGGTCGTGGCGGACGCCGCGCCCGAGGCCCTCGCCCTGGCACGCCACGTGCTCACGCGTTCCGGCGGCGACGGTGCCGTGCGCGAGTTGTCCGACCTCGTGCTCGGCGGCCGCGCGGCCGCACGGGTGCGGCGCACCGAACCGGCTCCGGCGCTCGCCGGGGCCATCTGGCACTGAGCGGCCGCAACCGAGCCCCGGGAGGGAACCCATGTCGATCCGCATCGGCCGCACCGCGGTCGGCTACGGCGAACCGGTCTACGTCATCGGCGAGATCGGGCTGAACCACAACGGCGACGTCGATATCGCCCGCCGCCTGATCGACGTGGCGGCGGACGCGGGTGCGCAGGCGGTGAAGTTCCAGAAGCGCACGCCGGAGATCTCCACGCCCGAGCACATGCGCGACGTGCCGCGCGAGACGCCCTGGGGCACCATGAGCTACCTCGACTACCGCCGGCGGGTCGAGTTCGGCGTCGCGGAGTACCGTGCGGTGGCCGAGCACGCGGCATCCCGGGGCCTCGACTGGTTCGCCTCGCCGTGGGACGTGCCGTCGGTGGCGTTCCTCGAGTCCCTGGCTGCGTTCGGGCACGAACCGGTCGCCTACAAGGTGGCGTCGGCGTCGGTCACCGACCTGGAGCTGCTGGGTGCGATCGCCGCGACCGGGCGCCCGGTCATCTGCTCGACGGGCATGTCGACGATCGACGAGGTCGACCGCGCGGTCGCGGCGCTCGGTACCGAGCGGCTCGTGCTGCTGCACGCCACCTCGAGCTACCCGATGCCCGCGGCCGAGGGCAACCTGCGCATGATCCAGACGCTGCAGCTGCGCTACCCGGGCGTACCGGTCGGCTACTCGGGGCACGAGCCGGGCCTGCAGGTCTCGCTCGCGGCCGTCGCGCTCGGCGCCGTCGCGGTGGAGCGGCACATCACGCTCGACCGCACGATGTGGGGCAGCGACCACGCCGCCTCGCTCGAGCCGCAGGGGCTGCGGCACCTCGTGCGCGACATCCGAATCATCGGCGAGGCCATGGGCGACGGCATCAAGCGCGTCCACCCGGGCGAGGAGGGGCCGCGCGCGAAGCTGCGGCGGGTGCTGGTGCCGTGAGCGGGGCGTGGAACGGGTCGGGTCCGGTGATCGGGTCGGCGGCTGCGGCTGCGGTTGCGGCTGCGGCTGCGGCCGGGCGGGCGGATGCGGGTGCCGGGCGCCCGCGCCGCATGCTCGTGGTGGCCGACAGCGACTCCTACCTGAAGTGGGGCGCGTCGCTCGCGTCGGCGCTGCCGGGGCCGTTGCGCCCGGGCTCGGGCGTGCCGGGGTCGTGGCGGGTGCAGGTGGTGCTGCTCGACTCGCCCGTGCTGCCGAGCGCCCGCCAGGTGCGGGTCGCCCTCGACGGCACCGCGTGCGCGCTCGACGCCCTGCGCGTGGTCGACCTCGACGGGCTCGACACGATCGTCGACGTGCGGCGGCCCGACGTGGTGCTCCTCGCGCTGCGCGGTCCGCTCGTGCGGGTGGTCGCGCCGCGGCTGGCCGCGCGGGCCGATCGCCCCGTGATCGTGAGCGGGTTCCCGGGCATCACGATCCCGGCCGAGCCCAAGGCGATCGTCTACCGCGAGCAGTCCGACCTCGTCGTGCTGCACAGCCGGCGCGAGGTGCGGGAGTTCTCGCGCAACGCGGCCGGCCTGCCGGTGGACCTGCGGTTCGGGCTGGCGCGGCTGCCGTTCCTGGGGGCGTCCGGGGCGGGTGCGGGGGCGGATGCGGCCGGCGGGCACGACGCCGTCGCCGACGCGCCGGTGCGCGCCGACGTGGTCTTCGCCGTGCAGGCGAAGGTGCCCCGCCAGCTCGAGGACCGCGAGCGCCTCGTCGACTGGCTGGTCGACGCGGCGCGCGCGCAGCCGCAGCGCCGGGTCGTCGTGAAGGTGCGCGCCCGCTCGGGCGAGGCGCAGACGCATGCCGAGGCGCACGACCTGCAGGACCTGCTGGCGGCGCGCGCGGCGGCCGGTGGGCCGGGATCGGTGCCCGCGAACCTCGTCGTGGAGGACGGCCCGATGTCGGCGCACCTGCGCGACGCCGCGGCGCTGGTCACCGTGAGCTCGACGGCGGTGCTGGAGGCGGTCGCGGCGGGGGTGCCGGCGCTGCTGCTCGATGACTTCGGCATCGACCGGGCCATGATCAACACGGTGTTCGCCGGCAGCGGGCTGCTCGCCGGTCACGACGCGTTCACGGCGGGGGAGTACCGGCACCCCGACCCGGGCTGGCTCGACGACAACTACTTCCACCCCGCGACCGATGACGACTGGATCGCGCGGCTCGTCGAACTGGTGGTCGCGCGCGACCGTGGCGAGCTGGCGCCGCGGGTGCGCCGGCACAACCTGACCGGGGGCGCGCTGCGGCGCGCCTACGAGCGGCGGCGGATGCTGGGCTCGCACGACACGGGTCCCGCGGCCGTGGCCGGTGCCGCCGCGACGGCCGTCGCGCTGCCCGCGCGCTGGGTGCTCCGTCGCGCGCGCCGGGTGCGTGCGGCGCTGCGGCCCGGGGCATCCGCGCCCGCCGGGTTCCACGCCGTCCCGGAGCGGGTGCCGAGCCGGTCGGCCTGAGTCGCGGCCGGTCCCGGTCGCGCATGCCGCGCGGGGAATGTCGGTGGTCACTGCTTGCATGAGGGTATGGAGGAAGCAGGGCACGACGCGATTCCGGTGGTCGACGCGCCGCCGCGCCTGCCCGCGCCCGACGAGATCGACATCGAGTGGGCGCTGCTCGACGACGTCATCGACGAATGGCGGCGGGGGGAGTCGGCGGATGCCTCCGGGCTGCCCGCCGACGCGCGGCGCGCGGCGCTGCTCGACCTCCACGTGATCGAGATCGCCGCGCTGACGGCGCAGCTCGATCGGGTCGCTGCGCGACGTGCGTCGCTCGTCGCAGCCGCGCAGCGCGAGTCTGCGGCCATCGACGAGGAGCGCGCCGCGGTGCGCGAGCGCGCCGGTCTACGCGTGGAGTCGCCGCGCCGCCGGGCGGAACTCGTGCGCCGATCGCTGACCGCGGAGATCGCGTGCGCGACCCGAACGACCGAGGGTGCGGTCGCACGCTGGCTGGGCGAGGCGGAGGCGCTGGCCGACGGGCTCGACGCGACGATGACCGCCGCGCTCGACGGGCGCATCTCCTACCTGCACGCCCGCACGATCGCCGACGAGGCCGCATCGCTGCCCGCGTCGAGCCCGACCGCGACGGCATGGCGTGGTTGACGGCACACCTGCCCGCAGTGGCGGCGGCCCGCATCGACGCGCGACTCACCGACACCGCCGGCCGGTTGGGCGCACTCGAGGGCGAGGAGCGCACCGACGCCCAGCTGCGCGCCGACGTGCTCGCCGACCTGCTGCTCGCGGCCGGCGACGACGCGGCAACGGGCGCGACCGCTATGCGGTGCCGCCAGGCCTGCGTGCCAGGTTGCGGGTGCGCGACGGCACGTGCCGGTTCCCGGGGTGCGATCGGCGGGCGGATGCCTCCGAGATCGACCACACGGTCGACTGGGCCGCGGGCGGAGAGACCGGCCACGACAATCTCGCGCACCTCTGCGCCCGGCACCACCACCTGAAACACGAGGCCGGATGGCGGGTCGTCCAACGGGGCGGCGGGGTGCTCGAGTGGCGGAGTCCACTGGGGCGGGAGTACACGACCGATCCGGCCGAGCCGATGTCGGTCACGCGCGAGTCCGAACGCATGCCCGAACGCGAGCCCCACCCGCCCTTCTGACGCGTGCCGCGCCCGCCCGGCTTCGATCCGGCGGCCGAGATGCGATGCCCGCGACCGCCGGGGTGCTACTCGACGTCGCCGCGGTGCACGACCGTGTGCCGCAGGTACGACTCGCCGTTGCGGCGGATGCCCGCGCGCTCCTCGTCGCTCAGCTCGCGCCGCACCTTCGCCGGCACGCCCGCCACGAGCGACCCCGGCGGCACGACCGTGCCCTCGAGCACGACCGCACCCGCGGCGACGAGCGACCCCGACCCGATCACCGCGCCGTTCAGCACGGTCGCCGACATGCCGACCAGGCAGTCGTCCTCGATCGTGCAGCCGTGCAGCACCGCCCCGTGGCCCACCGACACCCCGCGGCCCAGGGTCAACGGGTACCCGCGGTCGACGTGGCAGACCACCGTGTCCTGCAGGTTCGACCCCTCGCCCAGCACGATCGGCTCGGCCTCCGCGCGCAGTACGGCGTTGTACCAGACGCTCGACCCGGCCTCCAGGCGCACGTTCCCGACGAGCACCGCACCCGCGGCGACGAACGCCGAGTCGTCCACCGACGGTGCGGCGATGCCGGGCAGCGAACGGACGTGGGCGGCGGCATCGACGGTCATGGCGTCAGACTAGCGATCCGCGCGTCGCCGGAATCACGCGGGGTCGTCGACTCTCCACATCTTTGCGCCGGACGGTGCGCGCCCAACCGGTTCCGCTACTTTCAGCGATATGCGAACTCGCCGGTACGGAACGGAGTGACGTGGACGAGATCTCGAGGCGCGCCGCAGCGAGGGCCATCGCCTGGACGGCCCCCGCAATCGCCGTCGCGGCCACCGTGCCGCGGGCGGCGGCATCGGTTCCCGATCTGAGTGCGCCCAGTGCGGAAGGCGTCATGCTGTGCTGCGACCCCGGCTACCTGGAGTTGTCCGTGTCGAACCCGCCAACAGCTCTGGCTCCCATCATTCTGCGAGGCTGGCGAGATGCGTCCGGCCGGGACTGGTGGCTTGAGGCTCCGCAGTTCCTGGACCCGAACACCAGCATGCGCATCGCCTTCCTTGAGCCGGCGGACTGTGACGCCCCGACCGGTTGGGTCGTCTGGTCGCCGTGGCCGAGCGGCGCCTTTCAGTACATCCCGGTCGACCTCTCGGGCCTCGTGAACGAGGGCTGCTCGGTCGAGTAGCCGGCAGGCGCACTCAGCCCCGCCGCCCCCGCACCGCGAGCACCACGAGCCGCCCCGCGACCCCGACCGCGAACACGACCACGCCGGCCACGACCGACAGCCATGGCAGGGTCGCGACCAGCACGAGGCATCCGATCGCCCCCAGCACCTGCACCCAGCGCGGGTACCTCCGGTCCTCGCGGGGCTGGGTGAACGCCGCGGCGTTCGCGACGACGTAGTACAGCAGCACCCCGAACGACGAGAACCCGATCGCCCCGCGCACATCGACGGTCAGCACCAGCACGATGACGATGACGGCGACGGATGCCTCCGCCACCCACGGCACCCGGAACCCGGCGCCCACCCGCGCCAGCGGTGCCGGCAGGTCGCCCTCGCGCGCCATCGCGAGGCTCGTGCGCCCGACGCCCGCGATGAGCGCGAGCAGCGCGCCGAGCGACGCGGCCGCCCCGCCGACCCGCACCAGCGGTGCGGCCCAGCCCCAGTCGTTCGCCCGCACCACGTCGACGAGCGGCGCCGTCGACGCGCCCAGCGCCGACGCACCGAGCGAGGCGAGCGCGACCACCCCGACCGACGCGTAGACGACGACCGCGACCGCGAGCGCGAGCACGATCGCCCGTGGGATCGTGCGCGACGGCTCGCGCACCTCCTCGCCCAGCGTGGCCATGCGCGCATACCCCGCGAACGCGAAGAACAGCAGGCCGCCAGACTGCAGGATGCCGTACCAGCCCTCGGCGACGAGCCCGGCCGGATCGAGCAGCCCGCCGCCCGGCAGCGCGCCCGCGACGCCGGATGCCACGACCAGCGCGAGCACCAGCAGCACGATCGTCACGATGATCGTCGCGAGCCCCGCGGTGCGGGTCACACCGAACAGGTTCACCCCGGCGAGCACCGCGACCGCGAGCGTGGCGACCGGCCGCTCCCAGCCGTCGGGCGCGACGTACGCGGCGAATGTCAGCGCCATGGCCGCGCAGCTCGCGGTCTTGCCGACCACGAACCCCCACCCGGCGAGGAACCCCCACCACGGGCCGAGGCGCTCGCGGCCGTACACGTACGTGCCGCCCGCACGTGGGTACCGCGCGGCGAGCTGCGCCGACGAGGTGGCGTTGGCGAACGCGATCACGGCGGCGATGGCCAGCCCGATCAGCAGCCCGTCGCCGGCGGCCCGCGCGGCCGGCGCGAACGCCGCGAACACGCCGGCGCCCACCATCGACGCGACGCCGATCACCGTCGCGTCGCGCAGGCCGAGCGCACGCGAGAGGTCGGGGGAGCCGGGCCGGTCTGCGGTCACGGCCGCACCCTACCGCGCGCGGGTGTCGCCTAGGATCGCCGACGTGACCACGCCGCAGCCCACGCCCGCCCACCCCGCCGTCGACCGCGTGCAGGAGGCGCTCGCGGCGCACGGACTCGAACCCGAGATCCGCTGGTTCGACGGCGCCGTGACGACCGCCCAGCTCGCCGCCGACGCGCTCGGCATCGAGGTGGGCCAGATCGCGAACTCGCTCGTCTTCCTGCTCGACGACGAGCCGCTGCTCGTGCTCACCTCGGGCGCGCACCGCGTCGACACCGAGTGGCTCGGCGCCGAGCTCGGCGGCACCATCGGCCGCGCCTCGAAGGAGCGGGTGAAGGATGCCACGGGGCAGGTGATCGGCGGCGTCGCCCCGGTGGGGCATCCGTCGCCCGTGCGCACCATCGTCGACACGCACCTGGCCCGCTACGACGTGGTCTGGGCCGCCGCCGGCCACGCCCGCACGGTGTTCCCGACGAGCTTCGACGAGCTCGTGCGGGTCACGGGCGGCACGCCCAGCGCCGTCGAGCCCGCCGACGCGTGATCGGGCTCAGCGTTCCCGTCGGGCGCCCTGCGACGCCTTCACCGTGAACACGCCGGGCTCCGCGTAGCCGCGCTCCGCGAACGCCTCGCGCACGACCCGCTCGATCACGGGCACGAGCGGCTCGGTCACGAGCGCGATCGCCGACCCGCCGAAGCCGCCGCCGGTCATGCGCGCGCCGATCGCGCCGTGCGCCTGCGCCGTCTCGACGGCCAGGTCGAGCTCGGGCACCGAGATCTCGAAGTCGTCGCGCATCGACACGTGCGACGCGTCGAGCAGCGGCCCGATCGCGGTCGGGCCCTGCTCGCGCAGCGTGCGCACGGTGTCGAGCACGCGCGCGTCCTCGGTCACCACGTGGCGCACCCGCCG
This sequence comes from Agromyces sp. SYSU T00194, assembly GCF_040496035.1. Classification (NCBI taxonomy): domain Bacteria; kingdom Bacillati; phylum Actinomycetota; class Actinomycetes; order Micrococcales; family Microbacteriaceae; genus Agromyces; species Agromyces chitinivorans. Next base: position 135,328 of record NZ_JBEPJZ010000001.1, on the reverse strand, counting down.
GAAGGTCTCGTCGTCGAGCAGCGATGCCGCGCGCTCGAGGTCGTCGACGTCGAGGTCGCGCAGCGAGCCGACGCCCATCGCGGCCGCGCCGGCCTCGCACGACGCCCGACGGGCGGCGTACCCGCCCGTGGCGTGCGCGTGCTCGACGCGCGTGTCGATCACGACGAGCGCGAGCCCGTCGGCGTCGAACCCGAGCGGGATCACGTCGGCGTCCAGGCTCCGGCAGTCGAGGAAGACGCCCGCGTCGGCCTCGCCGAGCAGCGACGCCGACTGGTCCATGATGCCCGTCGGCGCGCCGACCGCGCGGTTCTCGGCGAGCTGGCCGACCTTGGCGAGCGTGGGCCGGTCGAGCCCGAGCCCCCAGTGCTCGTCGAGCGCGAGCGCCACGGCGCTCTCGATCGCGGCCGACGACGACAGCCCCGCGCCGATCGGCACGTCGGATGCCACGAAGAGGTCGACGCCCGCAACGCCCGACAGGTCGGCGCCCGACTCGCCGAGCGCCCAGGCCACGCCGAGCGGGTACGCCGACCAGCCCGACACCGCGTCGGGGGCGAGGTCGTCGAGCGAGAGCTCGACCACGTCGTCGCTGAACGTGCTCGCGACGCGCAGCATCCGATCGCCGCGCGCACCCAGTGCGAGCGCCGTGCGCCGATCGATCGCGAACGGGAACACGAACCCGTCGTTGTAGTCGGTGTGCTCGCCGATGAGGTTCACGCGCCCGGGCGCCGACCACACGCCGTCGGCGGCGTGCCCGTACCGTGCCGCGAATCCGTCGGATGCCTCGGCCACCACGTCCTGTGCGCTCACAGCTCGACCCCCTCGATGGCCTCGCGCAGGGCGGCGGCCTGCGTCTCCGGCGGCACGTCGCCGATCCAGGCGCCCATGGCCGCCTCAGATCCGGCGAGGAACTTCAGCTTGTCGGCCGCGCGGCGCGGGCTGGTCAGCTGCAGCATGAGCCGCACGTCGTCGCGGTGCTCGTGCACGGGCGCCTGGTGCCAGGCGGCGATGTAGGGCGTGGGCGTGTCGTAGAGCGCGTCGACGCCGCGCAGGACCCGCAGGTAGAGCGTGGAGAGCTCCTCGCGCTCCTCCAGCGTCGTGGCGGCGAGGTCGGGCACGTGCCGGTTCGGCAGGAGGTGCACCTCGATCGGCCAGCGCGCCGCGAAGGGCACGAACGCGGTCCAGTGCTCGCCGGCGATGAGCACGCGCTCGCCGGTGCGCTCGCGCTCGAGCAGGTCGGCGAAGAGGGTCGGGCCGTACGCGTCGACCGAGTCGAGCAGCCGCTGCGTGCGCGGCGTGACGTAGGGGTAGGCGTAGATCTGGCCGTGCGGGTGGTGCAGGGTGACGCCGATGGCCTCGCCGCGGTTCTCGAACGGGAAGACCTGCTGGATGCCCGGCAGTGCCGACAGCTCCGCGGTGCGCTGCGCCCAGGCCTCGATGACGGTGCGTGCGCGCGAGGGCGTCTGGGTGCCGAACGAGCCCTCGTGGTCGGGGCTGAAGCAGACGACCTCGCAGCGGCCTACCGAGGTGCGGGTGCGGCCGAGGCCCACCGAGCGGTACGCGGCGAGCGCGGCGGCGTCGTCCTCGCCCGCGGGCAGGCCCAGTTCCGGGCCGAACGACGGCGACTTGTTCTCGAACACGGCCACGTCGTAGCGGCTCGGGATCTCCGACGGGTTGCCCGGCGACTGCGGTGACAGGGGGTCGAGGTGGGCCGGCGGCAGGAAGGCCCGGTTCTGGCGTGCCGCCGCGATCGACACCCACTCGCCCGTGAGCGGGTCCTGGCGCATCTCGGCGGTCGCGGGCCGCGGGGCGAGCTCGCGCTCGTCGACCGCGCGCTCGGGCCCGAGCACGGTGTCGGCGTCGTCGAAGTAGATGAGGTCGCGGCCGTCGGCGAGCGAGGTGCGGCGTACCGCGATGCGGTCGTCGACGGCGGCGTCGGTGGAGGTGGTGTGGGTCATGGCGGGCCCAGCCTACGTCGCTTTGCTTTCGCAAACAAGTGTCTTTGCATTGCGAAAGCATCCGACACAGGGCAGGATGCTGCGCATGGACGTGGAACCCGCCGGCGACCCACGCCCGCCGCTGCCCGCGGGCGTGCGTCGCGAGCGTGCGCTGGCGCTGGTCGCCGAGCGCGGGTTCGTGCGCGTCTCCGAGCTCGGCCGCGCCTTCGGCGTCACCGACGTCACCGCCCGCGCCGACCTCGACGCGCTCGAGCGCTCGGGCGACATCCGCCGCGTGCACGGCGGCGCCGTGCCCGCGGATGCGGGCACGGTCGGCTCCCGGCCCGAGCGCGAGCCGAGCTTCGAGGAGGCCCTCGCCTCGTCGATCGTGCCCAAGGAGCAGATCGGCCGGGCCGTCGCGGCACTGGTGCAGTCCGGGCAGAGCGTCATCCTCGACGTCGGCACCACGACCCTCGCGGTCGCCCGGGCCCTGCGGGCGCGCGACGACCTGTCCGACGTCACCGTGCTCACCAACGGGCTCAGCATCGCGCTCGAGCTCGAACCCGAGATCCCGCGCTTCACGGTCGTCGTCACGGGCGGCACCCTGCGACCCCGGCAGCACTCGCTCGTGCACCCGCTCGCCGGCACCCTGCTCCAGGAGGTCCACGCCGACCTCGCGGTCATCGGATGCAACGGCGTCGACGCCGCCGGGGGCGTGACCAACGCCAACCTGCCCGAGGCCGCGGTGAAGCGGCAGATGCTCGAATCGGCCTCGCGGGCGATCGTCGTCGCCGACGCCGCGAAGCTCGGCGAGGTGCACCTCGGTCGCATCGCGGCCGTCGACGCGTTCGACCGCCTCGTCACCGACGCCGCTGCGCCGCCGGCGCTCCTCGACGAGCTGCGCGAGGCGGGGCTGGCCGTGCAGGTCGCCGACGCGGACGCGCCGGGATCGCCCTAGGCTGGGGGGATGACGCTTCCCACGGGCGAGCAGTTCGAGCTCAGCACCACCACCTCGAGCGGCGAACTCCGCGCCACCATCACGGCACTCGCGGCGGGCATCCGCTCCCTCAGCATCGACGGCATCGACCTGGTGCCGAGCTTCCCCGAGGACTCGAGCCCGCCGAGCGGCTCGGGCATCGTGCTCGTGCCCTGGCCCAACCGCATCCGCGACGGCCGTTGGATGCACGACGAGCAGGTGCACCAGCTCGCCATCACCGAGCCCGCCCGCAACAACGCCATCCACGGCCTGCTGCGGTACACCGCCTACCACGAGCTCGACCGCGACCGCGACTCGGTCACCCTCGGCGCCGACATCTACCCGCAGCTCGGCTACCCGTTCCTGCTCCGCACCGCCGTGCGCTACGAGCTGGTCTCCGACGGGCTCGACGTCACGCACTTCATCGAGAACCTCGGCCACGAGCCCGCCCCGGTGGCGGTCGGCACCCACCCGTTCCTGAAGATCGGCGACGTGCGCACCGAGACGCTCGAGCTGCGCCTCGCCGCGGCGAGCCACATCGAGGTCGATGAGCGGCTCCTCCCGACCGGCGAGGTGCCGGTCGAGGGCACGGCGTTCGACCTGCGCGACGGCGCCGAGGTCGCGGGTCTCCAGCTCGACGACGCGTTCGGCGAGGTCGAGCTGGTCGACGGGGAGTCGGTGCACTCGCTCACCGCGCCCGACGGCCGCAGCGTCGCGATGTGGGCCGACGACGCGTTCGGCTACGTGCAGGTGTACACGACCCGCACGTTCCCGGGCGAGGACGGCGACCAGGCGATCGCGATCGAGCCGATGACGGCCCCCGCCGAGGGGTTCAACTCGGGCAAGGGCGTGCGCTGGCTGCACCCCGGCGAGCAGTGGGAGGTCCGCTGGGGCATCCGCTTCGCCGGATTCTCGGCCGACTGAGGGCCACGCGCATGCAGATCGGCATGATGCTGAGCTACGCCGGCGGCTTCCGCGAGGCCGCCGCCGAGGTCGAGGCGCTCGAGCAGGCCGGGGTCGACGTCATCGTGGTGCCCGAGGCCTACTCGTTCGACGCGGTCAGCCAACTCGGCTTCCTCGCGGCGCGCACCGAGCGGATGCGGCTGGTCTCGGGCATCCTGCAGCTCTACACCCGCACGCCCACGCTCACCGCGATGACCGCCGCCGGCCTCGACTTCGTCTCCGACGGGCGCTTCACGCTCGGCCTCGGCGCCTCGGGCCCGCAGGCCATCGAGGGCTTCCACGGCGTGCCCTACGACGCCCCGCTCGGGCGCATGCGCGAGACGGTCGAGATCTGCCGGGCCGTCTGGCGCCGCGAGCGCCTCGAACATCAGGGGACGCACTACACGATCCCGCTGCCCGCCGACCGGGGCAGCGGACTCGGCAAGCCGCTGAAGCTCATCAACGAGCCGGTCCGCGCCGACATCCCGATCCTCATCGCCGCGCTCGGCCCGAAGTCGGTCGAGCAGACCGCCGAGATCGCGAACGCCTGGCTGCCGACGCTGTTCCACCCCGAGCGGGCGCGCGACGTGTGGGGCGATGCGCTCGACGCCGGCACCGCCCGTCGCGACCCGGCGCTCGGCCCGCTCGAGGTGTTCGCCACGACCGCGCTCTACATCGGCGACGACGTGGCGGCCGTGCTGCCGACCGTGAAGCAGCAGATCGCGCTGTACGTCGGCGGCATGGGCGCGCGCGGCAAGAACTTCTACAACACGCTCGTCACGGGCTACGGCTACGGCGACGTCGCCGCCCGCATCCAGGACCTCTACCTCGCCGGCCGCAAGGACGAGGCGGTCGCCGCGGTGCCCGACGAGCTCGCGCTCGCGCTGAACCTCGTCGGCACGCCGGCGCAGGTGGCCGAGCGGGTCGCCGCGTTCGAGGCCGCGGGCGTCGGCGTGCTCGCGGCAGCGCCACTCGGCCGCAACGCCGACGAGCGGCTGGCGCTCATGCGCGGGCTGCGCGCGATCGTCGGCTGAGGGCGGGCGGATGCCACGGGCCGGCCTCAGCCCGCGTGGCAGCTGCCCGTCGCGACGGGCTGCGTGAGCCCCGACGCGGCGTCCGCCACCGGGTCGAGCTCGACCATGGTCACCGCGTAGCCCACGTCGTCGACGCTCTGCGCCTTGCCGAACACGACGCCCGCGACGACCCCGTCGGTCGTGAGCACCGGGCCGCCGGAGTCGCCCTGGTAGACGGCCGCGGCCAGCGTGTACGCATCGCGCGGCCGGTCGGCGAGGGTGCCGTTGAACACCAGGGGCCCCGCCGACAGCACCTGGGCGGGCGTCACCTCGAGCGGCCCGCCGTACGGGTAGCCCGCGACGACCGCCTCGGCGCCCGAGGCCAGCGTGTCGCCGAGCTCGAGCGGCGCGGCGTCGAGCCCCGACGTGGCGATCACCGCGAGGTCGGCCTCCTCGTCGTAGTACACGACCCGGCCCGGCACGGGCGTGCGGCCGGGCGCCTCGACGACCGGCTCGTCGATGCCGGCGACGACGTGCGCATTGGTCACCACGCGGTCGGATGCGACGACGAACCCGCTCCCCGTCACCGAGATGCCGCACTGGAACGCCGCGCCCGAGATGCGCACCACCGACTGCGCGGCCTGCTGCAGCTCCGGGCCGGCGGTGTCGACCTCGGGGATCTCCGGCGCCTCGGTCGGCTGGCCGAGCGCGTCGAAGAGCCACGGGATCGCGTCGTCGAACGCGGCCTGCCGCACCTGCGCGATGACCGCGCGCGCCGGCTCCGGCGTCAGGCGGTCGATGCCGCGCACGATCGCCGACCCCGCGACGACGGGCGAGAGCCACGGCACGCCCATCGCGGCGATGCCGCCGCCCAGCATGGCGATCACGAGTGCGGCGACCACCGTCGTCGCGGCGCCGCCGAGCAGACGGTCGACCGGGGCGAGCTTCACCGTCTCCGCCCCGCTGCGCAGCATGCGACCGATCGCGCCGCCGATCGACGCCCCGGCCACGAGCAGCAGCAGCGCGGCCGCGAACGCGCCCGCGATGCGCCACCCGGGCCAGGGGATCCAGGTCATCAGCACGGGCAGCAGGAAGTAGGCGGCCACGCCGCCTGCCACGATGCCCGCGAGTCCGCCCGCGGTGTGCAGCAGCCCGCTCCGCCAGCCCCGCACGAACGCGCCGGCGAGCGCCGCGATCAGCAGCAGGTCGAGCACGAGCGTCCAGTTCATCGCGCCACCCGGTCGCCGCGCGTGTAGAGGTTGATCCCGGTGCCGCGGCTGAAGCCGGCGAGCGTCAGCCCCGCGGCATCCGCCTGCGCCACCGCCGCCGTCGACGGCGCGCTCACCGCCGACAGCATCGGGATGCCCGCGAGCCTCGCCTTCTGCACGAGCTCGAACGAGGCCCGGCCCGAGACCTGCAGCACGGTGCCCGACAGGGGCAGCCGTCCCTCGCGGATCGCCCAGCCGACGACCTTGTCGACGGCGTTGTGCCGGCCCACGTCCTCGCGCAGGCAGAGCAGGTCGCCGTCGGCCGTGAACAGGCCGGCGGCGTGCACGCCGCCCGTGTCGTCGAACAGGCGCTGGTGCTCGCGGAGGCGATCGGGCAGCGAGAGCAGCACGGGCAGGTCGATGCGCATCGGGTCGTCGGCGACGTCGAAGCGGGACGCCTTCGTCACGGCGTCGAGCGAGGGGATGCCGCAGAGGCCGCACGCGCTCGTCGCGAGCACGCGCCGGGTGTCGGCGAGGGCCTCGGTCGAGGCATCCGGCCCGAGCGTCGCGTCGATCACGTTGTAGTCGTTCTCGGCGCCCGGCTCGCCGTCGGCCGCGGGACCCGCGCAGACCCGCATCGCGGCCGGCGCGCCGATGCCCAGCACCCCCTCGGAGAGGAGGAAGCCCGCGACCAGGTCGAAGTCGTCGCCGGGCGTGCGCATGGTCACGGCGAACTGCGCGCCGCCCACGCGGATCTCGAGCGGCTCCTCGACCGCGATGCGGTCCTCCCTGCGGCTCGTCGTGACGGCGTCGCCCGCGCCGACCCGCAGCCGCTCGATGCGGCGCCGCATGGTCATCCGTGACATGCCTCAAGCTTCCACCGTGTGCACGCGTTGCGGAAATCGCGTGCGGGCTCGCCCGGCGCGTCCTGGCGTAGAGTGACCGCGTCACGACCCGGCGAAGGAGCATGTGCATGGTGCGGAAAGCCCCGGAATCCGACATCGACGAGGCGGAACTGCGGGTCTCGGCCCCCGAGACCCGTGCCGTCGGCATCCCCGGGATCGTGCACGCCATGCAGGCATCGGTTGACCAGATGGGCGTCGTGCGCACGGCGCAGACCCTGCTGCGGGTCAACCAGAAGGACGGCTTCGACTGCATGGGCTGCGCCTGGCCGGAGGGCGAGCACCGGCACGCCGCCGAGTTCTGCGAGAACGGCGCGAAGGCCGTCGCCGAGGAGGCCACCCGCCGCCGCGTGGGACGCGACTTCTTCGCCGCGCACTCGATCGACGACCTGCGCGGGCACGACGACTACTGGCTGGGCCAGCAGGGGCGCCTCACCGAGCCGATGGTGCTCGAGGAGGGGGCCACCCACTACGCCCCGATCGCGTGGGACGACGCGTTCCGCATGATCGGCGACGAGTTGCGCGCCATGGAGCATCCCGACCAGGCGATCTTCTACACGTCGGGGCGCACGTCGAACGAGGCCGCCTTCGCCTACCAGTTGCTCGTGCGCGGCATCGGCACCAACAACCTCCCCGACTGCTCGAACATGTGCCACGAGTCGAGCGGGTCCGCGCTCACCGAGACCCTCGGCATCGGCAAGGGCACCGTGAGCCTCGAGGACCTCCATCGCGCGTCGCTCATCATCGTCGCGGGGCAGAACCCCGGCACCAACCACCCGCGCATGCTGAGCGCGCTCGAGAAGGCGAAGCGCAACGGCGCGACGATCGTCGCGGTCAACCCGCTGCCCGAGGCCGGGCTGCTCCGCTTCGACGACCCGCAGTCGGCCCGCGGCCTCGTCGGCGGAGGCACGAAGCTCGCCGACCGCTTCCTGCAGGTGCGCCTCGGCGGCGACCAGGCGCTCTTCCAGGCGCTCGGCCGGGTGCTGCTCGACCTGCACGATGCACGCGGCGACGTGCTCGACGAGGCGTTCGTCGCCGAGCACACCAGCGGCTTCGACGACTACGCGGCGGCCGCGCGGGCACTCGACTGGGCCGAGGTCGAGACCGCGACCGGACTGGGCGAATCCGAGATCCGCGAGGTCGGGGCGATGCTGGCGGACGCCCCCTCGACCATCGTCTGCTGGGCCATGGGCCTCACCCAGCACAAGCACGCCGTCGCGACGCTCCGCGACGTGGTGGACGTGCTGCTCCTGCAGGGCAACGTGGGCCGGCCCGGCGCGGGCGTCTGCCCCGTCCGCGGGCACTCCAACGTGCAGGGCGATCGCACCATGGGCATCTTCGAGCGCATGCCCGAGTGGTTCCACGACGCGATCGACCGCGAGTTCTCGTTCACCTCGCCGCGCGCCCACGGGGTCGACACGGTCGACGCGATCCGGGCGATGCGCGACGGGAAGGCCCGGGTCTTCATGGGCATGGGCGGCAACTTCGTGCGTGCGACGCCCGACACCGCGGTCACCGAGCGGGCCCTGGCCCGGCTCGAGCTGACCGTGCAGGTGTCGACCAAGCTGAACCGCTCGCACCTGGTGACCGGCCGCCGGGCCCTCGTCCTGCCGGCCCTCGGCCGCACCGAGCGCGACGCGCAGGCCACCGGCGACCAGCGCGTGACCGTCGAGGACTCCATGGGCATGGTGCACGCCTCGCGCGGCCGGCTCCGGCCCGCGAGCGACGACCTGCGCTCGGAGGTCGCGATCGTGACGCGCATCGCCGAGGAGGTGTTCGCCGCGGAGCATCCGCCGCTCGCACCCGGCGGCGCGCCCGTCGTCGACTGGGCCGCGTGGCGGGGCGACTACTCGCGGATCCGCGCGGCGATCTCCGCCGTCGTGCCGGGCTTCGAGGGCCTCGAGGAGGCGATCGCCGGCGGCGAGAGCCTGCGCCTGCCGAACGCCCCCCGCGACGACCGGAGCTTCGCGACCGCGACCGGCAAGGCCAGGTTCACCGCGAACCCGCTCGAGTACCCCGAGATCCCGAGCGGATGCCTCCTGCTGCAGACGCTCCGGTCGCACGACCAGTACAACACCACGATCTACGGAAAGGACGACCGCTACCGCGGCATCCACCACGGGCGCCGCGTCGTGCTCCTGCACCCCGACGACATCGCCGCCGCGGGCTTCACCGACGGCGACATGGTCGACCTCGTCTCGGTCGCTCCCGACCGCATCGAGCGCCGTGCCCCGCGGTTCCGCATCGTGTCGTACTCCACCCCGCGCGGCAACGCGGCGGCCTACTACCCGGAGACGAACGTGCTCGTGCCGCTCGACGCGGTGGCCGACGTGAGCAACACGCCGACCTCGAAGTCGGTGCTCGTGCGGCTGGAGGCGGCCTCGGCCGGGTGACGGTGGGCCCGGTGGGGCTCGAACCCACGACCCATGGATTAAAAGTCCACTGCTCTGCCAACTGAGCTACAGGCCCGGGCACCCAATCTACCGGGGTATCGTGGCCGGGGTATGAGCGCAGCCGACTTCCATCGACCGGTGCGGATGCCCTCCGGGGCGTTCGAGGGATACGAGGGCGCCGCCGACCCGGCGCAGCTGAACCGCGCCGCCCACGACAGTGCGACGGCGCTGCTCGCGCGGGTGCGCGAGGACCCCGACCCCGAGGTCGTCGAGCGCCTCGTGTCGTTCACCGACGAGCACGGCATCGACACCGTCGCCGAGCTCTGGTCGCGCGCCGGCGCCCGCAGCCTGCCGGGCGCGCTCTGGCGCATCTACCTGCTGCGCGCCCTGATCCGGCAGGACCCGGTGGGCATGGGCGTCGTCTACGAGCAGGGGGCGCAACTCGCCACGACCGGCGACCGCGTCGTCGCCGGCGCGGCCTCGCCGACCGGCCCCGACGAGGTGCTCGCGCTCGCCGACCAGATCCTGCGCGGGGCGTTCACCGGCGACTTCGCGATCGCGCTCGAGCGCGCGGCGTCGTTCTGCCGCATCACGGCGCTCGGCGCCGCGGGCCTCGCCGACACCGCCGACCTCGCCGACTCCGAGCGGGGCGGCGCGCTCACCACGCGCGCACTGCGGCTCAGCCAGCTCGCGGCCGAGCTGTCGGCGTGCGCACGCCTGTGGCGGCGCGAGCGGCTGGACTGACCGCCCCTGCCCCTGCCTCGCCCCGCCCATGCCCCCGCCGCCGCGACCGGCCGCGGAGTTGAGCGGGACTCGCGGACGCGCCCGGGCGGCGACGATATCGCGCCCGGCGAACGGGAATGAAACGACCCGCTCCGTCTGTTTACACTGGTCGTGGCCGGTCGCAGTAACCCCGGGCTCCAATTCTCGCCGCTACGAGCGGCCTCGCGCCGAGAGGCGTTCTGCGGCCGGCCGCCAGCATGTCCGGGCACGGTCTAGCATCGAGCTGTGCCCGAGACCTTCACGCTGCTGATCACCCCGCTGCCGCACGACGCGGTGGTCGACGACGAGACGCTCCGGGCGACCTTCGTCGAGGTCGACCAGGCCGAGCCAGCGCTGCGCGTCGGCGAGCTCAGCACGCAGCGCGGCGACGGCATCTTCGAGACCCTCGCCGTCGTCGACGGGCACGCGCAGGAGCTGCATCCGCACCTCGCGAGGCTCCGCAACTCGGCGCGCATCTGCGACCTGCCCGAACCGCACGTGGGCCAGTGGGAGGCCGCCGCCGCCCGCGCGGTGGCCGCACTGCCGTCGACGGGGGAGTACGCGCTGAAGCTCGTGCTGAGCCGCGGCGTCGAGCACGGCCCCGCGCCCACCGCGTGGCTGCACGCCTTCCCCGCCGCCGACCAGACCCGCGCCCGCACCGAGGGGCTGCGGGTCGTCACGCTCGACCGCGGCTTCGACCTCGGCACGCCCGACCGCGCCCCGTGGCTGCTGCTCGGCGCCAAGACGCTCTCGTACGCGGTGAACATGGCGGCCATCCGCGAGGCGCACCGACGCGGCGCCGACGACGCGCTGTTCGTCACGAGCGACGGGTACGTGATGGAGGGTCCGACCTCGTCGGTCATCCTGCGGCACGGCGACGTGTTCTCGACGCCGGCGCCGAGCGGCGCGATCCTGCGCGGCACGACCCAGGTCTCGCTGTTCGAGCACCTCGCGGCCACCGGCGAGACCACCGAGGTGCGCGACATCCCCGTCGCCGAGCTCGAGACGGCGGATGCCGCGTGGCTGGTCTCCAGCGTGCGCATGGCCGCGCCCGTGCGCGCGATCGACGGGCGCGAGCTGCCCGTCGACCCGCGCACGGCGGCGTTCAACGCCTACCTGCTCAGTCCTCGGGACTGAGCTCCGCCGTCGCGCGCTCCAGCTCGACTGCGGCCATCACGGCCTCGGCGACGGCGGGTGCGACCCGGTCGTCCAGCGGACTCGGCACGATGCGGTCGGCGGCCAGGTCGTCGCCCACGATGCCCGCGATCGCGCGCGCGGCGGCGAGCTTCATCTCCGTCGTGATGCGGCGCGCACCCGCATCGAGCGCGCCGCGGAAGATGCCCGGGAAGGCCAGCACGTTGTTGATCTGGTTCGGGAAGTCGCTGCGTCCCGTCGCGACCACGCGGGCGTGCCGTGCGGCCACGTCGGGGTGCACCTCGGGGTCGGGGTTCGACAGGGCGAACACGATCGCGTCACGGGACATGCGGGCGATCGTCTCCTCGGGCACGGTGCCCGAAGAGACGCCGATGAACACGTCCGCGCCCTCGAGCGCCTCGTCGATGCCGCCGGAGACGCCGCGCGGGTTGGTGCGCGCCGCGTACTCGGCCTTGACGCCGCCCAGGTCCTCCCGTGCACCCGACAGGATGCCGCGCGAGTCGAGCAGCACCACGTCGTCGACGCCCGACCGCAGCAGGATCTCCGCCACCGCGATGCCCGCGGCGCCCGCGCCCGAGATCACCACCCGCAGCGAGCGCAGGTCGCGGTCGACGACGCGGGCGGCGTTCAGCAGTGCCGCCAGCGCGACGACCGCCGTGCCGTGCTGGTCGTCGTGCATGACCGGCATCTCGAGCGCCTCGATCAGCTTCGCCTCGAGCTCGAAGCAGCGCGGCGCCGCGACGTCCTCGAGGTTCACCGCGCCGAAGCTCGAGCGCAGCCGCACGAGCGTCTCGACGATCTCGTCGACGTCGGTGGTCTCGAGCACGAGCGGAATGGAGTTCAGCCCGCCGAACCGACGGAACAGCGCCGACTTGCCCTCCATCACCGGCAGCGACGCCGAGGCGCCGATGTCGCCGAGGCCGAGCACGGCCGTGCCGTCGCTCACGACGGCGACGAGCCGGCTCGCCCAGGTGTACTGGCGGGCTGCATCGGGGGCGTCGCGGATGGTGCGGCTCACCTGCGCGACGCCCGGCGTGTAGGCGATCGAGAGGTCGCGTTTGGTCTCCAGGGGAGATGCGAGGGCGATCTCGAGCTTGCCGCCGTCGTGCGCGGCGAAGATCTCCGCATCGGTGAGCGTGATCGGGGTGCGGGTGGGGGTGCCGGGGGGGAGGGGCTCCGTGGTCATCGTCGACTCCTTCGGGTCGCGGGCGCGCGGCAGCGTCGGATGCCGTCGCCCGGGGTGCGGGTGCGGGTGAGGGCGGGAGCCGCAGGGAGTCGTCTCGCCGTGCGGGCGGCCGTCGTGGGGCGGCGCGAGTGCGCCGCGCGTCCAGGGTGCGCACCGCTGGTGTGCGATCGCGGGGCGGTGCCGAACGGGTGATCCTGCACCGTGGTGCGCCCCACGCTAGCAGCGGGGGCGGCCGCCGCACAGGGACCGAGGCGGAGAAATGTGCATGCTTTTCTGCACCGGGGCGGGATGCGGCCACGGCGCCAGACGACGGATGCCCCGGGGGAACGCGCCCCCGGGACATCCGATCGTGCAGGTGCGCCCTACCCGAAGCGGCCCGACACGTAGTCCTCGGTGGACTTCTGCGACGGGTTGGAGAAGATGGTCGTGGTGTCGTCGTACTCGATGAGCTTGCCGGGCTTGCCGGTGCCGGCGATGTTGAAGAACGCGGTGCGGTCGGACACCCGCGAGGCCTGCTGCATGTTGTGGGTCACGATCACGATCGTGTACTCCTGCTTCAGCTCCTCGATGAGGTCCTCGATCGCGAGCGTCGAGATCGGGTCGAGGGCCGAGCACGGCTCGTCCATGAGGATGACCTCGGGCGACACGGCGATCGTGCGCGCGATGCAGAGGCGCTGCTGCTGACCGCCCGACAGGCCGGAGCCCGGGCGGTCGAGGCGGTCCTTGACCTCGTTCCAGAGGTTCGCGCCGCGCAGCGACGTCTCGACGAGGTCGTCCGAGTCCGACTTGGAGATGCGGCGGTTGTTGAGCTTCACGCCCGCCAGCACGTTCTCCTTGATCGACATCGTGGGGAACGGGTTCGGTCGCTGGAAGACCATGCCCACCTGGCGGCGCACGAGCACCGGGTCGACGCCCGTGCCGTACAGGTTGTTGCCGTCGATGAGCACCTCGCCCGAGACGGATGCGCCGGGGGTGACCTCGTGCATGCGGTTGAGCGTGCGGAGGAAGGTGGTCTTGCCGCAGCCCGACGGGCCGATGAACGCGGTGACGGTACGGGGCTCGATCTCGAGGCTCACGCCCTCCACGGCGAGGAACTTGCCGTAGTAGACGTTGAGGTCGTTGACTTCGATGCGCTTGGACACGTGTTTCCTTTGCTGGCGGCTCAGCGGCCGGTCTTCGGGGCGAAGTAGCGGGCGACGAGGCGGGCGACGAGGTTGAGGGCCATCACGATGATGATGAGCGTGAGCGCGCCCGCCCAGGCGCGGTCGAGGTACGCCTCGGGCGGGTTGCCCTGGTTCGCGTACTGCGTGTAGACGAACACGGGCAGCGAGCTCATGCGGCCCTCGAAGAGGTTGTAGTTCATGCTGGCGGTGAAGCCGGCGGCGATGAGCAGCGGCGCGGTCTCGCCGATGACGCGGGCGATCGAGAGCATGATGCCCGTCGTGATGCCGGCGATCGAGGTGGGGAGCACGACCTTCACGATCGTGAGCCACTTCGGGACGCCGAGGGCGTACGACGCCTCGCGCAGCTCGTTCGGCACGAGCCGCAGCATCTCCTCGCTCGAGCGCACGACCACGGGGATCATCAGCACCGCGAGCGCGATCGCGCCCGCGAAGCCGGTGCGCGTGCCCGGCCCGAGGAAGAGCGAGAACAGCGAGTAGGCGAACAGGCCGGCGACGATCGACGGGATGCCCGTCATGACGTCGACGAGGAAGGTGATGCCCCGCGCGACGGCGCCGCGACCGTACTCGACCAGGTAGATCGAGGTCATCAGGCCGATCGGGATCGAGATGAGCGCGGCCATGCCGGTCATCTCGAGCGTGCCGACGATCGCGTGCAGCGCGCCGCCGCCCTCGCCCGTGATGTTGCGCATGGAGTACGAGAAGAACTCGATGTCGAAGCGGTTGGCGCCGAGGGTCACCACCGTGACCGTGACGGAGATCAGCGGGATCATCGCGATCACGAACGCGCCGATCACGAGCGCGGTGACGAAGCGGTCCATGCCGCGGCGGCGACCCTCGACCAGCGAGGAGAACAGCCACACGCTCAGGGCGTAGAGGACGCCGCCGACGATGAGCCAGGCCGCGTAGTTGAACTCGGTCTCCGACGCGATGGCGATGAGCCCGAGCACGGCCCCGACGACCGCGAAGGCGACGCCGAAGACGATCCAGAGCGCGTAGGTCGGCAGCTTCGCCGCGGCGAGCGAGTTGGCGACGGAGGTCCTCGCCCGGTCGGGACGGGTGGTCGTGGTGGCCATCAGTTCGCTCCCGAGAATTCCTTGCGCCGGCTGACCATCCAGCGGGCGAAGGCGTTGACGCCGAAGGTGACGATGAACAGGATCAGGCCCGTCGCGATCAGCACGTTGATGTTGATGCCGTACGCCTCGGGGAAGCTCAGCGCGATGTTGGCCGCGATGGTCGACGGGTTCACCGAGGTGAGCAGCTGGAAGGTGATCGCGCCGGTGGCGGAGAGCACCATGGCGACGGCCATGGTCTCGCCGAGCGCGCGGCCGAGGCCGAGGACGCCCGCCGACAGCATGCCCGGGGCGCCGAAGGGGAGGACCGCGGTGCGGATCATCTCCCAGCGCGTCGCGCCGAGCGCGAGCGCGGCCTCCTCGTGCAGCTTCGGCGTCTGCAGGAAGACCTCGCGGTTGATCGCGGTCATGATCGGCAGCACCATGACCGCGAGCACCACGGCGGCCGTGAGGATCGTGCGGCCGGTGCCCGAGACGGGCCCGTTGAAGAGCGGGAACCAGCCCATGTTGTCCACGAGCCAGGTGTAGAGCGGCTGCACGGCCGGCGCGAGGACGCCGATGCCCCAGAGGCCGAAGACGACCGAGGGCACCGCGGCGAGCAGGTCGACGATGTAGCCGAGCGCCGACGCGAGGCGGCGGGGCGCGTAGTGCGAGATGAACAGCGCGATGCCGATCGACAGCGGCATCGCCAGCAGCAGCGCGAGGGCCGCCGCCCAGACCGTGCCGAACAGCAGCGGCCAGACGTAGTCCCAGAAGTTGGTGGTGAGGATCGACGCGTCGTCGGAGGTGGCGAACAGCGCCGGCACGGACTGGACGATCAGGAAGATCGCGACGGCGCCGAGCGTGACCAGGATCATCGCACCGGCGAAGACGGCAGATCCCGAGAAGACGCGGTCGCCGGCTCGTTGCTTGGCCCTGATGGGCGGGGCCTGGGTGGTCATCTGGTGGGGATCCTCGTGGTCGATGGTACGGGGGACGCGCCGGAACGGCGGTGCCCGACCCCGTGCGATTCGCCTCTCACGGGGTCGGGCATCAGCCTAATTACTGGATGGAGTCGATCGCAGCCACGACCTGCTCGCGCAGGGTCTCCGAGATCGGGGCGGAACCGGCGCTCGCCGCCGCCTCGTCCTGGCCCTCGGGGCTGGCGATGTAGCCCAGGTACGCCTTCACGAGCTCGACGTTGGCCGAGTCGGCGTACTGCTCGCAGGCCACCAGGTAGCTGACGAGCACGATCGGGTAGGCGCCCGACGCGGCGGTGTCGCGCTGCAGCTCGATCGCGAGGTCGTGCTCGCCACGGCCCTCGACGAGCGGCGAGGCGTCCACGACGGCCGCAGCGGCCTCGGGCGAGTACGGCACGTACTCGTCGCCGACCTTGACCGCGACGGTGCCGAGGTCGCCGGCGCGCGAGGCGTCCGCGTAGCCGATGGTGCCGGTGCCGTTGGTCACCGCGTCGACGACGCCCGAGGTGCCCTGGGCGGCCTCGCCGCCCTCGAACGGCCACACGCCGTCGGCCTCGTAGGTCCACACGTCGGGCGCAGCCACGCCGAGGTAGTCGGTGAAGTTCTCGGTGGTGCCCGAGTCGTCCGAACGGTGCACGGCGGTGATCGCCTGGTCGGGCAGCTCGACGCCGTCGTTCTGCGAGGCGATCGCGTCGTCGTTCCAGTTGGTGATCTCGCCCGCGAAGATGCCCGCGACGGTGTCGGCGTCGAGGTTCAGCGAGTCCACGCCCTCGAGGTTGAAGATCACGGCGATCGGGGAGATGTACAGCGGCAGCTCGACGATGCCGGTGTCGGGCGCGCAGGCCTGGAAGTTGCCCTCCGCGACCTCCTCGTCGTTGAACGCGCGGTCGGAGCCGGCGAAGTCGCTGGCGCCCTCCTGGAAGGTCTCGCGTCCGGCGCCGGAGCCCGACGGGTCGTAGTTGACCGTGACCTCGGGGTTGGCGGTCTGGAAGGCGGCGATCCATGCCTCCTGGGCCGAACCCTGGGAGGAGGCGCCGGCGCCCACGAGGGTGCCGGAGAGGCCGGAGTCGGAGTCGGTGGAGGCCGATCCCTCGTTGGCTGCGCACGAGCTGAGCGCGAGCACTGCTGCGGCGGCGATTGCGGCGGGGGCGCCGAAACGCTTGAGATTCACGGGTGATTCCCTTCCGGGTTCGGATGCAGGTTGCGGGCCGGAGATCCCCGACCCGCGAGCGACGGTACGCAGCACGAGTGACGCGTCGCCTCCCCGTCGGTGAACGGGAGGTGAACGACCGGGAACCAGACGGGGTGGCCCGCTCAGCGCCGGGCGGGGTGCGTCTCCACCGCCACGATGCCCGACGCCGGGTTCGCCGCCGACAGGTGCACGACGCTGAACCCGCCCGCATCCATCTCGGCCGCATCGTCGGCGTAGGTGCCGATCGGCGTGCCGGTGGCGAGTGCGATCTCCCGCATGATCTGCGGCAGCACCGGGCGGTGGCTGCAGATGACCGCGGGCTTGCGCGCCCGCACGCGCTTGCCGATGATCCGGCGCACGTCGGCCGTGCCCGACTCCCAGGCGTCCTGGCTGAGGTCGTCCGTGCGCTTGATGTCGATGCCGGCCGCCGCCGCGAGCGGGGCCACCGTCGTCACGCAGCGGGTCGCCGGGCTCGACACGATCCGCTTCGGTCCCCACGCCTCGAGCGTGCCGACCAGCGCGGCGGCCTGCTGCACGCCGCGCTCCACGAGCGGGCGCTTGGCGTCGGGCTTCTTCCCCCAGCCGTTGCGCGATCGCGCCTTGGCGTGCCGCAGCACGATCAGCGGCACCGTGCTCGTCACGCCGTCCTCGACCAGCGCGGCGAAGCGGTCGAGGAGGTCGACGTCGGGCTGGTAGCTCAGGTAGCCGCGTGCGCGCTTCAGCGTGACCCACTCGAGCGCGGCGACCTCGCCGTTGGGCACGAAGGTCGAGGTGCGCACGGCCTCGTCGGAGACCTCCGCCGCCCAGTAGTGCACGACCTTGTCGCGTCCGTTCGGCATCGCGTACCGGTTCTCGCCCAGCGGCACGCCGAGTGCGATCGACAGGCCCGTCTCCTCCTTGATCTCGCGCACGGCGGTCTCGGGCAGGCTCTCGCCGGGGTCGACCTTCCCCTTCGGGATGGTGACGTCGCCGTACTGCGTGCGGTGGATGACGAGGACGTGCAGCCTCCCGTCGATCCATCGCCAGCAGACGGCGCCGGCCGCGTAGACGGCGGCCGCGCTCACCGGCGCGTTCCCGTGCGCGTGCGCTGTCCGATCTGCTGCATGAGCGCGTTCTGCAGGTCGTCGAGCGGGCGGCCGTCCTCGTCGGTCGCGTGCCGCGTCCAGACCCCGTCGCCGCCGAGCCACCAGGAGGAGGTGCCGTCGTGCATGGCCCGGTCGAAGTTCGCGCCGACCTCGGCGATGTGCCCGCGGTCGGTGAGGCGCACGAGCGCCTCGACGCGGCGGTCGAGGTTGCGGTGCATCATGTCGGCGCTGCCGATGTAGACCTCGGGCTCGCCGTCGTTGTGGAAGGCGAAGATGCGCGAGTGCTCCAGGTAGCGGCCGAGGATCGACCGCACCCTGATGTGCTCGCTCATGCCCGGCACGCCCGGCTTCAGGCTGCAGATGCCCCGCACCCACACCTCCACCGGCACGCCCGCGTTCGACGCGCGGTAGAGCGCATCGATGATGGCCTCGTCGACCATCGAGTTCACCTTGATCCGGATGCCGCTGGGCTTGCCGGCCTCGGCGTTGCGCGCCTCCTGCGAGATGCGCTTCAGCAGGCCCTTCCGCAGGTGCAGCGGGGCGACCAGCAGCCGCTTGAACTTCTTCTCGATCGCGTAGCCCGACAGCTCGTTGAACAGGCGGGTCAGGTCCTTGCCGACCTGGCCGTCGGCCGTGAACAGGCCCATGTCCTCGTACAGGCGGCTGGTCTTCGGGTTGTAGTTGCCCGTGCCGATGTGGCTGTAGTGGCGCAGCTCGCCCTTCTCCTGGCGGATCACGAGCGCGAGCTTGCAGTGGGTCTTCAGTCCGACGAGCCCGTACACGACGTGCACGCCGGCCTTCTCGAGCTTGCGCGCCCAGGTGATGTTCGCGGCCTCGTCGAAGCGGGCCTTGATCTCGACGAGCGCGAGCACCTGCTTGCCCGCCTCGGCGGCGTCGATCAGCGCCTCGATGATGGGGCTGTCGCCGGAGGTGCGGTACAGCGTCTGCTTGATGGCCAGCACGTCGGGGTCGTGCGCCGCCTGCTCGAGGAACGCCTGCACGCTCGTCGCGAACGACTCGTACGGGTGGTGCACGAGCACGTCCCGGCGGTCGATGGCGGCGAACACGTCCGCCTGCAAGTTCGTCTCCGACGGGCGCAGCTGCAGCGCCGTGGTCGGCACGTGCGGCGGGTAGTGCAGGTCGGGCCGGTCGATCCTCGCGATGTCGAAGAGCCCGCCGAGGTCGAGCGGCGCGGGCAGGCGGTACACCTCCTGCTCGGTCACGTCGAGCTCGCGCACGAGGAGGCCGAGCGTGACGTCGTCCATGTCGTCGGTGATCTCGAGCCGGATGGGCGGCCCGAACCGGCGGCGGAGGAGCTCCTTCTCGAGTGCCTTGATGAGGTTCTCGGTCTCGTCCTCCTCGATCTCCACGTCCTCGTTGCGGGTGACGCGGAAGACGTGGTGGTCGAGCACGTCCATGCCCGGGAACAGGTCGGAGAGGTGGTTCGCGATGAGCGACTCGAGGGTGACGTACCGCGCGTCCTCGACGTTCTCGGCGTCGCTGACCCGGATGAACCGGGGGAGCATCTGCGGCACCTTCACGCGCGCGAACTCCTGCTTGCCGGTGCGGCTGTTGCGCACCCGCACCGACAGGTTCAGCGAGAGCCCCGAGATGTAGGGGAACGGATGCGCCGGGTCGACCGCGAGCGGCATGAGCACCGGGAAGATCTGCGCGCCGAAGTACTCGTGCAGGCGGTCCTGCTCGGGCGCGTCGAGGTCCTCCCAGGCGACGATCCGCACGCCGGCCTCTGCGAGGGCCGGCCGCACGAGGTCCTGGTAGGCGCGGGCGTGGCGCTCCTGCAGTTCGTGCGCCGCCTTCGAGATGTCGCTCAGCACGTCGGCCGGGGCCCGTCCGACGTTGGTCGGCACGGCCAGTCCGGTGTTGATGCGGCGCTTCAGCCCCGCGACGCGCACCATGAAGAACTCGTCCAGGTTCGACGCGAAGATCGCGAGGAAGTTCGCGCGTTCCAGCACCGGGACCGCGGGGTCCTCGGCGAGCTCCAGCACGCGCTGGTTGAACGCCAGCCAGCTGAGCTCGCGGTCCAGGTACCGTTCGGCCGGCAGTTCCGGCGCTCCCGCGACGTCGAGCGGCTCGAAGTCGTCGTCGAAGTCGCTGCTGGTCCGCTCTTCGCTCTCGGTGAGGGTGGAGTCGGCGTTCATCCCCTCATCATGCCACCGGGGCGGAGGGGATCGACATGCCCCGCGTGAACGCGCGGTTACGGCTCGCGGATCGCGACCGGAAGCGCGGTCAGCGGCTGCCGACGGCCATGTCGCGCTCGTCGTCCTCGTGGACGTTGAATCGGTAGCCCACGTTGCGCACCGTGCCGATCAGGCCCTCGAGGTCGCCGAGCTTCGCGCGCAGGCGCCGCACGTGCACGTCGACCGTGCGGGTGCCGCCGAAGTAGTCGTAGCCCCACACCTCGCTGAGCAGCTGCTCGCGGGTGAACACGCGCGACGGGTGCGCGGCGAGGAAGCGCAGCAGCTCGAACTCCTTGTACGTGAGGTCGAGCGGCTTGCCGTGGACCTTCGCCGAGTAGCTGGCCTCGTCGATGATCACGCCCGACGTCTGGATGCGCTCGGAGGCCGGCGCCGCCGCGGTGCGGCCGATGGTCAGGCGGATGCGGGCATCGACCTCCGCCGGGCCCGCCGACTCGAGGATCACGTCGTCGACGCCCCACTCCGGGCTCACCGCCGTCAGGCCGCCCTCGGTGACGACCAGGATGAGCGGCACCGAGAGACCGGTGGTGCGCAGGATCTGGCAGAGCGCCTTCGCCCCGGCGAGGTTCGACCGCGCGTCGACGAAGACGAGGTCCGAGTCCGGCGCCCGCACGAGCTGGTCCGGCGACGCCGGGATGACCCGGGTGCGGTGCGTGAGGAGGGCGAGGGCGGGGAGCACGTCGTTGTCGGCGGCCGACGTCAAGATCAACAGCTGCGCCACGCAGACCCTCCTGGAGTAAGGTCTGGCCATACTATCGTGCCCGGGAGGGGCCGACGGACGCCGGCCGGGAGGGGAAGCATGGACGAGCGCGCCGGGAACCGGCTGTGGTGGGCGAGCGTCGTGCCGGTCTGGGCGGCCGCGCTGGCGGCATCCGCCCTCGTGGTGCTGGTCGCACCCGACCGCCCGGTGGCCTGGCTGTCGGTGAGTCTCGGCGGATGCATCGTGCTGGCGTTCGCGCTGCAGCTGGCGACGCGCACGCCGGCCGGCTACCTCGCACGGGTGCGGGACAGCCTCGGCGGGGCGGTCGTGATCATCGGCGTCGCCGCCGTCGCGCAGGTCCTCGCGCAGGCGCTGAACGGCTAGACTCGGGCCATGGAGTCCTCCCTCGTCGCCCTCGAACTCGTCTACCTCGGCCTGCTCGGACTCGCGAGCGTCACGATCGCGTGGATCAGCGGCGTGGTCGTCTACAAGCTCTTCAAGGGCCAGCGCTAGCACGATGCTCGAGATCCCCGTCGACCTCCCGGCGGAACTCGTCCCGCTCTCCTGGCTGATCGGCACCTGGGAGGGCACCGGGGTCATCGACTACCGCATCGGCGAGGACTCGGTCACGCACGAGTTCGGCCAGCGCGTGCAGTTCGCCCACGACGGCGGAGCCGTGCTCCAGTACTCCTCGGTCGCCTGGCTCCTCGACGCGCCCGACGGCACCGCGCGCGAACTGCCCTCGGAGGTCGGCTACTGGCGGCTCGCCCGGCCCCTCGGCGACGGCGACCCGGGGCCCGGCATGCTGCCGGCCGCCGGCGCGACCGCCTACGGCGACGCCGAGGCCGTGGAGTCGCTCCGCAACGACGCCGACGGCTTCGACCTGCAGGTGCAGCTCGTGCATCCCGACGGCGTCGGCGAGCTCTACCTCGGTCAGGTGGCGGGGCCGCGCATCGACCTCGCGACCGACGCGGTCGTGCGGGCCGAGGGCGCGAAGCCCTACGCCGCCGCCACCCGGCTCTACGGCCTCGTCGAGGGCCACCTGCTCTGGGCGTGGGATGTCGCGGCACTCGGCCAGGACCTGCGCACCCACGCGTCGGCTCGACTGGCGAAGGTGGGCTGATGGTCGACTCGCCGCTCCTGTCCGTCCCGGGCGCCGTGCCCGCCGAGGGCGTCGACGCGGGCGTCGCCGCCCACTACGGCAACCCCATCGTCGAGCAGCGCGACCTCGAGCGCGGTGACGCGCTCGTCGACTGCTCGGTGCGCGGGGTGGTCCGGGTCGAGGGGCCCGACCGGCTGAGCTGGCTCGACTCGATGGCCAGCCAGTCGCTCGCCCGACTCGTGCCGGGCGAGGCCGCCGAGGCGCTCTTCCTCGACGCCGCCGGCCACGTCGAGCACGCCGTGCACGTGCTCGACGACGGCACGTCGACGTGGCTCGTCGCCGAGGGCGGCGACGCCGACGCGCTCGGCTCGTGGCTCGACCGCATGCGCTTCATGCTCCGGGTCGAGGTGTCCGTGCGGACCGACGAGCTCGCGGTGCTCGCCGCCGCGTCGGGCGACCCGGCGTCGCTGCTGCCCGAGGGCGTGGCCGTCGCCGCGCCCGCCGGCGTGCCGCTGGTGTGGCGCGACCCCTGGTCGCACGTGGTCGCGGGCGGGTTCCAGTACGCGACCGACCCGCAGCATCCGGCCGCCGAGTGGACCTGGAGCGAGATGCTGGTCGAGCGCGAGGCCCTTCCGGCGCTCGCCGCGGCCGCGACCGCGGGTCGCGTGCGCATGGCCGGTGCCCTCGCAGCCGAGGCGCTGCGCATCGCCGCCTGGCGGCCGCGGTTCGCGACCGAGGTCGACGAGCGCTCGCTCCCGCACGAGCTCGACTGGCTGCGCACCGCGGTGCACCTGTCGAAGGGCTGCTACCGCGGGCAGGAGACCGTCGCGAAGGTGCACAACCTCGGCCGTCCGCCGCGACGCCTGGTGATGCTGCACCTCGACGGCTCCGACACGGTGCTGCCCGAGCACGGGGAGGTGGTCGTCGCGATGAAGCAGCTGCCCGAGGGCGAGCCCGAGCGGCGCGCGGTCGGCACCATCACCGCGAGCGCCCTCCACCACGAGCTCGGTCCGATCGCACTGGCGATCGTCAAGCGCGCGGTGCCCGACGACGTGCCCGTGATCGTCGAGTCGCACGGCATCGACGTCGCCGCATCGCAGGTCGCGGTCGTCCCGTCCGGGGCCGGTGCCGCCGTCGAGGTCCCGCGCCTGCCGAGGCTCGGCATCCACCGGTGAACCTGCGCGGCATCGCCCGCACCGTCGACGTGCGGCGCATGGTCGACGCCGCCCCCGCGATCCTGCAGGTGACCGTCACCGCCGTCGCGTCCTATGCGTTCGCCTCGTTCGTGCTCGGACACGAGCGCCCGCTGATCGCCGCGCTCGTGGTCATCTCGTCCCTCGGCTTCGTACGCGACGCGCGCCCGATCCGCGTGCTCGAGACGGTCGTCGGCATGACGCTCGGCATCGCGCTCGCCGAGGTGCTGCTCATCGTCGCCGGGCAGGGCATCCCCCAGTACGCGCTCGCGCTCGCCGTGACGCTGCTGGTCGCGCGGCTCGTCTCGCCGTCGGCGGCGTTCGCCGTGGCGGCGGCGCTGCAGTGCACGCTCGTCATGCTGATGCCGCTGCCCGAGGGCGGGCCGTTCACGCGCACCGTCGACGGGCTCGTCGCCGGCGCCTTCGCGCTCGTGGCGACCGCGATCATCCCGCGCGACCCGCGGCGCACGGCCGCGCGCGAGGGCCGCCGGCTCGTGCACGAGCACGTCGCCGTGCTCGGCGCGTTCGCCGACGCGTTGCGGCACGGCGACGCCGATGCCGCGGAGCTGGCCCTCTCCCGGGCGCGCTCGACGCAGCCCGTGGTCGACGCCTGGACCGCCGCCGTCGACTCGGGCGTCGCGATCGCGCGCATCTCTCCGTTCGGCCGGCGCAGCCGCTACGACCTCGACCGGCAGCGCACCATGCTCACGGGGCTCGAACTCGCCACGCGGAACCTGCGGGTCGTCGCCCGGCGCACGGCGTTCGCCGAACGCGACGGTGCCCGCCGACCCGGACTCGCGGAGCTCTTCGCGCGCACCGCGGCCGCGGTGGGCATCCTCGCCGACGCGATGGGCGACGTCGAGCATGTCGTCGTCGCGCGACAGTCGGCCATCGAGATCGCCAAGCACCTCGACCCCGAGCGCATCGTGCCGGACTCCGGCGCCGTCGCGGAGCGCAACGTCGTGCACGCCCTGCGGCCGTACCTGGTCGACGTGCTCGTGGCGACGGGGCTCGACATCGCGGCGGCCCGCGACGCGCTCGCGCCGCTCTGAACGACCGGCGGGTCGCACGCCGCCCGCGCATCCGGCACGGCCCGGGGCATCCGCTCAGGCCGGCGCGACCGCCGACCAGGCCACCGTGACCTCGCCGAGCCGCCAGCGCCGCACGCCGCCCTCGATCGGCCAGCCCTCCTCGCGGAGCGTCCGCACCGAGCGGATCCAGCGCTGCGAGGGGCCGTAGACCGACAGCGGCGCATGCACCGTCCATGCGCGGTCGAGCGCGCGGAGGAACCGGTGCACGGGCTCGCCCGGCACGTTGCGATGGATCAGCGCCTTGGGCAGTCGCTCCGCCACGACCGACGGCGCCTCCAGTCCGGCCAGGCGCAGCGCGACCGTGAACGTGCGGGGCCCGTCGGCGTCGAGGCCGACCCACGAGGCGATGCGCCCGAGCTCGTCGCAGGTGCCCTCCACGAGCACACCGCCCGGCGCCAGCCGCCCGACGAGCATGCCCCACGCCTCGGCGACCTCGGACTCGTCGTACTGGCGCAGCACGTTGCAGGCGCGGATCACGGCGGGCGCCCGCCCGCCGGGCACCGGCACCTCGAACCCGCCCAGGGCGAACGAGACGGATGCCTCCGGGTCGAACGCCGTCGCGCCGGCCCGCACCTCGGCCAGCTGCGCTCGCGCGCGCCGCACCCGGGCCGGGTCGATCTCGAGGCCGAGCACCTCGACGTCGGGTCGCACCGCCGCCAGCCGGTGATGCAGTTCGAGCGGGGTCACCGCGCTCGCGCCGTAGCCCAGGTCGACGACCAGCGGATCGGCGGCGCGACGGATCGCCGGCTGCGCGGCGATCCAGCGATCGAACCGGCGCAGCCGGTTCGCGTTGGTCGTCCCGCGCGTGATGGAGCCCACCGGCATGGGCCCAGTCTGCCAGCGCGGGCGCCGCGCCCGGGCGGCGCTAGTCTGGGGGCATGCCAGCTCCCTACACGCTCGTGCTGCTGCGGCACGGCAACAGCGAATGGAACCAGAAGAACCTCTTCACGGGGTGGGTCGACGTCGGGCTGACCGACATCGGCAAGGGCGAGTCCGAGCGCGCGGGCGAGCTGCTCGCCGAGCAGGGCGTCCTGCCCGACGTGGTGCACACGTCGGTGCTGAAGCGCGCCATCGTCACCGCGAACATCGCGCTCGAGCGCGCCGACCGGCTCTGGATCGACGTGAAGCGCTCCTGGCGCCTCAACGAGCGCCACTACGGCGCACTGCAGGGCCTCGACAAGGCCGAGACCCTCGAGAAGTACGGCGAGGAGCAGTTCATGCAGTGGCGTCGCTCGTTCGACGTGCCGCCGCCCCCGATCGACGACGACGACCAGTGGTCGCAGGTCGGCGACCCGCGCTACGCCGGCCTCGCCGACGACGAACTGCCGCGCACCGAGTGCCTGAAGGACGTCATCGCCCGCATGATGCCGTACTGGGAGGGCCCGCTCGCCGAGGACCTCCGCGCCGGGAAGACCGTGCTCGTCGCCGCGCACGGCAACTCGCTCCGCGCCCTCGTCAAGCACCTCGACGGCATCTCCGACGACGACATCGCCGGGCTCAACATCCCCACCGGCATCCCGCTGGTGTACACGCTGGGGGAGGACCTCATGCCGCTGAAGCCGGCCGAGTACCTCGACCCCGAGGCCGCCGCCGCGGGTGCCGCCGCCGTGGCCGCGCAGGGCAAGAAGTAGCGCGACGCACACACGACGAAGGGCGACGGATGATGCATCCGTCGCCCTTCGCCTTCCCCCTGGAATCCCTCCGGGCCGGCCGGACGGCCTAGGCCTCGCTGATGCGATCGACGTCCCAGTCGCCGGTCGCGAGGTACTGCACCTTCTTGGCGATCGACACGGCGTGGTCGCCGAATCGCTCGTGGTAGCGGCTCGCGAGCGTCGAGTCGACGGTCGAGGCCGTCTCGCCGCTCCACGTGTCGCTCAGCACCTTGTCGAAGACGCTGAGGTGCAGTTCGTCGAGCTCGTCGTCCTGGGCGCGGATCGCCTCGGCGATCTCGACGTCCTGCGTGCGCAGCATCTCGACGAGCTTGCGAGCGAGCTCGACGTCGATGCGGCCCATCTCGGCGAACGTCGGCCGGAGCGACTTCGGCACGACCTTGTCCGGGAACCGGTAGCGGGCGAGCTGGGCGATGTGCCGGGCGATGTCGCCCATGCGCTCGAGCGACGCGCTGATGCGCAGCGCGCTCACGGTGATGCGCAGGTCGCGGGCGACCGGCTGCTGCCGGGCGAGGATCGTGATCGCGTGCTCGTCGAGCTCGTGCGCGGCCTCGTCGATGATCGGGTCGTTGGCGATGACCTCCTCGGCGAGCGCGACGTTCGACTCGTTGAACGCGCGCGTCGCCTTCTCGATCGACTCCACGACGCGCTCGGCGATCTCGACCAGGCGCTCCTGGACGTCACGCATCTCCTGCTGGAAGACCTCGCGCATGCTGCGTCATCCCTCACTTCTCGGGTTCGATACTCGGGCACGGCGAACCTCGCCCGCCTCCGACATGCTGTCGGTCGGAGGTGAACAGCAGGTGCCGGGACCCTGAACACACTCTAAAGTAGCGGCGTCCGGCGTCCGCCGAGCGATGGGCGGGGTGCGCGGTCGTTACGCTGAGCACATGGACTCCACCTGGCTGGTGCTGGCGGCACTCGCGCTGGGCACCCTCATCGGGGCGGCGTTCGTGGTCCTCTTCCTGATCGCCGAGCGTCGTGGGTCGTCGGCCGCGCAGGTGGTCAATCCCACCATCCCCGACGGCATCGACCAGATGCTCGACGCGCTCGAGACCGCCGGCGTCGTGCTCGACCCGTCGAACAACGTGCTGAAGGCCTCGCCCGGCGCGCTCGCCATGGGCCTCGTCTGGGACCGCGCCCTCGTGCACGGCGAACTCGTCGCCCTCGTCGACGCGGTGCGCCGCACCGGCGACGCGATGGGCGACGAGGTGACGGTGACGCGCGGCCCGATCGGCGACACCACGCTGCAGCTGCGGGTGCGGGTGGCACGGCTCGGCACGCGATACGTCATGCTCCTCGCCGAGGACCGCACCGAGGCGAACCGCCTCGACCAGGTGCGCCGGGACTTCGTGGCGAACATCAGCCACGAGCTGAAGACGCCGATCGCGTCGGTGAGCCTGCTCGCGGAGGCGCTCGACCACGCCGCGGGCGATCCCGACCAGGTGCGGCGCTTCGCGCACCGCCTCGGCGTGGAGTCGGCCCGACTGGCCCGCATCACCAGCGAGATCATCGAGCTCTCGCGGCTCCAGGCGCACGAGGCCGTGG
This sequence comes from Agromyces sp. SYSU T00194, assembly GCF_040496035.1. NCBI lineage: Bacteria > Bacillati > Actinomycetota > Actinomycetes > Micrococcales > Microbacteriaceae > Agromyces > Agromyces chitinivorans. The sequence goes on along the minus strand of NZ_JBEPJZ010000001.1, from coordinate 107,847 downwards.
AGTCCGCGTCGCGCGTCGACCTCGACGCCCTCGTACGGCAGGCCGTCGACCAGAACCGCGTCATCGCCGCCTCGAAGCGCGTCGACATCGTGGTCAAGGCGAAGTCGAAGGCATCGGTCTACGGCGACGAGGCGCTGCTGCGCGTGGCCGTGCACAACCTCGTCGCGAACGCGCTCACCTACTCGAACGAGGGATCGCGGGTCGGCGTCGCGGTCCTGCGTGCCGGCGACGGCGTCGTCGAGGTCGTCGTCACCGACCAGGGCATCGGCATCGCCGAGGCCGACCTCGACCGGGTGTTCGAGCGGTTCTACCGCGTCGACCAGGCACGTGCGCGCGACACCGGAGGGTCCGGCCTCGGGCTCGCCATCGTCAAGCACACGGTGCAGAACCACGGCGGGGAGGTGCGCGTCTGGTCGCAGCCGGGCCGCGGCTCCACGTTCACCATCCGCCTCCCCGAGGCGGCCGAGGACCCGGCGCCCGAGCCGGGTCCGTCCACGCCCGCGGAGGCCGCTCCGCGCGTACCCGAGGAGACACGCACGTGACACGCATCCTGCTCGTCGAGGACGAGGTCGCGCTGAGCGAACCGCTCAGCTACCTGCTCGAGCGCGAGGGCTACGAGGTGGAGGTCGCCGACGACGGCGCCGACGCCGTGGCCGCCTTCGATCGCGCGGGCGCCGACCTCGTGCTGCTCGACCTCATGCTCCCCGGGCTGTCGGGCACGGAGGTCTGCCGCGAGCTGCGGACGCGGTCGTCGGTGCCGATCATCATGCTCACCGCCAAGGACTCCGAGGTGGACATCGTGGTCGGCCTGGAACTCGGCGCCGACGACTACGTCACCAAGCCCTACTCGACGCGCGAGCTCCTGGCGCGCATCCGCGCCGTGCTCCGCAGGCGGGTCGACGAGGACGACCTCGACGAGCGCATCCTCGAGGCGGGCCGGGTGCGCATGGACGTCGAGCGGCACACCGTCGCAGTCGACGGCGACGAGATCTCCATGCCCCTGAAGGAATTCGAGCTGCTCGAGCTGCTCATGCGCAACGCCGGCCGCGTGCTGACGCGCGGCCAGCTGATCGACCGGGTGTGGGGGTCGGACTACTTCGGCGACACCAAGACGCTCGACGTGCACATCAAGCGCATCCGCTCGAAGATCGAGCTCACGCCGTCGGAGCCGGTGATGCTGGTGACGGTGCGGGGGCTCGGATACCGGTTCGAGGGCTGACCGGGCCAACGGCGCCCGGCTTCCGGCCGCGCCCGGCTTCGGGCGTGCCCGGCTTCGGGCGTGCCCGGCTTCGGGCGTGCGCCCGGCTTCGGGCGTGCGCACGGCTACGGGCGTGCCCGGCTACGGCACGTAGGGGGCGTACTCCGGCAGGCCGCCGTCGAGCACCGGCACGAGCGCGTCGACGCCCGGCTCGCCGCCGTACTGGAAGTAGACCTCGAGCAGGTCGCCGGGCGGCGTGTCGATGCCGCTCAGCAGCGTCGGCTCCGTCACGTCCTCGACCTCGAAGTCGCCCGTGCCGAAGACCACGGTCGCGCCGCCGTCGATCGCGACGATCTCGGTGGACCGCGAGGAACCCGAACCGTACTGCACGGACAGGTCGACGTCGTCGTCGCCGTTGTTGACGACGGTCATGAGGAGGTTGCCGTCCTGGCCGTCCTCCGAGACGACCAGCGCGTTGCGGATGTCGAGCTCGCCGACGTCGGCGCTCACGCCGTCGCTGGCGTCGTAGGGCTCGGTGGTCGCCTGGTAGGTGATCATCGAGCATCCCGTGCCCGCGAGTGCGATGCCGAGGGCAAGGGCGACGGATGCCGCGTGACGCGCCTTCACTGAACCTCCAAGTCCGGGGTGCGCGCGCACGACGTGCGCGCGCGCGAGAACGCATCAGAGTCTAGCCGATGGTGCCCGTGCGACCCCGCCGGCGGTGCCGCCCGGGTCCGCCGGAGGTGGGGGAGCGAACCCTAGCACGGAGGTGCTGTGGTATCCTGAACGTTGCCGAAAGGACATATATTCATGCTTTTTGAGGTCGGCGAGACTGTCGTCTATCCCCACCACGGAGCCGCAACCATCACCGAGGTGAAGAAGAGGATCATCAAAGGTGAAGAGAAGCTCTACCTCAAGCTGAACGTCACGCAGGGCGACCTGGTCATCGAGGTCCCCGCCGAGAACGTCGACCTGGTCGGCGTCCGCGACGTGATCGGCAAGGAGGGCCTCGACAAGGTCTTCGAGGTGCTGCGCGCCCCGTTCACCGAGGAGCCCACCAACTGGTCGCGCCGTTACAAGGCGAACCTGGAGAAGCTCGCGTCGGGCGACGTGATCAAGGTCTCGGAGGTCGTGCGCGACCTCTGGCGCCGCGACCAGGACCGCGGCCTCTCGGCGGGTGAGAAGCGCATGCTCGCCAAGGCCCGCCAGATCCTCATCTCGGAGCTCGCGCTCGCGGAGAAGACCGACGAGGAGCAGGCGTCGACCGTCCTCGACGAGGTCCTCGCCTCCTAGTCGCACCGCACGCCGGGCTCCCCGTCGGCAGCGATACGCTCGACACGTGATCGAGCGCACCGCCACCGTGGGAGTCATCGTCGTCGCCGCCGGCAGCGGCACGCGCCTGGGCGCCGACGTGCCGAAGGCATTCGTGCCGCTCGGCGCGGGCACGATCCTCGGACGCGCGCTGCATGCCGTGGCCGGCATGGCCGAGTCCGCCGCCGTCGTCGTGGTGGCTCCCGCCGACCACGTCGAGCGCGCCCGCGACATCTGCGCGGGCGTGCTGGGCGACGCGACGCCGGCGCGCGTGGTCGCGGGCGGCGCGTCCCGCCAGGCGTCCGTCGCCGCGGGCATCGCGGCGCTGCCCGATCCCGTCGACACGGTCCTCGTCCACGATGCCGCGCGCCCCTTCACGCCGGCCGCCGTGTTCGACGAGGTGGTCGCGGCCGTGCGCGCGCGCGGCTGCGGCGTGATCCCGGTGCTCGACGTCATCGACACGATCAAGCGGGTCGACGGGCGACGCGTGCTCGAGACCGTCGACCGCTCGCAGCTCGCGGCGGTCCAGACGCCGCAGGGCTTCCCGCGGGACGAACTCGCACGGGCGTACGCCGCCGCGGGGGCCGAGCACACCGACGACGCCGCACTCGTCGCATCCGCCGGCCTCGAGGTCGAGGTCGTCCCCGGCGACGCGCGCTCCTTCAAGATCACCGTGCCGGCCGACCTGCGCCGGGCGGAACAGCTCGCGGCCCCGACCGCGCCCGCGACCCGCGTCGGCCAGGGCGTCGACGTGCACGCGTTCGACGACGACCCCGCCGCCGAGCTCCGGCTCGCGGGGCTGCACTGGCCCGGCGAGCGCGGGCTGTCGGGCCACAGCGACGGCGACGCGGTCGCGCACGCCGTCTGCGACGCCCTGCTGTCGGCCGCGGGCCTCGGCGACATCGGCGGCATGTTCGGCACCGACGACCCGCGGCTGGCCGGCGCGCACGGCGAGATCTTCCTGGCCGAGACGGTGCGACGCCTCGATGCGGCGGGCTGGCGGGTCGGCAACGTGGCCGTGCAGGTCGTCGGCAACCGGCCGAAGCTCGCGCCGCGTCGCGCGGAGGCCGAGCGCGTCCTCTCGGCGATCGTCGGCGCCCCGGTGAGCGTGTCGGCGACCACCACCGACGGGCTCGGGTTCACCGGCCGCGGCGAGGGCGTGGCCGCGATCGCGACGGCGCTCGTCACGCCACAGTGACGCGGCGGGCGCGCCGGTAGGCTTGCTCGCGTGACACTGCGCATCTACGACTCGAAGGCACAGTCGCTGCGTGACTTCGCGCCCCTCCGCGAGGGGCACGTCGGCATGTACGTCTGCGGCCCGACCGTGCAGTCGAGCCCGCACATCGGGCACCTGCGCAGCGCGCTCGTGTACGACATCCTGCGCCGCTGGCTCACCTACCGCGGGTACGACGTGACCTTCGTGCGCAACGTCACCGACATCGACGACAAGATCCTCGTCAACGCCTCGGAGTCGGGCGAGCGCTGGTGGGCGCTGGCGTACCGGTACGAGCTCGAGTTCACGGCCGCCTACCAGCGCCTCGGCATCCTCGCACCGACCTACGAGCCCCGGGCGACCGCGAGCGTCACCCAGATGCAGGACATCATCGCCGAGCTCATCGCGCGCGGGCACGCGTACCCGGCACCCGACGACTCGGGCGACGTGTACTTCGACACGTCGTCGTGGCCCGACTACGGCGCGCTCACCCGGCAGAGCCGCGACCACATGGAGGCCGCCGCCGACGCCGACCCGCGCGGCAAGCGCGACGAGCGCGACTTCGCCCTGTGGAAGGGCCACAAGCCCGAGGAACCCGCGGATGCCGCGTGGGAGTCGCCGTGGGGCCGCGGCCGTCCCGGCTGGCACATCGAGTGCTCCGCCATGTCGAAGCGGTACCTCGGTGCGCACTTCGACATCCACGGCGGCGGGCTCGACCTCCGCTTCCCGCACCACGAGAACGAGCTCGCGCAGTCGACCGCCGCCGGGGACGCGTTCGCCGCCTACTGGGTGCACAACGGGCTGGTGAACGTCTCCGGCCAGAAGATGTCGAAGTCGCTCGGCAACTCGGTCTACGCCGCCGACCTGCTCGGGCTCGCCCGCCCGCTCGTCGTGCGCTACCTGCTCGGCCAGGCGCACTACCGCTCCACCCTCGACTACAGCCCGGCCTCGATCGGCGAGGCGGAGGCCGCGCTCGAGCGCATCACGGGGTTCCTCGAGCGCGCCGAGCGGCGCCTCACCGGCACCCGCTTCGTCGGCACCGGCGCGGAGGTCGTGCCCGAGGCCTTCGGCCTCGCGATGGACGACGACCTGGGAGTGCCGCAGGCACTCGCCGTGCTCCACGACGCCGTGCGCGCCGGCAACCAGGCCCTCGACGCGGCCGACCTGCCCGCGGCGGCGCAGGCCCACGCCGAGGTGCGCGCGATGACCGAGGTGCTCGGCATCGACCCGCGCGAGGCGGTGCACGCCGGCGGCCACGACGAGTCGGCGGCGGCCTCGGCGCTCGACGCGCTCGTCTCGCGCCTGCTCGACGATCGCCACGCGGCGCGCGAGGCCAAGGACTACGGCGAGGCCGACCGCATCCGCGCCGAACTGACCGGTGCGGGCATCATGCTCGAGGACACCGCCCACGGAACGCATTGGAGTCTCGGCACATGAAGGGCAGCAGCGGAAAGCCGCGCGCGGGAGCCGTGCGCAAGAAGGGCAAGAACCCCCAGGCCGGCACCGGCGGGCACGGGCGGAAGGCGCTCGAGGGCAAGGGCCCGACCCCCAAGGCCGAGGACCGCGAGTACCACGCCGCGCACAAGCGCAAGGCCGCCGCCGAGCGTCGTGCCGCCAAGCAGGGTGGTCGCGGTGGCCCTCAGGGCGCCCCCCGCGGCGCCTCGGGCGCCTCGCGCAGGTCGAAGTCCGGCGACGAGTCGGAGATCGTGACCGGGCGCAACGCCGTGGTCGAGGCGCTGCGCGCCCGCATCCCCGCCTCGACGCTCTACGTCGCGGCGCGGGTCGAGATGGACGATCGCGTGCGCGAGGCGCTGAAGGTCGCCACGAACCGCGGCATCCCGATCATGGAGGTCATGCGGCCCGAGCTCGACCGGCTCGCCGGCGAGGGCGGGGTGCACCAGGGACTCGCGCTCAAGGTGCCGCCGTACGAGTACGCGCACCCGGTCGAACTGCTCGACGAGGTGCTGGACCGCGACGAGCTGCCGCTGTTCGTGGCGCTCGACGGCATCACCGATCCGCGCAACCTCGGCGCCATCATCCGCTCCACCGCCGCGTTCGGCGGCCAGGGCGTCATCGTGCCGCAGCGCCGCTCCGTCGGCGTCACCGCCTCGGCGTGGAAGACCTCGGCCGGCGCCGCCGCGCGGGTGCCGGTCGCGATGGCGTCGAACCTCACCCAGACGCTCAAGGCACTGAAGGAGCGCGGCGTCTTCGTGCTCGGACTCGACGGCGGCGGCGACGTGAGCCTGCCCGGCCTGTCGTTCGCCGACCGCCCGATCGTGGTCGTCGTCGGCAGTGAGGGCAAGGGCCTGTCGCGCCTGGTCACCGAGACCTGCGACGCGATCGTGTCGATCCCGATCCACGCGTCCACCGAGTCGCTGAACGCCGGCATCGCGGCGTCGGTCACGCTCTACGAGGTGGCCAAGCTGCGCGCCCAGGACTAGCCGGCTAGACCCGCGAGCGCCAGTCGCCGTCCTCGTCGCCGAGCGTCGAGATCGGCCCGGTCGCCTGGCCGATCATGGTCGTGGGCATGGTGATCGCCTCGGTCGGCGGTGCGATCACGGTCGCCTCGTCGCGCCGGTGGCGCAGCACCGTGTTGACGTACGACGACATCGCCTCGGCCAGCGGGATGTCGTGGCCCGCCTCCTGTGCCATGAACCAGCGGTGCTCGAGCAGCTGGTGGAACATCTCCGCCGGCTCGAGCTTGCCCTTGAGGTCGGAGGGGATCGAGCGGATCACGGGCTCGAACACCCGCACGAGCCACTCGTGGGCGATCATCTCCTCATCGGTGTCGGGCCGGCCGTAGACGGCGCGGTAGCTGTCGAGGTCGTTGAGCAGCCGGCGCGCCTGGTTCTCCTGTGCGTCGAGGCCCGTGAGGCGCAGCAGCCGGCGATGGTGGTGGCCGGCGTCGACCACCTTGGGTCGGATGCGCACGGTCGTGCCCGAGTCGTCGGTGCGGATCGCGAGCTCCTCGATGTCGAAGCCGAGCGCGTTCAGGCGGTTCACCCGTTCGTTGATGCGCCAGCGCTCGGCGCTCGAGAACGACTCGGTGCCGGTCAGCTCGCTCCAGAGGCTCCGGTAGGCGTCCACGATGCCGTCGGAGATGCGCACCGGGTCGAGTTCGTCGGCGACGCGACCGCCCGCCTCGAGGTCGAGCAGTTCCCCGGCGATGTTCACGCGCGCGATCTCGAGGTCGTTCTCGCGCTGGCCGTTGGAGAGCCCGCCCTCGTAGAGCTTGCCGGTCTCGGCGTCGACCAGGTAGGCGGCGAACGCGCCGGCGTCGCGCCGGAAGAGCGTGTTCGACAGCGACACGTCGCCCCAGAAGAACCCGATGATGTGCAGCCGCACGAGCAGCACCGCCAGGGCGTCGACCAGGCGCGTCGCGGTGTCCGGGCGCAGCGTCTGCGAGAACAGGGCGCGATAGGGGAGCGAGAACCGCAGGTGACGCGTCACCAGCACGGGGCGCAGCGGCTCGCCGTCGGCGTCGACGCGGTTCGAGATGACGGCGACCGGCTCGACGCACGGCACCATGAGGCGCTGGAGGGTGCGGAGCATCTCGTACTCGCCGCGCGCCATTTCCGCGGTGGTCTCCTTGACCGCGACGACGTAGCCGCCGAAGTGGGCGAAGCGCACCAGGTGTCGCGAGATGCCCTTGGGCAACGCCGCGATGGTCTCGCTCGGCCAGGCGTCGAGGGGCAGGTCCCACGGCAGGTCGAGCAGGGCCGGGTCGACCGTGGCGGAGGTGATGGAGAGTGAGGCGCTCATTGCTGCAACCGTACTGGACCCGAACGGCGACGCCGGCCGGGACCCGAGGGTCCCGACCGGCGTCGTCGGTACGGTGCGGGACCGGTCAGCTGACCACGGCCTGGTGGCCGAGGCGCTCGCCGCTCTCCGCGTCGAACACGTGCACGTGGCGCGGGGTCGGCATCAGGTAGACCTTGTCGCCGGCCTCGGGGTGGGTGCGGCCGTCGACGCGCGCGACGATGTCGGTGCGCTTGCCCTCGACGGTCGAGTGGCCGTACAGGTAGCCGTCGGCGCCGAGCTCCTCGACCAGGTCGACGTCGACCTCGAGGCCCTCGCCCTGCGTGGTCGACACGACGATGTCCTCGGGGCGCACGCCGACCGTGACGGTCGGGCCGCTGGCGTCGGCGAGGACGTCGCGCTCGACCGGCACCACGGCCGAGCCGAACAGCACGCCGCCGTCGGCGACGTCGGCGTGGAAGAGGTTCATCGCGGGCGAGCCGATGAAGCCGGCCACGAACACGTTGGACGGCTTCTCGTACAGGTCGCGCGGGGTGCCGACCTGCTGGAGCAGGCCGTCCTTCAGCACGGCGATGCGGTCGCCCATGGTGAGCGCCTCGGTCTGGTCGTGGGTGACGTAGACCGTGGTGACGCCGAGGCGGCGCTGCAGCGAGGCGATCTGGGTGCGGGTCTGCACGCGGAGCTTGGCGTCGAGGTTCGACAGCGGCTCGTCCATGAGGAACACCTGCGGCTGGCGCACGATCGCGCGGCCCATGGCGACGCGCTGGCGCTGGCCGCCCGAGAGGGCCTTCGGCTTGCGGTTGAGGTACGGCTCGAGGTCGAGCAGCTTCGCCGCCTCGAGCACGCGGGCGGCGCGCTCGTCCTTGCCGACGCCGGCGATCTTGAGCGCGAAGCCCATGTTCTCGGCCACGGTCATGTGCGGGTACAGCGCGTAGTTCTGGAAGACCATCGCGATGTCGCGGTCCTTCGGGGGCACGTCGGTGACGTTGCGGTCGCCGATGAAGATGTTGCCCTCGTTGACCTCCTCGAGACCCGCGAGCATGCGCAGGGAGGTGGACTTGCCGCAACCGGACGGGCCGACCAGGACGAGGAACTCGCCGTCTGCCACCTCCAGGTCCAGCTTGTCGACCGCGGGGCGGGTGCCGCCCGGGTAGAGGCGGGTTGCCTTGTCGAATGTGACAGACGCCATTGTTCTACTGCTCCTTCACCGGCAGGTACGTGCCGGACGATCCGTTGTGAATGGAATGCGTCGACGCCGCCGTGGCATCGACACGCGCCCCAGTATGCCATGCCGCGGGTGCGATGCGCACATCACCGTCGAGGAATGCTCGTGTTGTCCCCATGCCGTGGGCATTTGGACGATTCCCAGCGTGCGGCCCTACGATCGTCTCTTGCGTTCGCAGCATTCCTGCGCGCCCACAGCAGACGGAGACTCATCGATGACCTACGGCGGATCGGACCGACCCACCAAGAACGAACGGCGCGAGGCGGCGCGTGAGAAGGCCCGCCTGCTGCGCGAGGAGCAGCGCAAGCGCGAGCGGCGCAACAAGTTCCTGATCCAGGGCGGCGTCATCGTCGCGGTCATCGCGATCGCCGCCCTCATCGGCACGCTCATCTGGCAGAACATCCAGCCCGAGGGCCCGGGGCCGCGCAACATGGCCAGCGACGGCATCCTCTTCGACGTCGGCATGGAGCCGGTCGAGACCGTCGCGCTCCAGCCCGAGGAGGAGCCGACCGCGACCACGCAGGACGAGAGCGGCACCATCGCGAACATCGTGACGTACGTCGACTACCTGTGCCCGTTCTGCGGCCAGTTCGAGACCACCAACGGCGACCAGATCCGCACCATGGTCGAGTCGGGCGCGGCGACCATCGAGATCCACCCGGTGGCGATCCTGACGAACCGGTCGGCCGGCACGCAGTACTCCCTGCGCGCGGCCAACGCCGCCGGCTGCGTCGCCGACACCTCGCCGGAGGCCTTCTACGACTTCAATGCGCTGCTGTTCGCGAACCAGCCCGAGGAGGGCTCGACGGGCCTCAGCAACGACGAGCTCAAGGCGTTCGCGGCCGAGGCCGGCGTGAGCTCGATCTCCACCGTCGAGCAGTGCATCGACGACACCGAGTTCAAGAGCTGGGTGCAGGACGCCACGAACCGCTTCCTCTCCGAGCCGATCCCGAACTCCGACATCGACACCCAGCAGCGCGGCACGCCGACCGTCGTCGTCAACGGCAAGCAGTACTCTGGGTCGCTGACCGACCCGGCGGAGTTCGCCTCCTTCGTGCTGCAGGCCACGGCCGACACGTACACCGAGGCGACGGCCACGCCGACGCCCGAGCCCGAGGACGGGTGAGCTCGTCCGGGTGAACGGCAGGGGCCCGGCGCGAGCCGGGCCCCTGCCGTATCATGACCGTGGGTTCCGCGAGGGCCCAGGCCGACTTGGCGCAATCGGTAGCGCAACGCTCTTGTAAAGCGTAGGTTGCGGGTTCGAGTCCCGCAGTCGGCTCCGTGGTGCGAGCCCCTGACGCGGCGATCGGCCGGCGGATGCCCCGGGCCCGCGGGCTACGCCGCCGGGCCGTCCTCCGGGGTGAAGTCGAGCGCGATCGAGTTCATGCAGTAGCGGTCGCCGGTCGGCGTGCCGAAGCCGTCGGGGAAGACGTGGCCGAGGTGCGAGCCGCACCCCGCGCAGCGCACCTCGGTGCGCTCCATGCCGAGCGAGCGGTCCTCGAGCAGCTCGACCGCGTCGGGGCGCACGGACTCGTAGAAGCTCGGCCAGCCGCAGCCGGAGTCGAACTTCGTGCCGCTGCGGAACAGCTCCGCGTTGCACGCGCCGCACGTGTAGACACCCGCGCGCTCCTCGTCGAGGTGCTCACCGGTCCACGGTCGCTCCGTGCCCGCCTCGCGCAGCACCGAGTACCGCTCGCTGCCGAGCTCCTCGCGCCACTCGTCGTCGGACTTGCGGACCTCGTAGCTCATCGTGCTCCCTTCATCGGCGTCATCCTACGCGGGCGCCGGCCCGGCGCCGTCGCGTGACGTCTTCGAACGCAACATCCTGCGGCGTCGGCATGTTCCCGCGGCGGTGCGGTCTCGCGCGCCTAGGATTGCGCCGGACGATCGGGTGGAGGGAGTGCGGATGCCGGACGCCGCCGACCACTCGGGCGGGCTCTCGGAGCGCGAGGTGCGCGTGCTCGAGTTCGAGCGCGAGTGGTGGTCGCACGCCGGCGCGAAGGAGGAGGCGATCCGCGACGCGTTCGGCTTCGGTCCGGCCCGGTACTATCAGGTGCTCGGTGCACTCATCGACTCGCCCGACGCGCTGCGCCACGACCCGATGCTGGTGAAGCGGCTGCAGCGCCTGCGGGACGCGCGCGCGCGGGCCAGGTCGCGCCGTGCGCTGTCGTACGGCCGCACCGGCGACTGACCGCTGACCCGACTGGACCCCGATGGCAGAGAAGTACCCCCGAGACCGGTTCGACGAGATCCCCGACGCGCTGCACCGCGTGGGCGCGCACCGCGCGCCGGTCCGCCGTCGCTCCGCGTGGGCGGGGTTCGCGTGGGCGGCGTTCGCCACCGTGGTGCTCGCGGGCTTCGGCATCGCCGCGGTCATGGCGCTCGACGACCGGCTGTTCCCGGAGGACGTCCCCCTGCCGGTCGAGTCGACCGAGGCGGTCGCGACGGCGGAGCCGACCGTCGACCCGAGCGTGCCGGTGACCGTGCTCAACGGCACTTCCGAGGCCGGGCTCGCGGCGTCGGCGGCGGGGATCATCGCGGAGGCGGGCTTCACGGTGGGCACGACCGCCAACGCCAGCGAGAACGACATCCAGACCACGGTCGTCTACTACGCGAGCGCGGAGCTCGAGGGCGCCGCCCGCGGGGTCGCCCAGGCCATCGGCACGAGCGAGGTGCGCCTCTCCGAGGAGTTCGCGCAGACGGGTGCCGACCTGGTCGCCGTGCTCGGTGCGGACCACGCCGAGACCGCCGCCCCGTAACCATCACGTAAATTGTTGCCGTTCTGCGACCTGCGGGCCTGTGGGAACCGGTTCGGCACCCATCCCGCTGGCTAGTATCTGGCTTGGTCGCACCTTCCGTGCGAGGCTCCCGGGGTGACGCGGGGGGCTCGTCCAGCACGATCGTTCGGCCCGGTACAGGCGAGAGGCACGTGCTGCACGACCACGGCAATCAGGAGCAAGGCATGGCGAACGGAACCGTCAAGTGGTTCAACGCTGAAAAGGGTTACGGGTTCATCACCGTCGACGGCGGGGGGCAGGACGTGTTCGTCCACTACTCCGCGATCGACATGGCCGGGTACAAGGTGCTCGAGGAGGGCCAGCAGGTCGTCTTCGAGGTGGGCACCGGAGCCAAGGGCCCCCAGGCGGAGTCGGTCCGCCCGGCCTGACCTCCGCACCCCAGAACGTCCGGCGCGCCGTCGAGTCCCTCGACGGCGCGCCGTGCTGTGCGCGCACGGCCCGGCCGAGGCATCCGCTCGCTTGCACTCTCAGGTTCAGAGTGCCAGAATCGTGTCTGGCACTCGTGCCATTCGAGTGCTAAACCATCGAATCTTCCAACGTCCGAGAAAGGACGAGAGAACCACATGGCAAAGATCATTGCTTTCGACGAAGAGGCCCGTCGCGGTCTCGAGCGTGGCCTCAACACGCTCGCCGACGCCGTCAAGGTGACCCTCGGCCCGCGCGGTCGCAACGTCGTGCTCGAGAAGAAGTGGGGCGCGCCCACCATCACGAACGACGGCGTGTCGATCGCCAAGGAGATCGAGCTCGACGACCCGTACGAGAAGATCGGTGCCGAGCTCGTCAAGGAGGTCGCCAAGAAGACCGACGACGTCGCGGGTGACGGCACCACCACCTCCGTCGTGCTCGCCCAGGCGCTCGTGCGCGAGGGCCTGCGCAACGTCGCCGCCGGCGCCGACCCGATCAGCCTCAAGCGCGGCATCGAGAAGGCCACCGACGCCGTCTCGGCCGAGCTGCTGAACGCCGCCAAGGAGATCGAGACCAAGGACGAGATCGCGGCCACCGCGTCCATCTCGGCCGCCGACGCCCAGATCGGCGAGATCATCGCCGAGGCCATCGACAAGGTCGGCAAGGAGGGCGTCGTCACCGTCGAGGAGTCGAACACCTTCGGCACCGAGCTCGAGCTGACCGAGGGCATGCGCTTCGACAAGGGCTACCTGTCGGCGTACTTCGTGACCGACCCGGAGCGCCAGGAGGCGGTCTTCGAGGACCCGTACATCCTGATCGTCAACAGCAAGGTCTCGAACATCAAGGACCTGCTGCCGATCGTCGACAAGGTGATCCAGACCGGCAAGCAGCTGCTCATCATCGCCGAGGACGTCGACGGCGAGGCGCTCGCCACGCTCGTCGTGAACAAGATCCGCGGCATCTTCAAGTCGGTCGCCGTCAAGGCCCCCGGCTTCGGCGACCGTCGCAAGGCGCAGCTGCAGGACATCGCGATCCTCACCGGCGGCCAGGTCATCGCCGAGGAGGTCGGCCTCAAGCTGGAGAACGTCGAGCTCGACATGCTCGGCCAGGCCCGCAAGGTCGTCATCACCAAGGACGAGACCACGATCGTCGAGGGTGCCGGCGACACCGAGCAGATCGCCGGCCGCGTGGCCCAGATCCGCTCGGAGATCGAGAACACCGACTCCGACTACGACCGCGAGAAGCTGCAGGAGCGCCTCGCCAAGCTCGCCGGCGGCGTGGCCGTCATCAAGGCGGGCGCGGCCACCGAGGTCGAGCTCAAGGAGCGCAAGCACCGCATCGAGGACGCCGTCCGCAACGCGAAGGCCGCCGTCGAGGAGGGCATCGTCGCCGGTGGTGGCGTCGCCCTCATCCAGGCGGGCGCCAAGGCGTTCGAGACCCTCGCGCTCGAGGGCGACGAGGCGACCGGTGCCAACATCGTGCGCGTCGCGATCGAGGCCCCGCTGAAGCAGATCGCCCTCAACGCCGGCCTCGAGCCGGGCGTCGTGGCCGCCAAGGTCGCCGAGCTCCCCGCGGGCCACGGCCTCAACGCCGCGACCGGCCAGTACGGCGACCTCGTCGCGCAGGGCATCATCGACCCGGCCAAGGTCACCCGCTCGGCGCTGCAGAACGCCGCGTCGATCGCCGGGCTGTTCCTCACCACCGAGGCGGTCGTCGCCGACAAGCCGGAGAAGAACGCTCCGGCCGTCCCGGCCGACCCGACCGGTGGCATGGACTTCTAGTCCCACCCGCCGGCGCACGCCGGCATCCGCGAAGGGCGTCTCCCCGCTGGGGAGGCGCCCTTCGCGCGTCCGGCGGCGCCCGCACTTGACGCCGGCCGCCGCGCGTGCTGTCGTGAGTCCATGCCGGACGCGGTCGACGCGGACTACCTCGTCGTCGGCGCCGGCGCCATGGGGATGGCGTTCGTCGACGCCCTGGTCGACCACTCCGAGGCGTCGGTCGCCCTCGTCGATCGCCGGCACGCGCCCGGCGGGCACTGGCTGGGGGCCTACCCGTTCGTGCGGCTGCACCAGGCGTCGGCCCTGTACGGGGTCGCGTCCACCCTGCTGGGCGAGGGCCGGCTGCAGGAGCGCGGCCCGGAGGCCGGCCTGCAGGAGCGCGCGACGGCGCCGGAGATCCAGGCGTACTACCGACGGGTGCTCGACCGGCACGAGGCGAGCGGGCGGGTGCGCTTCTTCCCGGGCTGCGAGTACACGGGCGGCACGACGTTCCGCTCCCTCGTGAGCGGCCGGTCGACCACGGCCGCCGGGGCGCGGCTCGTCGACGCGACGACGTTCGCGGGCAGCATCCCGTCGGAGTCGCCCCCGCCGTTCCTCGTCGAGCCGGGCGCACGGGTCGTGCCGGTCGGCGAGCTCGCCCGGCTCACGCACGCGCCGCGCCGCTTCGTCGTCGCCGGGGCCGGGAAGACCGCCATGGACGCCTGCGTGTGGCTGCTGCAGCAGGGCGTCGACCCCGGGGCGATCACCTGGGTGCGACCGCGCGACGCGTGGATGCTCGACCGTGCGGTCATCCAGCCCGACCCGGCGATCTTCCTCGGCATGGCGGCCGACACGATGGAGGCTGCGGCCGAGGCGACCTCGCCCGACGACGTCTTCCTGCGGCTCGAGGAGCGCGGGGTCATGGTGCGGATCGACCGTGACGTCGTCCCGACGATGGCGAAGACCCCGACGATCGCGCGGTGGGAGGTCGACCTGCTGTGCACGATCACCGACGTGGTGCGCCGCGGGCACCTGCGCGCGGTCGCGCCCGGCCGCCTGCGCTTCGCCGACGGCGACCTGCGCATCGACGACGACGCGCTCGTGGTGCACTGCGCCGCGCCGGGCCTGCCTCGGGCGTACGCGCCCGTCCCCATCTGGCAGCCCGACGCGATCCGCCCCCAGTCGCCCCGCATCGGGTTCCCGTGCCTCGGCGGGGCGATCTGCGGCTACGTCGAGGCGACCCGGCAGGACGACGCCGGGAAGAACGCGATCTGCATCCCCACCCCGTACGCGAACACGCCCGTCGACTGGCTCGCGATGCAGGTGGCGGGCTCCGAGTCCTCGCGCGCGCTGGGCGCCGCGCGGGACGTACGGGCATGGGCCGACACCACCGCCCTGAACCCCGGCCGCATCCTGCCGGACCGGGCCGACGACCCGGCCGTGGTCGCGGCCGTGGCGCGGATGCGCCAGGCGATGGGCCCCGGGCGCGCGCGCATCGCGGCGCTGCACGCCGAGTACGCCTGACCGCGGCGCGGTCGGTACGCTCGACCGACAGGCGACGCGGATCGGGACGGAGTGCGTGCATGGGCGGATATCGAGGAGTGCTCCAGGCGGGCGCGGGGATCGACGGCGGCACGGCCTACCTGCCCGCCGAGCCCGGGGCCCTGCACTGGGGGCGCCTGCCATCGCGCGCGGACGCACCCGTGCTGACCGTCGATCCGGGCGCCGTGGTCGTCATCGACACCGTCAGCCACGAGGGCCTCCTCGAGGACCAGGGGCGCGACCCGCTCGCGTTCTTCGGGGCCGAGGGCGTCGATCGGGAGGCGGTGCTCGCGGAGGCGGTCGCGCTCGCGGCATCCGACCGCTCGCGCGACCCGGCGACCGACGGGCCCCACGTCGTGACCGGCCCGATCCGGGTGCGCGGTGCCGAGCCCGGCGACCTGCTGAAGATCACGGTGCTCGACACCACGCCGCGGGTGCCGTACGGCGTCATCTCGAACCGGCACGGGCGGGGCGCGCTGCCCGGCGAGTACCCGCAGGCGCCGGGGAACGTGAGCGTCTTCGCCCCGATCGCGCAGGACGACGCGGGAGAGTGGTCGGGCGGCCTCCCGCTCGTCGACGGCGGCGAGCGGGTCGTGCGGTTCCCGCTGGCACCCTTCTTCGGCATCATGGGCGTCGCCGTCGATGCCGACGAGCGTCCGCACTCGGTGCCGCCCGGGCCGCACGGCGGCAACATCGACATCAACCTGCTCACCGAGGGCGCGTCGCTGTACCTGCCGGTGCAGGTGCCCGGTGCGCTCGCGTACGTCGGCGACCCGCACTTCGCCCAGGGCGACGGGGAGGTCGCGCTCACGGCGCTGGAGGCGTCGCTGCGCGGCACGCTGCGCTTCGACGTGGTCGCCCGGGAGGACGCGGTGCGCGCGTTCGGCGACGTGGCGACCCCGCTCGCCGAGACGGGCGACTACCTCGTGCCCACCGGCATGGACCCCGACCTCGACCTCGCGATGCAGGACTGCGTGCGGCACGCCATCGCGCTGCTCGGCGCGCGGTACGGCATGGCGCCGCACCTCGCCTACGCGTACCTCAGCGCGGCGACCGACTTCGACATCTCCCAGGTGGTCGACCTGGTGAAGGGCGTGCACGCCCGCATCCGCACCTCCGACTTCGGGGCGGTGCGGCGTGGCTGACGCCGGCGGGCCGCGGGTTCGGGTGGCGGGCGGGGCGGACGCCC
This sequence comes from Agromyces sp. SYSU T00194, assembly GCF_040496035.1. NCBI lineage: Bacteria > Bacillati > Actinomycetota > Actinomycetes > Micrococcales > Microbacteriaceae > Agromyces > Agromyces chitinivorans. Next base: position 91,450 of record NZ_JBEPJZ010000001.1, on the reverse strand, counting down.
CCGAGGGGCTCCTCGGCGCCGTGCTCGGGTACGAGGCCGCGCTCATGGCCGACGACCTCGATGCCCTGGCCGACTGGTTCGAGCCCGGCGACGACACGATGCGGGCGGATGCCTCGGGGCTGCTCGTCGGACACGACGCCATCACGCGCTTCCGCGGCCGGCGCGGTGGTGCGGGCGCGCGACGCGTCGTTGCGGTGCACGTGCTGCCCGTGGCGGACGGCGTCGCGCACGTCGTGGTCGCGCACGCGCCGGGCGCCGGCGGACGCGGCACGGTGAGCCAGCTCTGGCGCCGCGGGCAGGGGCGGTGGCGCATCGCGGCGGCGCACGTGACCGCCCCCGCGCCCGCGTTCGACCGGCGCACCTGGCGCACCCTCGGCGACCCGCTGCTGCCGCCGACCGCATCGGGCGCCCTCGACGGGCGGACGGTGGCGGTCAAGGACGTGTTCGCCGTGGCGGGGCATCCGATCGGCGCGGGGATCCCGGCGTACCTCGATGAGGCGCCGGTCGAACCGCGCTCGGCCGCGGCCGTCGACGCGCTGCGGGCCGCCGGTGCCGCGATCCGCGGCATCGCGCGCACGGACCAGTTCGCGTACAGCATCGCCGGGCGCAACCCCGCGTACGGCACCCCGCCGAACCCCGCCGTGCCGGGCGCGGTCTCGGGCGGCTCGACCAGCGGGCCGGCGTCGGCGGTGGCGCTGGGGCAGGCCGACCTCGGGCTCGGCACCGACACCGCGGGATCGATCCGGGTGCCGGCGTCGTACCAGGGCCTGTGGGGCCTCCGCACGACCCACGGGGCGGTCGACCGCGCCGGGGTGCTGCCGCTCGCGCCGCGATTCGACACCGTCGGCTGGCTGGCGCGCGACCGGGCGACGCTCGAGGCCGCGGCACGGGCGAGCCTGCCGCGCGCCGCGGGGGCGGATGCGGCCGGTGGGGCGCGCCCCCTCGACGACGCCGTGCTGCGCGTGGCGCCGGCCCTCCTCGAGGGGCTCGGGCCGGGTGTGCGGGAGGCGTTCGAGGCGGCCGTCCGAGCGCTGGGCGCCTCGGGATGCGAGGTGCGCGGGCTCGACGTGCCAGCCCTGGGCGCGGCGGCGCTCGACGCGCTGTTCGCGGCGTTCCGCACGGCGCAGGCCGCTGAGGCGTGGCGCGCGCACGGGACGTGGATCACCGCGCACCCGGACGCCCTCGCCCCGGACGTGGCCGCGCGCTTCGCCTGGGCCTCCGAGGTGACCGCCGACGACGAGGCCGCGGCGATCGCGGTGCTCGACGCGGCCCGTCGCGACATCGACGCGGCGCTCGGCGACGGGCTGCTCCTGCTGCCGTCGGCCGCGTCGGTCGCGCCGGCGCTCGACGCCGAGGGCGCCGACATCGAGGCGGTGCGGACGGCGACGCTGCGGATGACGGCGGTCGCCGGGGCGACGGGTCGCCCGGCGCTGTCGGTCCCGGGCGCGGAGGTCGACGGCGCGCCGCTCGGCACGTGCGTGGTCGGGCCGCGCGGCGGCGACCTCGCGCTGGTCTCGGCCGCGGCGCGCTGGCACGAGGCGATCATGCAACGCGACTGAAACACGCGTTGCGTATGATGGTCTTCTGAAACAGACGATTCAGGAGGATGCCATCCACGCCGCACCGATCAACCCGCCCACCCGCCTGCTCATGGGACCCGGCCCCGTCAACGCCGACCCGCGCGTGCTGCGCGCCATGTCGGCGCAGCTCGTCGGCCAGTACGACCCGTCGATGACCGCGTACATGAACGAGACCATGGCGCTCTACCGCGGGGTGTTCCGCACCCGGAACGAGGCGACGCTGCTCGTGGACGGCACCTCGCGCGCGGGCATCGAGGCGGCGCTCGTCTCCCTGCTGGAGCCGGGCGACCGGGTGCTCGTGCCGATCTTCGGCCGGTTCGGCCACCTCCTCGCGGAGATCGCCGGTCGCTGCGGCGCCGAGGTGCACACGATCGAGGTCGAGTGGGGCGAGGTCGTTCCCCCCGAGCGCATCGAGGCCGCCATGCGCGAGGTGCGCCCCCACCTGCTCGCGATCGTGCACGGCGACACCTCCACGACGGTCGCCCAGCCGCTCGACGAGCTCGCCGCGATCTGCGCCGAGCACGGCGCGCTGTTCTACACCGACGTCACCGCCTCGCTCGGCGGCAACGCGTTCGAGATGGACGCCTGGGGCCTCGACGCCGCCACCGCCGGCCTGCAGAAGTGCCTCGGCGGCCCCTCGGGCAGCGCGCCGATCAGCCTCTCGCCGCGCGCGGTCGAGCGCATCGAGTCGCGCAAGAGCATCGAGGCGGGCATCCGCTCGGCCGGCGACGCCGTGCGCGCCGACCCCATCCGGTCGAACTACTTCGACCTCGGCATGATCCTCGACTACTGGGGCGAGAAGCGCCTCAACCACCACACCGAGGCCACCACGATGCTGTACGGCGCCCGCGAGTGCGCGCGCCTGCTGCTCGAGGAGGGCATGGAGCACGCGATCGACCGGCACCGCGTGAACGGCGCCGCGCTCGCCGCGGGCCTGTCGGCGATGGGCCTGGACCTGTTCGGCGACCAGGCGCACCGCATGCACAACGTGGTCGGCGTGCACATCCCCGACGGCGTCGACGGCGAACGCGTGCGCGGGGCCCTCATCGACGACTTCGCGATCGAGATCGGCACGAGCTTCGGCCCGCTGCACGGGAGGATCTGGCGCATCGGCACCATGGGATACAACGCCCGCCGCGACGCCGTGCTCACGACCCTCGCCGCCCTGGAGCAGGTGCTGCGGGCCGAGGGGCACCCGCTGACCGCGGGCGCGGGCGTGGGCGCCGCGCGCGACTCCTACGCCGACGCTGCCGCTGCCGCCGACGCGGCCACCGGGGCGGGCGCATGAGCGACCGGCTCCGCACCGGGTCCCTGGCAGTGGCCGAGCGCATCCTCGACCGCTGCGACCGGCTCGGCACCATCACCTCGATGCCCGGCATGATCGAGCGCGTGCACCTCTCGCCCGAGCACCGCGAGGCGAACGACCTCGCGGCCGGGTGGATCGCCGAGGCCGGGCTCGAGGCCTGGCAGGACGCCGCGGGCAACCAGTGCGGCCGCCTCGAGGGCGCGGTCGACGGCCTGCCGGCGCTGCTGCTCGGCTCGCACCTCGACACGGTGCGCGACGCCGGCCGCTACGACGGCATGCTCGGCGTGCTGCTCGCGATCGAGGTGGCCGCGCGCATCGCGGCCCGCGACGAGCCGCTGCCGTTCGCACTCGAGGTCGTCGGGTTCAGTGACGAGGAGGGCACCCGCTTCGGCAGCGCGCTCGCCGGCAGCCGCGCGCTCGCCGGGCACTTCTCCCACGACTGGTGGGAGTACCGCGGGGCCGACGGGCTCACCTACGCCGACGCGAGCATCGACTTCGGGCTCGATCCGGGTCGCATCGGTGCCGCCGCGCGTCGGCCCGAGGCGCTCGTCGGCTACCTCGAGGCGCACATCGAGCAGGGCCCCTACCTCGAGGACGCCGACCGGGCGCTCGCCGTGGTGCCGACCATCGCCGGTGCCCGCCGCTTCGCCCTGACGATGACCGGCGTCGCCGGGCACGCCGGCGGCACGCCCTACGCGCGCCGCCGCGACGCGCTGGTCGGTGCGAGCGAGCTCGTGGCCGCCATCGAGCGCATCGGCATCGAGTCGGGCACCATCGCCACCGTCGGCCGGATGCAGGCCTTCCCGGGCGGCGTGAACGTCATCCCGGGCCGCGCCGAGTTCAGCCTCGACCTGCGCGCCGAGACGAACGAGGCGCGCGACGCCGCGTTCGCCGAGATCGAGCGGACGGCCGCGGAGATCGCGTCGCGCCGCGGCCTCGCCTTCACCGCCGACGAGCGCTACCGGGCCGACGCGACCCCGTGCGCCGACTGGCTGCAGGACGCGGTCGAGGCCGGCATCCGCTCGACCGGCGACGACGACCCGATGCGCATCTGGAGCCGGGCCGGCCACGACGGCATGGCCGTGCAGGCCGTCACCGACATCGCGATGCTGTTCATCCGGTGCGGCCGCGGCGGCATCAGCCACCACCCCGACGAGACCGTGGCCCGGCGCGACGTGGCGCTCGCGCTCGACGCGATGGAGGCCGCGGTGCTCGCGGTCGCCGACCGCGTGCGCGCCGAGCCGGACCGGCTGGTCACGCCCGCGCCGCCCGAGCCGCACGGGGTCGGGCACCACGCATGACCGAGCGGATGCCCCGCACCATCGCCGAGCGGATCGACGGCGCGCTCGACGTGCTGACGCCGCAGGAGCGACGGGTCGCGGAGTTCATGCTCGACCACCCGGCCGAGCTCGCCGTCTACAACTCGAGCGAGCTCGCGCGCATGACCGGGGTGTCCAAGGCGACGGTCAGCCGCCTCTACCGGCGGCTCGGCTTCTCGGGGTCGGCGGAGGTGCGCGACCACGTGCGCGCGCTCCGCAGCTCGGGCACGCCGCTCGGGCACGCGGGCGTGCCGGCCACCGCCCCCGCGGGCATGGCCGCCGTGCTCGAGGCCGAGCGGGCGAACCTCTCGCGCCTGCTCGACGGGCTCGCCGACGGCGTGCTCGAGCGCGTGGCGACGCTCCTCCGCGAGGCGGGGACCGTGCTCGTCGCCGGGTACCGCAACGGCTACCCGGTCGCGCTGCACCTGCGCGAGCAGCTCGCCCAGTGCCGCCCGGGGGTGCGCGTCGCGCCGCAGCCGGGCCAGTCGGTGGGGGAGGAGCTCGCCGACCTCGGCCCGGGCGACGCGGCCGTGCTGGTCGGGCTGCGGCGGCGCCCCGAGGGGTTCGCCGAGCTCGTCGCGGCGGCCGCGGCCACCGGCGCGGAGACGATCGCGATCGTGGACCCCGCGGGCGCGGAGGCGGCTGCGGGTGCCGGGACCGTCATCGCGTGCCCGGTCGACGGCGCGGGCGCGTTCTCGAGCTACGCGAGCGCGATGAGCCTCGCGAGCCTGGTCGCGAGCGCGGTGCTCGCGGGCGACATGCGCGCGGGCCGCACGCGCATCGCGCGGATCGACGACGCCTACGCGCGTCTCGGCGAGGTCGAGGCGCCGTAGGCCGGGCGGCGCATCCGCCCACGCCCGCCGCTCAGCCCGGCCCGGGCCGGTCGCGGTCCTCGCCGCCGGCGAGGTCGCCGCACTCGACCGCGCGCGCGTCGTGGGCGCGCAGGTAGGCGCTCGCGCCCGCGTCGCCGTGCAGCGTCTCGGCGAGCCGCGCCCAGTGGTCGCGTCCGACGAGCACCGGATGGCCGGGCCGGCCGCCGAAGACCGCACGGGCCAGTGACGCGCGCAGGTCGTCCGGCGCGGCGGCGAGCACCCGCCGCGCGACGCTCGCGGGCAGGCCCGGCAGGTCGACGAGCGTGAGCAGCACGGCGTCGGCCGGGGCGTCGGCCGCGACCTCGAGCGCACGGCGCACGGTCGAGCCCAGGCCGTCGCGCCAGCCCGGATGCTCCGCGACCCGGGCGCCCTCCGGCACCAGTTCGCGCGCGGCATCCGCCTCGGCCCCGAGCACGACGAGCACCGACGCGCAGCCGGCCTCGCGCAGCATCCGCACCGCCAGCTCCACCCACGGCGTGCCGTCGGGTTCGCGCACCAGCGCCTTCGGGCGGCCCATGCGGGCGCCGGCCCCCGCGGCGAGCACCACGCCGAGCACCTGACCGGTCATCACTACAGTGGACCACATGCCCGAGACGCCCGCGCCCGACGCCTTCCGCGCCGACCTCGCCGCGTGCCTGCACGTCGCCCGGTTCGTCGACGACGTGGCCGCCGGCGCCCCGTACGACTCGTTCGACGCCCTGCGCACCGCCGCGTCCGCATCGGCCGCCCGGCTCGACGCCGCCGAGGTCGACGAGGCGCTCGCGAGCCACCCCCGCATCGGCGAGCGGCCGACCGGCGAGGGGGCGGCCCAGTCGTTCTCGCGCGCCGAGCAGGCGTCGGCCGACGCATCGGACGAGGACCTGGCCCGCGCCATCGCCGACGGCAACCGGGCCTACGAGGAGCGGTTCGGCCGCGTCTTCCTCATCCGCGCCGCCGGCCGCAGCCGGGCCGAGATCCTGTCCGAGCTGCGGCGACGTCTGGAACTCGACGACGCGAGCGAGCTCGAGACGGTGGCCGACCAGCTCGCCCAGATCGCGCTGCTGCGGCTCGAGCAGCTCTACGGCGGCGCGTCGGCACCGATCGGAGCGGCGGCATGACCGGCCGCAGCCACGTCACCTCGCACGTGCTCGACGCCACCACCGGGCGCCCGGCGCCCGGGGTCGGGGTGCGGCTCGAGGCATCCGATGCCGTCGGCTGGCGCACGGTGGGCACCGGCATCACCGACGCCGACGGGCGGGTCGGCACGCTCGGGCCCGAGCAGCTGCCCGCCGGGCGCTACCGCGTGGTCTTCGACACGGCCGCGTACTTCGGCGACCGGCCGACCTTCTACGCCGAGGTCGCGATCGACTTCCTGCTCGACGACCCCGCGCAGCACTTCCACATCCCGCTGCTGCTCAGCCCGTTCGCGTACTCCACGTACCGCGGCAGCTAGGCGCGGTGGGCGAGCAGGCAGCCAGGCGCGACGGGCGCTAGTAGTCGGTGCGGTCGTCCTTGCCGTGCCAGGCGTCGAACGGAGTCGTCGCGCCGTCCGTGCGGAGCTGCTCGACGGGCGTGTCCCAGGTGGCGCGGTCGCGCGCGAAGAGCTCGTAGAACTCCCGGTCGTCGAACCCGCCGTCGGCGGCGTCGTCGCGGTCGGCCGCGTACACCACCCGGTCGACACGGGCCCAGAGCGCCGCGGCCAGGCACAGCGGGCACGGCTCGCACGACGAGTAGAGCGTGGCGCCGGCCAGCGAGAAGTCGCCGATGCTGCGGCACGCCTCGCGGATGACGCACACCTCGGCGTGCGCCGTGGGGTCCAGGTCGCGGGTCACGCGGTTGCCGCCCGCGGCGAGGAGCCGGCCGTCGCGCACGACGACGGCGCCGAAGGGTCCGCCGCCGTCGCCGACGTTCTCGACGGCCAGCTCGACGGCCTGCTCGAGCCAGTAGCGGTCGTCGCGGCCTGGTTCGGCGGAGGCCGGCGCAGGGCTCGGTGCGTCGTGGGTCATCGGGTGCTCCCTTCGGCGGGACGGTCGATCAGGTGCCCGGTGGGCGGACCGTCGGGGTGGATCGGCGTGCCGCGCAGCCACACCGCGTCGGCCACGCCCGTGAGCGTCCTGCCGTCGTAGGCGGAGACCGGGTTGCGGTGCCGCAGCGCGGCCGCCTCGACGGTGAACGCCGCGTCGGGGTCGAAGGCGACCAGGTCGGCGTCGGCGCCGACGGCGATGCGCCCCTTGTGCGGCAGGCCGGCCAGGTCGGCAGTGGCGCGCGACATCCGGTCGAGCACGAGCTCCAGCCCGATGCCGCGGCGGCGCGCGTCGGTCCAGACGTTCGCGAGCGAGAGCTGGAGCCCGGAGATGCCGCCCCAGGCGCGACCGAAGTCGCCGTCGAAGCCGAGCTTCAGGTCGGCGGTCGCAGGGGAGTGGTCGGAGACGACGCAGTCGAGCGTGCCGTCGACGAGCCCCTGCCAGAGCAGGTCGCGGTTGCCCTCGTCGCGGATGGGCGGGCAGCACTTGAACGCCGTCGCGCCGTCGGGGATGTGCTCGAGGTCGAGCGTCAGGTAGTGCGGGCAGGTCTCGGCGGTCAGGCGCAGCCCCTCGGCCTTGGCCTCGGCGACGAGCGGCAGCACCGCGGCCGACGACACGTGCAGGATGTGCGCGCGGCCCCCGGTGCGACGGATGCCCGCGATGACCCGGCGCACCGCGTCGAGCTCGGCCTGCGGCGGCCGGGACTCGGCGAACCGGCGCGGACTCGGCCCGCCGTCGTTCGCGTGCGCGTCGAGCACGTCCGGGTCCTCCGCGTGCACGATGAGCAGGCCGTCGAACGCGGCGAGCTCGTCGAGCGCGGCGTCGAGGCCCGCGGCGTCGAGCGGCGGGAACTCGTCGACGCCCGACGGCGACAGGAACGCCTTGAAGCCGAAGACGCCGGCGTCGTGGAGGGCGCGGAGCGCCCCCGCGCCGAGGTTGCCGGGCACCGCGCCGCCCCAGAACCCGACGTCGACGTGTGCCGCGCGGCCCGCCGCCTCGCGCTTCACGCGCAGTGCGCCGGGGTCGATCGTCGGCGGGATGCTGTTGAGCGGCATGTCGAGGATCGTCGTGACCCCGCCGGCCGCGGCGGCGCGGGTCGCGGTCGCGAAGCCCTCCCACTCGGTGCGGCCGGGCTCGTTCACGTGCACGTGGGCGTCGACGACGCCCGGCAGCAGCACGCGGCCGCCGTCGACCCGTGCGGTCTCGCGGCCGCGCAGGCCGCTGCCGGCGGCGGCGACGGCGGTGATCACGCCGTCGTCGACGCCGATCTCGGCAGGGGCGAGGCGGCCGTCGACGAGCGCGGCATCGGCGCGCACGACGAGGTCGTGGAGCGGGGTATCGGGCATGGTTCCTCCACGGCTGACGTTAACAGCGTCGCATTTCGCGCCGGTTGCGTGCATGCGGCGAAGGTCCCGTGCGCTCGGCGCCGGATGGGGGCAGGATCGAAACACCGGGTTAACGCGTCGCGCATAGGATCACCCGATCGTACGGACGTGATCCGCACCCGTTTGCGAAGTGAGGTATCGATGCTCGAACTGGCGCAGGACGTCGTGGCCCGTCTCGGCCGCGGGGAGTCGTTCGCGCTCGCGACGGTGACCGCGATCACGGGCTCCGCGCCGCTGCCGGTGGGCACGTCGATGCTGGTCGACGCGCACGGCCGGGTCGCGGGCAGCGTGTCGGGCGGCTGCGTCGAGGGCGCCGTGTTCGAGCTGTGCGGCCTCGCCCTCGAGGACGGCGTCGCGCGCACCGAGCGCTTCGGCATCGACGACGAGACCGCGTTCGCGGTCGGCCTCAGCTGCGGCGGCGAGCTCGACGTGTTCGTGCAGCCGTTCCCGGGGCGGCACTCGGGGGCGGATGCCGCGGCGGGGCCGTTCCACGCCGCGCTGGCGGGCTCCGACGCGGGCGTCGCCGTCGTGGTCGCGGGGCCGCCGCCGCTCATCGGCCGCGTGCTCCCGGCGGGCGTGCCGGCCGCGGCGATCACCGATGCGGACCTGGTCGCCGCCGGCATCCGCTCGCTCCGCGCCGAGCGCCTGCGCGCCGAGGTCGACCGGACGGTCGCGACCGGCCGCACCGGGCCCGTCGAGGTCGAGTGCGACGAGGCCGTGCTGCGGCTGTTCGTCGAGAGCCGCCTCGCCCCGCCCCGACTGCTCGTCTACGGCGCCGTCGCATTCGGCGACGCGCTCGCCGCCGCCGCGCGCCCGCTCGGCTACCGCGTGACCGTCTGCGATCCGCGACCCGTCTTCGCCGCGCCCGAGCGGTTCCCGCACGCCGACGAGGTCGTCGTCGCGCGGCCCGTCGAGCACCTCGCGGCGACCGCGACGGACCCGCGCACCGTCGTGTGCGTGCTCGGGCACGACGCGCGCACCGACGTGCCCGTGCTCGCCGCAGCGCTGCGGCTCCCGATCGCGTTCGTCGGTGCGCTCGGCTCGCGCCGCACCCACGACGAGCGGCTGCGGCTGCTGCGCGAGGCGGGCGTCGACGACGCCGCGCTCGCCCGCCTGCACTCGCCGATCGGCCTCGACCTCGGGGCGGCGACGCCCGCCGAGACCGCCGTGTCGATCCTCGCCGAGGTCGTCGCCGCACGTACCGGCGCCTCGGGGCTGCCGCTGCGCGACGTGCGCGGCCCGATCCACTGCACCACCCGCGAGGGCGACGATGCCCCCGCACCGACGCCCTCGACGGTCGTGCACGCCGGCCGTCCCGCGCACTGAGGCGGCGCCGATGGACCTCGAGACCGTGCGCGCCTACCGCCGCGCCACCACCCGCGACGACCTCGCGCTCGCGCCGGGTGAGCGGTTCGTCGCCGGCGGCACCTGGCTGTACTCCGAGCCGCAGGTGGGCACCACCGGGCTCGTCGACCTCACGACGATGGGCTGGGCGCCGCTCGAGGAGGTCGACGGCGGGTTGCGGATCGGCGCGACGTGCACCATCGCCGAGCTCGTCGCGCACCCCGCATGGGCGCCGTACCCGTCGCATCCGCTCGTGTTCCAGTGCGCGTCGGCGCTGCTGGCGTCGTTCAAGATCTGGAACGCCGCGACCGTCGGCGGCAACGTCTGCCGGTCGTTCGCCGCGGCCGGCATGGTGTCGCTCGCGGTCACGCTCGACGGCGAGGCCGTGGTCTGGGCGCCCGACGGCGGCGAACTGCGGCGGCCGGTCGCCGACCTCGTGACCGGCAACGGCACGAACGACCTCGGCGCGGGCGAGGTGCTGCGTGCGATCGACCTGCCCGCGCACGCGCTGGCCGCCCGCACGGCGTTCCGCAAGATCGCGCTCGCCGAGCTGGGACGCTCGGGCGCCGTGCTCACCGGCCGCGTCGACGACGACGGCCGTGCGACCTTCGCGATCACCGCCGCCACCGAGCGCCCGACGGTGCTGCGCTTCGATCGCATCCCGGACGCGACCACGCTGCGCCGCGCGGTCGAGGACGCACCCGGGTACTACACCGACCCGCTGGGCACGGCGGACTGGCGTCGCGCCGTGAGCGTCGCCCTGCTGGAGGACGTGCGCGAGGAGCTGGCCGCATGAGGACCATCGTGAACGGCCACCCGGAGGACGGCGAGCCCCGGGCGGGGCAGTCCCTGCGCACCTACCTGCGCGAGCACGCGCACGTCGAGGTGAAGAAGGGCTGCGACGCGGGCGACTGCGGCGCCTGCGCGGTGCTCGTCGACGGCGTGCCCGTGCACTCCTGCATCACGCCGGCGCACCGGGCCGAGGGGGCCGAGGTCACCACGGTCGCCGGGCTCGGGACGCCCGACGCGCTGCACCCCATGCAGGAGGCGTTCGTCGAGCACTTCGGCTTCCAGTGCGGCTTCTGCACGGCCGGCATGATCGTCACCGCCTCGACGCTCGGGGAGGACGATCTCGACGACCTGCCCCGTCGCATGAAGGGGAGCCTCTGCCGGTGCACGGGGTACCGGAGCATCCGCGAGTCGATCCACGCGGGCGTCGCGGCGGGCGCGCGCGGCGGTGCGCGCAACCTGGGCTCGACCGGTGCGGTCGGCACGTCGGCGCACCCGCCGGCCGCCCGGCGCGTGGTCACCGGCACCGAGCCGTTCACGTTCGACGCCGCGGTGCCCGGCATGCTGCACCTGCGCGTGCTCGGGTCGCCGCACGCCCACGCGCGCATCGTCTCGATCGACACCGCGGCCGCCCGCGCGATCGAGGGCGTCGAGCTCGTGCTCACCCACGAGGACGTACCCGGCACGCGGTTCTCGACCGGACGCCACCAGCACCGCACCGACGACCCCGACGACACCCGCATGCTCGACGACGTCGTGCGGTTCGTCGGCCAGCGGGTCGCGGCAGTCGTCGCCACGACCGCCGCCGCGGCCGAGGAGGCGTGCCGCGCGATCGAGGTGGAGTACGAGGAACTCCCCGCCGTCTTCGACCCGGATGCGGCACGCGAACCGGGCGCGCCGGTGATCCACCCCGGCCGCACGCCCGACGACCGCGTCGACGAGGCCGACCGCAACGTGATCGCGGCGCTGCACGCGGGCTTCGGCGGCGACGTCGAGGCGGCGCTCGCGGCATCCGAGGTCACCGTCTCGGGCACCTGGCGGACGCAGCGCCAGAGCCACGCGCAGCTCGAGACCCACGGCAGCATCGCCTGGATCGACGACGACGGCCGGCTCGTGGTGCGCTCCAGCACGCAGGTGCCGTTCCTCGTGCGCGCCGAACTCGCACGCATTCTCGACCTGCCGGCGGAGCGCGTGCGCGTGCACGCCGCCCGCGTGGGCGGCGGATTCGGCGGCAAGCAGGAGCTGCTCACCGAGGACCTCGTCGCGGTCGCCGCGCTCGAGCTGGGGCGGCCGGTCGGCTGGGAGCTCACCCGCACCGAGGAGTTCACGCGCACGACGCTGCGGCACCCCATGCGCGTTTCGGTGCGGCTCGGCGCGAGCCGCGAGGGCCTGCTCACCGCCATGCACGTCGACGTGCTGAGCGACACCGGCGCCTACGGCAACCATTCCCGCGGCGTGCTGTTCCACGCCTGCTCCGAGTCGATCTCGCTCTACCGCAGCCCGGTCAAGCGCGTCGACGCCGAGGCGGTCTACACGAACAACCCGCCGTCGGGCGCGTTCCGCGGATACGGGCTCGGGCAGGTGATCTTCGGCGTCGAGTCGGCGCTCGACGAACTGGCGCTCGAACTCGGCATCGACCCGTTCGAGCTGCGCCGCCGCAACGTCATCCGCGACGGCGAACCGCCCTTCGCCTGGCACGACGAGCCCGAGGCCGAATTGCAGCACGGCAGCTACGGCATCGACCAGTGCCTCGACCTCGCCGAGCAGGCGCTGCGGCGCGGCAACGGCGTCGCCGCACCCGAGGGGCCCGAGTGGCGCGTCGGCGAGGGCATGGCCGCCGCGATGATCGCGACCATGGCCCCGCGCGGGCACATCGCGGAGACGACCGTCACGCTCCGCCCCGACGGCACCTACCTCCTCGGCGTCGGCACCAGCGAGTTCGGCAACGGCACCACGACCGTGCACGCGCAGATCGTCGCGACCGACCTCGGCACGGGCACGGACCGCATCGCGATCCACCAGGCCGACACGGATGCCACGAGCCACGACACCGGCGCGTTCGCGTCGGCCGGCACGACCGTGGCCGGCAAGGCGGTGCACGCCGCCGCGCTCGCGCTGCGCGAGGTGCTGGCCGTCGCGGCGGCGGGCATCGCGGGGTGCGCGCCGGATGCGGTCGTGCTCGACCGCGATGGGGCGCTCGCCGGGGGACGCCGCGTCGGCTTCGCCGAGCTCGTCGCCGCCGTGCCCGCCGACCACCGCTCGCCGGAGGGTGCGTTCGCGCGCGGCGCCGAGTACGGCGAACGACGTTCGCTCGCCTACAACGTGCACGCGTTCCGGGTCGCGGTCGACGTGCGCACCGGCACCGTCCGCATCCTGCAGTCGATCCAGGCGGCCGACGCGGGCACCGTCATGAACCCCGAGCAGTGCCGCGGCCAGGTCGAGGGCGGCGTCGCCCAGGCGATCGGCGGGGCGCTCTACGAGGAGGTCATGCTCGACGAGGGGCGCGTCACCACGCCGGTCTTCCGCCTCTACCGCGTACCGCAGATGGCCGACGTGCCCGACACCGAGGTGTACTTCGCCTCGACGAGCGACGACCTCGGGCCGTTCGGCGCGAAGTCGATGAGCGAGAGCCCGTACAACCCGGTCGCGGCGGCGATGGGCAATGCGATCCGCCGGGCGATCGGCGCGAGGCCCCACGAGCTGCCGTTCTCGCGCGACCGCGTCTGGCGGCTCGCAGCGACCACGTGAGCCTCCTCGGCAACACGCCGCGCACCTCGGGAACGCGACCCGCGCAACTCAGGAACCGACGCACGCAATCAGCAACCGACCCACGCAATTCAGGAACTCGACAGGCAATTCAGGAAGCAGGGAGCACGACATGGCGATCATCCTCGGCGACGACCGGTACGGCAAGGCGGAGAACCGCATCGTGCGGATCGTGCGCGACAGTCCGCGCCACGAGATCCGCGACGTGAACGTGTCGACCGCGTTGCGCGGCGACTTCGCCGCGGCCCACCTCGAGGGCGACCAGGGCAACGTGCTGCCCACCGACACGCAGAAGCAGACCGCGTACGCGTACGCCAAGCTCCACGGCCTCGCCGAGCTCGAGGCGTACGGCCTCGTGCTCGCGCGGCACTTCGTGGACGACGTCGCACCGGTGGCATCCGCCCGCATCGAGATCGAGGAGTTCGCGTGGGACCGCGTCGTCGCCGACGGCGCCCCGCACGACCACACCTGGACGCGCAACGGCTCGGAGGTGCGCCTCGCGTCGGTCACCGTCGCGGGCTCGGGCGACGCGCAGCAGACCTGGGTGACCGGCGGCTTCAAGGACCTCGTGATCCTGAAGTCGACCGGTTCGGAGTTCCACGGCTTCCTCGAGGACGAGTACACGGTGCTGCAGCCGACGAACGACCGCATCATGGCGACCTCGCTGGTCGCGACCTGGCGGTTCGGCACCACCGAGGTCGACTGGAACGCGGTGTACGACGGCGTGAAGGCCGTGATGATCGAGCGCTTCGCGAACGTGCACTCGCTCGCCCTGCAGCAGACCCTCTACGCGATGGGCAGCGCCGTGCTCGAGGCGTACCCAGAGATCGTCGAGATCCGCATGTCGGCGCCGAACAAGCACCACTTCCTCTACGACCTCGCGCCGTTCGGCATCGCCAACGACAACGAGGTCTTCCACGCCGACGACCGGCCGTACGGCCTGATCCAGGCGACCGTCACGCGCGACGACGCACCCGACGCCGGCCCGGCCTGGGACCACTACACCGGGCTCGTCTGATGGCGGCTGCGGCTCCGGGCGCGGCTCCGGCGGCGGGCGCTCGCCGGGTCGTGATCGACGGATGCCACGTGGCGACCGTCGACGCCGCCGGCACCGAGCACGCCGACGGCTGGGTCGTCGTCGACGGCGACCGCATCACCGCGGTCGGCGCCGGGCCGGTGCCCGGCGAGCTCGCGGCATCCGCCCATGAGCGCGTCGACGGGCGCGGGCACCTGCTCACGCCGGGGCTCGTGAACACGCACCACCACCTGTACCAGTGGCTCACGCGCGGGCTCGCGCAGGACGACATCCTGTTCGACTGGCTCGTCGCGCTGTACCCGATGTGGTCGCGCATCGACGCCGACCTCGTGCGCGCGGGGGCCGCGGGCGCGCTCGCCGTGGCCGCCCGCTCGGGCTGCACGACGCTCGCCGACCACCACTACGTGTTCCCGGCGGGCGCGGGCGACCTGGTCGGCGCGATCGTGGAGGCCGCGTCGGAGGTGGGCATCCGCCTGCACGCGACGCGCGGGTCGATGGACCTCGGACGGAGCGCCGGCGGACTGCCGCCCGACTTCGCGGTGGAGACGACGGATGCCGCCCTGGCGGCGACCCGCGGGGCGGTCGAGGCGTACCACGACCCGGGATTCTCCTCGATGGTGCGCGTCGCTGCGGCGCCGTGCTCGCCGTTCTCGGTGACCGCCGACCTGCTGCGGGAGTCGGCCGCGCTCGCGCGCGACCTCGGCGTGCGCCTGCACACCCACGGCGCCGAGACGGTCGAGGAGGAGGCGTTCTGCCGCGAGCGGTTCGGCACCTCGCCCGCCGGCTACCTCGAGTCGCTCGGCTGGCTGGGCGACGACGTCTGGATGGCGCACTGCGTGCACCTCGACGACGCCGACGTGCGCCGCTTCGCCGAGACCGGCACCGGGGTCGCGCACTGCCCGTCGTCGAACGCGCGGCTCGCGGCGGGCATCGCGCCGGTGCGCGCGCTCGTGAACGCGGGCGCCCCGGTCGGGCTCGGCGTCGACGGCGCGGCGTCGAACGAGTCGGGCCGGCTGGGCGACGAGATCCGCCAGGCGGTGCTGCTCGCGCGCCTGCGCGACGGCGCCGGCGCGATGGACGTGCGCACGGCGCTGCGCCTCGCCACGATCGGCGGGGCGCGCGTGCTCGGCCGGCAGGACGAGCTCGGCTCGATCGAGCCCGGCAAGCTCGCCGACCTCGCCCTCTGGCGCATCGACGGCGTCGAGCACGCCGGCATCGCCGACCCGGTCGCGGCGCTCGGCCTCGCGGCGCTGCCGCCGCTCGCGCGGCTCGTGGTCGGTGGCCGCACGGTCGTCGCCGACGGCGAGCTCGTCACCACCGATGCCGCTGCCATCGCCGGAGCCGCCGCGCGGGCGAGCACGGCGCTCGCCGAGCGCGCCTGACCGCGGCCCTCGGCTCAGCGCACGAACAGCGCCGCGTTCGCCTGCTCGACCTCGGCGTAGCGCGCGCCTGCGGCGCCGAGCGCCTGCTGCACGCCCGCGAGCGTCTGCTCGACGGACTGCTGCACGGCGCGCCACTCGGCGACCGCCGATTGGAACGCCAGCGACGCCTGGCCCGACCAGGCGCCCTGCAGCCCGGTCAGCTGGGCGTTCAGCCCGGCGGTGTCGGCCATCAGCCGCTCGATCGTGGCCTGCGCCGCGGACGCGGTGGTCAGCACCTGGTCGCTGTCGACGTGGAACGTGGTCATGGGGCATCCTCTCGCTCGGTGCATCCGACCGTAGGTTCGCCCGGCCTGCGCGGACGCACCCGTCTCGGCGTCGCATCCGAACGTCGCCCCGTCCCCCCTTGTGGAGGACGCACGCGCGCCCGCTGCGTCGCCCCGGTGCGCGATCGCTCCCGCAGGGTGGTCACTTCTCAGGAGCCCTGGCAGTCGGCGCGGTGAAACTCGCCGCCCGGGAGGCGGGGACGCAAGAACCGTGCATCCTCGGTCGATGACGAGCACGAATCCGTACCCGCCGCAGCCGGGTTCCTGAAAAGGGACACCCGCACCCGGGGAGCGGGGTTCCTGAGACGCGTCACCCACCCGGGCGACGCGGCGCGACGGCGCGGGTCAGGCCGGGGTGTCGCCCGCGGCGAGCGACCGGGGCGCGCGCGCCGAGTCGGCCAGCGGCAGGGTGACGCGGAAGGTCGCACCGCCGCCGGGCGTCTCGACCACGCCGACCGCGCCGTTGTGCGCGGCGACGATCGACGCGACGATCGCCAGCCCGAGGCCCGAGCCGCCGGTCTCGCGCGTGCGCGACGTGTCGGCGCGCCAGAAGCGCTGGAAGATCTTCTCCCGGATCTGCGGCGGGATGCCCTCGCCGTGGTCGACGATCTCGATGGTCGCCGACTCGCTCGCGCGGTCGGTCGACACGACGATCTCGATCGGGCTGTCGTCGGGGGTGAAGCGCATCGCGTTCGCCATGAGGTTCGTGATGACCTGGCGGAGCTTGTTCTCCTCGGCCATGACGATCGCCGGCACGGCCTCGGGCAGGTCGTCCGACAGGTCCGCGTCGGCGCCCTCGAGGTCGAACAGCGGCTCCGGCTCGGCGACGGATGCCGCGTCGGGCGTCACCCCGCGCCGCGGGCGGCGGCGCAGGCGCGCGAGCGTCGCGCCGGCGAACGCGATCGGCCCGGAGCCGGTGGCCGGCCGCGAGGCGGCGTCGCCCTGCTGGCGGGACGGCAGGCTCGTGGCATCCGTCGTCTCGTCGCCGTCGATGCCGCGCGCGAGCACCGACACCGTTCGGCCCTGCGAGATCGCCATCGCGTCGAGCGCGGCGTCGCGCGCGAGCGGCAGCAGGTCGACCCGCGCGAGCGCCAGCGGCTTGGTCTCGTCGAGGCGCGCCAGCTCGAGCAGGTCCTCGACCAGCCCGCCCATGCGGATCGCCTCCTTCTCGATGCGGTCCATCGCCTGGCCGACGTCGTCGGGCGACTGCAGCGCGCCCATGCGGTACAGCTCGGCGTAGCCGCGCACCGAGACGAGCGGGGTGCGCAGCTCGTGCGAGGCGTCGCCGACGAAGCGGCGCATCTGGTCGATGGTGCGCGCACGATCGCGGAACGCGCGGTCGATGCGGTTCAGCATGGTGTTGAGCGAGCGGTTCAGTCGCCCGACCTCGGTGTTCGGCGTGGCGCCGCCGAGGCGCTGGCTGAAGTCGCCGTCGGCGATCGCGGCGGCCGTGTGCTCCACCTCGCGCAGCGGGGCGAACGTCGTGGTCACCAGCATCCGCGTCAGGAGGGCCCCGACCAGCACGACGCCGATGCCGAAGCCGAGGAAGATCGTGAGGTACGCGGCGAGCAGGTTGCGCGACTCGGTCATCGACACCGCGACGAGCACCGGCGCGAAGTTGCCGTGCTGGTCGGCGGTGGCGACGAGCGCGATCGCGTGGAAGTTCGGGTCGCCGTTCACGTCGTTCAGCGTGCGCACCGTGTAGCCGCTGCCGGAGTTCAGCAGTGCCACGTCGGTGAGCGTCAGCTCCGACGGGATCTCGGGCCAGGAGTCGCGATCGTGCAGCAGCCAGTTGTGCGCGACGAAGGCGCCCTCGCCGTCGTAGACCGCGATGAACACGTCGTCGGTGGTGTCGAGGCGCAGGTCCTCGCCCTCGAGCGTCGTGCCCGCGTCGCCGCCGACGAAGTACTTCTCCAGGTCGCCGCGCGCGATGGCCTCGAGCTTCTTGTCCTGCTGGTCCTCCACCCAGCCGCCGAGCATCGTCATGGTGCCGACGCCCGACACGAGCAGGCCCAGCGTGAGCATGAGCACCGTGACACCCGTGATCTTGGAGCGCAGCGAGACGCGGCTCCAACGGTCGGTGAGTGTCTGATGCATGGCGCCGTGAGTCTACGTGCGCGTTCCTGAGTCAGGCCTTGGAGGCCTTGAGCATGTACCCGAAGCCCCGCTTGGTCTGGATGAGCGGCTCGGACGAGTGCTGGTCGAGCTTGCGCCGCAGGTACGAGATGTAGCTCTCGACGATGCCCGCGTCGCCGTTGAAGTCGTACTCCCAGACGTGGTCGAGGATCTGCGCCTTCGACAGCACGCGGTTCGGGTTCAGCATGAGGTAGCGCAGCAGCTTGAACTCGGTGGGGGAGAGCTCGATCGGCACGTCGCCGACGAGCACCTCGTGCGTGTCCTGGTCCATGGTGAGCTCGCCGGTGCGGATCACCGCGTCCTCGTCGGCGTGCATGGTGCGGCGCAGGATGGCGCGGATGCGCGCGACGATCTCGTCGAGGCTGAACGGCTTGGTGACGTAGTCGTCGCCGCCGACGGTGAGGCCGGTGATCTTGTCCTCCGTGTCGTCCTTGGCGGTGAGGAAGAGGATCGGCGCGGTGTACCCGGCCGAGCGGAGGCGCTTGGTGACGCCGAAGCCGTTCATGTCGGGCAGCATGACGTCGAGGATGATGAGGTCTGGTTCCTCCTCGATCACCGCGGAGATGGTCTGCGCGCCGTTGCCGACCGCGCGCACCGCGAAGCCCGCGAAGCGCAGGCTGGTGGTGAGGAGGTCTCGGATGTTGGGCTCGTCGTCGACGATGAGGATGCGTGGTCCGTCGCTCATGATCCCAGTATCTGCGGATTCACTGGAACTTGGCTGTGAGTCCGTCGAACGCGCGTCGATGGGCGGCTGTGGCGCAGCCATGCGTCGCCGGTGCATCGCGCCCGTTCCGGTGCACGGGGCAGGAGCGCGTGGAAGACTCGGCACATGGGAACCACCGGGCGGGCGATCATCGTAGGCGGCGGACTCGCGGCGGCCCGGGCGGCCCGGGCAGCCCGGGCGGCCGGCGCGGCCGGCGAGGACCTCGCCGCGTGAGCGCCGCGCAGGTGCGCCGCATCGCCGGCCGCGAGATCGACTTCGCCCGCCGGGTCGTGGTCATGGCGATCGTGAACCGCACGCCCGACTCGTTCTACGACCGCGGCGCGACCTTCGCGCTCGACGCCGCCGTGGGCGCGGCGCTCGCCGCGTACGCCGACGGCGCCGACTGGGTCGACGTGGGCGGGGCGAAGTTCGCGCCGGGGCCCGCGATACCGGTCGCCGAGGAGATCGACCGGGTCGTGCCGGTCGTGCGCGAGCTCGCCGGCACGGGGGGCATCTCGGTCGACACGTTCCACCCGGACGTGGCGCGGGCGGCGATCGACGCGGGCGCGCACGTGATCAACGACACGACCGGCATCCACGACCCCGCCATGGCCGACGTCGTGGCCGACAGCGACGCGACCATCGTGATCACGCACAGCCTCGCCGCACCGCGCACTCCCCACCCGGCGCCCACGTACGGCGACGTCGTCGGCGAGGTGGCCGACTTCCTGCGCCGCCGGGTCGACGTCGCGCTCGCGCACGGCGTGCCCCCGGAGCGCATCATCGTCGACCCGGGCCACGACCTGAACAAGCACACCCGCGACTCGCTCGAGCTGACCCGCCGCCTCGGCGACATCGTCGCCCTGGGTCATCCGACCCTCGTCGCCCTCTCGAACAAGGACTTCGTCGGCGAGACGCTCGCGCGAGAGCGCGGCGACCGGGTGGCGGGGTCGCTCGCGGCAGCGGTCTGGTGCGTCACGCAGGGAGCGCGGCTCGTGCGGGTGCACAACGTGCGCGAGTCGGTCGACGCGATGCGCATGACCGAGGCGATCCTCGGCTGGCGCGAGCCCGCGGGACCGCTGCGGCACAACCTGCCCGAGGAGTACGAGGAGGACGCCGGATGATCGACCGCGACGCCATGCGCACCGCCTACGCGTACCCCGACGGCGGGGCGCTGCGGGCGAACATGATCTCGAGCCTCGACGGCGCGGCCGTGCTCGACGGGCGGTCGGGCGGGCTCGGCGGCGAGGACGACCAGCAGCTGATGGGCGTGCTCCGCGCGGTCGCCGACGTCGTGCTCGTCGCGGGCGGCACGCTCCGGCACGAGGGGTACGGGGCGCTCCGGCTCGGTCCCGAGCACGCGGCGTGGCGCCGCTCGGTCGGGGAGCCGGCGCACCCGCGGCTCGCGATCGTGTCGTCGAGCCTCGCCTTCGAGGCATCCGACCCGATCTTCGCCGACGCCCCGGCGCGACCCGTCGTGCTCACCCACGCCGGATCGCCCGCGGACCGACGCGCCGCGCTCGCCGAGGTCGCCGACGTGCTGGTGCTCGGCGAGGACGCGGTCGACCTGCCCGCCGCCGTCGCGGCCCTGCGCCGGATCGGACACGGGCGCGTGCTCTGCGAGGGCGGCCCGACCCTGCTCGGGGCACTGGTCGACGCCGGCCTCGTGGACGAGTTGTGCCTCACCCTCGGCCCGGTCGTCGCGGGCGGCGACGCCGGCCGCATCGTCGTGCACGCGGCCGAGCGGGCCAGGCGGATGCACCTCGTGCACGCCCTCCCGTCGGGCGACCTCGTGTTCCTGCGCTACCGCTCCGCGTAGGACCGGGGAGGTCGTCGCTACGCGGCCAACGCGTGCGCGTCGAGGATCGTGTAGCTGTAGCCCTGCTCGGCGAGGAAGCGCTGGCGGTTCTGCGCGAAGTCCTGGTCGACCGTGTCGCGCGAGACGAGCGTGTAGAAGTTCGCCGACAGGCCCGACTCCTTCGGCCGAAGCAGCCGGCCGAGGCGTTGCGCCTCCTCCTGGCGGGAGCCGAACGACCCCGACACCTGGATCGCCACGGTCGCCTCCGGCAGGTCGACCGAGAAGTTGGCGACCTTCGACACGACCAGCACCTGCGTGGTGCCCTCGCGGAACTCCTGGAACAGGCGCTCGCGCTCGTCGACCGGGGTCGAGCCGGTCAGCTGCGGGGCGCCGAGCGCGTCGGCGAGCTCCTCGATCTGGTCGAGGTACTGGCCGATCACGAGGATCCGCTCGCCCGCGTGCTTGGCGACGAGCTCGCGCACCACGTCGAGCTTGGCCGGCGCCGTCGCGGCGAGCCGGTACCGCTCGTCGTCGGCGGATGCGGCGTAGGCGAGCCGCTCCGACTGCGGCAGGTCGATGCGCACCTCGTAGCAGGCGGCGGGGGAGATGAAGCCCTGGGCCTCGATCTCCTTCCACGGCGCGTCGAAGCGCTTCGGGCCGATCAGCGAGAACACGTCGCCCTCGCGGCCGTCCTCGCGCACGAGGGTCGCGGTGAGGCCGAGGCGGCGCCGGGCCTGCAGCTCGGCGGTGAGCTTGAACACCGGCGCGGGCAGCAGGTGCACCTCGTCGTAGACCACGAGGCCCCAGTCGAGCGCGTCCAGCAGCGCGAGGTGCGCGTACTCGCCCTTCCGCTTCGCGGTGAGGATCTGGTAGGTCGCGATGGTGACCGGCTTGACCTCCTTCACCTGCCCCGAGTACTCGCCGATCTCCTCGGGCGTGAGCGAGGTGCGGCGCAGCAGCTCGTCGCGCCACTGGCGCGCCGAGACGGTGTTGGTGACCAGGATGAGCGTGGTGGTCTTGGCGGTGGCCATGGCGCCCGCGCCGACGAGCGTCTTGCCCGCGCCGCAGGGCAGCACGACCACGCCCGAGCCGCCGTCGAAGAAGTTGTCGACGGCCTTGCGCTGGTAGTCGCGCAGGTGCCAGCCGTCCTCGGCGAGGTCGATGTCGTGCGGCGTGCCCGGCGTGTAGCCCGCGAGGTCCTCGGCGGGCCAGCCGAGCTTCACGAGCTCCTGCTTGAGCTGCCCGCGCGCCCACGGCGCGACGAGGAAGCCGGTGTCGTCGATGCGTTCCGCGAGCAGCGGTGCGATGCGCTTGGCCCCGCTGACCTCGGTGAGCACCGCGAGGTCGTCGCTGCGCAGGCGCAGGTCGCCGTCGTCGGTGCGGTCGATCACGAGGCGGCCGTACCGGCCGACGGTCTCGCGGATGTCGACGGACACCGTCGTGGGCACGGGGAACTTCGAGTAGCGCTCCAGCGTGCCGAGCATGTCATCGGCGTCGTGGCCCGCCGCGCGGGCGTTCCACAGCCCGAGCCGCGTGATGCGGTACGTGTGGATGTGCTCGGGCGCGCGCTCGAGCTCGGCGAAGACCGCGAGGTCGTGGCGTGCGTCCTCGGCGAGCGGGTTGGCGACTTCGAGGAGCACCGTGCGATCGCTCTGGACGATGAGAGGGCCGTCGGACATAGCGGTCCAGTCTACCCGCCTCGCGGCGCACGGGGGCGGTCGGCGGGCATCCGCGGTGGCGGGCCGTGCGGGCGGCTGGGGAGGCGGATGCCCCGGCGCTCAGTCCGACGGCGCGTCGGCGACCCCCGCGATGGCGGAGATCGGCAGCGTGCGCTCGATGTCGGTCGCGCGGTCGCGGGCCCGCATGCGCCCGTTCGCGACGCTCGTCGGCTCGAGCACGAAGTCGACGATGTCGCCGCCGGGCATCCGCACGCTCACGGTGACCGCCTCGCGCACGCGTGCGGCGGTCTCGAGGCGGCGCGAGAGCCAGGCCTGCTCGGTGCTGCGGTCGTCGGCGCCGCCGAGCACGCGCTCGACCAGTTCGGCGATGCGGTCGCGCGGCGGTCGCGTGTCGGCCACGCGCGCGACGCGATGCCGCCGGAGCACGACGATCTCGCCGGTGGCGTCCTCGGCCGCGACCGGGTAGCGCGCGTCGCTCAGCGCCCAGAACACGACGTCGGCGCCGAACCGGCTGGTGAGTCGATGCGTCCCGGTGCGCACCAGGCCGAGCGCCTGCAGCGACTGGTCGACCGCGACGGTGCCGATCAGCGCGTCGTCGTCGCTGCGCACGTAGCTGCGGGCGGGCATCTCGTCGGGGGCCACCGAGCCCACGCGCAGGCGGCCGTAGCGCGCGGCGGTCTCGGTCACCAGGTACTCCAGCGGCTGCGGCACGCCCGTCAGCGAGATGCGGTGCAGGAACTCGAGCAGCGTCTCGGCGGTCTCGCCCGATGCCAGTGCGCGATTGACGGATGCCGCCGACACCCGATAGCTCGACGCGAGCTCGCGCGCCTCCACGTCGGCCAGCACCCGCAGCCGCGCGTCGAGCGGGGGAGCGAGGGGCCCGGGAGCGACGATCGACAGGTCGTGCTGCACGTACACCTGCTCGACGTGTCCGGGGAGCAGCGCGCTGGTGGCGGCCACGGCCGTGTCGAGGTCGCCGGCGACGACGGAGCGACCCGCGGGCACGGGAACGCCCGCGACCGTGAGGCCCAGCGCGTCCGCCTCCGCGGTGACGACCCGTGCGCGCTCGTCGAGCCACGCGCCGCCGGCCGGGAAGAACCAGCGCGCCTCCTCGATCAGCGGTGCCGGGCCGCCGAGGCGCGAGCGGCCGGCGATGAGGTCGAGCAGCTCGTCGGGCAGGCGATCGCGCCACGCGGCGGCGAGGCGGCGCCAGCGCTCCGCGGTGTCCGACTCGAGCCAGTCCTCCCCGCGGGGCGTCTCGAGCCAGTGCCCCCCGTCGCGCGTGACCAACTCGCTGCGCGCGGCGAGGTCCATGAGGGCGGGAAGGTCGTCGAGCTCGATGCCCGCCGCGGCGGAGAGGCGCTTGGCATCGGGCAGGGCGAGGCCGCCGCGCACCAGCTCGCGCGCCGGCTCGAGGCTGACGGCGGCGACGACCTCGGCCAACGCGGCGATGGTGCGGAAGGCGCGTTCGGCGGCCAGGCGGTCCACGAGCCCCGTGTCGAGGTCGTCGTCGCGCACGAGCCCTGGCGGTGGCGGCGCGGCGAGCTCGGATGCGCTCGGCAGGTCGGCGGCGATGCGCGCGCGCAGCCGCGCCCCGACCTCGCGCTGCACCAGCAGGCCGTGCTCGTCGCGGAGGAGCAGCAGGCGCGCGTCGAGCTCGTCGAGCCTGCGGCGGGCGTCATCGGAGCCGGGCACGCCCGGCGCCACCGACGGCCAGCCGTCGAGGATGTGCTCGAGGTCGGTGCGGCCGTCGTCGGGTGCGACCTCCACGGCGATCGCGAGGAAGGCGAGGAGTCGCCGGTCGAGCCGCGCGAACGCACGGTCGAGCGCGTCATCGGCGAGCAGCGCCTCGGCGAGGTCGAAGACGTCGTCGATGCCCGAGGGGTCGATCTCGCGCGAGCGGATCGCGGCCGCGACCGACTCGCGCTCCATCGCGCGCAGTCGAGTGGCCAGTGGGAGCATCGGCCGGGATCAGGCCGAACCCCGGCGGGACTCACGTGCCCGTCGAACGCCGTTGACGATGAGGAGCGCGACGAGCAGCAGGAACCCGATCGGGAGGCCGATCAACGGGAGCACGATGATGAACGGCCAGATGCCCTGGCTGAAGCCGTCGTCGTCGCCGACCCCCGCCAGCGTGGCGATCATGACCGCGAAGAACGCGAGGATGGAGAAGCCGACCGTCCCGGCGACCATGTAGGCCAGGACGCGCTCGGCGCGATGGTCGCTGGGTGGGGTGCTCGTCGTCACATGACCAAGGATAGGGCAGGGCCGGATCGGCCTCGCACTAGACTGGGGGGTCGGGGCCGCGGCACTGCCGCGCGCCCGCACGACGATACGAATGAGGGTCAGCAATGCCAACCGGCAAGGTCAAGTTCTTCGATGAGGACAAGGGCTTCGGCTTCATCTCCGGAGACGACGGACAGCAGGTGCACCTGCCCGCGTCCGCGCTGCCCGCGGGCGCCGCGGTGCGTTCCGGTTCCCGCGTCGAGTACGGCGTCGCCGAGGGCAAGCGCGGTGCGCAGGCGCTGTCGGTGCGGGTGCTCGACGCCGGCCCGAGCGTGACGAAGCTGCAGCGTCGTCCCGCCGACGAGATGGCGATCATCGTCGAGGACCTCGTGAAGTGGCTCGACATCACCGGCGGGAAGCTGCGCAAGGGGCGCTACCCCGACCGTGCCGAGGGGCGCAAGATCGCGGCGGTGCTGCGCAAGGTCGCCGACGATCTCGATGCCTGACGAGACGGGCGCCGAGGGCGCCGGCGAGTCCGTGGAGCAGGACACGATGATGGCGGATGCCGCCGCGGCGGACGCCGCCGAGCCGGCCGAGGCGCCGGACGGCGGCACCGAGGCTGAGGCCGAGGTGACGGATGACCGTGCGGAAGCCGAGGGAGCGGATGCCACCGAGCCCGCCCCCGAGCCCGTGGAGCCGTCGGTTGCCGACGAGGTGCTGCTGGCGGCGGTCGACCTGGCGCGTTCCGCGCTGCTCGAGGCCGCGCCCGCCGAGACCGTCGGCGCCCCGGCCGGCCACGTCGTCGACGGCGCGCACCTGCTGTCGCTGCTGTTCGACGCGCGCGTGACCGGGTACCCCGGCTGGAAGTGGAGCGTGACGGTCGCGCGCGCCGACGAGGGCGGCGAGGCACAGGTCCTCGAGAGCCAGCTCGTGCCGGGCGCCGGTGCGCTCCTCGCGCCCGAGTGGGTGCCGTGGGCCGACCGGCTCGCCGAGTACCGCGCCGCGCAGGCGCGTGCCGAGGCGGAGGCCGCGGAGCGCGCCGCCGAGGAGCGCGCCGCCGCCGGCGAGGACGCGGACGGCGACGAGGCGGACGACGTCGACGATGCGACCGGCACCGAGGGCATCGACGACCCCGACGACCTCGACGACGACGCCGAGGACGGCGACGACGCGTACGACGGCGTCGACATCGACGGGCTCGCCGACGCGCAGGCGGACGACGAGTCGGATGACGTCGACGAGGACGACGAGTCGGATGACGACGACGACGAGTCGGATGACGTCGACGAGGACGACGAATCGGATGACGTCGACGAGGACGACGAATCGGACGACGACGATGACTTCGACGACGACGACGACGACGACGACGACGAGGACGAGGACGACGACGAGTCCGATGAGTGACGTCGCCCGGGTCCCGGACCTGCGCTAGCCCGGCGGGCTCACCGTCGACGGCTGCGCTGCACCTGCACCACGACGAGCGCGACCACGCCGAGCGCGATGCCCACGATCGCCGTCGGCACCAGCCACGCCATGCCCGCCGCGGCGATCGGCTCGCGCCAGACCAGCACGCCGACGAGCACGAGCGCCCAGACCGACGTGCCGACGAGCACGGCCTTCCGGGCGTCGGTGCGCACCGGCTCCGGGTCGGGGCGCCGTTCGTCCTCGCTCAGCCAGAACCGCATGGGTGCCTAGCCCTGGTGCTCCAGCACGTGGTCGATGCACGCGGTCAGCGCGCGCACGTCATCGGGCTCGATCGCCGTGAACGTCGCGACGCGCAGCTGGTTGCGACCGAGCTTCCGGTACGGCTCGGTGTCGACCACGCCGTTCTCCCGCAGCGTGCGGGCGATGGCGGCGGCATCCGTCGAGTCGTCGAAGTCGATCGTGACGACCACCTGCGAGCGGTGGTCGGGATCCGCGACGAACGGCGTCGCGACCGGCGAGGCGGCGGCCCAGTCGTAGAGGATGCCGCTCGACTCGCGCGTGCGGGCAGCGGCCCAGGCGAGGCCGCCGTTGCCGTTGATCCAGTCGAGCTGGCTCTCCATCAGGAGCAGGGTGGCGATGGCGGGGGTGTTGAGGGTCTGGTCGAGGCGCGAGTTCGAGAGCGCGTTCGCCAGGCTCAGGAACTCGGGGATGTAGCGGCCCGACGCCGCGACGCGCTCGATGCGTTCGATGGCCGCGGGCGAGACGAGGGCGAACCACAGTCCGCCGTCGGAGGCGAGGTTCTTCTGCGGCGCGAAGTAGTACACGTCGCACTCCAGCGGGTCGAAGGCGATGCCGGCCGCCGCGCTGGTCGCGTCGATCACGGTGAGCGCGCCCGCGTCGCCGTGCACGCGGCGGACCGGCGCCATGACGCCGGTGGAGGTCTCGTTGTGGGGCCAGGCGTACACGTCGACGCCCTCGACCGGCTCGGGGGTGCTGCGCGAGCCGCCGTCGGCGCTGCGCACGTCGGGCGACTCGAGCCACGGGGCGGCGGCCGCCTTGGCGAACTTGCCGCCGAACTCGCCGAACGACAGGTGCTGGCTGCGGCGCTCGATCAGGCCGAAGGCGGCGGCGTCCCAGAAGGCGGTGGAACCGCCGTTGCCGACGAGGACCTCGTAGCCGTCGGGCGCCTGGAAGAGATCGGCGAGGTGCGACCGCACGCGGCCGACGAGCTGCTTGACGGGCGCCTGGCGGTGGCTCGTGCCGATCACGCCGGCACCCGCCGCGAGAAGGTGGTCGAGCTGCTCGGGCCGCACCTTGGAGGGCCCGCATCCGAAGCGTCCGTCGGCGGGCAGGAGCGACTCGGGGATGACGAGGTTCGGCATGCCCCGAGTCTAGCCAGCGCGTGCGCGACGGTAGGCTGTGTGACGGCGCGCTGGGCGGCGGGAGCAGGAGGACCGGTGACCGATCTCATCGACACGACGGAGATGTACCTCCGCACCATCCTCGACCTCGAGGAGGAGGGCATCGTGCCGTTGCGCGCGCGCATCTCGGAGCGCCTCGGGCACTCCGGCCCCACCGTGTCGCAGACCGTCGCCCGCATGGAGCGCGACGGGCTCGTGGTCGTCTCGGGCGACCGCCACCTCGAGCTGACCGCCGACGGCCGCGAGAAGGCGGTCCACGTGATGCGCAAGCACCGCCTGGCGGAACGCCTGCTCGCCGACGTGATCGGGCTCGACTGGGAGTACGTCCACGACGAGGCATGCCGGTGGGAGCATGTGATGAGCGAGCACGTCGAGCGTCGCCTCATCGAGATCCTCGGGCACCCGACGGAGTCGCCCTACGGCAACCCCATCCCGGGGCTCGCCGAGCTCGGCGTCGAGCCGGCGGCGCCGTTCATGCACGGGGTCGTCAACGTCGTGCGGGAGCTGCAGGCGGGTGCCGACCCCGTGTCCGGCATGATCCGCCGCCTGGCCGAGCCCGTGCAGTTCGACCCCGAACTGCTGGCCCAGCTCAAGCAGGCGGGCGTCGTGCCCGGGGCATCCGCCACCTTCTCGATGAGTGACGGGTACGTCGCAGTCGATGTCGAGGGCGTGGAGCCCGGCCTGGAGCTGCCGATCGAGGTCGCGGGCCACATTTTCATCGCGACCTGACCTCGGTGGGCGGGATCCGCGGACTGACGCGGATCCCGGGGTGGGCTGCCCCCCGATCTGGGGGCAGGTTTTCGTTACCCAATCGTGAGAAATTCCGACTCGGAATGTGACATACGCGCGCGAATGACGTAGCGTCACCTCTCAGTCGCCATCACGAAGCCGGATGGCGCACACGAGTCAAGACGTCCCCCTGTCTGTCTCTTGCCTCGTGAAACGTACGCGTGAGCGCACATGGACGGGGTGGTTGCCACAAGCACCGCGGGGGCGCCGGAGGTACGACTTGGCTCGGAAGACTCGCACCGGTTCCACGAAGGACCGCACGAACGGATCCACCCGGATCGCCCGCTCGGGCAACGAGGTCGCCACGCCCGACGCTCCCTTCGCGTCGACCAGGGGCCTGCGCCGCGGCGCATTCGCGAACGTCATCGTGATGTCGGTCGCCGCCGGCATCGTCGGCACCCTCGCCCTCCCCGCCTACGCCTTCGCCCCCGGCTCGAACGACCCGCAGTTCGGCGCCAGCGAGGCGGCACTGCTCACCAAGGCCGAGGCGCAGAGCGTCGACGTCGACGAGGAGGCCGTCGCCGCCGAGATCACCACCGACAGCTACGAGGCCGTCACCAAGGAGGAGATCGACCGGCAGCGCGCCGAGCGCGAGGCCGCCGAGGCCGCCCGACGGGCCGCCGAGGAGGCCGCCGCCGCCCGGGCCGCCGCGAATGCGGCGATGACCTCGTACGGCCAGACCGCCGCCGTCGCATCGACGACCTACGCCGCGCCGACCACCAGCTACAGCCCCGCCGCGGTCTTCGCGACCGCCTCGCAGTACATCGGCGTCCCGTACGTGTACGGCGGCGCGACGCCCGCCGGCTTCGACTGCTCGGGCTTCGTCATGTACGTCTTCGCCCAGTACGGCATCTCGCTGCCGCACTCCTCGTCGGGCCAGGCTGCCTCCGGCACCCGGATCCCGCTCTCCGAGGCGCAGCCCGGCGACCTGGTGATCATGTCGGGCCACGACGGCTTCTACGCCGGCAACGGCAACATCCTGCACGCCCCGTACCCGGGCACCTCCGTGCGGATCCAGCCGATCTGGACCACCAGCTATTACATCGTCCGCATCAACGGCTGAGGCCGGCGGGCGGCGCCCGCGATTGTGAACACCTCGTGACGAGACGCCGAATCGGCGCGCCTCGGGGCCGCCCCGTGCCGTGCGTGGGTTAGCCTGAAGCCCTGACGTCTCGAGTCGATCCGATCGGGAGTAGCCGCATGATCGAGGTACGCAGCATCCACACCGCGGATGAGCGCGTGCAATTCGACCTGCGACACAGCAGTACGCAGCAATGCGCCGGCTCGCTGAGCCATGCGCCGCAAGATCAGGGCATCGTCGTGCAGACGATGCCCTTTTTGCATGCCTGCGACCGCCTCCCGCGACCGGGGCGCCGGAACCGTTCACGCGGCTGGGAGCCATCCAGCCCCGATCGAAAGGCACTCCATGCGCACCCTGGTGCTCAACGCCGGCTATGAGCCGCTGGCGGTCGTCTCGTTCAAGCGCGCGCTCATGCTCGTGATGAACGAGAAGGCCACCGTGATCCGCAGCGACGAGGAGCACCCGGTGCTCGCGACGAGCGGCACGTGGGACCGCCCGTCGGTCATCATCCTGACCAGGTACGTGCGCACGCCGTACTCGCGTCCCATCCCGGTCAGCCGCCGGGGCGTGCTGCGGCGCGACGAGCACCGGTGCGCCTACTGCGCACGGTCGGCGACCACGATCGACCACGTGCTGCCACGCTCGCGCGGCGGACGCGACACGTGGGAGAACCTCGTGGCGTGCTGCTTGCGCTGCAACAACGTCAAGGGCGACCACACGCCGGCCGAGATGGGCTGGGAGCTGCGCTTCACCCCGCGCATGCCGAACGGCCGGAGCTGGCTCGTGCGCGGGTTCGAGCGCCCGTTGCCGCAGTGGGGCGAGTACCTCGAGGCGGCCTGACCAGCGGCTGCACGGAGTTCTCCACAAGGTCGCGACGCGGCGTGTCCCGATCGTGACTTCCGCGGCGGACGTGCCGTACAGTGGGAATCCGTCGCGATGCCCCCAGCACCCGTGACGACAACCTGAGTTCCCCCGCTCCGCGAGTCCGCCGCGCGATCGAGGGTGCCCATCGGAGGACGAAGAGCGTGGCCGAACCCGAGACGAGTGGCGCAGAGCCCTGGCCCTTCGCTGCACTCGCGCCGGAACCCGCCGTCCCCGACCCGAACGCCGGTTTCGCGAGCCGCCGCGAGGCGCGCACCGCCGAGCGCCGCGGCCCGCGCCGGTCGCGTGGCGGACGCAGTGCGGCCCGCAGTTCCTCTCGCTCCGTTCCCGAGCCGAGCATCAGCACGGCGCCCGCCGACGACCCCGTGCTCGCAGCTCCGGCCCCCGCGCCGCGGCCCGCCCCGGCGCCGTCACACACCCCGTCCGCCGTCCGACGGTCGACGAGGCCGACGACCGGTGCCGGCGGCACGACCCGTCCGCCCGCAGGAGCGCCGGCCGCTCGGCGCGGCATGCGCGGCGCCGGCCGCACGGTGGCGACGATGCTGGTGGTCCCGGCGCTCGTCGGCACCCTGGCGCTGCCCGCGTACGCGCTCGTGCCGGGCGACGCCGGATTCGCGTCGTCGGATGCGTTCAACCAGTCGCAGGCCGAGGCGCAGGACATCGTCGTCTCCGACCTCGCCACGACCTCGTCGGTCTCCCGTGACGGCTACGCCGCCGTCAGTGCCGCCGACCTGGAGGCGCAGCGACTCGCCGACCAGCGCGCCGCCTGGGAGGCGCAGGCCGCCGCCGCGCGTGCCGCGGGCGGCTTCTCGGTGGTCGCCGAGCAGGCCGAGGGCGACGACTACCCCTGGTGGAACCAGACCCCGAACGACTACGGCGGCGGGCTCTCGCCGCTCGGCTACTACTACCGCGAGTGCGTGGACTTCGTGGCGTGGCGCATGAACCGCGACGCCGGGTCGACCGGTGCCCCGTGGCGCTGGGTCTGGGCGAACCTCGCGTCGGGCAGCGCCTGGAAGTGGGAGAGCGAGTGGCGCAACCACGGCTGGGTCGTCAGCAGCGAGCCCGTGACCGGCGCAGTGGCGTGGTTCCCGTACAACCACGTGGCGTACGTGCAGTCGGTCGGCGACGGAACGGTCGTGCTCGAGGAGTACAACTGGAACAGCGACCACTCGTACCACGTGCGCACGATCGCCTGGGGCGACGCGATCTACCTCTACCCGCCGAAGTAGCCCGCACCGCCCGGGCGCGGCGCGCTCAGTCCATGCGCAGCAGGCACGCCGGCGACGGCGTGCCGACCGGGTCGCCCACGGGCGACATGCGTCCCGACTCCGGGTCGACGGCGACGACCGAGAGCGAGTCGGACGCCTGGTTCGCGATCACGAGGAACCGCCCGTCGGCGGTGAACTCGATGTCGCGCGGGTGGTCGCCGGCCACCGGATGCTCGTCGAGCAGCTCGAGCGTGCCGGCAGCGTCGTCCGCGCGGATCGTGCTCACCGTGTTCGGGGTGCGGTTGGCGACCGCCAGCAGGCCGTTCGGCGCCCGCCGGATCGCCGACGTGGCGGCATCGCGCCCCGCCATGGTCGAGACGATGGCCGTCGTCTCGCCGGCCTCGGGCGCGTCGAGGTCGACCATGCCGAGCGTGCCGTCGAGCTCGTACGCGACGACCGCGTGCCGTCCGAGCACCACGAGGTGTCGCGGGCCGGAGCCGGGCCGCAGGTGCACGTCGCCGTGCGCGTCGTCGCCTGCGGCGAGCGCCGCCAGGTCGTGCCCGCGCAGGCGGTCGGCGCCGAGGTCGACCACGAGCAGCCGCCCCCGCGCCGCGTCGACCACGGCCTGGTGCGCGTGGGGAGCCTCCTGCCGCGAGGCATCCGGACCGCTGCCCGCATACGCGACGCGCAGGTGCTGCGGGCCCACGCCGCCCGGGCCGAGCGGATGCACCGACAGGCTGCCGCTCGTGTAGTCGGCGACGTACGCCCAGCGCCCGTCGGGGTGCACCGAGACGTGGCACGAGTCGGCGCCGAGGGTCGCCTGCCGCTCGCCCAGCGGTTCCGGGCCGTCGGCGCCGAGCCGGTGGGCCGAGACCGCGCCCGCGTCGAGGTGGTGGGCGACGACGAGGGTGTCGCCGTGGCGCGCGAGGTACATGGGGTCGGGGCCCACGTCGACCGGATCGCCCAGGGTCAGCGCACCGGCCCCGTCCACGGTCACCGGGCGGATGCCGGCGGCGGGGGAGCCGAGGATGCCGGAGGTCGACGCCCCCAGCCAGAACGAGGGCGTCGCGGAGGTGCTCATCACACGATCCTCGCATCGCCGTGCGTCGGCGCCCGGTACGCCGCGCTCAGTCGCCGAGGCCGACCCGATCGGGCACCGCGGTGACGACGCCCGGCAGCCAGGACGACGGGTCGGGCCACGGCCGGCCGGTCGGCAGGCGGCGCAGGAGGCCGGCCAGGGAGGCATCCGCATCGCTGCCCCAGGGGATGACCCGCATGGGCGAGGCCGAGGCGATGACGCCGAGCCACCAGTGCCGCACCGTCGGCGCGAGTGCGTACGGGTCGAGCACGACGTAGTAGTCGGGGATCGCGATCGCCTCGCGGTCGAGGGCGTCGACCGTGCGCTCGATCTCGAGCTCGAGCACGCCGAGCGTGGCGAGGTCGTCGTAGAACTCGCGCCACGCGCTCGCGACGTGCTGCAGCGGATCGTGGTCGTGGAGGACGTACGGCGTGGACGACGAGGCGGTCCAGGCGGTGACCTCCTCGTCGCTGCGGCCCGCGAGGCTGGCGCTGCGCACGTTGGCGAACCCGTCGAGCTCGCCGAGCGCCGCGCCCGCAGCATCGCCGACCAGGACGACGGTGGTTGCGGTGGGGTGCTCCATTTTCGGAGTCTACGTCTGGGCCGCGGGGGTTCGTGTCACGATCGTGTGAACGTTCGAGGCGTGTCGGGCGGATGCGCCTGGGGCGGCCCGTCGCGTGTCCTGACGCCCGCCCGGCCGCGGGTAGACTCGTCGCGCCAGCCTCTGTAGCTCAATGGAAGAGCAGTTGCGTCCTAAGCAAACGGTTGGGGGTTCGAGTCCCTCCAGGGGCACCGTCAGATCAGGTGTGCGTGCAGCTGAAGACCGCGTTCGCGTGCCGGATGTTGACCGACCCCCAGCCGTCGAAGCAGGAGACGCGAGCCTGGACGAAGCCGTCGTGGCGATCGTCGTCGCCGGCACCGACGCCGCTGCGCGCGACGAGGTGGCCGCGGCCGTGCGACGGGGCCTTCCCTGACGCGCCGACCTCGACGCAGGCGAGAACAAGCACGAGGGTGGGTGATCGCCCCGAGCGCCACGGGCGTGCGTCGCGCACGCGATCCACGCGACACTCACTCGCGGACTCCGCCAACGGTGAGAGTATCCCCAGTTCGCGCCCCCAATCGCCGGGACTCGGCGTCGGTCACCCTCGGTGCCGTCGATCCGCCCGACCGGGCCACCGCGCCGCAGCTTGCGATTGAATCGTGCGAGTGATGACGCCATCGCCCGTCTGATGCGCTCCCAACAGGGTCGGTCAGCGTGCGCGACATGCGATCACGAGGCGCTGCAGCGAAAGGCACCCTGACCGGGTAGGGGATGCCGCACTACGATGACGCCCTGCGGGTGGGCGAAGGTGTCGCCCGAGGTCGAAGACAGGGTTGCCCTGGAGGTGATCGTCTGCGTGACGAAGGCCTGGATCTGGACGTTCAGCTGTCCGTTGACGTTGCCTGTCGCATCCACCACCACGGAGAACGTGTAGCTATTCGAGGACGACCCGGTCAACGTGATCGGTCCGGAGGACGAGACCGCGTCGACCGAGTTGGAGCTTCCGTCATGCTCGACGATGAGCTGAAGCACGGAGTTCGGCGTCGCACCCGTGACGCTGATCGTGTAGTTCCCGTTGTACGTGCGCGTGTCTACTTCCTCGGCGCAATGCCCGTAGACTCCGCCGACCACCGGCATGCTCGCAGCGAGTGCCGGCACGGTTGCGGCGATTGCGATGGCGGGAACCGACCACGCCGCAGCCTTCGCCACGGTACGGCGGGAAACGTGGACGGAGTCGTGCGAGTTTGCGGAGCCGTTCATCTGGAACCTCTGACTTTCGAGTGAGCAGGCTGTGTCAACTATGCAGACCCACTGATGGTCCGTTCGTCAATAGTTGACGGATTGGAACGCTATCAGGGCTGTCCACTGCTGCAACTATTGTCGTGTGAACGGCGTGTGAAATCTGCCGCGGAAGACTCGCCGCCAGAGCACGGATGGTGCTGCTAGGCAGGCATCGCGGCCGCGGCGTGCACCGACGCCAGGGCAGCTCGCAGGCCTCCACGAGGGTCCAGGACGATGTCGGCGTGCGCCGCGGTGAGTGCGTTTCCGCGGTCGGTCGCGCGGAAGGTCGGCTCGGATGCGCCGACCGGTTCGACCAGTTCCCGCTCTTCGAGTGCGGCGAGCGCGACCTCGATGGTGTCGCGCGGGAGCAGCAGCAACTCGGCGATCCGAGCGGGCGACGTGGAGCGCAGGTCGCAGACCACCCACAGCGCGAACCGCTGCGACCAGTGCGTGACCCCGCGCTCGCGTTCCTCCTCGACCAGGCGCGGGACGACGCCCACGCCGTACGCAGCGAGACGGTCCGCAGCGATTGCGGGCGTCACGGGTGTGGGGGCGTCCGAGCCCTCGTCGCCGACGATCGTGAGCAACTCGTCCGCGAGCGGCGCGATCACCGGCAGCACCGACCGGATCGACTCAGAGTACGTGGCCATCTCGCGTCGGCCACGAGCGGAGAGGCGCACTCGCACGTAGCGGCGATCGTGCGCCTCCACGCGCCGGGTCACGATGCGATGGCGATCGAGATCCGCGAGCGCGCGGGAGATGACGCTCCGATCGACCTCCAGGAGCTCCGCCAGGACGCTCGGCGCGATGCCGGCCGGGTTCGCGTCGAGCTGCACGAGGATGCGATGGGTGAGGTTCGAGGCGGGCGAGCCGGCGATCGCGGGCGGCGAGACGGCGTTGAGGTGACCGGTGATCCGCGCGGCGAGCACGAGCGCGCGCGCTCCGATCTCGCCCGATCCGCCGGGGTCATCCATGCGACGAGTCTAGGCGGGGTCCCCGATGCGGTTCGCGGGGCGGTGGATTGTCGAATGGGCGCGCGGCGAAGGGGTGTCAACTATTGACCCATGCGATAGCGTTCCCCTGACCCGCTCCACGAGGAGGGAACGGCGAAGCGGGTCACGGGGGAAGTCCATCGCGTCCCGTCCCGGCCCAACGCTCGGGACGGGACGTCCCGCCCCGGTCGCCGAGTTCCGCACATGACAGAGACCCCTGCGCCGGCACGGCCGGCCGCCGCCACGACGACGTGGCTCATCGCCGGCATCGTGTGCGCGCTCGCACCCGTCTGGCTGTTCGCGATCGCCGCGTTCGTCGGGCTCGGGCCCGCGAGCGCCACCCTCGTGTTCGCACTGCCCGTCGTCGTGTCGAGCGTCGTCGCGATACTGGCGTTCCTGCGGCTGCGGAAGGTCGGCGCGCGTGGAGCGGCCCTGACGGTCGGCATCCTCACGATCGTGTTCGGCGTCGTGGGGTACTTCCTCTGGATCAACCTCGCGTGGACGGGCATGCAGTTCGGCGACGGGCCGCTCTGACGCGCTCGGTCTGTGGATACGGCACGCCTCGCGGCATCCGCTGCCTAGGCTGACCGGGCGGCCGTCGACCCCTGGCGCCGCGGGACGGAGCGAGGATGCCGGACGACTCGACACCGGAGCCGATGAGCCCGGGCGGGTTCCTGCGCTTCTACCTGCGCGGCGGGTACGTGATCCCGGTGCTGATCTCGCCGTTCGCCGGTCTCTTCACCGAGGCCGAGCCTGTCGGGATCGCGCTCATCGGCGCGGGCGTCCTCGTCGTCACGCTCGGGCTCGCGTTGGCGTCGTACCGTCGGCACCATGCCGCGCGGCACTACGAGGCGCCGACCCTGCAGGCGGCGGGCGAGCTGCCGGCGTCGGCGCTGACGCCGCCCGACCGGCTCGAGCGTCGTCGAGGACTCGCGATCGTCTGGTGGGCCCTGGTGCTCGGCAGCGGTGCCGCGGTCGTCTGGGGGTTCGCGGTGCTCATCGGCGCCGGTGGGTTCTCCGTCTCCTCGACGCTGCTGCCGTACGAGCTCCTCGCAGTCGTCATCGCCGTCGGCTGGTTCATGGTCGCGGCCCAGTTCGTCTGGATGCGACCCGTGCTCGCGCGGAACGCGCGGCTCGCCGCGAGGCATCCGGATGCCCTCGTGCTCACCGGGTACCAGGGCTCCTCCGACGGCATCTCATCGGGTGGAGTGCTCGACCAGGTCACCGACGCCGGGCGGGCGTGGTGGCGGGTCGGCCTGCCCCGGATATTCACCCTGCTCGTCGACGCCGACGGCATCGGGTTCTGGCGCGGCGGCCTGCGCCCCCGGCGGCAGTACCACGTGCCGTGGCGCCTCGTCGCGCGCTGCGCCCCGTCGTTCGTCACGACCGGGGACTCCCGATCGACCGGTCCGCGCCCGGGCGTCGAGCTGAGCCTCCGCGAGTACGACGGCGACGAGTTCCTCGGGCTGCACCTCGTCGAGTTCCGCCCGGCGCGCGCCAACCTCTGGGTGGGCAACCCCTACGGTTCGCGCGAGGTCGTCGAGGCGGTCGCGGCCGCGATCGACGCCCGCCACCCCGAGGGAGACCGCCGGTTCCGCGGGTACACGGTCGACGAGCTGCGCAAGGTGATCGCCGAGCTCGAGTCCGGCGGTGAGGACGAGATGGTCGCCGAGACGCTCGCCGAGGCGCGCGCGTGGATCGCGGCGCGCGGCGGTGCGGTGCCGCCCGGCGGGGACTGGCTGCTGGAGCGGCTCGCCGTCGACAACCTCGGGACGTAGGTCCCCGCCCGGCGTCGCACGGGGCGGGATGCTCGATGTACGCGACACCGACACGGGAACGGACGACATGACCACCGATGCACGACCTGGCGACACCGAGGCGACCCGTTCGCGCCTGCTGGCATGGTGGTCGCTCGCGCTGTTCCCGGTGTCGTTCGTCTCCGCGTTCCTCGTCGGCGAGTGCGTGCCCGCGCTGCTCGGCCACCCCGACGCGTCGGCCGTCACGACACCGGCGTGGGTGGTCGTGGTCGCCTTCACGCTCGCGGTGCTCGTGCTGGCCGCACCGCTCGTCGTCACGGTCGTCTTCAGCAACCGGGCCGCAGCCCTCGGCGCACCCCGGGCGCGGATGCCGATGCTCGTCGCCCTCGTCGTCATCGGCGGCTTCGTCGTGGTGAACGTGCTGAGCGGACTCATGACCCTCGTGTTCGGCTGACGCGGCGTCGTCGCATCCGCACCGGGCAGGATTCGAGAAGTCCGCGGAGCCGGCCGCGCGTAGCCTGAATCCGTCACGCCGGGGCACGGCCCCGGAACGCAGGAACGGAAGGACGACGGCGCATGGCCGAGGAACAGGGCGGGTTCTCCGCCGAGGAGAAGGCGGCGATGCAGCAGCGCGCCGAGGAGCTCAGGTCGACGAAGGGGCTCAAGGGGGCCGCGAAGCTCGCCCGGGAGCTCGAGGCGTGCATGGACGCGATCGAGGCGCTCGCCGGCATCGACCGCACCGTGGCGACGACCTTCCACCGGATCGTCTCCGAGGAGGCGCCGGACCTCAACCCGAAGACGTTCTACGGCTTCCCGGCGTACGCCGACGCCGACGGCAAGGTCGTGATGTTCGTGCAGCCCAAGTCGAAGTTCGACACGCGCTACCCGACCGTGAACTTCGACGAGCACGCCAAGCTCGACGACGGCGCGATGTGGCCGACGTCGTTCGCGGTCATCGAGGTGAACGCCGACGTGGAGCAGGCGCTCCGCGAGCTGGTGGCGCGCGCGATCGGCTGAGCGGCATCCGCACCCACAGGGTGCAGGGCGCGTCGGGGTCGGGCCGCGATACTGGACGGATGACCCCGACGGACGCCCCCGACGCGGGCCTGCGACGCGCCGTGCTCGTCGTCGCGATCCTGAACGGCGCGTACTTCGGCATCGAGTTCGCGGTCGCGGTGGCGATCGGCTCGGTGTCGCTGCTCGCCGACAGCGTCGACTTCCTCGAGGACGCGAGCGTCAACCTGCTCATCTTCTTCGCGATCGCCTGGGCGGCGCGGACGCGCTCGCTCGTGGGTCGCGGCCTCGCCGTGCTCATCCTCGTGCCGGCGCTCGCGACGATCTGGATCGCCGTGGCGAAGATCCTCGACCCGCAGCCGCCTGAGGTGGGCGCGCTCAGCCTCGCCGCCGCCGGCGCGCTCGCGATCAACCTGCTGAGTGCCGTGCTGCTGGTGCGGCACCGCCATCACGCGGGGTCGCTGCCGAAGGCTGCCTGGCTGTCGGCGCGCAACGACGCGCTCGCGAACCTCGCCATCATCGCCGCGGCGCTCGTGACGCTGGTCTGGCAGTCGGGCTGGCCCGACATCGTCGTGGGCATCGGCATCGGCCTGCTGAACGCGGATGCCGCGCGCGCGGTGTGGCTCGCGGCGCGCGCCGAGCGGCCCGGCGTCGAGGAGGCGGAGGCCTGAGTCGGGGCGCGTCCGCCCGGGGCATCCGCTCAGCGCATCCGCTCAGGAGTGCCAGGGGAGGGGAGCGAACCCGCCCGGCCCGTGGGCGTCGAGGAACGCCCGGTGCACGGCCTCGCACGAGCGGCGCAGCGTCGTGAAGGAGCCGACGGACACCTCGCCGAACCAGGCGCGGTAGCCCACCTCGTCGCCGCGGCGCACGATCGTCACCCGGCCGTACTCGCGGCCGAGCGAGTCGATCAGCACCCAGTGGCCGGCTGCCGGCTCGGATGCCGCGAGGATGGGATGCCATCGCGGAGGGGCCTCGGGCACGCATGCTCCTCGTCGTCTCGACCGTTCGGAGCGCGCCGGCCCGCGCGAGTCGATTCTACGTCGGCACCCCCGACGCCGCCCCGACTCAGCTCCAGCCGATGGCGTGCGTCCACCCCGCGATGTACGCCTTGTCGTGCTCGCGCAGGCGCACGCCGCGAAGCGCGCGCGCATCGCCCTCGACCTCGCAGAGCTCCAGGATGCGGCGCACGAGCCACTCCGGCAGCGGGGCGTCGAGGTCCTCGAGCACCTCGCGGCGGAGGCGGGCGTCGAGCATGGGCCACCAGAGGCCCACCGGCGGCAGGCTCGCGCTGCGATCGTGCGGTGCGTGGGCGCCGGACGTGCTTCCGGCAGTGCCGATCATCGGGCTGCGCCGCCTGTGCCGGTCGCGTGCCTGCGGGTCATGGTTCCCCCTCGTGGTGCGTGCGCCGCCGGACCGGCGGTGCGTCGCCCGCACCCCCTCGTGCGCGGCGACGGGTCCGACGATACGTCGTCCCCCGAACGGGGCACAGGGACTTGACATCGTGCGACGCCGGGCTCAGAGCGGGGTGCGCAGGCCCGCCGAGAGGGCGCTGTGGTGCTCGAAGACGAGGTTGGTCTCGGTGAGCGCGACGGCCGGGTTCGCCGACAGGTTGTGCAGCACGAACTGGCGCACGTGCTCGCTGTCGCGCACCCGCACGTGGATGAGGAAGTCCTCGGCGCCGCCGAGGAAGAACAGCTGCGCGACCTCGGGCTGGCGGCGGAGCTCGTCGGAGATCTGCCCCATGAGGTGCCGGGCGCCGGCGCGGATGCGCACGCTGACGAGCGCCTGCAGCGTGTAGCCGAGCGCCGCCGGGTCGATCTCGGCGGTGTAGCGCACGATCACGCCGCGGTCGCGGAGCGACTTCACCCGGGCGAGGCAGGTCGAGGGGGAGATGCCGACCGTGCGGGCCAGGTCGACGTTCGAGATGCGCGCGTTGTCGTGCAGCCGGGCGATGATCTCGCGGTCGACGTCGTCGAGCGTGGTGACCGGCTCCTGCCGGATCTGCGGTGCGTCGGTCATGCGATCCATCCAATCCGCACATCTGCGCGATGCATCCGTGCCCTACCGAATGATATGCGGTGGATCTTCACAAGTGGCGAACATCAGAGGATGATGAACCCACATTCCCCCATGAGATTCGGAGTAGGCATGCACGTCGGCGTCCCGGCTGAGGTCAAGAACAACGAGTTCCGCGTCGCGGTCACCCCCGCGGGCGCGCACGCGCTCGGCGAGCGCGGGCACCGCGTCAGCGTGCAGGCGGGAGCCGGCGTCGGCGCCGGGTACAGCGACGACGAGTACCGCACCGCGGGCGCCGAGATCGTCGCGACCGCCGACCAGGCGTGGGCGGCCGAGCTCGTGCTGAAGGTCAAGGAGCCGGTCGCGTCGGAGTACGGCTTCCTCCGCCCCGACCTCGTGCTGTTCACCTACCTGCACCTGGCCGCCGACCGGCCGCTGACCGAGGCGCTCATCTCCGCCGGCACGACCGCCATCGCCTACGAGACCGTGCAGCTGCCCGACCGCTCGCTGCCGCTGCTGACCCCCATGAGCGAGGTCGCCGGCCGGCTCGCCCCGCAGGAGGGCGCCGCGCACCTGCACGCCTCGAAGGGCGGCCGCGGCGTGCTGCTCGCGGGCGTGCCCGGCACCGCCAAGGCGAAGGTCGTCGTCATCGGCGGCGGCGTCGCCGGCGAGCAGGCGGCCATGACCGCGCTCGGCCTCGGCGCCGACGTCACGGTGCTCGACCTGTCGCTGCCGCGCCTGCGCGAGCTCGACGCCCGCTATCACGGCCAGATCCGCACGCTCGCCTCGTCGCCGTACGAGGTCGCGCGCCAGGTGCGCGACGCCGACCTCGTGATCGGCGCGGTGCTCGTGCCGGGCGCCGCGGCGCCCAAGGTCGTCACCGACGACATGGTGAAGACCATGAAGCCGGGCGCGGTGCTCGTGGACATCGCGATCGACCAGGGCGGCTGCTTCGAGGGGTCACGCCCCACGACCCACGCCGAGCCCACCTACCGGGTGCACGACGCCGTGTTCTACTGCGTCGCGAACATGCCCGGCGCGGTGCCGGCGACGTCGACGCCCGCGCTCACCAACGCGACGCTGCCCTACGCGCTGGCGATCGCCGAGCACGGGGCCGAGGTCGCCATGGCGCGCGACGCGGCCCTCGCGAAGGGCCTCAACACGACCGCCGGGCGCCTCGTCAACGAGAGCGTGGCGCGCGCGCACGGCATCGAGCTCGCGAGCGCCTGAGCCGTCGCCCGCAGCGGCGCGGCCGCGCGCGGCCCGTCCGCCGCGGCCCGTCAGGCGAGCGAGAGGAAGAGCTTCTCGACCTCGTCGGGCGTGAGCCGGTGCGGGTCGGACGCCTCGCCCGAGGCATCCGCCTCGTCGCCCAGCACCACGCAGTCGCGCATCGCCTGCGAGATGATCGCGAAGCCCGCCTTGTCGAGCGCGCTCGACACCGCGGCGAGCTGGGTGACGACGGTGCGGCAGTCGCCGCCCGACTCCACCGCCTCGATCACGGCGTTGAGCTGCCCGCGTGCGCGCTTCAGCCGGTTGGCGATGCGCCGCTGCGCGTCGGAACCGGGGGTCGTCGCGGAGTACTCGGTGGTGGTGGTCATGCCTGCTCTCCTGCCGTGCGCCCGTTGCCGAACATGGTCAGTTCGCCGATCCGAGCTCGACCGGCAGCCCGTCACGGTACCACTCGGTGATGCCGCCGGCGACGTTGATGACGTCATATCCCTGCTGCTCGAGGTACTCGGTCACGCGCGCGCTGCGGCCGCCCGACGCGCACATGACGTAGACCGTCTCGTCGCGCGGAACCTCGCCGACGCGCTCGCCGAGGACGCTCATGGGGATGTTCCGGGCGCCGCGCACGCTGGCCGCCTGGACCTCCTCGACCTCGCGGACGTCGATGATGGTGGGCCCGTCGATCGCGGCGAGGGCGGTGGGGGTGATGGATCGCATGGGGTTCCTTCCGTGGGATGTTCGGGGTCAGGCGGCGGCGAGCTCGAGCTCCGACGCCAGTTCGCGGGCGCGCATGCCGTCGCGCCAGGTGAGGTAGCCGCCATCGAGGTTGCGCACGTCATGGCCGAGTTCGACCAGGAGGCGCTGGGCGGTGTGGGCGCCCTGCCCGACGCGGCAGTGCACGATGACGGGGCGGCCACGGAGCTCCTCGTGGCGGGCGCGCAGCGCCTCGACGGGGATCCAGTCGGCGCCCGGGATGAGGCCCTCGGCGAGCTGGCCGCGGGCGCGCACGTCGAGCAGCACGGCGCCTCCGGCGAGTTCGTCCTCGAGCTCGTGCCACTGCACGGTGGGCGAGTCGCCCGACGCGCGGTTCTCGGCGATGTAGCCGAGCATGTTCACCGGGTCCTTCGCCGAGCCGTACTGCGGCGCGTAGGCGAGCTCGAGCTCGGCCAGGCCGGAGGCGGTGACGCCGGCGCCCATCGCCGTGGCGATCACGTCGATGCGCGTGTCGACGCCCTGCCCGCCGACCGCCTGCGCGCCGAGGATGGCGTCGGACGTCGCGTCGACGACCAGCTTCAGCGACATCGACTCGGCGCCGGGGTAGTAGCCGGCGTGCGAGAGCGGGTGCGAGTGGATGACGCGGAGCTCGCGGCCCGCGGCGCGGAGCTCGCGCTCGCCGAGGCCGACGCTCGCGGCGGTCACGCCGAGCACGTCGATGATCGCGGTGCCGAGCGCGGGCGTCGCGGGCGCGGCAGAGCCGGTGATCGTGTCGGCCACCGCGCGGCCGTGGCGGTTCGCGAGGCCGGCCAGGGTCACGAGACGTGCGTCGCCCGAGACGCGGTGCTGCTTCTCGGCGGCGTCGCCGACGGCGTAGATCGACGGGTCGGAGGTGCGGTGCAGCTCGTCGACGGCGATGCCGCCGGAGGTCCCGAGCGCGAGCCCGGCGGCGGTGGCCAGGCCGGTCTCGGGCACGACGCCGGTCGCGGCGATCACGAGGTCGGCGTGCAGGAACCGGCCGTCGTCGAGCGTGACGGTGCGCTCGTCGCGGCCGGTCACCGTGCGGCGCAGTTCGACGCCCACGCCCTCGGCCTCCAGGTGGTCGGCGAGCGGCGCCGCCATCTCGGGGTCGAGCGCGGGCAGGAGCCGGTCGCCGCGGGTGACGATGGTGGTGCGGATGCCCCGCCGGTGCAGGTTGTCGGCCATCTCGATGCCGATGAAGCCGCCGCCGACGACGACGGCGTCCGCGACGCGGGTGCCGCCGAGGTGCGACATGATGCCGTCGAGGTCGTCCAGCGTGCGCAGTGCGAACACGCCCGGGCGACCGCGCAGCACCGCGGGGATCGCCGGGGCGGCGCCGGGCGACAGGATGAGCGAGTCGTACGGTTCGTGCTCGACGTGGCCGGTGTCGAGCGAGCGGATCGCGACGGTCTTCGCCGTGCGGTCGATCGCGACCGCCTCGTGCCGCACGCGGGCGTCGATGCCGAACCGGTCGCGCAGGCGCTCGGGGGTCTGCAGCTCGAGCGCCGAACGCTCGGCGATGGTGCCGGAGACGTGGTACGGCAGGCCGCAGTTGGCGAACGACACGGCCCCGCTGCGCTCGACCACGATGATGTCGGCCCGCGCGTCGTTGCGTCGCAGGCGCGTGGCGGCGGACATGCCGCCCGCGACGCCGCCGACGATGATCGTGCGGTGCGCGGGCTCGGGTGCGGGGGACGACGAATGCATACCCCTAGGGTATCGCCATACCTCGTGGGTATCCAAATCCGTGCCCGGGAATGCGGCGATGCTCCCCGGAATCCCGTCGAGGCGACCGTATGGTGTCGGTGTGCGCCGCCTCGACATGCATGACGACGACGAGGGACTCGTCGGCGCGTCGGGCGACGGCGCGCCCGGCTTCGCGCACCCCGAACCCGTCTCGGAGGCGAGTTCCGCCGACGCCGTGAGCGTCGGCGACCCCGCCTTCACCGCCGGCAACATCGCCGAGCCCGAGTGGCGTCGCTGGCGCGACGAGCTCGCCCGCGCCGGCGGACGCTCGCCGCTGCTGCGCTTCGTCGACACGCCGCGCACCCGCATCGAGCTCTCCACGACGCACCCCGGCGGCCTTCCGCAGTTCATCACCGGCAAGTCGACCCTGCTGTCGAGCCTGATCCGCGACGAGCTCGCGCTGCGCAACGCGCGGCTCGCGGCGGCCGAGATCACGCAGAAGGGCATCGAGCTCCGGAGCGTGCGCGGCATCGAGGGCGTGCACCTCGCGATCGGACTCGCGAAGTGGCGGTTCGACGGCGCCGAGCACCTCGCGCCCGTGCTGCTGCGCCCGCTCGCGATCCGCCGCTACGGCCGCGACTTCGAGCTGAAGCTGAAGGGCCAGCCGTTCCTGAACCCCGCGCTCGCGCGCGCGCTGCGCGAGCAGTTCCAGATCACGCTCGACGCCGATGCGTTCGTGGCCCTCGCGATCACCAACGGCGTGTTCAAGCCCCAGCCCGTGATCGACCGGCTGCGCGGGCTCACCTCGCACCTGCCCTGGTTCAGCGTGTCGCCCCGGCTCGTCGTGTCGACGTTCGCCGAGGTCGGCCCGGCGATGGCGGCGGATGCCTCGGAGCTCGACCACCCCGTGATCGACGCCGTGGCGGGCAACGCCTCGGCACGCGCCTCCGTCGAGGCGGCCTACGAGCCCGTCACCTCGGTCGGGCAGGACCGCCGG
Organism: Agromyces sp. SYSU T00194; assembly: GCF_040496035.1. Lineage (NCBI taxonomy): Bacteria > Bacillati > Actinomycetota > Actinomycetes > Micrococcales > Microbacteriaceae > Agromyces > Agromyces chitinivorans. Next base: position 46,670 of record NZ_JBEPJZ010000001.1, on the reverse strand, counting down.
TCGCCCGCGACCGACACCCTGCTGCACGACGCCGACCCCGAGCAGGAGCAGGTCATCGCGCAGATCGAGGCCGGCTCCTCGATCGTGGTGAAGACGCTGCCCGGCACCGGCGGGTCGCAGACCATCGTGAACGCGATCGGCGCGCTCGTGCAGCGGCACCGCCGCGTGCTCGTCGTCGGCGCGCGCCGGGCGAGCCTGGACGGCATCGCCCACCGCCTGGAGCAGGTGGGGCTCGCGGGCGCCGCGGTCACGACGTCGACCCTGCGGCGCGACCTGATCCGCTCGATCTCGCGCAATGAGAAGGCGGAGAAGCCGCGCGTCGCCGACGTCGACGACGCGCTCGTGCGCCTCCGCAAGGTGCTGCTCGACTACCGCGGCGCGCTCACCCGCCGCGACCCCGGCTTCCGGGTCTCGGTGCTCGACGCGCTCGGCGAGCTCGCGCGGCTGTCGCTCATGGCCGACCCGCCGTCGACGACCGCACGCCTGGACCGCGCCGCCCTCGAGACGCTCGCCGGCGACCGCACGCAGGTCGCCGCCGACCTCGTGCGCGCGGCCGAGCTCGGCGAGTTCCGCTACGGTCCGGGCGACTCGCCCTGGTACGGCGCCTCGTTCACCTCCTCGGAGGAGGCGACCGCGGCGCACGAGCTCGCCAAGCGCCTGCAGTCCAGCGACCTGCCCCGGCTGCTCGAACGCGCGAGCGCGGTGATCTCGTCCACGAGCCTGCGGCCGTTCGAGTCGGTGGCCGAACTCGGCGTGTTCCTGCGGCTCCTGCTCGACATCCGCGAGACCCTCGACCGCTTCCAGCCGTCGGTCTACGACCGCCCGCTCGGCGAGCTCATCGCGGCGACCGCCCCGCGGCGCGAGTCCCGCGGCATGTCCGCGGCGAACCGGCGCCGGCTCCGCAAGCACGCGACCGAGTTCGTGCGCCCCGGCGTGCACGTGGGCGACATGAACGAGGCGCTGCGTCGCATCCAGCAGCAGCGCACGCTCTGGAACCGCTACTCGACCGCCGGGTCGATCCCGGGCGTGCCGGTCGGCATCGCCGACCTCCACGTGCTCTTCCAGAACGTGGCCACCGACCTCGCGACCCTCGACGTGCCGCTCGGCGCGCACGGCACCGACCGCGAACTGGCGCAGCGGCCCATACGCGAGCTGGTCACGACGATGTCGGGACTCGCCGCCGAGTCCGAGGTGCTCGCGAACCTGCAGGAGCGCACGGCGGTGCTCGGCCGACTGCGCGAGCTCGAGCTCGACCCGCTGCTCGTCGACCTGTCGCGTCGCCATGTGCCGCAGGAGGGCGTCGCGTCTGAACTCGAGCTGGCCTGGTGGCAGTCGGTGCTCGAGTCGCTGCTCGCGGGCGACAAGGCGCTGCTCGGCGCCAACACCGAGGTGCTCGACCGGCTCGAGGCCGACTTCCGGCTCGTCGACGAGGCGCACGCGTCGAGCGCGGGCCCGCAGCTCGCCTGGCAGCTCGCCGAGTCGTGGAAGGTCGGCGTCGTCGACTGGCCCGAGGAGGCCGAGCAGCTGCGCACGCTGCTGCGCGCCGACCGGGCGACGCCCGGCCGCCTGCACGAGGCCGCCCCGCACCTGTTCCGCGCCCTCGCGCCGGTCTGGCTCGCGTCGCCGTACGACGTCGGCGCGATCGACGACCGCATCGCGTTCGACGCGGTCGTGCTGGTCGACGCGGGCGCGACGACCTTCGCCGAGAACCTCGGCGCCATCCGCCGCGCCACGCAGGTCGTCGCCTTCGGCGACCCGGTCACGCAGACGCCCACCCCGTTCGAGACCGGCATCGTCGACCCCGACCTCGACGAGGCCGCGCCCGCGGTCGCGGCGGCCGCCGACGAGCCCGACGCCCGCCACGCCGAGTCGGCCCTGTCGCGTCTGGGCGAGCTGCTGCCGACCCTGACCCTCACGCGCAGCTACCGGGCCGGCGGGGAGGACCTCGCCGAGCTCGTGAACCGGCGCTTCTACGGCGGGCGCATCGACTCCCTGCCCTGGGCGGGCAGCTTCCTCGGCCACGGCAGCCTGAACCTGCACTACCTCGACGGGTCGGGCCTGCCCGACCCCCAGACCGGCACCGTCGAGAGCGTCGACGCCGAGGTCGCGAAGGTCGTCGAGCTCGTGATGGAGCATGCCGTCAAGCGCCCGCGCGAGTCCCTCATGGTCATCACCGCGAGCGCCCGGCACGCGGCCCGCGTGCACCAGGCCGTGCTCGCCGCGTTCGCCAAGCGCACCGACCTCTCCGACTTCATCCTGACCGACCGCGGCGAGCCGTTCACGGTGCTGACCCTCGAGCAGGCCGTCGCGCAGAGCCGCGACCGCGTCATCTTCTCGGTCGGCTACGCCCGCACCCCGCACGGCCGGCTGCTGTCGAACTTCGGACCGCTCGGCGAGCCGGGCGGCGACCGGCTGCTGGCGGTGGGAATGACCCGGGCCCGGCGCTCGATGGACATCGTCGCGTGCTTCCGGCCCGACGAGATCGACGACGAGCGCCAGGGCCACGGCGTGCTCGCCCTCGCGAACGTGCTCGAGCAGACCGAGGAGCGCATCGCCTCGCCGCCGGTCGCCGAGACCACCGACCCGATGCTCATCGACCTGGCCGCGCGCCTCGCGAAGCTCGACATCCGGGTCGCCCTCGGGCACCGCGGGAAGCTCGCGCTCGCCGCCGCCCGTGCCGGGCGCGCGGTCGTCGTCGAGACCGACCCCGCGCTCGTCGGCGCGAGCCTGCGCGAGTCGCTGCGCCTGCGGCCCGACGTGCTGCGCCGGCTCGGCTGGCACGTGCTGCGCGTGCACAGCTTCGAGCTGTTCGGCAACCCCGACGCCGTCGCACGCCGGGTCGCCACGCTGCTGGGCGCCGTGCCGAAGGACCCCGACCCCCTCGACACGCAGCCGATCGACCTCAGCGACCTGCCGTCGTGAGCGCGGGCGGCACCGAGACGCCCGCCGCCGACGCGCACGACGACGACGACGCTCCGGCGCGCCCGGCGCGGCAGCGGGTCGAGCGCACCGGGGCCCGACGAGCGCGGCTGACGCCGGCGCCGGGCAGCGATCCCTCGCCCGAGGCGCCGACGCGCGACGATGAGCCCGTTCGCGCGCCGAAGCCCGGGGCGTCCGGCGACGACGAGCGCATCACCCGCGAGCGCCCGCCGCACTGGTAGCGAACTCCCCGCTGCCGCCGGGTCGGCTCAGGAGTCGGCGTGCTTCCCGCCGGTCGACGGCGCGTCCTGGCGCTGCTCGACGAGCAGGTCGCGGATCTGGCCGAGCAGCTCCACCTCCGACGGCGCGGGCGGGTCGCCGGCCGCTGCCGGCTCGCCCGACCGGATGCGTTCCTCGGCGCGTGCCTTCATGTGGTTGACCGGCATCACGAACACGAAGTAGACCACCGCGGCGACGACCAGGAAGTTGATGATCGCTCCCAGGATGAGGCCGAGCGAGAGCTCGGACCCGCCGAGCAACGGCACCTTCATCGCCTCGTTCAGCGAGTCCGCCTGGAAGAACATGCTGATCACCGGATTGATCAGCCCCGTGACGACGGCGTTGACGATCGCCGTGAACGCCGCGCCGATGACCACGGCGACCGCCAGGTCGATGACGTTGCCCCGCATGATGAAGTCGCGGAAACCCTTGAGCATGCACCCTCCCCGTACGCATCGGACCGCGCCGATCGCGCGGTCCGTCAGCACACGCTAGCTCACGATGATGACGAGCTCGTTGCGGCCGGCGCCTTCGCGGGGGTGGAGGACGCGGCGGACGACGTGCCGGACTCCGACTTCGCGGCGGAGTCCGACTTCGCCGGGGCATCCGTCGCCTTCGGGGCCCCGGAGCCGGAGCCGCCCGAGCGCGAGTCGGTGCGGTAGAAGCCCGATCCGTTGAAGGTGACGCCGATCGAGCCGTACACCTTGCGCAGGCGGCCGCCGCACGCGGGGCACTCGGTCAGCGAGGCGTCCGAGAAGGCCTGCTGGATGTCGAAGGCGGTGTCGCACTCGGTGCAACGGTAGGCGTAGGTGGGCACGGGCGTTCTCTCGTTCGGGGAAGTCTCGCCGTCAGAAGGAGACGATGCGCGTGGGCGTCACGACGCCGTCGACGGGCTGGTCGTGTCGCTCACGCGGAACGTCGTCCACGAACTCGGTGTCGTAGACGACGGCGTAGACCGGGGGACATTGTCCCATCGATCCGAGGGTCTTGTCGAAATAGCCCCGGCCCCAGCCCAATCGGGTGCCCGTCGCGTCCACCGCGGCGGCCGGCACGACGATCAGGTCGACGTCGTTGATCGCGATGGGGCCGAGCAGCTCGCCGACGGCCTCGGGGATGCCGTGCAGGCCGGTGACCTCCGAGCGGTCCTCGCCGACCGTCCAGTCGAGCAGGCCGTCCTCCCGGCTGATCGGGAACAGCACGCGGATGCCGGCATCCTCCGCCCATCGCACGAAGGGCCGGGTGTCGGGCTCGTCGGGCATCGACAGGTAGCAGGCGAGCGAGCGCGCACCGTGCCGTTCGACCAGCTCGGTGAGCTGCACCGTGAAGCCGTCCGATGCTGCGGCGCGCTCGGTGAGGGTGAGCGTGCGTCGCCGCTCGCGCAGCTCGGCCCGCAGGGTGCGCTTGCGATGCTCGGGGTCGGCCGACATGGCCCCCATCCTATGGGCGTGCCGTGCGTGGCATCCGTGGGCTGTTCACGGTGCGAGCCGATACGCTGGTGCGCATGTCCCAGCGCATCACGAAGGCCGTCATCCCTGCCGCAGGGCTCGGCACCCGGTTCCTCCCCGCAACGAAGGCGATGCCGAAGGAGATGCTGCCGGTCGTCGACAAGCCCGCCATCCAGTACGTCGTCGAGGAGGCCGTGGAGGCCGGGCTCGACGACGTGCTCATGATCATCGGCCGCAACAAGAACGCCCTCGCCAACCACTTCGACCGCGTCACCGAGCTCGAGCACACCCTGCAGACCAAGGGCGACGAGTCCAAGCTCTCGCGCGTCATGGAGTCGAGCGCCCTCGCCGACGTCCACTTCGTGCGCCAGGGCGACCCGAAGGGCCTCGGCCACGCGGTGCTGCGTGCGAAGAAGCACGTGGGCCACGAGCCGTTCGCGGTGCTGCTCGGCGACGACCTCATCGACGAGCGCGACCCGCTGCTCAGCCGCATGCTCGACGAGCACGCGAAGCGGGATGCGACGATCATCGCGCTGCTCGAGGTCGACCCCGAGTCCATCCACATGTACGGCGCCGCAGAGGTCGAGGCCACCGACGACCCCGACGTGGTGAAGGTCACCGGCCTCGTCGAGAAGCCCGCAGCGGAGGTCGCCCCGTCGAACCTCGCGATCATCGGCCGGTACGTGCTGAAGCCCGAGATCTTCGACGTGCTCGAGCACACCGAGCCCGGCAAGGGCGGCGAGATCCAGCTCACCGACGCCCTGCTCGAGCTCGCCGACGACGCGGAGACCACCGGCGGCGTGTACGGCGTCGTCTTCCGCGGGCGCCGCTACGACACCGGCGACAAGCTCGACTACATCAAGGCCGTCATCCAGCTCGCCGCCGACCGCGACGACCTCGGACCCGAGCTGCGCCCGTGGCTGCGCGAGTACGCCGCGGGCCTCGCCGAGGGCTAGCGGCGTGGCCGGGCCCGCGCTGCCGAGCCTGCGCGACGGCGCGGTGACGCTCCGGCCGATCCGCGTGCGCGACTCGCGGGCGCTCGAGCGCGAGCTCATCGACAACCGCTCCTGGCTGCGTCGCTGGGAGGCGACCCACCCGGCCGGTTCCTCGAGCCTCGACACGCGGGGGAGCATCCGCAACCTGCTCGCCCACGCGCGCGCGGGCTCGGCGCTGCCGTTCCTCATCGAGGAGTCGGGCGCGCTCGTCGGGCAGCTGAACGTGTCGTCGATCACCTACGGCTCGGTGTCGTCGGCCACCATCGGCTACTGGGTGGTGCAACGCTCCGCCGGGCGCGGCATCACGCCGACCGCGGTGGCGCTCGCGACCGACCACTGCTTCTTCGAGCTCGGCCTGCACCGCATGGAGATCTGCATCCGCCCCGAGAACCAGGCGTCCCTGCGCGTCGTCGAGAAGCTCGGGTTCCGCTACGAGGGACTGCGCCGACGGTACATCCACATCGACGGCGACTGGCGCGACCACTTCTGCTTCGCCCTCGTCGCCGAGGAGGTGCGCGGGGGCGTGCTGCGGCGCTGGCGCGAGGGGCGCGTGCCGGCGGATGCCGCGCGGATCACCCCCGACGACCGCGCCGCCGCGGCCCATCCGCTGCAGCCGGGGCGCTGACGCACGTCGCCGTGCCCGGACGCGCCGCCGCCCGGGGCCGGCCCCGCGCGCGCCGATCGCACGGACACGCCGCGGGGGCTGAGGTCGGCCGGAACCGCGCGGCCGTACCGTTGGGCCCATGGACGTGCTCGGCGGGGGGATCCTTCTGGCCGTCGCCGCCGTGCTCTGGATCGCGTACCTGCTCCCGAGCTGGGTGCGACGTGGCCAGTACCTCGCGACCGAGCGCAACACCGTGCGCCTGCAGCAGACGCTGCGCATCCTCGCCGAGACCTCCGAGACGCCCGAGCCGGTGACCGTCGAGGCCAGTGCCCGGGCCGTCGCCGCGCAGCAGAAGGTGCTGCGCGAGCAGCAGCGCGCCGCCGCGCACGAGGCCGAGGCGCGCCGTGCACTCGCCGAGGCGGAGCAGAAGGCCGCGCGGCTGCGCGCAGCCGAGGCCCGCCGCACCGCCGCCGCGACCGTGCGCGACGCCGGGGGAGCCGCCCGCCGTCGCCTCCGCCGGAGACGGGCGACGTGCTCGCTCGGCCTGCTCGTCTCGCTCATCACCGTGATCGTGGGGCTCGTCGGCCTCGCGTTCGGCATGAGCGAGTTCGTCGCACTCGCCGGGGGCGCCGGAATGGTCGCGTCGTTCGGCGGCATCGTGGCGCTCGCGCGTCGCCCGCTCGCATCCGTCGCCGTGGCGGCGCCCGCCGAGGCGACCGACCCGCCCGCCGCTCCGGCGACCGCGTTCGAGCCGATCGAGCTCCGCCAGGAGGGTGCGACGCTCGCGGAGGACGGGTGGACCCCGCGTCCGTTGCCGAAGCCCCTGGTGCTCTCGCGCGGCACCATCGCCGCCACCGCGATGGCGTCGATCGAGGCCGCCGAGCAACTGCGCCGCGCCGCGAGCGAGGCGGAGCTCGCCCAGCGGGCCGCCGAACTGCAGCCCGACGTCACGACGATCGCCGCGCGCGTCACGAGCGGCTACGGCGCACGCATCGCCGGCCGTGAGACGGGTGCTTCGGCTCGAGGGGGCGGCCATGCGGCGCCGGTCGCGCCGCCGCGCCCGCACGTCGATGCGCCCGCCGCGGCCGCGTCGGAGCCGGCCGCGGCCGCCCCGAACCGCTACGCCGCGATGGGCGTCGTCGGCGACGCGCAGCCCGCGCTCACCGACCTCGATGCCGTGCTGCGGCGCCGTCGCGTCGCGGGCTGAGCACCCGCCTCACGTCGTCGGGGCGCCCGGGTCGCAGCCGCCGCCGCTCGATTCGGACTGCGCTCGCCGTGGTGATATGGTGAATGTCGCTCGGGCCCATGGCGCAGTTGGTAGCGCGTCTCGTTCGCAATGAGAAGGTCGGGGGTTCGAATCCCCCTGGGTCCACCGAAGCACGACGAAACCCCCGGTACGCGCCGGGGGTTTCGTCGTCCGGCGGGTCGTGCGCCGCCCATGTCCGCAGCGCTAGTGTCGGTGCTGTGAAGCACGGGTTCGTGATCGCGATCCTCGCCGTGGCCCAGTTCGTGATGGTGCTCGACAGCACGGTCATGAACGTGTCCATCTCGCAGGTGGCCGCCGACCTCGGGACCTCGATCACCGGGATGCAGGCCGCGATCACCTGCTACACGCTGACCATGGCGGCGCTCATGCTCACCGGTGGCAAGCTCGGCGACAAGTGGGGGCGCTCGCGTACGTTCCGCATCGGCGTCGTGGTCTACGGCATCGGGTCGCTCGTGACCGCGCTGAGCCCGAACCTCACGGTGCTGCTCCTGGGCTGGTCGCTCGTCGAGGGACTCGGCGCGGTGCTCGTGATCCCCGCGATCGCGTCGCTGGCCGCGATCAACTCCGAGGGCCGCGCCCGCGTGGTCGCATTCTCCATCCTCGGTGCGGTCACCGGCCTCGCCGCCGCCGCGGGGCCGCTCATCGGCGGGCTGGTGACCACGTACTCGTCGTGGAGGTACGTGTTCGTCGGCGAGACCATCGTCATGGTCGTCATCCTCCTCGTCTCGGGACGCATCAGGGACGTCGCGGCCGACCGCGGCCTGCGCATCGACGTGCCGAGCGTGCTGCTCTCCGCCGGGGGCATGGCCATGCTCGTGTTCGGCGTGCTGCAGTCGAAGACGTGGGGCTGGTTCGTGCCGATCGCGCCGCCCGAGATCGGCGGTGTCGAGATCGCACCGCTCGGCATCTCCCCGGTCACCTACCTCATCTTCGCGGGCGTCATGGTGCTCTGGTGGTTCCTGCTCCGGCAGCGCAGGCTCGTCGACCGCGGACGGATTCCGCTGCTGCAGGTGCGCCTCTTCCGCATCGCGGCACTGCGCAGCGGGCTCTCCGGGTTCCTGGTGCAGTACTTCGCCGTCGCCGCGATGTTCTTCGTCATCCCCGTGTACCTGCAGACGATGCAGGGGTACGACGCGCTCGGCACGGGGCTGCGGATCCTGCCGCTCTCGCTGGGCCTCGTGGTGTGCTCCGCCGTGGGGTCGTGGCTCACCGCGCGGCGCTCCGCGCGCCGCATCGCGCAGCTCGGACAGGTCACCATGGCCGTCGGGCTCCTCTTCGTGCTCGTGGCCCTGCAGCCCGAACTGGCCGGGTGGCCGTTCGCGATCGGCATGTTCGTCGCCGGCGCGGGCTTCGGCCTCCTCGCGTCGCAGCTCGGCAACGTGAACATGTCGGCGGTCGAGCAGCGCGACACGTCGGAGGTCGGCGGGCTGCAGGGCACGTTCCAGAACCTCGGATCGTCGTTCGGCACCGCGATCGTCGGCTCGGTGTTCATCACGCTGCTCGGGAGCGGACTCATCTCGGCCGTCGACGCCAACGCCGACATCTCCCATGAGGAGCGCACGCGGGTGATCGCGAGCGTCGAGGCCGGGGTGCCGGTCATCTCGCAGGAGCGCGCGGAGCAGCTCGTCCTCGACGCCGGCGGCTCGGAGGACCTGGCGGCGTCGATCGCGCAGGACTACGCCGACTCGCAGCTGGAGGCGCTGCGTCAGGCGATCTTCATCGTGTTCGCGCTCCTCGTGCTGTCGCTGTTCCTCTCCCGGAACCTCCCGGCGGAGGTGTCGGCGCGCCGCGAGCCGGAGGTCGACGTGGAGGGTGCGGGCGGCGGTTGACGGTCGCCGCGGATCAGCTCGGCGGAGCGGCCCCCGCCGGTCGCATCACGCCGATGCCGTCGAGCGCGCCGTCCCCGCGCGCCACCGCGGCCGCGAAAAGGGCGCGGCTCGCCTCGGTGAGCGGCACCGGCAGGCCCGCGGCGCGCGCGGCGCCGACGATGAGCTCGGTGTTCGCGAGCACGTCGGCGATGGAGACCTGCGGGGTGAGGTCGCCGGCGACGAGCTTCGCGGTCTTCACGCGCGAGATCGGCGACGACATCTGGCCGGCGTCGAGGATCTCGCGCAGGCGCCCGACGTCGAGGCCGCGCGCGCGGGCGAATCCGAACGCCTCGGCCAGGCCCGTCATGACGGCGACCACGAGCACGTTGGCGGCCAGCTTCATCTCGATCCCGGCCGGAACCGCGCCGCAGTCGGTGACCTGCGCGCACAGCGGATCGAGCAGCGGCCGGACGCGCCGGACGTCGCCCGGCCGACCGGCGACCATGGCCACGAGCTCGCCGCGCTCTGCGGGAACCCGCGAACCCGAGACGGGCGCCTCGACGTTGCATCCGCCCGCCTGCTCGACCTCGTCGGCCAGTGCTCGCGAGTACCCGGGTGCGACCGTGCCGGTGTGCACGATCGTTCGGCCCGCCACGAGCGCGGCGAGCCCGCCCGGCGCGCCCCGCAGCACGGCGTCGACGGCCGCCGCGTCGCGCAGCATGACGAAGACGGTCTCGCACGTCGCGAAGACCTCGGTGACGGATGCGGCGTGCCGGACGTCGGCTCCCGCGGGCTCCGGTGCGTCCGTGGGCGTGCGCGTCCAGGTGGTGAGCGGGATGCCGGCCTCCGCGAGACGCGTCGCCATCGGCCGGCCCATGATGCCGAGCCCGATGAAGCCGACGCGTGGCGTGGGCGCCCGAGCGCCCGCCAGGCGCTTCTCGAACCAGTGGTGGGCGTACGGCTCGTCGTTGAAGGGGGGCACCTCGCGGAAGCCCGACGCCCGGTACAGCCCGATCGCCTCGGCGAGCGACGCGTTCGTCTCCAGGCGGATGCTCCGTGCGCCGGCGTCGGTCGCCAGGCGTTCCGCCTCGGCCAGCAGCCTCCGGCCGATGCCGGCGCCGCGGAGGTCGTCGGCGACCCACATGCGTCGGAGCTCGGCGACACCGGGCTCCGGGAGCGTCACGCCCACGCACCCGACGGGGCGATCGCCGTGGGTGGCGAGCAGGAACGCGCCCCGCGGCGCGCGGAAGGCGTCGTCGGCTGCGGGCCGGCTGCGCGCGGGGCGGAACCCGCCGTCGAACCGCGCGTCGAGGGTGCGGTGGTAGGCCGCGACGGCGGCGCGCGCGGCGGGCTCCGCGGGGTCGACCGCTGCGATGGCGACGGCCGACGCGGTGAACAGTCGGCGCACGGTGTCGGCCGCGTCGGCCAGCGCATCGCGCTGACGCTCGCTCAGCGGCGCGAGGATGTCGCCCACGAGCTCGTCGGAGCGGCGGTCGAGCACGCCGACCTCGGCGGTGCCCGCGTCGGTGAGGTGCGCGCGCCGCACGCGCGCATCCGCCTCGGACGCCTCGACGGCGATGAGCCCCTCGTCCTCCAGGGCGCGGAGCTGGCGGCTGAGGTATCCCGAGTCGAGGGCGAGGCGCGCACGCAGCTCCCGGACGTCGGCGCCGTCGGTGCCGATCTCCCAGAGGATGCGGTCCTGCCCGAGGGGCCGGCCACGCGAGAGGTACTGCTCCTCGAGCACGCCGAGGCGCTCGGTGGCGGTGCGGTTGAACGCGCGGATGGCCGCGACGCGCGGGTCGGTGGTCATTCTCTGACTCTAGTCAGAGAACTGCCTTCGGGGTACCGGTCCTCAGCGGCCCTCGGCGCGCGCCGCATCCTCCACGCAGCGGGCGGCCTCCGGGCGTGCGCGCAGCCGGCCGACCGGGATGCGGCGGCCGCAGTCGACGCAGATGCCGTAGGTGCCGGCGTCCAGGCGGGCGAACGCCGCGTCGATCTCCTCGAGCTCGCGGCGCTCGGCCTCGCGGAGGCCCGCGAGGTGCGACCACTCCGCCGAGAGCGTCACGCCCTCGGGGTCGTGCTCGTCGTCGGCGATGGAGTCGCCGCGGGCGTCCACGAGCTCGCGCTCGGCGGTCTCGCGGGCCTCCACGGCGGCGACCACGTCGGCGCGCCGCTCTGCGAGCAGCGTGCCGAATTCGCGCGACCGCGCGGAATCGGTCACGGCGCGGTCAGTGCTCCGCGCCGTAGGCGTCGAGCACGCTCTTCGGCAGTCGTCCGCGAGTCGGCACGTCGATGCCCTTCTCGCGCGCCCACTCGCGGATCGCCGCGGTGTCGGCGCCGCCGCCCGTGCGCCGCCGGCGTGCGGGCGCACCGCCGCCCGACCTGCGGGCCGCGCCGACGTACTTCGCGAAGTCGGAGCGGAGCGCGGCCGCGTTCGCGGGGGAGAGGTCGATCTCGTAGGAGGTGCCGTCGAGGCCGAAGCGGACGGTCTCCGCGTCGTCCTCGAGGACGGTGCCGTCGAGGTCGTCGACGAATTGTTCGATGACGCGTTTTGCCATATCCGAAGTGTATTCCCGGAAAATCCGAATCGGAATCCACATCGCGGGAATTACCGGCCGCGGGGGAATTCGACTATTCGTGCGCGATTCGGGAAATCCCGGCCGGGCGCAGCCCTTGACGACGGGACTCCCGTGGTGCCAGCCTGCTCCCGAGGGTCGCGGGGGCGTCCCGGGAGCGGGGACTTCCGATGACTGGCGAATATCCGGACATCAGCGACCACGGCATCATCGGCGATCTCCAGACCGCCGCGCTGATCGACACCGACGGCACCGTCGACTGGTTCTGCTGCCCGCGATTCGACTCGCCGAGCGTCTTCGGGTCGTTGCTCGATGCCGAACGCGGCGGGTTCTGCAGCATCCGCCCCGAATCGGACGACTTCGTCACCAAGCAGCTCTACCTGCCCAACACGGCGATGCTCGTGACGCGGTTCCTCACCGAGGCGGGCGTCGGCGAGGTGGTGGACTTCATGCCGGTCACCGACGGCGAGGCCACCGACGTGCACCGACTCGTGCGCATGGTGCGCGTCGTGCGCGGGTCGATGACCTTCGTCGGCGAGATCCAGCCCCGGTTCGACTACGGCCGGGCGCCGCACACCGTCGCCGCCGCGACGGGCGCGATCACGTTCGCCTCGGATGCCGGGAAGCTGACCCTGCACCGCATCGGCGACCCCGTGCTGCACGACGGGGAGCGCGCCGGTCGCATCGAGCCCGCAGGGGACGGGATCCGCATCACCATCTCGCTCGTCGCGGGCGAGCACACCGGGGTCGTGCTCTCGTCGGGCGACGTCGAACCGCGCCAGCTGTCGCCGGACGACCTGCAGGACCTCTACGACGAGACCCGCGAGTTCTGGCGCGCGTGGACGGACCGCTCCACCTACACCGGACGCTGGCGCGAGATCGTCGCACGCTCCGCGATCACGCTCAAGCTCATGACCTACGCGCCCTCGGGCGCGCTCGTGGCGGCGCCCACCGCGGGGCTCCCCGAGCAGGTGGGGGGCGAACGGAACTGGGACTACCGGTACACCTGGGTGCGCGACGCCTCGTTCTCCGTCTACGCGCTGCTCAGCCTGGGCTACCTGGAGGAGGCCGAGGGGTTCGTGCGCTGGCTCATGGAGCGCATCCGCGAGAGCGTCGGCGACGACTCGGGGCCGTTGAAGATCATGTACCGGGTCGACGGGTCGTCCGACCTCGTCGAGGAGACGCTCGACGACCACGCCGGGTACCGGGGCTCGCGGCCCGTGCGCATCGGGAACGGCGCTGCCGACCAGCTGCAGCTCGACATCTACGGGGAGGCGATGTCGGCCATCCACCTGGCGGACACCCATGGCCTGGAGCTGCCGCACCAGGGGTGGGACGAGGTCCGCGACATGCTCGACTGGGTCTGCGACCACTGGGACCAGCCCGAGGAGGGCATCTGGGAGACCCGCGGCGGGCGCAAGCACTTCACCTACGGACGCTTCATGTGCTGGGTGGCGCTCGACCGGGGCATCCGCCTCGCCCAGCGTCGCGGCCGTCCGGCATCGATCGCACGGTGGACCGACGAGCGCGACCGCATCTACGAGGAGGTCATGGCCAGCGGCTGGAACCCCGAGCGCGCCGCGTTCGTGCAGCACGTCGACACCGAGGTCCTCGACGCCTCGCTGCTGCTCATGCCGCTGATGGGGTTCGTGGCGCCGCGCGACCCGATGTGGCACTCGACGATGGCCGCGATGGAGGAGGAGCTGGTGTCCGACAGCCTCGTGTACCGCTACAACCCGAGCGCATCGCCCGACGGGCTGCGCGGATCGGAGGGCACGTTCACGCTGTGCTCGTTCTGGTACGTCGACGCGCTGGCGCGCTCGGGCCGCACCGGAGACGCCCGCTACATCTTCGAGAAGATGCTCACCTACGCCAACCACCTGGGCCTCTTCGCCGAGGAGATCGGCCTCACCGGCGAGCAGCTCGGCAACTTCCCGCAGGCGTTCAGCCACCTCGCGCTCATCAACGCGGCCGTGAACCTCGACTACCAGCTCGACCACGGGGCCGGCGACGTCGAGCCGGTGCTCTGGCGGGGGCGGCGGGGCGCCTGAGGTTCCGCCCCGCGCTCACTCGTAGCGGGACGTCACGCCGAGGTACTCCTCGAGCGAGAGCCCGCTCGCGAACACGTCGCTCGCCGCGCCGACCCCCAGGTAACGCAGGTGCCACGGCTCCCAGACGTACCCGGTCACGCCCTCCTTGCCGGGCGGGTAGCGCACGATGAAGCCGAACCGGTGCGCGTTGGCGGCCACCCACTCGCCCTCGGCCGTGTACCCGAACGCCTCGGTGATCGTGTTCAGGTCGAACGCCAGGCCGGACTGGTGCTCGCTGTGGCCCGGGCGCGCGGAGTGGCGGTCGGCACCGGCCACGCCCTCGTTCGCGACGTAGCGGTCGTAGATCGACTTCTGGCTCGCGTACGAGCGGAACCCGCTCGAGATGTACAGGTCCAGGCCGGATGCCGCCGCCTCGGCGCGCATGCGCTCGAAGGCCGCGCTCGTCTCGGCCGTGAGGCCGGCCCCGAACCAGCTCGGCAGCGCGTAGGTCTTGTTGACGACGAGGATGCCCCGGACGTACGTCGGCTGCACGCCGCCCGAGGCGTCCGCGGGCGGCGCCACCGCATCGGCCCGCGCGGCCGCCTCCGCCTCGGCGGCCTCGTGGGAGGCGACCGCGGCGGCCCACGCGTCCTGGTACGCCGAGAGGAGTGCGGGCACGTCGGATGCCCCGGCGCCGTCGAGCGCCGCCACCGCGGCCGTGTACGCGTCCGTCGCCTCGTCGCCGGCCAGCTCGGGTGCGTCGGTGGCCGCTCCATGCCGGTGGGCGGACGCCCCGAGGGTGACCGTCGCCGCAGTCACCGCGTCGGCCCGCTCGGCGAGGGAGCCCTCGAGGTCGTCCGCCGTCTGCGCGACGGCCTCGAGCGCACCCGCCGCGAGCAGGGCGCGCACGGCCTCAGCCACCCGCTCGTCGCGCGAGGCGAGCAGCTCGCCGTCGGCGGGGTCCGCCTCGTCGCCGGGCGCCGCTTCGGCGACGTACCCCGCGACCGCGTCGACGGCCGCGGCGAGGTCGTCGCGCGCCGCCGCCAGCCCGTTGGCGTCGGCGGGGTCGTCGAGCAGGTCCTCGTCGACCGCCTCGAGCAGCGCGTCGGCGTCGTCGACGACGATGGCGGCGCGTGCCCGTGCGTCGGCGAGCTCCGCGAGCCCCACGTCGGCGACCTCGCGGGCGTCGGCCAGCACGGCGACCGCGTCGTCGTAGGACGCGAGCGCAGCGGCATCCGCCCGCGCCTCGGTGCTGTGCTGCCCCGCCGCGGCACCGGTCACGAGCAGTGCGGCCAGGCACGCGACCCCGATGATCCGGTCGGTCGCGCGCGCTGGCATGCAGCCAACCTAGTGGCGGCGCAGCCTCGGGGCGTGCACCGTTGCGCACCCGATACCTCGGTCGTACGCTGTCGGCGTCGGGCCGACCGGGAGCCGGCCCGGGAGGGGGACGTCATGAGCGACCGCAACATGAACTACGGCTCCGCCGGGCAGTGGGGCTTCTTCTTCCTGCTCGCCTACATCGGTGCCGCGATCTACTTCATCTCGGTCTCCGACGGCAGCTTCTGGGCCGTCGTGCTCGGCCTGCTGCAGGCGATCGTCTGGCCGGTGTACGCCGTCTACTACGGGCTCGACGCGCTGATCGGCTGAACGCGGCTCACGCCGCCGGTGACGACGGCGCGGCCGAGCGGAACCCCTGCCGCCGCAGGGTGCTCGCGATCGTCGCCACCGCGGTGAGCGCGAGCAGCACGGCGAGGCCGAGCAGCAGCGCGGTGAGCGACCACGCCTGCGGCGTCCCCGACAGCGCCTCGATCACGGCTCCCGCGATCACCGCACCGACGCCGCCGAGCGCGATCATCGACGTGAGGGCGAGCGCGCTGCCCTCGCCGGCGAGCTCGGCCGGCAGGATGTCGGCAGCGCCGATCTGCGACACCGAGAAGCCCATGCCGCACCCGAGCCCGCAGCACGCCAGCGCGATCGTGTAGACGACGAGGTTCTGGGCCAGCGCGATGCCCGTGACCGCGGCCGTCGCGAGCACGCACGCGGCGCTCAGCACCCAGCCGGCGCCGAAGCGGTCGGTGAGGAACCCCGCGGTCGGCCCGCACGCGGCCACGCCCACCGCCGCGAGCATGAACACGAACCCCGACTCGGCGGGCGAGAGCCCGCGCACGTTCTGCAGCTGCAGGGTCGCGGCGAACACGAACACGATGAACGCGATGTTCAGCGCGGTGCCCGCGAGCAGCACGAAGACGAAGCCGCGCTCGCGGAACAGCCGCAGGTTGATGAGCGGATGCTCCCTGCGGGCCACGTGCCGGAAGAACCACACGAGCAGCACCGCGCCGATCGCCGCCGGCGCCCAGGTGAGCACCGACGCGACGCCGAGGTTGGTGGTGTTGTCGATGCCGACGCACGCGAGCGCCAGCCCCGTGGTGACGAGCACCACGCCCAGCCAGTCCATGCTCCGCACGGTCGTGCGGCCCTCGGCGGTCGACTCGGGCAGTCGGGCGGCGGCGATCGCCGAGACGATCGCGACCGGCACGTTGATGAGGAAGACCCAGCGCCAGCCGGCGACCGACGCGAGCCCACCGCCGATCACCGGGCCGAGCGCCGTGCCCGAGCCGGAGAGGCCGAGCATGATGCCCATGATGCGCGCGCGCTGCTCGGGGCGCGCGGTCGCGGCGATGAGCGCGAACGCGTTGGGCATGATCATCGCCGACCCGACCCCCTGCAGCACGCGGAACGCGATGAGCACGGGCGCGGCGGATGCGAGCGCGCAGACCAGGCTCGTGCCGCCGAACACGATCGTGCCGATGACCAGCACCTTCCTGCGGCCGATCGTGTCGCCCAGCTTGCCCGCGGGCACGAAGCACGAGCCGAGGCTCAGCAGGTAGCCGCTCAGCATCCACTGCAGGTCGGTGACCGGGATGTCGAGGTCCTTCGCGATGGTCGGCAGCGCGAGGTTCAGCGCGAAGAAGTCGAGCTGCACCGCGAACAGTGCCAGCCCCACCGGCAGGTAGCGCATGGTCGCGCGCCAGAGGCCCGTCGGTGCGTCGTCGGTCGCCCGCGGCCGATCCGTCTTCGGCATGCCGTCCGCCCCCATCGTTCGGCCATCGCCCCGAGGGGCGCCGGAGATGGGGACACTCTAGTCGCGTCTGCGGCTGCGTTGGAGGGGCGGACACCTGCGGCGACCTGCTCCGGTCGCGTCAGTCGATCGCGCGCAGCGGTGCGGTCGAGAACTCGCGCACGGCCCCGGCGAAGTCCTCGGTCGCCCGCCACCCGAGTTCCTCGGCGATGCGCGCCGACGACGCCGTGATGTGGCGCACGTCGCCGAGCCGGTACTCGCCCGTGACCACGGGTGCGGGGCCGCCGAACGCGTCGGCCAGCGCGGTCGCGAACTCGCGCACGGTGCGCGGGGTGCCGCTGCCGACGTTGTACGCGCGCGCGTCGCCGTCGGGTCGCGCCGCCAGCCCGGCGAGCGCCGCGAGGTTCGCCCGCGCCACGTCGCGCACGTGCACGAAGTCGCGGCGCTGCCCGCCGTCCTCGAACACGCGCGGCGCCTCGCCGCGCTCCAGCGCGCTGCGGAAGATCGACGCGACGCCGGCGTACGGCGTGTCCCGCGGCATCCGCGGCCCGTACACGTTGTGGTAGCGCAGCATCGCCGCCCGGCCGCCGGTCGCACGCGTCCACGACGAGGCCAGGTGCTCCTGGGCGAGCTTCGTGTCGGCGTAGACGTTGCGCGGGTCGAGCGCGGCGTCCTCGGCGACGAGCACCGGCTCGAGCGGCCGGCCGTCGGCGCCGAGCGGATCGAACACCCCGCGCTCGAGGTCGGCGACCGCACGCGGCGGCGGCAGCACGACGCGATCGCCGTCGAGGTAGCGGCCCTCGCCGTAGACCACCATCGACGACGCGAGCACGAGGCGGTCCACCCCGGCCGCGGTCATCGCGGCGAGCAGCACGGCGGTGCCGGTCACGTTCGCATCGGCGTAGTCGGGCGCATCCGCGAAGTCGACCCCGAGGCCGACCTTCGCGGCCTGGTGGCACACGACGGTGACCCCCTCGAGTGCGGCGCGCACCGCCGGGGCATCCGTCACCGATGCCCGCACCAGTTCCACGCCCGCGGGCAGGGCCGGCGCGGCGCGCCCGTGCACGTCGGGGCGCAGCGCGTCGAGCACCCGCACGCGCTCGCCGCGGGCGACGGCCGCCTCGACGACGTGCGAGCCGATGAACCCCGCGCCCCCGGTGACGAGCAGCACGGCTCAGCCCTCGGCGGGCGGCAGGGCCAGCACGGCCGCGACGGCGGCCGGGTCGACGAACTGCCGGGCCGCGTAGTCGGCGGGCACTGCGGCGACCATCGCCGTGATGGCGGCGCGGATGCGCGGCTCCGCGGCCGCCATGCGGTCGAGCACCAGCTGCGGGTCGACCGCGTCGGCCTCGCCCGCGGCGTCGCCCGCGTCGGTGTCGGTCACGAACGAGAGGTTCACGGCGCCCACGCCGAGCTCCGCGGCGAGCACGACCTCGGGGTACTGCGTCATGTTCACCAGGTGCGCGCCCATCGCGCGGAACATCCGCGACTCCGCCCGCGTCGAGAAACGCGGGCCCTGGATCACGACCGTCGTCGCATCCGTCATCGCGTCCTCGCCGAGATCGGACAGGGCGGATGCCGCGTGCCGCCGCAGCTCCGGGCAGAACGGGTCGGCCGCCGCGAGGTGCTGCACCGAGGGCCCGTCGTAGAACGTGTCGGGGCGGTTCCAGGTGCGGTCGATGAACTGGTCGGGCAGCGCGAAGCGGCCCGGGCGCGCCTCTGGGACGAGCCCGCCGACGGCCGCCGAGGTCACGATCGCCCGCACGCCGAGGCTCGCGAGCGCCCAGACGTTGGCACGGAAGTTCAGGCGGTGCGGCGGAATGACGTGGCCGGCGCCGTGCCGGCTGAGGAACGCGACGCGGCGACCGGCGAGCTCGCCGATCGCGATCGGGCCCGACGGTGCGCCGTACGGGGTCGCCACCTCGACCTGCGTCGCGTCGTCGTCGAGCAGGGCGTACAGGCCGGAGCCGCCGATGACGCCGATCTCGGCGCGGTGCGCGCCCGGTGCGGATGCGGTCATCGGTGTCGTCCTCTCGTCGTGGCCTCGCGGTTCGATGCTGCCGTGCGCGGGCCGCGGCGGCGATGCCGGAGCGACCCGTGTTCGCGGACCGTAAGGAATGACGGTTCGCGTCGGGAGCGCACGTGACGAGAATGGCACGCATGAGCGGGGTCACGGATCGACTCGCCGTCGTGGCGGAACGACGGTTCGCCGGCGTGCGGCGCGAGCTCGCCGCACCGGCCCGGCACCCGCGCACCGCCGTCGTGCTCGGCCGGGTGCTCGGCATCGCCTTCCTGGTCTGCTTCGCCACCGGGCTGTACAGCCACCTGCTGCAGGACCCGCTGCCCGGCATGGTCTTCCCGACCCGCCCCACCTGGCTCTACCAGGCGACCCAGGGCGTGCACGTGACCGTCGGCGTGGCGCTGCTGCCACTGCTGTTCGCCAAGCTCTGGACCGTCTACCCGAAGCTGTTCGAGTGGCCGCCGGTGCGGTCGATCCCGCACGCGATCGAGCGCGCGTCGATCGCGGTGCTCGTGGCGGTCGCGGTCATGGAGCCGCTGATCGGCCTCATCAACACGTACCAGTGGTACCCGTGGGAGTTCTCGTTCCGGCGCACGCACTTCGCGCTCGCGTGGGTGCTGGTCGGCGCGCTCGCCGTGCACGTCGCCGTGAAGCTGCCCGACATCGTGCGGTACTGGCGGCGCGGGTCGGATGCGCCCGAGGCGGACGCTGCGGAGGCGAACGCTGCGGGGTCGGATGCTGCGGGGCCGCCGCCCGTGACGGGGGAGGACTCCCATGGCTGACCGCGGCATGAGCCGTCGCGCGCTGCTCGCGACCGTCGCCACCGCGTCGATCGCGCTGGTGGCGACCACCGCCGGCCAGACCTGGACCTGGCTCGAGCCGTTCAACGTGTTCGCGCCGCGCCGCCGCGGCGACGGCCCGCAGGGCCTGCCGGTGAACCGCACCGCCGCGCAGGCGGGCGTGACCGATCTCGCCCGCGATCCCGGCTGGCGCCTGACGGTCGTGCACAACGGCACCGAGACGGCGTTCACCCGCGACGAGCTCCGGGCGATGCCGCAGGCAGAGTCCGTGCTGCCGATCGCCTGCGTCGAGGGGTGGAGCACGGTCGCGCACTGGCGCGGCGTGCGCATGGCCGACCTCCTCGCGGCGGTCGGCGCGCCCGAGGGGGCATCCGTGCACATCTCGAGCCTCGAGGCGAGCGGCCCGTTCCACACCTCCGACATGGGTCCGGAGTTCGCGCGCGACCCGCTCACCCTCGTCGCGCTCGAGCTGAACGGCGAGGAGCTCGATGTCGAGCACGGGTACCCCGCGCGTATCATCGCGCCGGCGCGCCCCGGCGTGCGGCAGACCAAGTGGATCGAGCGCATCGAGGTGCGCGCATGAGGGCCTGGCGGGTCGCGCTCGTGGTCGCCGGGGTCGGCGCCGCGGGGTACGGGGCGTTCCTGCTGTTCACCGAGCAGCGCCTCGACCAGGTGCTCGCCGTGGTGATCTGGCTGGCCGGAGCGATCGTGCTGCACGACGCGATCATCGCCCCCGCGACGGCGGTCGTCGGCGGCGGCCTGCGGCGCGCGGGCGGGCGGATGCCCCGGGGGGCCGTCACGCTGGTCGAGGCCGGCCTCGTGATCGGCGGCCTGTTCGGGGTCATCGTGCTGCCGCTGCTCATCGCGCAGGCGCGCGGCCCGCGCAACCCGACCATCCTCGCGGGCGACTACGCGCTCGCGTTCGCGCTGCTGTGGCTCGTGATCGTGGTGCTCGTCGCGGTCGGCGTCGCGGCGCTCCGCGCCCGCCGCCGCACCCGCGCCTGACCGCCCGCGCCCGCCCGCCGTCCCACCACGAGACCCGTCAAGAACCTGCGCTCTCGCGCGCGAAACTGCAGTTTCTTGACGGGTCTTGAACCCGCGCACCGCCGTCCAACCCGAGACCCGTCAAGAACCTGCGGAATGGCGGCTGGGAGTGCAGGAAATCGACGGGTCTCGCGCGACCAGCGGCTCAGGCGGGCTCGAGGGCGGCGAACGAGCGGTCGCCGACGGTCCAGGCGTCGCGGACGCGCAGGCCGGCCGCCGCGGCCGGCACGGGGAGGGCGCGCACGCCGAGGTGCGCCCACGGGAAGGGCAGGCTGCGCCCACCGGATGCATCGTGCAGCACGCCCTCGAACGCGTGGTCGGCGTCGTGGTCGACGTGGGTCTCCACCACGACCCGGCCGCGGGCGGCGACGAGTGCCGCGCAGCGCGCGAGCAGCGCCGCCGGGCTGCCGCCGATGCCGACGTTGCCGTCGAGCAGCAGCACCGCGCCCCAGCCGCCCTCCGACGGGAGGCGGTCGAACACCGACCGCCGCAGCACCGGCAGGCCGCGCGCCCGCGCGATCGCCACGGCCGCTGCCGACACGTCGACGCCGAGGGCGAGGTGCCCGGCGAGGATCGCGGCGAGCACCATGCGCCCGGGTCCGCAGCCCGCGTCGAGCACGGGGCCGTGCACCGCGTCGAGCGTCGAGCGGTCGGCCTCGTCGGCCGGCGCCGAGAAGCGGCCCACGTCGATCGGGGTCGTCGCGGGGCGCCCCGCGGCATCCAGGTGGGCGAGTTCGAGCGCGGCGGATCCGCCGCCCAGCGCCCGGTCGTACGGCTCCGCGCCGCCGGCGCCGAACCGTGGCTCGACCTGCACGGCGGCAGCGTGCGCGTGCCGGTGCGTCACCCGCGCGAGCACGCTCAGCCCGTCCCCTCGGGCACGAGCGACGCGACCACCCGCGCGAGCCGCCCGCCGGGCGCCGCGGCGACGGCCGGGGCGAGATCGTCGGCGGTGTCGATGTCGGATGCCTCGGGCAGCATCCCGACCGCGAGGCCGGAGCCGCGCAGCCGGGCGAGTTGCCGCGCACCCGTGTCGTCCTCCGACATGGGCACCCCGCGCAGCAGGGCCCCGTCGGGCGTGCGCAGCCAGAGCGCCCAGAACCCGCCGTCGGTCGCGAGCCCGAGCCACGCGTCGACCCCGGCTGCGTCGTCGAAGGCCGGCGCGAGCATCGCGGCGTGCGCGTGCGGCGTGTCCATCCCGATGAGCAGCAGCGGCTCGTCGACCGCGTCGAAGAGGAACCCGAGCCGCGCGTCGAGCCCGCCACCGGGTTGGTCGAGCACCTCGAACCCGGTGGCATCCGTCGCCCCCAGCGGCCCGTCGTGGAACAGGATGCGCCGCGTCGCGGGCAGCCCGCGCACGAGGTCGAGCGTGTCGTCGACGCACGCCTGCGCGATCTCGGCCGCCTGCGCGAGCGAGTACGGCGGGTGCAGCCGGGTCTTCGCATGCCCCGGCCGGCACTCCTTGGCGATCACCGCGACGGCCGTCACCGCGCCGCCTCCCGCAGCCGGGCCGACATGTCGCGCACGGCGGTGATCGTGCCGCGCACGGTGCCGGTCACCTTCGAGACGCCGATGCGTCGCCGGTAGGCCACGTCGACCTCGGCGATGCGCAGTCCCTCGGCGGCGGCGCGCAGCACGAGTTCGAGCGGGTAGCCGCTGCGCCGGTCGTCGAGCCCGAGCGCGAGCAGCGCCTCGCGGTGACCGGCCCGCATCGGCCCGATGTCGTGCAGCGAGGTGCCCGTGATCGCGTTGACGCGCCGGGCGATCACGGCGTTGCCGAGCCGCGCGTGCAGCGGCATCGCGCCGCGCTCGACCGGCACGCGACGCCCGAGCACCAGGTCGGCCTCGCCCGCGTCGACCAGCGCGACGAGTCGCGGCAGCTCGGCCAGGTCGAGCGAGCCGTCCGCGTCGGCGAAGCCGACGACGTCGGTGACGGATGCCTCGAGGCCGGCGTGCACCGCCGCACCGTACCCGCGCACGGGGTGGGCGATCACGGTCGCACCGGCGGCGCGCGCCACCTCGGCCGACCGGTCGGTCGACCCGTTGTCCACGACCAGCGCCCGGTACCCGTTGGGCAGGCTCGCGAGCACGCGGGGGAGCGCGCCCTCCTCGTCGAGGCACGGGAGGACGACGTCGACGGCCTGATCGGTCACGGAACCGACACTAGGGAGGCCGGGCGCTTCGCGCAGCACGCCAAGTCTTACGATTCCGGGACAGGCGGGTGGATCCGCCGCCGATCGGGGGCGGCACCCGAGGCGGCGTCCTATCCTTGCCTCGTGGCCGCAACGCTCCCCGATCCGCCCGCGGATCACGCGCCCGCGACGGACGACGCACTCGTCGACCGACGCGTGCTCGTCATCGAGGACGACCCCACCGTGCTGGAGGTCGTCTGCCGCTACCTGCGGGCGGCCGGGTTCATCGTCGACGCCGAGCGCGACGGCATCGCCGGCCTCCGCCAGGCCGATCGCGTGCCGCCCGACCTGGTGGTGGCCGATCGGATGCTCCCGGGCATCGACGGCGTCGAGGTGTGCCGCCGCATCCGGGCCGAGCGCCCGGTGCCGGTCATCATGCTCACGGCGCTCGGCTCCACCGAGGACCGCATCGAGGGGCTCGAGGCCGGCGCCGACGACTACATCGCCAAGCCGTTCTCGCCCCGCGAGCTCGTGCTGCGCGTGCAGTCGGTGCTGCGCCGGAGCCTGCCCGACTTCGCGCCCGAGGCGCCGTTCGACCTCGGCGCGTTCCACCTCGAGACGGCCGACCGGGTGGTCACCAAACACGGCGAGGAGCTGTCGCTGAGCGTGCGCGAGTTCGAGCTGCTGGCGTTCCTGCTGAAGCATCCGCACCAGGTGTTCAGCCGCGAGCAGCTGCTGAAGGCCGTCTGGAAGTGGGACTTCGGCGACCTCTCGACCGTGACCGTGCACGTGCGCCGGCTCCGCGAGAAGATCGAGGACGACCCCACCGAGCCGCAGCACCTGACCACCGTGTGGGGCGTCGGATACCGGTTCGCCGCATGATCCCCCTGCCCGACCTCCTCGCCATCGTCGGCATCGCCGGCGTCGCCGCCCTGCTCGTGGGGGCCGTGGGCCTGCTCGCCCTGCTCGCCGCCCGGCGCGGCTCGGTCATGCTCCAGGTCGTGATCGTCGTGCTCTCCACCGTGCTCGCGGTCGGCGCCGGCACGATCGCCGTGGCGAACGCGATGTACCTGTCGGAGC
This sequence comes from Agromyces sp. SYSU T00194, assembly GCF_040496035.1. Lineage (NCBI taxonomy): Bacteria > Bacillati > Actinomycetota > Actinomycetes > Micrococcales > Microbacteriaceae > Agromyces > Agromyces chitinivorans. The sequence goes on along the minus strand of NZ_JBEPJZ010000001.1, from coordinate 22,595 downwards.
ACGACCTGCTCGTCACCGGCTGGGTGGTGGTCGTGAGCGGCGTCGTCGCGCTCGGCGTGGGCGCCGTGCTCGGGCGCACCCTCGTCGGCAACACCCGCCGGCTGCGCGAGATCGCGCGCGCGGTCGGAGACGGCCAGACCGTGCAGGCCGGCGGGCGCGAGGGCGCCGAGTTCGCCGAGCTCGCCGCGGAGCTCGCCGACGCCAGCCGCCGCCTCGCCGACTCGCGGGCCGAGGTCGCCCGCATCGACCAGTCGCGGCGCGAGCTCATCGCCTGGATCTCGCACGACCTGCGCACGCCGCTCGCGGGCCTGCGCGCGATGGCCGAGGCGCTCGAGGACGGCATGGTCGACGACCCGGCCCGCTACCACGCGCAGATGCGGGTGCAGGTCGACCGCGTCTCGAGCATGGTCGACGACCTGTTCGAGCTGTCGCGCATCCAGTCGGGCGCGCTCGCGCTCGAGATGGAGCCCGTCTCGCTCTACGACCTGGTGAGCGATGCGGTGGCCGAGCTGCTGCCGCTGGCGCGTTCGCGCGACGTCACGATCGTCGAGTCGCGCGCGGGCGACCTGACGGTGACCGGCGACGCGCGCGAGCTGTCGCGCGTGGTCGGCAACCTGCTCATGAACGCCATCCAGCACTCTCCGCCGGGCACGCGCATCGAGGTGACCGCGCGCGAGACCGGCGACGCCCACGTGGCGCTGAGCGTGACCGACGCGGGCGGCGGCATCCCCGAGGAGGACCTCGGCAAGGTGTTCCGCGCGGGCTGGCGGGGCACGCCCTCGCGCTCGCCGAGCGAGGCGGCCGAGGAGGTCGGCGCCGCCGGCGCGGGGCTCGGCCTCGCGATCGTGCAGGGCATCGTGGCCGCGCACGACGGGGGCGTGAGCGTGCGCAACGTGCCCGGCGGGTGCCGGTTCGACGTCACGCTCCCGCGCGTCGCCGCGCCCGCCTGAGCCGTCGACCGGGACCGGGCACGCCGCGCGACCGGGCGCCGCGCGCCCGGCGACGCGCCGTCCCGACCGGGGTTCGCCCGTCGCGGAATGTGACGCGTTCGTCCCGTGTCGGCTTGACCGGGCTGCGCGCATGCTGAATCGTGGGGGACTCCGCTCGTCAGCCAAGGAAGGGAGCCCCCGTGCTCACGCTCACCGAAACTGCCAGCACTGTGGTCAAGACCATCGTCGCCCAGACCCCGGGTCTGGACGACGGAGGCCTCCGCATCAACACCGACCAGCCCGGCGGCACCGAGTTCGCCGTGTCGGTCGCGCCCGCGCCCGAGGACAGCGATGCCGTCGTCGAGGCGGAGGGTGCCAAGGTCTTCCTCGGCCAGTTCGCCGCGCTCGCCCTCGACGACAAGGTGCTCGACGCACAGGTCGGCGAGGACGGCACGGTCAGGTTCGCCATCGGCGACCAGGCCTGAGGCCGCCCCGCGCAACACGTCACGGCGCGCCGCTCCCCAGGGGGCGGCGCGCCGTCGTCGTCTCGCGATGACGAGCGGTCGGATGCCGCGGGCGTAGGCTCGTGGCGATGACCGACCTGCCGCGCACGCGAGACATCCCCCTGCCCGACTCGCACCGGTGGCGCGCGTACTGGGTCTGCGTCGCGGTCGCGGGGCTCACCATCCTCGACCTGTCGAAGGTCAACGTCGCGCTCCCGTCGATCGAGGAGGCGTTCGGGGCGGCATCGACCGAGCTGCAGCTCATCGTCTCGGGCTACGTGCTCGCGTTCGGCCTCACCCTCGTGCCGGCCGGGCGCCTCGGCGACCAGCGGTCGCGCAGGGTGCTCTTCGTCGTGGGGCTCAGCCTGTTCACCCTCACCAGCCTCGCCTGCGCCCTCGCGCCGAGCGCCGGCTGGCTGCTGGTGTTCCGGATGCTCCAGGGCGTCGCCGCGGGCATCCAGATGCCGCAGGTGCTCGGCCTCATCCAGCAGCTCTTCCAGGGGCCGGAGCGAGGCCGCGCGTTCGGCCTGTTCGGCGCGATGATCGGCGTGACCACGGCGATCGGCCCGACGCTCGGCGGCCTGATCATCGCCATCGGCGGGCCGGAGGACGGCTGGCGCGGCATCTTCTGGATGAACGTGCCGCTCGGGCTCGTCGCCATCGTGCTCGCGATCCGCATGCTGCCGGAGACCCGCACCCGGTCGCACCGGAAGGTGCAGCTCGACCCGGTGGGCCTCGCGATCTTCGGGGTGACCGTGCTGGCGCTCATGTGGCCGTTCCTGTTCACGACCGGCTCGCCCGACGACGACCCCGCACGGTGGTGGCTGCTCGTGGTCTTCGTGCTCGGCGTGAGCGCGTTCGTCGCGTGGGAGCGCCGCTACGAGGCATCCGGTCGCCAGCCGCTCGTGCCCCTCGGCCTGTTCCGCATCGGGTCGTTCCGCAACGGCGCGCTGCTGCAGTCGATCTTCTTCGCGGCGATCCCGTCGACGTTCCTGCTGACGACCCTCTACCTGCAGGACGGCCTCGACGTGGCGCCGGTCTTCGCCGGCATGGTGACCATGGGCTACGCACTCACGAGTGCGTTCGCATCGTGGCGCGGCGGCGTGCTCGTCGCGCGCTACGGGCGCGGGCTGGTGCTGGTCGGCCTCGGCGTGCTCATCGTCGGCGTGGGGGTGCTCGTGCTGCTCGCGATCATCACGCCGTCGGCGGCGACGCCGTGGGCGATGGCGGGTGCGCTGATCGTCGCGGGGCTCGGCGGCGGCCTGGTCGTCTCGCCGAACCAGACCCTCACCCTCGCGGACGTGCCCGTGCGCAGCGGCGGGCTCGCAGGGTCGGTCGGCCAGCTCGGCCAGCGCATCGGCACCGCGGTCGGCACGGCCGTCGCGCTGTCGCTGTTCTACTCCACCATCTACCGGGAGACGGGGCAGGCCGCAGACCTCGAGGTGTTCCACCACGCGTACGGCACCGGCATGCTCGCGGTGGCGGTGCTGCTCGCCCTCGCCTTCACCGTCGGCGTGGTCGACCTCGGTGCACGCGTGCGGGCGCGGCGCGTCCGACGTGCGAACGGCGACGACCCCGACGCGGGGACGGAGGACGAGGACTTCGGGAGCGGGCACGCCTGAGGAGGCCCGGGCCGCCCGGCGTCAGCGCACGGTCGGCTCGACGGCCTCCGGGGCGTCGGAGAACGCGAGCTTCGGCACGAACCACAGGCTGACGGCCGCGACGAGCGCGGTGAGCCCGCACACGAGCCACACCGTGACGTAGCCCGAGAAGCTGCCCGCGGTGCCCCCGCCCGCCGAGCCGCCGAGGTGCTGGATCAGCGCGATGGCGAAGACGGCGGATGCCACGGCGCCGCCGACCGTCTTCACCGAGTTCGTGAGCCCGGTGGCGACGCCCGTCTGGTGCGCCGGGGCTGCGGCCGCGGCCGCCGCGGGCAGCGCCGCCACGAGCGCGCCCGAGCCGATGCCGGCGATGACCATGTTCGTCAGGGCCTGCGCGTAGCCGTCGTGGAACGGCAGGAACAGCAGGTAGCCGAGCGCGACCATGAGGCTCGCGCCGATGAGCGCCAGGCGCGGCGCGGCCCACCGGGTCACGAGCGGGAAGAGCAGGGCGCCGACGACGAGTGAGAGCACGTAGGCGCCGATCAGGATCGACGTCTCGCCCGTGCTGGCGCCGAGGCCGTAGCCGACCTCCGCGGGGTCGGTGCGGGCGAACGTCGACAGCGGCGCCTGCGCGCCGAGCACGCTGACGCCGAACAGGCCCGCGGTGAGGAACACCGGCCAGAGTGCGGGGGAGCGGAACAGGCGCACGTCGATCAGCGGGTCGTCCCGGCGCAACTCGTAGCGCACGAACGGCACCACGAGCACGAGGCCGAGCAGCACCACGCCCCACGAGAGCAGGTCGCCCGGGCCGTTGAGGCGCAGCAGGCTGAGCCCGCCGGTGAAGGCGAGCAGCGCCAGCGTGATGAGCACCAGGCCGCCCGTGTCGAAGCGGCCGCCCGCGAGGTCGGGCGACTCGCGCACGCCGAAGAGGATGACGAAGAAGCAGGCGCAGACCGCGAGCGCCGGAATGAGCAGCAGCACCTGGATCGGGATGCCGCTGTCGGCGAGCGCTCCGGCCGAGAGCGCGCCGGCGATGGCACCGAGCTCGAGCGCGGCGACGAGCAGGCCGGCGGCGCGGCGGGTGAGCGCGGCGGGGGCGTCGCGCCCGCGGCTCCGCGAGTAGATGAGGGCGATCTCGAGCGGCAGCCAGACCACGTAGAAGCCCTGGAGCGCCCAGGCGACGAGGAAGACGCCGAAGTCGCTCGTGAACGCCAGCGCGAGGCTCGCGGCGGCGGTCACGGCGGTCGACACGAGCAGGATGCGCTTGTGCCCGAACATGTCGCCGAGCTTCGCGAGCGCCGGCACGACGAGCGCCGAGAGCATCAGCTGCGAGCCCTCGAGCCAGTTCACGTCGGCGTCGTGGATGCCGAGGTGGCGCGCGATGTCGGTCAGCAGCGGCGTGTAGTAGCCCTGGATGATGCCGCTCGTGAACTCGACGAAGGCGAGGAAGCCGACGACGGCGGCGACGGGTCCGAACTTCACGGCGCGTGCCATCGGTGCTCCTGTGCGTGTGCTGGGGGATCGGGTGCGATCACCCTAGTCCGGAACCGGTCCGATCCTGCAACGCGGTGATGAGCGCCCTGTGGAATCGCTCTCCGCGCTCGAGGCTGTCGATCGACACCCGCTCGTCGACGCCGTGGATGCTCGCGCGCTGCGCCGCATCCATCGCGAGCGGCGCGAAGCGGAACGTCGCGGGCGCGTAGCGGTGGAACCAGCGCGCGTCGGTCGCCTGCATCATGAGGTACGGCACGGTGACCGCATCGGGGTACGCCTCGGCGACGGCGTCGCGGACGGCCGCGAACTGCGGCCCGTCGGTCGGCGACTCGGGCGACGGGTCGCTCGCCTCGGGCACCTCCAGGCGCACGGCACGGTCGCGGATCGCCCGGCGCAGGGTGCGGAGCACCCGGTCGGTCGTCGTGCCGGGGGCGAGGCGGAGGTTCAGGGTGGCGCTCGCGCCGGCGGGCAGCACGTTCGGCGCCGTGCCGCCGGAGAGCATCGTCACGGCGAGGGTCGTGCGCACCATCGCGGCCGGTTCGCCGCCGAGACGCGCGAACACGCGTGCGGTGAGCCACGGGACGGCCGCGAGCACGCGCAGCAGCAGCCGCGGCCACCCGGTCGTGCGGGTCGCGAACCCGGCGAGCATGTCCCGGGCCGAGCGCGGCAGCCGCGGCCGGAACGGGTTGCGCTCGAGGCGGCGCACGGCGCGCGCGATGCGGGCGGTCGCGGTCATGCCGGTCGGCGCGGACGCGTGCCCGCCGACGCCGTCGGCGCGCAGCACCACCGTCATGATGCCCTTCTCGGCCGCGCCGACCATGGCGGCCTGCACCGGCACCCACGGCAGCGGCGCGTCGACGACCGCGCCGCCCTCGTCGAGCACGAGCCAGGGGCGGATGCCCCGGGCGTGCAGCAGGTCCGAGGCGATCGGGGCCGCGTCGCCGTACGACTCCTCGTTGCCGCCGAACGACAGGTAGAGGTCGTGGTCGGGCGCGAACCCGGCGGCCAGCAGGTTCTCGACGGCCTCGAGGACCACGAGCAGCGGGCCCTTGTCGTCGAGCGCGCCGCGCCCGTGCACGAGGCCGTCGGCGATCACGCCCGCGAAGGGGTCGTGGGTCCAGCCGTCCCCGGCCCGCGCGGGCACCACGTCGTAGTGCGCCATCAGCACGGTCGGTCGTTCGCCGCTGCGCCCGCGCCAGCGGTAGAGCAGCCCGAACTCGGCGGGCTGCTCGCGCTCGAGGTGCGCGTGCACCAGCGGGTACTCCTCGGCGAGCAGCTGCTCGAACGCCCGGAATGGCTCGCGCCCGACCGTCTCGAGCTCGGCCGACACCGTCGGCAGCGCGATCATGCGGGCGAGCCGCTCGGCGGCGCCGGGGCGCGGGTCGACGGATGCTGCGGGCACCTGCACACCCTAATCCAGCCGCCTGACCACCATCCGTCCCGCCGCGAGACCCGTCGATTCCCTGCGTTCCCAGCGCTGGGAACGCAGGAGATCGACGGGTCTCGGCAGGCGGGCGGGGTCAGGCGCGGGCGGACTCCGCTGCGAGCGCGCGCTCGAGCTCGCCGCGGTCGAGCTCGCGGCCGAACACGAGGTGGCCGGGCTCCAGCAGGCGACCGGATGCGAGCGGGCCGGCGTCGACCGGGTCGAAGCCGATCGCGTCGACGAAGTCGGCGACGACGCGCCGGGCGTCGGCGTCGTCGCCCGCGACCGCGATCGCGCGTCGGAGGGGGTCGCCCGCCGGGCGCTCGTCCTCCTCCATGTCGTGGTAGCCGAGGTGGTTCAGCGACTTCACCACGCGCGCGGCGGGGTTCAGGTCGGCGTGCTGCTCGGCGGTCGACCGGCCGTCGGCCTCGACGTCGGCGAGGTGCCCGTCGATCGGCGGCCAGTAGTTCGTCGTGTCCACCACGACCACGTCGTCGAGCAGTTCCCACTCCACCGTGTCGACCTTGCCGAACGGCACCGCAACGATCACGAGGTCCGCGCGGCGCGCGAGTTCCGCGGCATCCACCACCCGGGCGCCGGGGGCGATCGTGTCGACGAGGAGGTCGAGGGCCAGCTGGCGCGACGAGCCGCGCACGAGCACCTCGTAGCCCGCGGCGAGTGCCAGGCGCGCGAGCGCGCTGCCGACCTTGCCGACGCCGAAGATGCCGACGACGCGGCGGCCGAACGCGGAGTGGGGGGTGGGACGTTCCTGCACACGAGGTGCAACCGGACCGGGTGGCGCCGGATTCCCGGTCATCCCACGAGCCGCGACGCGACCCCGGAGTCGGCGATCGCCGTCACCCCGGTGAGGGTGGAGTAGCCCTCGGCCAGGAGGGCGGCGTCGGATCCGGGATCGGGCGACGCCGGGAGTTCGGCGACGGTGAGTTCGACCTCGTGCTCGCCCCGCTCGGTCAGGGTCGTGTGCACGATGCCGAACGGCGCGAGCGTCGCGGCGCGCACCGTGGGCATCACGCCCGGCCGATTGGCGACGTTGAGGTTGACCACCGTTCCGGCGGGCTCGTCGAGCAGCGCCGGGACGAGCGCGACGGTGGCGGCCGCCGCCTCGTCCCAGGCGTAGCGGCGGGGGCGCATGCCGACGTCGAGCGACGCGGCGATGGCGCGTGCGCCGCTCGCGCCGCCGGTGAGCGCCGCACCCACGGTGCCTGAGTGCAGGATGGCGTGGCCGATGTTCGCGCCGCGGTTGACCCCCGAGAGCACGACGTCGGGCGATCGGTCGAACGCGCCGTGCGCGGCGATGAGCGCGATCAGTGCGGGTGCGGCGTGCACGGCGTACGCGGGGGCGTCGAGCCCGTCGAGCGGTCGACGCTCGACGCGCACCGCATCGGAGTGCGCGGCACCGGGCATCAGCGCCGCCGTGATGGCCGCGCTCGTGCCGCTCGCGTCGCCGGCGGGGGCGGCCACGATGACGTCGAGGCCCGCCGTGACGGCGGCGCGGGCGAGGGCGAGCAGTCCGGGCGAGGCGATGCCGTCGTCGTTCGTGATGAGTGCGGTCGTCATGCGCCGTCCCGGACGCCCGCGGCGAGCTCGTCGGGCGACGTGGTGATCGCGTGCTCGTCGATGTCGGCGAACTCGGCGATGCGCACCCGGCGGCGCAGCGCCCGGACCGCCGCCGCGTCGGCCGTGCCGAGCCCGTGCCGGGTGACGTTCATCGCACCGGCGGCGGCCCCGAGCGCCACCGCCTCGTCGAACTCCTCGCCCCGGGCGAGGGCCGCGACCGTGGCGGCGACGAACGAGTCGCCGGAGCCCGCCGCGTCGACGACCTCCATGCGCGGCACCTCCACGCGGGCGATCGCGCCGTCGCGGAGGACGAGCGCCGGACGTTCCGCGCACGTCACGATGACCCGCTCGGCGCCCGCGGCGTGCAGCTCGCGCATCGCCCGCAGGAGGGCGTCGCGATCGGTGCCGGGGATGCGGTCGTCGCGCAGGAGCTCCTCCTCGCTCACCTTCGCGACGGCGACGCCGCCCGCGATCGCGGCGTCGAGCCTGCCGCCGGCGAGGTCGACGACGACGGTGCCGCCCGTGGCGCGGACGTCGGCCGCGAGGCGCCGGTACACGTCGTCGGGCACCACGCCCTCGCCGTGCGGTCCGCTCAGCAGCACGACGCGGGCGTCGATCGCGGCGGTGAGCGTGCGTCCGTAGAGCTCGTCGAGCTCGTGCCGATCGATGGCGTCGCCACCGGTCTCCGCGACGACGGTGCGGGTGCCCTCGCGGCGGTCGTGCACGTAGGCCGCGCCGCTGCCCTCGCGGACCACGGCGTCGACCTCGATGCCCTCGTCCTCCAGCAGGTGTCCGAGCGCTCGTCCCACCTCGCCCGTGAGCACGGCGCACAGGGTGACGGAGCAGCCCAGCTCCCGCAGCATCCGCGCCTGCCAGACCCCCTGCCCGCCGGCATGCAGGTGGATGTCGGTGCCCTCGTCCTCCTCGACCGTGACGGTGAGCAGCGGCGAGGGAGCGAAGATGACGATGTCGCGCACGAGTGCCCCCGACTCCACGGTAGGCGATCGGCCGCGCGGTGTGGAGTGCCTGCCGTGATTCCCGGGCTCCCGCCTGCCACGATGGAATACGACGCGGGGCGGGCGGCGTTCCCGTCATATGCATACGCATGGAACGCCCGCGCGGCGGAGGGGAGCACGATGGACACGCAGGTCGAGTTCGGGGTCGACACGTTCGGCGACGTGACGACGGATGCCGCGGGCACGCCGCTCAGCCAGGCGGAGGTGCTGCGCAACGTCGTCGAGCAGGGCGTGTTGGCCGACCGCGTGGGCCTCGACTTCATCGGCGTCGGCGAGCACCACCGCGAGGACTTCGCCGTCTCGGCGCCGGAGGTCGTGCTCGCCGCGATCGGCGCGCGCACCGAGCGCATCCACCTCGGCAGCGCCGTCACGGTGCTGAGCTCCGACGACCCGGTGCGCGTGTTCCAGCGCTTCGCCACCCTCGACGGGCTCACCGGCGGGCGGGCCGAGGTCATTCTCGGGCGCGGCTCGTTCACGGAGTCGTTCCCCCTGTTCGGCTACGACCTCGGCCAGTACCAAGCCCTCTTCGAGGAGAAGGTGGAGCTGTTCACGACCCTGCTCGCGCAGGAACCGGTGACGTGGGAGGGCACGCTCCGCCCGTCGATCGACGGCATCACGGTCTACCCGCACGTGGAGCACGCGCCGCTGCGCACCTGGATCGGCGTCGGCGGCAGCCCCGAGTCGGTCGTGCGCGCCGCCCACTACGGCCTGCCGCTCGTGCTCGCGATCATCGGCGGGTCGCCCGCGCGCTTCGCACCCCTCGCCGACCTCTACCGCAAGGCCCTCGGCCAGTTCGGCCGGCCCGAGCTGCCCGTCGCCGTCCACTCGCCCGGCTACGTCGGCGACGACGATGCGCAGGCGCGCGACGAGCTCTGGCCGCACTACGCGGCGATCATGGGACGCATCGGGCGCGAGCGCGGCTGGGGACCGATCACCCGCGAGCACTTCGAGCAGGAGGCCGGCCCGCACGGCGCGCTCTACGTGGGCAGCCCCGAGACCGTCGCGCAGAAGATCGCCGCCGCCGTGCGCGCCATCGGCGCGGCCCGGTTCGACCTGAAGTACTCCAACGGCACGCTGCCGCACGAGCTCATGATGGGCTCGATCGAGCGCTACGGCACGGCGGTCGTGCCGCGCGTGCGCGAGCTGCTCGCCGAGCAGCCCGCCGCCGGCTGAGTCGAACGCTATCGCGCCGCCGCCCGCGAGGCTCCGGCGCGCACCAGCGTGCGGAACCAGTTCGCGTCGGGCAGGCGGGCGAGCATCGTGCCGCCGATCACCGTGATCAGCACGTACGCCGTCGCGAGCGGTGCGATGTCGGGTGCCACACCCGCGGAGATCGCGAGCCCGGCGATCACGATCGAGAACTCCCCGCGCGGGGTCAGTGAGAACCCGGCGCGCCAGCGCCCCAGCGGGCCGATGCCCGCGCGCTTGGCGGCCAGGTAGCCGGTCAGGGTCTTGGTGGCCATGGTCGCGACGGCGAGCAGCGTGGCCGGCAGGAGCATCCGCAGCAGCTCGCTCGAATCGGTCGCGAGGCCGAAGAAGACGAAGAAGATCGCCGCGAACAGGTCGCGCAGGGGCGTGAGCAGCTGCGAGGCCGAGTGGGCGACGCGCCCCGAGAGCGCGATGCCGACGAGGAACGCCCCGACCGCCGCCGAGACGTTCACCTGTGCCGCGAGGCCCGCGACGAGCATCGTGAGCCCGAGCACGCCGAGCAGCAGCGGTTCCGCGTGCTCGGTGGAGAAGAACCGCGACACGACGTGCCCGTGGCGGAACGCGACGTAGAGGATGACCGTGACCACCGTCACCGCGACCGCGACCGCGATGGCCCCCTCGAGCAGGCTGACCCCGACCACCAGCGCCGAGAGCACGGGCAGGTAGAAGGCCATCGCGAGGTCCTCGATCACGAGGATGGCGAGGATCGTCGGGGTCTCGCGGTTGCTCAGGCGACCGAGGTCGCGCATGAGCTTCGCGATCACGCCCGACGAGGAGATCCAGGTCACGCCCGCGAGCGCGACCGCCGCGACCGGGCTCCAGCCGAGCAGGAGTGCGCAGACCGCGCCCGGCGTCGCGTTCAGCACGGCGTCGAGGAGCCCCGCGTACTTCGACTGGCGCAGGTTGGTGAACAGCTCCTCCGCCGTGTACTCGAGGCCGAGCAGCGTCAGCAGCAGGATCACACCGATCTCGGCGCCGATCTGGAAGAACTCCTCGCTCGCCTCGAGCGGCAGCAACCCGCCCTCGCCGAAGAGCAGGCCGACGAGCAGGTAGAGCGGGATGGGGCTGATGCCGATGCGCATCGCCAGCCGCCCGAGCAGGCTCATGCCGAGCAGGAGCGCGCCGACCTCGATGAGGATCAGCGTGGTCTCGTGCATCGGCGCCCCCGAATCAGCCGGGACCGTGAGCGATGAGGCGGGATGCCGCGTCGAGGCCCTCGCGCGTGCCGACGGCGACGATCACGTCGCGTGCCCGCAGCACCTCTGCCGGCGTCGGCGAGGGCACCACGGTGCCGTCGCGGACGATCGCCACGATCGAGACACCAGTGCGGGTGCGCATCTGGGTCGCGCCGAGCTTCTCGTTCAGGTAGGGCGAGTCGGTCGGCAGCTCGAGCTGCTCGGTGAACACGCCCGTCGATCCGTCGGCGAAGCTCGTGAGGCGGGACATCATCACCGAAGCGCCCAGCAGGTCGGCCAGCGCCGACGCCTCGTCATCGCTCAGGGCCACCGTGTCGCGGCACGTGTCGGGGTCATCGCGGTCGAACACGCCCAGGTCGTGCTCGCCGTCGCGCAGCGAGACGATGCTGATGCGCCGCCCCGCCTCGGTCACGAGGTCGTGCCGGACACCGATGCCCGGCAGGTCGACCTTCTCGATTCTCACGCCCACGATATGACTCTAGCCGCGCGGGAGGGGCTCGAGGCGCTGCACGACCGGTGCATCAGGCGCCGTCTGCGCGACCCAGCAGGTGGAAGGGGATCGCCAGCGAGAGGGCGATGAGCAGGATGCCGCCGCCGAAGACGAAGGCCTGGAACCCGGTGGCGACGAACGCCATGCCGAACGCCAGCATGCCCAGCAGGAAGAGCAGCATGGCGATGACGAATGCGAACACGTTCATGGGTGGGGCCTCTCAGCTTCGAGTCGTCGGTCCGCCGCGGCGGGCGCGGTCGTCCCGAGTCTAGCGAGCGGTCGGCCGCGCGGCGGCGCCTAGGAGGGCAGCGGGCCGAGCCAGGCGTTGGCCACCGTCGCGTGCGCCGACTCGTCGTCGGACGGATGGAAGATGCCCGCGACGACGTCGCGCGAGAGCCGGCCGAGCTCGTTGCCGGCGAAGTAGCTCGATCCGCCCGCGACGCGAACCGCCTGGTCGACCACGATCCGTGCCGTCTCGGTCGCGCGCACCTTCATGCCCGACAGCTTCGGGAACCACAGCGGGCCGTGGTCGGCCAGCGCGTCGACGTCGTGCGCCAGTGCCGCCAGCTGGGGGGCCAGCGCGTCCTGGGCGATGGCGGCGGATGCCACGCGATGGCGGATGTCCGGATCGTGCGCCAGCGGCCGGCCGTCGAACTTCATCGAGGTGCGGCGGTGGGCCGCCGCCACCGCGAGGTCGAGCGCGCGGGCCCCGATGCCCGTGTAGACGGCCGCGAGCAGCAGCTCGAACGCCGCGAAGATGCCGAACACGAACGGGTCGGCGTTCGGGCCCGGGTCGAGCCGGCGCACCACCCGGTCGGCCGGAGCGTACGCGCCGTCGAGCACCGTCGTGCGGCTCTGGCTGGCGCGCATGCCGATCGTGTCCCAGTCGTCGAGGCTCGACACGTCGGGGTCCTCGCGATCGATGAACGCGTAGACGATCTTCGGGCCGTCGGCCGACCGGGTGTCGAGCGCCATCGTGCCGAGGCGCGTCCACGCGGGTGACAGCGACGTGAAGATCTTGCGGCCGTGGAACCGATAGCCGCCGTCGTCCTGCGGCCGGGCCTCGGAACGCGACCCGAACAGCATGAGGTCGTTGCCGCCCTCGCTGATGCCGAACGCGAAGACCTCGTCGGCGGCGGCCTCCCGCTGGAGGAACGCGAGCACGTCGTCGCCGCGATCGGCGAGGATCTTCGCCACCGCCGTCCAGACCAGGTGCATGTTCACGCCGAGCGCGGTCGCGGGCGCCGCTCCGGCGAGGCGCGACTGGGCGCGGACCGCGTCGGCGAGGCTCCAGCCGAGCCCGCCCTGTGCCTCGGGCACGAGGGCCCGCAGGTACCCGGCGGCCCGGAGCTCGGCGAGGTCCTCGTCGAAGAACCGGTTCTCGCGGTCGTACCCGTCCGCGCGGTCGCGGATGCGGGTGAGCAACTCGTCGGTCAGGACGTCGTCGACGGTGGGGGTCACGCCGCCAGACTACGCCTGCCGGGAGTCGTCACCGCCGTCCGCCGGAGGCGCCTGCGGGGCATCCGGTGCCTGCGGGGCATCCGCTGCCCGCGCTCGCTGCGGCTTCCGTCCGGCACGCACCGAGACGACCACGATCGCCACCACGATCGCCGCGATGACGGCGAGGAACAGCAGCCACGGCGCGAGCACGCCCAGCGCGACCATGAGGCCGCCGAGGAAGCCCCAGAGCGCGTTCCAGCCCGCGACCACGCCGTCCCAGAAGGTGTCGGGCTCGGCCGGCGCGACGATGCCCGGCGCGTAGAGCTCGAGGTACACCGTGGCGTAGGCGACGCGGTCGCCGAGCGCCGCGCGCTGGCTGACGAGCGAGTCGAGCTGCGCCTGGCGCGTGGTGAGCTCGGACTCGATCGTGATCAGGTCGGAGATGTCGTCGGCCTCGGCGAGGAGCTGCGTGAGGCGGTTCACCGACGTCTGGAGTGCGCCGATGCGCGCGTCGAGGTCGTCGACCTGCATGTCGACGTCGGTGGAGCCGATCGAGACGGTGTTGACCGTGCCGAGGTCCTTGAGTTCGGTGATCGTCGCGTCGACGCGCTCCGACGGGATGCGCAGCACGAGCGAGGCGCTCGCCCGACGGTCGTCGGCCTCGGGGTACTCGTTGCGGCTGTCGACGCGGCCGCCGGCGGCGGTCACGATGCCGGTCGCCTGCTGCGCCGCGGCGATCGGGTCGTCCACGGTGATCGAGAGCGAGCCCTGCGTGATCATGGCCCGGTCGGATGCGACGGCGTCGGCGCCGCCCGCGGATTCCTCGGCGAACTCCTCGGCCATCATGTCGTCGCCGGGAGCCATCATGTCGCCGTCCCGGGTCGCCATCTCGCCGTCGGTGACGTACATGTCGGGCTCGGACGACGCCTGGTCGTTCTGGGCGAAGGAGCACCCGGTGAGGGCCAGGGCGGTGAACAGGATGCCGGCTGCGGCGGCCACGACGCGTCTCATGGCACACACGGTAGCGGCGCGCGCGAGTCCCGTGACTGCGAGCGGTCTGGGAGTCCGGTCACGATCGCATTGCACTTCCGGCGGGTTCCCGGGGCGGCACAACGTTCTGGACCCGACGCGCGTCTCGCGAGGGCCGCGAGCGCGGTACGAGGGGGTCAGTGCGGGGTGATCTGCACGGGCTCGGTGTCGGGGATCGGGCTCGCGTCGCGGCCGCGCAGGTCGGGGTGCCAGCGTCGCGCGATCGTGGGCACGAGGAAGCCGACGAGCGCCAGCACCGCGGCGGCCGCGAACGCGCCGACCGGGCCGTAGCCGTCGATCAGGAAGCCCGCGAGCGCCGACCCGAGCGCCGCGCCGATGAGCTGGCCGGTGCCGACCCAGCCGTAGGCCTCCGCGGTGTCGGAGAACTTCACGCTCGCCGACACGATCGCGAAGATCACCGCCAGTGCGGGGGCGATGCCGATGCCCGCGACGAACAGGGTGACCGACAGCCACCAGAACTCCATCGCGGCCGCAGCCACCGCGACACCGACGAACACGATGAGCATGCGGCGGGCGAGCGCCCACGGGCCGATCGGGATGTGCCCGAACAACAGCCCGCCGGCGAGGCTGCCGATCGCGAAGATCGCCAGCACGATGCCGGCTTCGGCGCCGTCGTGGCCGAAGACGGCGACGACGCCCGCCTCCACCGCGGCGCACGCGCCGATCAGGAGGAACCCGACGACCGTGCCGAGCAGCACTGCGGGCCGTGCGAGCACCACGCCGAACCGGCGCTTCGAGCGAGGGATGCGCACCCGCCCGAGTTCCGGGGAGGAGATGAACCAGATGCCGCCGCCGATCATCAGCGCCGCCGCGGCGAGGATGCCCCAGGTCGTGCCGACCTGGGTCGAGATGAACGTGGTGATCACCGGGCCGACGACCCAGATGATCTCCTGCGCCGATGCGTCCAGGGAGAACAGGGGCGTCAGCTGCCGCGAGTTCACCATCTTCGGGTAGATCGTGCGCACGGCGGGCTGCACGGGTGGCGTCGCGAGGCCGCAGACGAGGCCGATGGCCATGTACAGCGGCACCGTGAGCGGGAGCAGGCCGATGGCGACGACGGATGCGGCGCAGATGACGAGCGTCGTGACGAGCACCGGTCGCATGCCCC
The DNA here is from genome assembly GCF_040496035.1 of Agromyces sp. SYSU T00194. Taxonomy (NCBI): domain Bacteria; kingdom Bacillati; phylum Actinomycetota; class Actinomycetes; order Micrococcales; family Microbacteriaceae; genus Agromyces; species Agromyces chitinivorans. The sequence goes on along the minus strand of NZ_JBEPJZ010000001.1, from coordinate 7,558 downwards.
AGCGCCCCATGAAGCGGCTCGTCAGCGGTCCGGCGACGGCCTGGCCGATCGACGTGGCGGCCAGCACGAGACCTGCGGCCCCGTAGGAGCCGGTCTCGCGCTCGACGTGCAGCAGGAACGCGAGCGAGAGCATGCCCGACGGGAATCGGGCCGTGAGCTGCGCCGCGATGATCCGAGCGACTCCGGGAGTGCGGAGCAGGTCGGCGTAGCGGTTCACAGGAGAACTCTACGTTTCCGCGGAGTGCGTGCGAATCACATCGGCCGTGACGGCGCTGCGGCCGTGACGGATCTGACGAGCGGCACCCCGATGCGGCCGCGCCGCGACGGCATCCGCTCCGTCCCCCGGGCACCCGAACGGATGCCTCAGCCGGCGAAGCGCTCCCGGCGCTCGGTCACGCGGCCGGCGCCGCGGCCGTGGTTCGCCGCGGCGTCCCAGCGGTACACCTCGGTGCCCGTGATGTAGACGTGCTCGGCCCGCGAGGTGACGTCGAGCGGGTCGCCCGACCAGATCACGACGTCGCCGTCGAGCCCCGGCGCGAGCGCGCCGATGCGGTCGTCGAGGCCGAGGAACGCGGCCGGGTGCACGGTGAGCGCCTGCAGGGCGGTCTCGCGGTCGAGGCCCTCCTTCACCGCGAACGACGCCTGGTGCACGAGGAAGTTGATCGGCACGACGGGGTGGTCGGTGGTGATCGCGACGCGCACGCCGGCCCGGGCGAGCGCCCCGAGGTTCGCGATGTCGCGGTCGCGCAGCTCGACCTTGGAGCGCGAGGTGAGCATCGGCCCGAAGATCACCGGCACGTCGCGCTCGGCGAGCACGTCGGCGACGGCTGCGCCGTCGGTGCCGTGGTTGATCACGAGCCGGTAGCCGAACTCGTCGGCCAGGCGCAGCGCGGTGGCGATGTCGTCGGCGCGGTGCACGTGCTGGTCCCAGGCGAGCTCGCCCGCGAGCACGCGCGCCAGGGTCTCCTTCGCGAGGTCGCGGTCGAACGGCTCGCCCTTCGCGGCGGCGGCGTCGCGGCGGGCGACGTAGTTCTGCGCGTCGACGAACGCGCTGCGGATCACGTTCGCCACGCCGAGCCGGGTCGACGGCAGCTGCTTCTTGTCGCCGTACACGCGCTTGGGGTTCTCGCCGAGGGCCGACTTCACCGACACCGCCTCGCGGATCACCTGCTCGTCGACCGTGCGGCCGCCCCAGGTCTTGATCGCGACGGTCTGCCCGCCGATCGGGTTGCCCGAGCCGGGCTTCACGACCGCGCTCGTGACGCCGCCGAGGAGCGCGTCGCGGAACCCCTCGTCCTCGGGGTTGATCGCGTCGATCGCGCGCAGCGCCGCCCCGTTCGGGTCGGTCATCTCATTGGTGTCCTCGCCGGCCCAGCCCTGCGCCTCCTCGGAGACGCCCATGTGGGCGTGCGCCTCGATGAAGCCCGGCAGCACCCAGCGGCCCCCCGCGTCGACGACGGGCACGCCGTCCGGCACCTCGACGTCGGTGCCGACCGCGGCGATGCGGCCGTCGACGACGAGCACGGTGGCGTCCTGGAGGGGCGCGGAGGCGACGGGCACCACGGTGCCGTGGACGATGGCGACGGAGGATCGAGTGGTCATCCCTCCATCCTCGCCCATCAGCCGGCGAGCGCCTTGGCGATGCGCTGCACCGAGACCGGCTCGGCCGTGCGCAGCTCCTGGGCGAAGAGGCTGACCCGCAGCTCCTCGAGCAGCCAGCGGGCGCGCACGAGTTCGGCAGGGGAGTCGTCGGCGAGCGGGATGGTCCCGCCTGCGGACTCGTAGGCGGCGGTCGCCTTCTCGAGCTCGTTCATCCACTGCCGGTCGCGTCCCGGTGCCTCCTGGAGCTTGCGCACCCGCACCACGATGCCCTCGACGTAGCGGGGGAGGTGCACCAGGCGCTCGAGCCCTGTCGCCAGCACGAACCCCGGCCGCACGAGCCCGTCGAGCTGCGCCCGGGCGTCGCCCAGCGCATGCATGAGCGGCAGGCTGGTCGCGCCGCGGATCGCCTTGTCGGCCTCGCGCCAGCGCTGCAGCACGCGGGTGACGAGCGCCACGGTCTCGTCGAGGCGCTGCATGACGCTCGCCGACACGGCGTCGCGCGCCGCCTCGAACTCGGCCCGCGTGAACAGCAGCCCGTCGGGGTGGCGCTCGCGCAGCACGGCGTCGACGCACGCCGCGAGGCAGTCGTCGAGCAGGGCGCGCGTGCCGCCGTACGGACTCGCCGCGAGCAGCAGCTTCTCCTGGTTCGACAGGTGCTCCTGCACGTAGGACACGGGCGAGGGCGTGGCCAGCACGAGCAGGCGACGGATGCCGCGCCGCGACGCCCGGTCGCGTTCGGCCGCCGTCGCGACCAGCCGCAGCGCCACCCGGTCGCCCTCGTCGACGATCGCCGGGTAGGCGCGGATCACGTTGCCGGCCTGCCGGGTGTCGACGTGCCGGGGCAGCTCGTCCCAGTCCCAGGCCGTGATGCCCGAGCGCTCGGCGATCGACGGCCCGGCGCTCGCCCGGCTCGGAGCATCCGTCGCCCGGTCTTCCGGGGTGCTGCCCGTCCCGCGCGAGCGTCCCGGTCGTGCGGGGGCGGAGACGGCGTTCGCGACGGCGGCGCGCGTGCGGTCGGCGAGCCGGCGCTGCAGTTCGGCCAGGTCGGTGCCCGAGCCGGCCGGGCGGCCGCGCTCGTCGACCACGCGGAACGTCATGCGCAGGTGCGCGGGCACGCGCTCGAGGTCGAAGTCGTCGGCCGTGACGGGCGTGAACGTGAGTCGCTTGATGGTCGCGGCGACCACCTCGGCGAGCGGTTCGCGCTCCGCGCCGTCCTCGGGGCCCGCGGGCAGTTCCTCGCCGATGCGCGCCGCCCACTCGGCGGCCGGCACGACCGACCGGCGGATCGACTTCGGCAGCGTGCGCAGCATCGCCTGCACGAGCTCGTCGCGGAGCCCCGGCACCTGCCAGTCGAACCCGACCGGCGAGAGCCGCGGCAGCAGCACGAGCGGCACGGTCGCGGTCACGCCGTCGTCTGCGGCGCCGGGGTCGAACCGGTAGGCGAGGCGGATGGTCTGGTCGCCCTGCCGCCACTGGTCGGGGAACCCGTCGCCGCGCCCGTCGGCCTCGTCGCCGACGAGGTCGGAGCGCCGCATCGTGAACAGCTCGGGCCGGGTGCGCTGCTCGGTGCGCCACCACTTCTCGAAGCCGCGGGTGGTCGACACATCGGCCGGCACGCGCGCCTCGTAGAACGCGACGACCGCCTCGTCGCCGGCGAGGATGTCGCGGCGACGCGTGCGCGCCTCGAGGTCGCCGAGCTCGGCGCGCAGCGCCCGGTTCGCGCGCACCCACCCGAACACGCGGCGGTCGAGGCGGGACGTGTCCCACTCCTCGTCGACGAGCGCGTGCCGGATGAAGAGTTCCCGCGCGAGCGGGGCATCCGCCCTCGCCAGCTGCATGCGTCGCTTCGGCACGATCGGCACGCCGAACAGCAGCACCTTCTCGTCGGCGATCGCCGAGCCCTGCTTCGGGTCCCAGCGCGGCTCGCCGTAGCTGCGCTTCACGAGCGAGCCCGCGAGCGGTTCCGCCCACGCCGGGTCGATCGCCGCGACGGTGCGGGCGAACAGGCGGCTCGTCTCGACGAGCTCGGCGGTCATGATCGCGGCCGGCGGCTTCTTCGCGAGCGCCGAGCCCGGGAACACCTGGAACCGCGTGTTGCGCGCCCCGACGAACTCGCGGCTGGGTCGGCGGCCGGATGCCTCGGGGCGGCCCTTCCCGCGCCCGCGCGCGGCATCCGTCGCGGTGTCGTCGCGCAGCCCGATGTGCGAGAGGAGTCCCGACAGGAGCGCCCGGTGGATGCCGTCGGCGTTGATGCGCGGCTCGCCGACGTGCAGGCCGAGCGGCTTCGCGAGGCGCACGAGCTGGCGGTAGAGGTCCTGCCACTCGCGCACGCGCAGGTAGTTCAGGAACTCGGTGCGGCACATGCGCCGGAACGCGCTCGAACCGAGCTGCTGCTGCTGTTCCTCGAGGTGGTTCCAGAGGTTCAGCAGGGTCAGGAAATCGCTCGTCGGGTCGACGAAGCGCGCGTGCATCGCGTTCGCCTGCTCGCGCTTCTCGAGCGGTCGCTCGCGCGGGTCCTGGATGGTCATGCCGGCCACGATCGCGAGCACCTCGCGCGAGACGCCCTGCGCCTTCGACTCGATGACCATGCGCGCGTAGCGCGGCTCGATCGGCAGGCGAGAGAGCTGGCGGCCGATGCGGGTCAGTCGTGGGCCGTCCTGTGACTCGCGGTCCTCGAGCGCGCCGAGCTCGCGCAGCAGGTCGAGCCCGTCGCGGATGCCGCGCACGTCGGGCGGGGTGAGGAACGGGAAGTCCTCGACCGCCCCGAGGCCGAGCGATGCCATCTGGAGGATGACCGCGGCGAGGTTCGTGCGCAGCACCTCGGGGTCGGTGAACTCGGGCCGCTTCCCGTAGTCGTCCTCGGCGTAGAGCCGGATCGCGATGCCGTCGCTCGTGCGGCCCGACCGGCCCGAGCGCTGGTTCGCCGAGGCCTGCGAGATCGGCTCGATCGGCAGCCGCTGCACCTTCGCGCGGGTCGAGTAGCGACTGATGCGCGCCGTGCCCGCGTCGACGACGTAGCGGATGCCCGGCACCGTGAGGCTCGTCTCGGCGACGTTCGTCGCGAGCACCACCCGGCGGCGAAGCCCGGCGACCTTCGACGGCTCGAACACGCGGTGCTGGTCGGCGGCCGACAGGCGCCCGTAGAGGGGGAGGACCTCGGTCGCGCCGGCACCACCGCGGCGGGCGGCGTGGCCGCGCACCGCCTCCTCGGCGTCGCGGATCTCGTTCTCGCCCGAGAGGAAGACGAGCACGTCGCCGGGCGCCTCGCGCTCGAGCTCGTCGAGCGCGTCGAGGATGCCCTGCTGCACGTCCTTGTCGTCGGCCGCGGCACCCTCGTCCTCCTCGTCGTCGCCGGCCTCGCCGACGAGCGGGCGGTAGCGGATCTCGACGGGGTAGGTGCGTCCCGACACCTCGATGACGGGCGCCGGTTCGCCCGAGGCATCCGCGAAGTGCTTCGCGAAGCTCTCGGGGTCGATCGTGGCGCTGGTCACGATGACCTTGAGGTCCGGGCGCTTCGGCAGCAGCTGCTTCAGGTAGCCGAGCAGGAAGTCGATGTTGAGGCTGCGCTCGTGGGCCTCGTCGATGATGATCGTGTCGTAGCGGCGGAGCATGCGGTCGCGGTGGATCTCGTTGAGGAGGATCCCGTCGGTCATGACCTTGATGCGGGTCGACTCGCTCACCCGGTCGGTGAAGCGCACCTGGTAGCCGACGAGGTCGCCGACCTCGGACCCGAGCTCCTCGCCGATGCGCTCGGCGATCGTGCGTGCGGCGATGCGGCGCGGCTGGGTGTGCGCGATCGACTCGCGGCCCAGCTCGAGGCAGATCTTCGGCAGCTGCGTGGTCTTGCCCGATCCGGTGGCACCGGCGACGATCACGACCTGGTGGTCGCGCACGGCGCGCGCGATCTCGTCGCGCATGCCGGAGACCGGCAGCTCGGCGGGGTAGGTGATCGTGGGAAGCACAGCCCTCCATCGTACGACGCGGCGCGCGGGGCCGTGGTCGGCTCGAGGCATCCGCTCGCCCTTGCGTTGGATAGTGCAGATATCTAGTATTGGATATCGCAACTATCCAATGCTGGAGACGGAGGCCATCGTGGCGACGATCACCCCGGGTCGGATGACCCACCGGTACGACGGCGAGCTCGTCGTGTTCCTCATCGGCATGCGCGTCAATCGCTGGTGGCGGCCCGACCTCTGGCTGCCCGCGTTCCTGGCGATGCCGCGCATGCTCCGGGAGCTCTCGACGACGCCCGACTCGGGGTTCCTCGGGTACCGGCTGCTCGCCGGCGCGAACGGGCCGTACGTGGTGCAGTACTGGAGCAGCCACGAGCACCTGTACGCGTACGCGTCGGATGCCTCGGGGGAGCACCGTCCCGCCTGGGCGGCGTTCAACCGGCGGGCACGTCGGGCGCCCGGCGCCGTGGGCATCTGGCACGAGACCTTCCAGGTCGAGCGCGCCGAGACGCTGTACGTGGGCATGCCGGCGTTCGGGCTCGCCGCCGCGACCGAGCGCGTGCCCGTGGGGTCGCACGCCGACCGCGCACGACAGCGCTACGCGCAGGGGCGGACCCGTGCGCCGGGCGCCGACGCGGGCGCGGAGCCCGCCCCGGTCGGGTGACGGCGTGCGGCACGCGTGATGGGATGGACGCATGACTGATTCACTCGTCCCTCGCGTCCGCCTCAACGACGGGCGCGACATCCCGCAGCTCGGCTTCGGCGTCTTCAAGGTCGACCCCGTCGAGACCGAGCGCATCGTGACCGATGCGCTCGAGGCGGGCTACCGGCACCTCGACACCGCCCGCATCTACGGCAACGAGGAGGGCGTCGGCCGCGCGGTCGCCGCGTCGGGCATCCCGCGCGAGGAACTGTTCATCACGACGAAGCTCTGGAACGACGACCAGGGCGCCGACACCGCGGCGCCCGCGTTCGAGGCCAGCCTCGAGCGACTCGGCCTGGAGTACGTCGACCTCTACCTGATCCACTGGCCGGTGCCGCCGCAGGACCGGTACGTCGAGACGTGGGCGGCGTTCGAGTCGATCCGGGAATCGGGGCGCGCGCGCTCGATCGGCGTCTCGAACTTCCTGGTGCCGCACCTCGAGCGGCTCGCCGCCGAGACGGGCGTGACGCCGGCCGTCAACCAGATCGAGCTGAGCCCGTACCACCAGCAGCGCGAAGTGGCGGCGTATTGCGCCGCGCAGGGCATCGCGGTCGAGGCGTGGGGGCCGCTCGGCCAGGGCAAGACCGACCTCCTCGGCGACCCGGCGGTCGTGGGCATCGCCGAGCAGCACGGCGTGAGCCCGGCGCAGGTGCTGCTGCGCTGGCACCTCCAGCACGGGTACATCGTGTTCCCGAAGACGACGTCGCGCGAGCGCATGGAGCAGAACCTCGACGTGTTCGGGTTCGAGCTGGCTCCCACCGAGGTCGCGCAGCTCGACGCGCTGCCGCCGACGGGCGAGCACGCCGATCCGATGACCGTCGGGGCCTGATTCCCGCCCTGAACAGCGCCTTCGATGCGCGGCCGGGCGAGGTCGCCACGCGCGACACGCCCGGCCTGCGCGCTCGTTTTGGCGAAGCGCCGAGCGCCACGTAATGTTCTTACTCGTCACCCCAAAGGTGCGGGAGAGCGGCAGAGCCTCCCGGCCTCAAGCGGGACCATCCAGCGCAACGAAGACCGGCACTTGTCGGGCGTTCTCGAAGCGCCTAGGATGTCTATTCGATCACCTCGACCGCCGCGGTCCTCTAGGTCCGCGACACTTCAGGCTGCGCCTGGAAGAGGGATCAGGCCGGTTTGTGCCTGATGCCGAGGGGTGATACAGTAGAGAGGTTGCCCTGAGGGGAAGTCGAGAGGCTGAACCTGAGGAGCGTCCGTTCCTTGAGAACTCAATAGCGTGCACTATGTTCAATGCCATTTTTTTGAACCCTGTCCGGCCCGTTTGGGCTGGTGGGATTCCTTTGGA